>CAIVAU010000119.1 GCA_903903925.1 uncultured cyanobacterium
ATAAGAATAAAAGAAAGATATTCTACTCAGGTAAGAAGAAAAGACATACTATCAAGAATCAGATTACGGTTAACAAAGATGATTATATCCTTCACAAAGCAGCCCATAAGAAAGGGAAAAGACATGATTATATATTCAATATACAAGAATCATCCTGTCACCACTAAACAAGTTGTTATTGTGGTTGATCTTGGATATCGTGGAGTAGAAAAAGAAATTATGTCAGATCGAGACGCACCACAAGAGAAATACTGCGTCAAGAACACAAATCCCCTAATTTTAATGATGGGGATTCCTCTGCTCCCCTGCCTCCCTGCTCCCTGCTCCCTGCTCCCTGCTCCCTGCTCCCTGCCTCCCTGCTCCCTGCTCCCTGCTCCCTCTTAAGATTCCTCTTCCGCGCCCTGAATTTTCAGCAACAATACACCTAGACCCCAGCCTACAAAGATTAAGCTGAAGGATAACAGAGCCGCATTGAACATTTCTCCACCCATTGGTGTCATTCTCCTTGGGGACTTATTGAATTAAGTTAAGTTTACCAGAAGCTCGGAAGAGACGCTCTAGTATTAAAGTCGTGTAAAGCATTGTAACTAGGACTGACGTGCTGACAGAAAGAGTAAAGAATGACAATAAAAATTATTATGTGTCAAATAAATCAAGAAACTGCTAAATCACAATTACAGCATAAACCGCGTCTATTGCTGACGTTAGGAGATCCAGGGGGAATTGGTCCAGAGGTCATTTTAAAAGCCCTGGCAGATCCGGAAGTTAGCAAAAATTGTGATGTGACACTGGTGGGTAGCCTCGATTTACTGCTGGACAATTATCACAAACTGAATAATTTAGCTGAGAGTTCAGCGGCTTTAGCAAATCCGGCAGATTTATCGATTCTCGATGTGCAGTTAGACGGGCAGATTAAAAGTAAAATTGTGATAGGCACAGGGAATGCGGCAAGTGGTGCGGCAAGTTTTGCCTATATGGAAGCAGCGATCGCCCGCGCACTGGCTTTTGAATTTGACGGGATTGTGACGGGTCCAATAGCTAAAGCTGCATGGAAGGCAGCGGGTTATAATTATCCTGGTCAGACAGAACTTTTGGGTCAAAAGTCAGGTACTGGGCGTGTGGGAATGCTTTTTGTGGCGCGATCGCCCCACACTGGCTGGACACTCCGTACAATGCTGGCTACAACACATATTCCCCTCAGTCAAGTACCCCAGGTATTGACACCGCAGTTGCTGACGGAAAAACTTGGGCTACTGGTGGAGTGCTTGGAGAAAGATTTTGGTTTAAACAAGGCTAGAATTGCAATTGCTGGTTTGAATCCCCATAGTGGTGAACAGGGACAACTGGGAAATGAAGAGCAAGATTGGTTAATTCCGTGGGTTGAGCAACAGCGACAAAATTACCCAAACTTACAGATAGAAGGTCCGATTCCACCAGATACAATGTGGGTCAAGCCTGGTCTTGCTTGGTACACAGATGCTCTCTCGCAAAATCCTGCTGATGCTTACCTAGCACTCTACCACGACCAAGGCTTAATTCCTGTCAAGCTGATGGCATTTGATCGAGCGGTCAATACTTCTATTGGTCTGCCTTTTGTTCGGACTTCACCTGATCATGGAACAGCATTTGATATTGCAGGTAAAGGAACTGCCGATGCTACGAGTATGAAAGCAGCCATAGAGTTGGCAGCATTCTTGACTTCACAGCGGGGCAACCTAAACTTAGTTAAATCTACACAGACTTGTTGACTTAATCAGTGAGTCTATCATTGGACGGAAATTTAGCATCTTCATTCTCAAGAAAGATTAATTAAAGTAAATTTTTCAGTTACATTGCTGTCAAAAGAATAAATTCAAGCAAAAGTTCTTGGTAAATCTGATGTTAAGACACACAAGCTGAGGGCTTGTATTGATGTAATATCGCATTAAGGCTTTTGCAGGGCATCCAAATTTAATTAGCGAGGAATACTAATATGTCCGAATCACCAAAGGAATCAGTGCAGGAAGCTGTGGAATCAGCAGTAGAGAAAGTGTCTAATGTAGTTGCTAATGTCATTCCACATCCTTCATCTATACCGCTCCAACCACAATCTGATGTTCATTCCGTAAAGTCTCGTCTAGAATGGGGCGATCCAGCTTTTACAATTCTAGATGTGCGCGAGCGCAGTGCTTACAACAATGGTCGGATCTTGGGCGCATTGCCAACGCCAATTGATCAACTAGTAGAACGGGCAAAACTATCGTTAGAAAAAATCCGTGATATCTACGTTTACGGTGACACTAACCAACAAAGCGCCGAAGCTGCACAATTGCTCAGAAGTGCTGGATTTGAACGTGTATCTGAACTCAAAGGCGGTTTAGCAGCATGGAAGGCAATTGGTGGTTCTACAGAAGGAATTGTAGAATCTTGAACTCCCGCTGGTACTGATGAGTACAACGTTGTAGCCAGATTGCAACAACACGCGGAAACACAGAACAAAAAAGTTTAGCTATTTCGCGCCCTCAGCTCCCACTGAATTCGGTAATCCGAATTCAGTGGTGAGACATAAATTTCTCGTGTAAACTGTCACATCTAGCTCCTGCCCTGCCCAAAGGGCTGTCAATGATCAAATAAATCCTTGAATTGTAGCAAATCTAAGGAAACTATAGTTGGTAAGCACCGAAAGCATTCTTCTGCCAGATCCAATCGTTCTTCTCGTTCTAGCATTTGGCTCAGCTTCAGCCGCAAATTAAGCAAGTAGCGCACATCATTAGCAGCATAACTCAGCTGAGCAGCAGATAAATGAGCGGCATTTCCCCAGTCAGAACTTTGCGCACTTTTATCAAGTTCTATGTGTTCCAACTCTTGCACGACGTCTTTGAGTCCGTGGCGTTGGGTGTAAGTACGAGATAACTTACTGGCAATTTTCGTGCAGAAGACAGGTTGAACTTTAATGCCTAGATTGTAACGCAAGGTGGCAAGGTCGAAACGTGCAAAGTGAAATACCTTGACGATATTCGTTGCTTCCAGCAGTTTTTTTAAGTTTGGAGCATCGGTTTGTCCTTTGGCAATAGGGATTGCAGTTACTTTGCCTTCAGGGTTGCACAGTTGGACAAGACACAAGCGATCGCGCTGCGGCAATAATCCCATCGTTTCCGTATCTACAGCGATCGCCTCAGCTTGCAAATACTCGGAGAGAGTAACATCATTAAGGTCGCGATCGCAAACCTGAAAATCTTCCATGAATCACCTAATTGTTAGTTGTTAGTTGTTAGTTGTTAGTCGTGAAAAAATAGAGGTACGAGCAGGGATCTGCCCCCCTACTCCCCTGCTCCCCTGCCCCCTGCCCCCTGCTCCCTGCCCCCTGCTCCCTGCTCCCTGCTCCCTCTTAAAGCTATTTACTACGAAGGAAAATTTGTGTGAGGTAAACTTCTCCCTTACCATTAGTAGCAACACCAATACCAGTTAGGTTGTAATTACCTTTAACATTGTGAAGATGTCCAGGGCTATTGAGCCAACCGACAACAGCTTCACTAGCAGGGTCGCTATATCCCTGATTAAAGGCAAGATTTTCCCCTGCACTAAAGTAGCCAATAGAGATGGTTTTAACTCGCTGTTTAAATCCCAGATGACTAAAGGGTACTTTACCTTTAGCCATGTTTAGACTATGAATTCTTGCCTGTCGAGAGATATTCGCATTTAGAGAGAGCTTTGGCAGACCATTAGAAACCCGAAATCGATTAATTTGTTCAAAAACTGACTTTTCTAGAGTAGTGGATATAACAATTCGATTTGATTGAATGGGAGAAAGTTGATTTTGGGTAGGCTTCTGGGTAAGAGTATGACTTCTTATATAAATATTCGATGTGAATCCACTCGCAAGGACAAGCATACTTAAAGCAACGCCAAAAGCAGTTTGTCGCAACATGAAAAATTAAATAATGTGTAGGTTAAAAAGACGCATCCCCAAGATTTTTGTTTCTTAATATTAATGGCGAGCAATTATGAACTATTGACTTTTAATCCAATTTATGCTGTGGATAGATTTTCTGCCACCGTATGCACATCGGGATCACTGTATCCGTGATAACATGTATATACTGAGTTTGTGCATCACGGCGTTGAGTAGTTGATTGAGAACCTGAGGTTAAAGCAGTGGTAGTAGGTTGTCAATCCGAAACTAAGGGTTAAGCCTGATGGGTTCGTAGTTGCGCTAAAGCGCTCTTGGAGTTAAGGACTAAAGTCCTTACTACGAACTTCTCAACCCGTGAGAATTAATGACACAAGCTACTAGTGCTCTGTCAAGATTAAATTGATAGGTAGTGCGAGCCGGAAAGCTCGCTTCGTGAGCGAGACGCTCACACTACGAACCCATCAAAATGAATTTGACAGACCACTAGAAGTCAAAAACAAGCTAAAATAACGGAGCGATATTATATATAAAGTTAACTCATTCTCCTTCTCTTGTCGATAGAGATAAATCTTTGTCTTTATCGCGTCTTAACCCTATGTCATCATCAAAACAGAACTCCTCTAAAAACCACTTCGCCTACCAAGAATTTGGCAACGGCTACTCCGCCCCACTGGAAAGACCAATACGAGAACTCCCTCCTTCTCAACAAAACCCGCGAGTCCAAGCTACCCGATCTGGACGCAAAGGTAAAACCGTCACAGTGATCAGTGGTTTTCAATCCAAACCAGAAACCTTACAAGAGTTAGTGAAGCAGTTAAAAACCCAATGTGGTACAGGTGGTACAGTCAAAGACAACGAAATTGAAATTCAAGGCGATCACAAACAGAAAATTCTCGAAATTTTGCTCCAGCTAGGTTATAAAGCCAAGATTAGCGGAGGCTAGAGAGTTCGGTTTACCGAACTTTCCCCAATCTAATTGGTCTCAAGCATAAATGCTATCTTTTAGAAAATAAATAAATTATTATCCAGGGGAGAGAGCTATGGATTTAATTAAGATTATCTGTGCTATATTCCTACCGCCTCTTGGCGTTTTTTTACAAGTTGGTATTGGCAGAGACTTTTGGATTAATCTACTTTTAACAATTTTTGGCTTCTATATTCTTGGAATTGTTCACGCAGTCTGGGTGATTGCGAGGAAATAATTCACCTTCTGGCTGAGGGCGGGCTGCTAGATACTGGTAAAATTGCCAACGAGCATCTACATCGGTCTGGGCCTCTTGCAGCAGTTGCTTGGCAAGGGCAGGTTGGCTCTTCGTGAGCATCTGGAAGCGGTTTTCCTGGGACATTGAGTGGTCTATCGGCTGTTTGGGCGATGGCATATCTAGCTGTAAGGGATTCTTCCCAAGTTTCTGCAAATCAGGATTGTAACGATACAGCAACCAACGACCTGATTCCACTAATGCCTTCTGGTGACTCATTGCTGTAGCCATGTTAATGCCGTGAGCAATGCAATGGCTATAGGCAATAATCAGTGAAGGTCCGTTGTAAGCTTCTGCTTCTAAAAATGCTTTGAGAGTGTGTTCGTCTCGTGCGCCAATTGCGACACTCGCCACGTAGACATTACCGTAGGTCATGGCGATTAGCCCTAAATCTTTCTTGGGTGCTGGCTTACCACTTGAAGCAAACTTAGCAACGGCTGCTCGTGGGGTAGCTTTGGAGGATTGTCCCCCCGTATTAGAGTATACCTCAGTATCCATGACTAGGATGTTGACATTGCGACCACTAGCAAGCACATGGTCCAGTCCGCCAAAGTCAATATCATATGCCCAACCATCTCCGCCAACAATCCAGACACTTTTTTTCACGAGATTATCGGCAAGTGTGAGAAGTTGTTGAACTTTGGTGGTGGTTGATTGGGAAGAGGATTCAGTCAACAAAAGCTGTAACCGTTGCTTGAGGAGTGCTATCCGTTCGCGTTGTTCGTAGATATCCGCTTCAGTCTTTTGCTGTGCAGTCAGGATAGACAGGACTAGGCTATCACCGATTTCACTGCTTAATGGTTCTAAGAGTTCACCAGCAAATTCTGATTGCTTGTCTAGGGAGAGGCGGAAACCAAATCCAAATTCTGCGTTATCTTCAAATAGGCTATTAGACCATGCTGGACCTCGCCCATCTGCGTTCTTTGTCCAAGGGGTTGTGGGTAGGTTTCCACCATAGATAGAAGAACAACCTGTCGCGTTAGCAATAATTGAGCGATCGCCAAACAGTTGCGTCAGCAATTTCAGATAAGGTGTCTCGCCACAACCAGCACAAGCACCAGAAAATTCAAACAAAGGTTCTTGTAGTTGTTGTTGGCGAATTTGGTTAAGTTTGAGTTGCCGTCGGTCAGCATTTGGCAAACTTAAAAAGAAATTCCAATTTTCCCGTTCTTGCTCCCGTAGTTGCCCCTGCGGTTCCATGTTAATTGCCTTGCGGTCTGGCAGGGATTTATTTTTGCCAGGGCAAATATCTATACAAATACCACAACCTGTGCAATCTTCTGGGGCAACCTGAATGGTAAACTTCTGACCAGCAAAGTCCTTATCTTTTGCACCGACTGACTTGAAAGTTAGGGGAGCATGAGCTAACTCATCGGTTTGATAAACCTTACTTCTAATGACTCCATGAGGGCAAAGCATGACACACTTGCTGCACTGAATGCAAACCACCGAATCCCAAACAGGAATCTCCTGTGCCACATTGCGTTTTTCCCACTTAGTTGTGCCCGTAGGATAAGTCCCATCAGCAGGTAAGGCACTGACAGGCAAATCATCCCCCTGCCATTTCATGATTTTGCCTAGGACTTCTTGGACAAACTTGGGGGAATTGTTAACGGTTGATGGTTGACTGTTGACTGATTTTTCTTTCCACTCATCTGTCAACAGTAAACAGTCAACAACTTTGTGTAAATTTTCTAACGTTCTATCTACGGCTTGCAAGTTTTTCTGGACGACTTCTTTGCCTTTTTTGCCATAGGTTTTTTCAATTGCTTGCTTGATTTTGGCGATCGCTTCTGACTGTGGCAAAACACCCGCTAATGCAAAGAAGCACACCTGCATGATTGTATTAATTCGTCCGCTCATGCCACTTTCACGGGCAACCTTGGTAGCATTGATGACGTAGAACTTAATCTGCTTGCTGATAATTTGCTGCTGTACTTCTAGCGGCAGGTGTTCCCAAACGGTATCGGCGTCATAGGGACTGTTAAGCAGGAAAGTTGCCCCAAAAACGGCTGTTTTGAGGATATCTATACGTTCTAAGAATACCCACTGATGGCAACCGATAAAGTTTGCTTGAGTGATCAGGTAGGTTGAGCGAATTGATTGTGAACCAAAGCGTAGGTGGGAAACTGTGATCGAACCTGATTTTTTGGAGTCGTAGACAAAGTAGCCTTGGGCGTAGTTATCGGTTTCTTCACCAATAATTTTGATTGAGTTTTTGTTAGCTCCAACTGTACCATCTGAACCTAAGCCGTAGAACATTGCTCGGATGACGTGATCTGGTTCAGTGGAAAAGTTAGAGTCAAAGGTAAGGGAAGTCTGGCAAACGTCGTCATTTATACCGATGGTAAAGTGGTTCTTGGGCTTGATTTGAGCCAGGTTATCGAAGATTGCCCGCACCATTGCTGGGGTAAATTCTTTAGAGGAAAGACCATAGCGACCGCCAATGATTTTGGGATATGGGGCACTTGTATTGGGGTTCACCCTGCCACTCCCTCTATCGTCCTCTTCTCCACCCGCCCTACTTTCCCATGCTTCATGGATAGCAGTGACGACATCTAAATACAGGGGTTCACCGATGCTACCTGGTTCCTTGGTACGGTCGAGGACGGCGATCGCCTTTGTGGTTGCAGGTAACGCCTCAACAAACCGTTTGATATCAAAGGGACGGTATAGCCGGACTTTGACAATACCAACTTTTTCACCACGGGCATTCAGGTAATCTATTGTTTCATGTACCGTTTCACAGCCTGAACCCATCAGTACAATCACTCGGTCGGCATCCGGGGCACCGTGGTATTCAAAGATGTGGTAATGCCGTCCTGTCTGTTCCCCAAATTGATTCATCACTTGCTGGACAATGTCTGGACAAGCGTTGTAGTAGGGGTTAACACTTTCGCGGGCTTGGAAGTAAACATCAGGATTTTGGGCTGTTCCCCTTAACACAGGGCTGTCTGGGGTAAGCGCACGGGCGCGGTGGGCGAATATCAGTTCATCATCAATGAGTGCCCGGAGGTTGCACTCTTGTAGTAGTTCAACCTTCTGAATTTCATGAGAGGTGCGGAAGCCGTCGAAGAAGTGCATAAATGGCACTCGCGCCTTGAGAGTTGCAGCTTGGGCAATGAGGGCAAAGTCCTGACTCTCCTGCACTGAGGCGGAACACAATAGGGCAAAGCCAGTCGCACGGGCTGCCATAACGTCACTATGATCGCCAAAAATTGACAGGGCTTGGGTGGCGAGGGAGCGAGCAGCAACGTGGATCACAGCGCTGTTGAGTTCACCTGCAATTTTGTACAGATTGGGAATCATCAACAACAATCCTTGGGACGATGTGAAGGTGGTAGTCTGAGAACCGGTTTGCAACGCCCCGTGAACAGCAGCCGCCGCACCACCCTCACTCTGCATTTGGATCACACTGGGAATAGTGCCCCATAGGTTGGGACGACTTTCTGATGACCAGGTATCTGCCCATTCACTCATTGATGACGAGGGGGTGATGGGATAAATGGCAATGACTTCATTTAAGCAATAAGCAACACGGGCAACAGCTTCATTGCCATCAATGGTTGCAAAAGTTTTATTCATCATTTTCTCCTTTTAAATTCCCGGTTGCCTAGTGCCAAGAGTATCCTTTGAGGAGAAGGTTTATTCCAATACGGTTGCTGTTAGTAGTGAGCCATATTGGAGTTTATGCTACTTTTGACTTACCTAGAAAATAAATCTTTGTCTATGAGTATCGCATCCTATCACCCGGATGATTAATTTTAATTAGTTATGTACTCAAGTTAAGAAAATTCCACCCATTCAGGCTTTCTGCGACTTCATGAAATTTTTGGGGGTAGAGGTTCGGGGTCTTTTTATAGCTTGATATAGCCATAAAAGTATTGCATATCTGCCAAAAACTTCATTTAACCTTTTCAAAATCTTTAAACGGATAAACCCGCTCTTGAGTTAACCATGCTGCATAGAGCAGAAATTGGCAAATATCCTCTGGTTCTTTACCTCAATTTCTAAGTATTCTTGAAGTGTATAGCTACGTTGTTCTGTTGTAATCATTGAATTTATACTGCACAAATAGTAAGATTTTTATTTAGTATATCTTGATCTTAGAGTTTCAATACCCCTTCAACTTTAGGAGAAAACAAACTGTGAAAATCGTCTCTGTAAATGTCGGACTTCCCCGTGAAGTCATGTGGAAAGGCAGACCCGTTTTAACTGGAATCTTTAAAGAACCAGTTGAAGGAAGGGTTCGGGTGCGTTCCCTGAATTTAGATGGCGATCGCCAAGCGGATCTCACGGTTCATGGTGGGGTAGACAAAGCCGTCTATGCCTATCCAAGCGAACATTACGCTTACTGGCAACATGAACTACCTGAGATGGAATTGCCTTGGGGAGTGTTTGGCGAAAACTTCACCGTTGAGGGATTGTTAGAGGATGGGGTAAATATTGGCGATCGATTTCGCATTGGCACTGCTGAAGTGATGGTTAAACAACCAAGAAATCCCTGTTACAAGCTTGGTATCAGATTCGGGCGAGCCGACATGGTTCAACGATTTATGGCAAGCCGTTTAAGTGGGATTTACTTCTCAGTTGTTCAGGATGGCGAAGTCGGAACTGGTGACACAATAGAACTTGTCAGCCGAGATCAAAATTACGTCACTGTTGCCGATATTACCAGGCTCTTTGACCGCAAAGTAACCGATCCAGATCTATTACACCGCGCCATCCAGGTTCCAGCTTTGCCTCCAAACTTGCGAGACTACTTTCAACAGCAACTTGAACAGCGTAGTGGAGTCGTGTGAATACGAGTTCCAATATGATAGTCAGCGTACGCGACCCTAATCTAGACCCTCAGCGGTAATTTTGTACTATTAAAGCCTAGCGGATTTGCTCCGATCTAAAGGCTTAACGATGGAGGAAAGCGAGGTTTCTACCGCCGCATTCATGGGTTGTTGTTTTTCTGCGTTGAAAGACTTAAAGTAACCTTGCTCCCATAATTGTCTAACCGCGTTTTCCATTGCTTCACGGGTAACTTCAGGTAAAATAATTAATCCAGGTTCAGCTAAAAAAGGATATCCCAATTCCGCTTCTGCTTCCAAGTCTTGCTGTAAGCGAACGGGATCGATGAAGTAAACAGGATATATTTTTCCCTCTGGACTGTGAACAATGCCATCACTCCTATAGCCTTTCATCGGGGTTTCTACTTCATCTTTATCGTTCCATCCGTATGTAAAATTTAACTCTGGATAGTTCGTCATTGACTCTATGCCTCCTTAATTGCTTTGATTTTTTTGAGTTCGTCATTAAACTGTTCAAAGGTAAGCAAATTAGCTTGACGGGGAACGATTTCATAATGTTGCAGATCTCGCCCTCGTTGAATAATTTTTAAAGTATCGGGCAAGTCAAGAATTTTATAAGCTCCTCCAAACCCACAAACTTTATTGGGATCTAGATGAACAGAAATGCCATTATTCGGCTTGACAAAACCAGTATTTTGATCGATTTTCACTTCGTTGGGTAAAGCTTCAAACTCACTCCCTCCTCTGTAAAATGTTTTTTCTCCATCCACCTTGCGGAACTCTACTTATGCTATCGTTTGAGGGGTTAATGGTGATTAATGTGCTGAGGTCGGTGCTTGTTGCCAATGTCAACTCCTCTGGGAACATTCTACTATTAGTAAGTGCATGGTTATTAGATTCATTCTAAGCCGTAACCCACGGTTATGGTTTAGGATAATGGGTTGATCCGCTAAACCAAAAAACCAACCATCGTCTTGGCGGTGGTTGGTTTTTTTGGGTTTCATGCCTTGACCTTACCTACAAGATCAGGCGATCGCAGGCAAGTGTCTCTAACTCGCTTGCTGCAAGATGTCAGATATGCAATCTTATTTGCACATTTGCTTATCTAAAGTTGTAGCCAATGCCTATTGTCACCCCTACATCTGTGTCAGTGAGGAAAGCGGCATTGACAGTGCCATTTAATGTCAATTTAGAACCCAAAGGCACATCTATACCACCAGTTACCAGTGCACCAACGTCACCGCTGTTACCAGTATCAATAGCAACACCAGCGCCGATGAAAGGAGATATAGCAAAGGCTCGTCCACCCAAGTCACCAACTCCCTTTGGAGTCAAGTCAAAGGTTATAGGAAGTAGAACGACGGGATTGCTTCCAATGACTGCGGATGGTCGGAACGAGAAATTGCGTGTCACCCCAAGTTTAGTGATCACCGCAAAGTTTCCGTTGCTCAAATCGGAACTACCTGATATACCAATGTTACCGCCAACCCCGATATAGCTTCTGCCACCACGAGTCGCTCTACCAATTGTAGGACCACCACCGTTATCAGCATTTGAGCTTCCTCGTTTCAATTCACTTAACTTAAAGTCAGGCGGTAGCAGGACCTTGTTAATGGCATAGATCACGCCGTTGCTGGCTTGGACATTCGCCTGTATGACTTTTGCTTTGTTTACCGTCAGATGATCTCCAGAAGCTTTAATCCGGACAGGTTCACCCTCCAGGGTTTTCTGTTCTCCGGTTGTGAGTTGAGTGCTAGTTAGTGAACCAGAAACCACGTGGTAGGTCAAAATCTTAACCAGCGCGTCTTTGTTTTCTGGCAGCTGCAATCGTCGTAAAGCCTCTTTAGGTAAAGCAGCAAAAGCCTGATCAGTTGGAGCGAAAACTGTAAACGGCCCTGGCTGTTGTAGAGTATCTGTCAGCCCGGCTGCTTTTAATAAAGCAGTCAAGGTTGTAAAGGAGTTGCTAGACGCAGCAAGGGAAACAATGTCGTTGGAGGTTTGAGTACCACCAGCTTGAGCCCCGCCAGCAGTTCCACCTACTACATATTGAGCAGCCGCAACATTGCTAGCAATTGGTTGTAACTGTCCCTGTTTGACCAAAGCTTGATAGAGAATTGCTGCTGCATCCGCACGAGTCAGAGCTCCTGTAGGATTGAGTGTTTTAACATCGGGATAGTTAACAACGAGATTTGCTTGTGTTGCCGCAACCACATTATTTACGGCATAGTTCGGGATCGACGAAGCGTCGGCGTAGTAGGTATTGAGAATATCTGGTGAGGCGCTACTATTATTCAAACCTAGCCCACTTGTTAAAGCAACAATTGCCTGCACCTTGGGAATTTGTTGCTGGGGTCGAAACACATTGCCCGGATAGCCAGACATGAATCCAGTTTCGTAGGCTTTTTGAATTGCACCAGCAGCCCAGTAGTTAGGAGGAACGTCTGAAAATCCGCCAGCATTTAACTGCCGAACTGGGTTGACGTTAAAAGCTTTTTGAATCATTGCCGCAAACTCAGCGCGAGTCACGGGTTGATCTGGCTTAAAAGTGCCATCAGGAAAGCCGGCTATAACATTTCTTGCGGCTAGGGCTTGAATAAATGGACTCGCCCAGTAATCTGATCCCACGTCAGAAAAGTTAGTCCCTGAAGTTGATGGTGTTGTGGGAGTGAGATTTGAAGGAGGAGTCCCCTGATTTGATGGTGTTATGGGAGTGAGATTTGAAGGGGGGGTTCCCTGATCTGATGGTGTTGTGGGATTTTGCTGAGTCATTTGAGCTGAAGCTGGAGCAGAAATTATTGCAGGAGCAACTGTAGTACCTGTAACTCCTAGAGCTAAAAAGACCGCACTTGCTGATGACCGCCGAAATAAACTATTCATGGATACACACTCCTCAAATAAAGTAGGTTTATATCTTTTACACACTATGACTAAATTAACCGACTCTTAAGAATAAATCCAATGTTGCCTAGCCAACAATACAGGCATGAATGGTTCTGTAAATCTGGTTTCCTCTAAGGATAAGAAACCTCTTGTCAACCGAGGTCACAAAAAAAATCACACTGCCCATAAATTTAAGTTTAATCAATAATTTGTTTGATTAAAGTATAAAATTTAGCTTAGAGATGATTTTCTCTGTGTTACTTAAAATACACTTGACTAGGTTGACACTCACAATAGACTTGTTGACGCAAAAGGTTGTCGTAACAACGTCAGTGTGGGTTTATTATCCTAGACTGATTTTCATGACCAATAGTTTCCTTTAAGGTACCTGCTCTAATTGATGTCTACCTCCATCTACAGATATAGCGCTTTGAGGGTTGAGCGCACATCTATCGTAGTCTAAGTAGGATTAAGGAATCTATCGAAAGCAAGGTTCTGATTGCTGCTGCCCATATTTGCAAGCAAACAACTGTACCGGATCTTCACTTGCGTAGGCGAGACAGTTTTCATCCATGTAATTTGCCCTACCACCTCAGTAACCCATTTTTCACGCTCCGCGTTTCAAATCCTGTGAACGTTTACCTAAGTTAAGTACTCAATAACTTATTCGTCTTTAAGTAATATGACTGAGACATTTTTTATATGTATAGATTATTACTATAATAGGTGATTAAATCAGAAAAATTTATTAAACATGAAGGAAGAAAAATATTCAACATAGGTTCAAGCATTGATTGGCAGATGAGCGAGTTTCGTTATGGGATCTAGAGAAGTTAGTAATTGATCTAGGACTTACGATGATGATTAATTATGGGTGAAATATGGGAATAATCTATATAGGCGATCGCGCCACAGGTAAAACACACTTGGCAATGGAGTTAGCTAACCCTAAAAGTCACTATGTTAAAGTTTGTCATCCTGATTATGAATATCTCAAAGCACTTTTATATGACGATAGCGTAGGAGGAACTAAAGCAACAGATGCAGATAAGGAAGTTGATGCTCGGTACTTAGATATTCAAGTGAAATTACCTACTGGTTTTAAACAAGTCACTGTTGATTGGGTAGATACACCAGGGGAAATCTGGCGGAAAACATGGCAATTAGATAACCCAGGCAAGTGGAAAAGCTTTTTAGAGACAGTTCGTAAAAGTGAAGGTATTTTACTAATACTTCCACCCTATCGGGAACTTTTAAATCAGGGTGTAAATGCAGAGGAGTTTATGACTCAACAGCAATGGTCTAACAGGTTTAATCGGTGGGTAGAGTTCTTCCGTCAGGACTGCCCTAAAGCGCGACACATAGTTGTTTGCATAAATAAAGCAGACCTTTTTTGCGATATCAACCAGGAAGCTTTAAAACTTACGTATAACCCGAATAGCGCTCAATTTAATTGGCATCAACGAAATAGCTACGTCTTGCAAAAATACTTCAGTTCGATTCAGACGCAGTTAGAACAAATTAACAAAAGTATTTCAGGTTTATCAGTTCGTTGCTTTATTACAACTATTTATAATCGCTCTTTATTAGAACTGCCGTGGATATATTTAGGAGCTTTTCTAGCTAAGTAGTAGAGGAAAAACATGAGTAACATTCGCGTTATTGGTCCACGAGGTTCAGGCAAAACAACCTATCTAGCTGCCTTAGCCTACTGGCCTGATAAAAGGAGATTAGGAAAAAAAGCTCATCATTTCACTATTCAATCTCTTAATGATGAGACAAGAGAATTAGCTGAAAAAGCTGAAAATATTATTCGAGAAGGTGGTTCATTAGAACCGACTACTGTGGCAGGAGGAATTGATAGGTTACCTTTTTACTCATTTAGAATTGAGGTAAAAAATTTACTCACAATAGTAGAAATGAATTTAGCTATTAGAGATTACCCAGGAGAGATTTTTGAAGAATTAGAGTCTGGCACTAAAAATCAGTTAACTGAAGAATTTATTGATGAATGTTTAATGAAAGATGTTAAGGGGTGTTTAATTTTATTAACAGAATGGAAAAAAGGAACAGATAAGTTTTATAGCCGGGTACTAAAACGATTTACCGATTTAATGGACTCTCACGACAGAGGTAATGATTTACGCATCGCTGTAGCAATGAGCAAGTGTGAAAGAGGTGAACTGTGGCCTGGTCGGTTAGCTCCAGAAATAGACTTATTTGATGTACATCTACCGGAAACAAAAGCGATTTTAACAGCAAAAATTCATCCGAAAAATTTACGTTTTTATGCCATATCGACTTTTGGAATTCTCCAGCGAAACGACCCTCGACCGAATCGTGTCGATGAATGGGGAACCAATGGGAGAAATTCAGTTTTGAGAAAACCATCAGTTTGGCAACCCTATGGCATGATTTCCCCTCTTTATTGGCTTAGTACAGGTAAGAGGATGAGAGACGATGCGTGATTGGTTAACTAAAATTCAGACGAAGGCAAAAGATTTATCTGAGGCAGTTCAAAGTAATGCAGTTTTGCGAGTGATAGGCGATCGCGCCGCTGGCAAAACAACCTACATGGCATCTTTGGCACGTTGGCCTAATGCTGACCCTTCCAGTCCAGTTCAGACTGTCACCTCTATTAACGAAGAGGGTTCAGAACTGGTCACTAAGGCGCAAAATATTCTAGAGCAAGGGTTAGAACTGGAACCAACTAGACTGGATGCTAGCGCATTAGATGTTAAAGATTACACCCTTAGCATTGCTCTCAAGGGGCAATTTTCTTGGAAGAATTCTCAGGTCAGCCTTAGTTCGCAATTACTCACGCTGAATATTAGCTGCAAAGATTACGCAGGAGAATTTTTTACCGACCTCCTGCACCAAGCAGGAAATTCTCAACTAGAGGACTACCTTGAGGATTGTCTGCAAGCAACGGGAATTATGTTCTTGATTGATGGCACAACTTATCGCAAGGACTCTGAGTATGCCAATGGTCTGGATAAGTTTTTAATGGCTGTAGATCGGACTGAGATGATTGCGGCAAAGCGCCGAATTGCCCTTGTACTCACAAAGTGCGAACAGACAGATTTGTGGGTCAATCGGCATCAGCCTGCATATCTGGCATCAGCTCGCTTCCCGCAAGTTCACAGAAAGTTACAGTCTTGGCAGCAATTGGGAGCAGGAAATGTAGACTACTTTACCACCTCAGCTTTTGGAATGTTAGGGACACGCTTCCAAGAACCCAACTCTAAGCAACTCAGTCGCAGTCGGGATGGTACAACCTCAGTTCTCAAAGACCCAAAGCGGTGGCGACCCTTCGGTTTGGTAGCTCCGATTTACTGGCTGTGTACAGGCGATCGGCATAAGGAATTAGACAAGGATTAAGTATATGACTGAATCAGTTGAAATTCATGAATTTAGCACTGGTATCCGTCCTGAGAGAACTGCCGATGGTGGCTGGGTGTCACGGGGATTCACGGGACAGTACATGAATGCGACGATTGACCCAATTCCCGATGCTGTCCAGCGTTCAATTGCTAATAAAGAATTTGCAGTTGCTGAGGGCGCTTCCAGCAATCAGCCAGCAGTAATTGGTCGTGTCGTGGGAAGTGGAGAGTCTGCTTGGTCAGTCGTTGCTATAGTCACACGAGGGCGGGACGAACACAAAAGAAGTGCTTCTTTATACCATTATTTTCTATGTAAGGGAGATAACAGACTCCCGCAAATTCTGGCATGGATTGAGGAATATAAGGGGCAATATAGGCGGATGCCTGTTTTCAACCCGTTTGAAGAAACCAAAGTTGAAAAAATTCTTCCTGAAGCTATTCCTGCTTTCAGTTCTCAGCAGATTCCTTACCCTCCGGATTTCAGTGATCCTGCACCTGTCATTATTAGACCGGATGAATACAATGAACTAAAACTTCATCAACTTCATCAGTTGGCGGAGGAAAAAGCCTATGATCAACCAGTTGCTTGGGCATTTAATGTTGAAGCACTTGAGCAACTAAGAGGATTTCAAATTATTCAATCTGCCAATACTAAAGCCTATGAACTCTTGCAAAATGCTAAATTTAATACACAGAAACTTCCTGTAATAATGGTAGATGAACAAGCGATAAAGTCTGCAATCAAGGGTTTAATTAACTCCTCTACAGCCCAAATTAAATATATCGAAGCTATTACTAATGACTCAGGAGATACCCAAATTGATCAAATCGACTGGCAAAGTTACTGGCGAAATATTTTTGATGGGCATGGTGCTGATAAAGCTCTTAAGCAAGGTATATACAGTCCCCAAATGGTAAGACTTTTAACGCTTAGATCCCTTCTGATTCCACAGACTTTACCAGAGTATCTGTCTTGGTTGGAGAAGGGAAATAAACAAAATAATCCCTGGAAAGTAGCTGCAGAATTTGAATTTAAATTTAGGGAATCTTTAAGCAAAATTCCTGAATCCGAACGAAAAATTGAAATCAAGATTAATGAAGGATTTGAAATTTTATTATTTAGTTTACTCACTCACAATGTAGATCCTAAAGCTGTAAATGAACTGCTTGCTTCAAATAACGGACTTTGGAGAAAGTTATCGGGTAAGTTCATTGATGATATTGAGCATGATTTGAGATTAATGAAAAAATCTGCTTTTGGAGCAGGAGATTTACCTTTTAGGCTTACAAATACTTCATGGCAGAAGATTCGGCGAGAATTGCAAGTTTACTGGAGTAAGCGTGACCACCTTTATCATAAAAAATACCAGCCATTCGCTGAACTTTTTCTTAATTTAAACAGACCACAACTATCTGCTTTTTTCTATCATGTTGGCTACGGACAAGTCCCCAAAAAAATATTTGCTCAACTCCAACCTAATGGCTGGAATACTGAAATTTATGGAGTTGTCGTCCAGAGAGAAATTACTGGTCTAGAATTATTGGGGCTCACAATCATAACATTAGGAGGTAAAATCGTGCCTGTTGCAGTTGTAATTCCAATAGTATTAATTAGTTTAATTTTAGGCTTTGGACTTCGTGGATATATTACGACAAATTTTGCTGATGCAAAATTAGATATCCAATCTGGTGAAACCAATCAAAAAAAAGATCAGAACTCTGCTAAAAAGAAAGGAGTATATGCCAGCACAAACAAACAAGATGGTACTAAAAATTCTGTTTATTTACAAAACAAAGAGGATGAAAGCTATGAGGAAATTATCAAAATAAGTAATGAACTTTCTCGTGAATCTCAATCTAAAAAAACTCCAGAAGAAATTCAAAATCGAATTCTTGATATTTTAAACAAAAAAGATAACATTAAAAATGATTTCAATCGTTATCAAAAAAAGAGAAATAGTAATAATAATTCATTGGTCGATAAAGCTGATGGAGTAATTATTTACAATCAAATAACAAGCAATGTATTAAAATGTGAAGTTGCTAATTCTCTAAAAATATCTTTACAAGACGGTAACAAGGATTGTGACAAAACGTCTAAAAACTGATTTAAAATTATATTCCTATCTCAAATGAGAATCTATCTGTACGTACTAGCGGGCATCACCTCAGCCTTAATTGGCTGGAATCTTGGTCAATTTTTCCTAACTGACCAAGGCATATTAAAGCAATTTCCCGAAGTAATCCTCTTTCCCTGCATAGCAATTTCCCTATCAATTGGGATGGTGCTTACTGAAATCTTTATCAGTAACCCCACTCGACCAAAATTGAATTTGCGAATTGCTTGGCGTTCTCTCAGTCTTGCTGCTGGACTCGGACTACTTGCAGGGTTAATCGCTGGTGGTATTTCAGAAATATTGTTCTTACCACAAATTCGCGTACCCACACCCATCGTCAGGACACTTGGTTGGTTACTCATTGGTGGTTCTACGGGGATTACAGAAGGGGAGACTTGGCGTTGGCGCAGTATTGAAGCAGGCGATCGCAAGCGTTTTCGACAACGCCGCCTCACGAGTTTGTTTGGCAGTATTGCGGCAAGTCTCACAGCAGCTTTGATATTTGAAATCTTACGGCAACTCATAGGTAAATTCCCGCCTGAGTTGAAAGGTGTGGAAGACCCCATCGGTTTTTCTATCCTGGGACTTCTACTCGGTTTGGTGTTTAGCGTTTCCACATCTCCAAGCTACATGGTAGCACTGCGAGCAGGTGCAGGTTTCGAGTATACCGAAGACAACATTTTTGACAGCAACGATCAATCGCGTCCCACACCACAATATCCAACGATTGAAACGAAAGAGTCCCGACTGAAATTTGTTACCGACAGCGATGCTGAACGCATAGAGGAAGGACTATCAATTCAACTACCGCCTAAAGGAAAAATCAGAATCGGTTCTTCTGTTAAGGCACATATCCGACTTCCCGATCTCCCGTCGTACATAGCAGACCTAGAACTGAAACCTCGTCAAACATTGCTCGTTCCCAACCCCGTGTTATTCAAAACGATAGAAGTCAATGGCGAACGTTTAAGTTCTCGCAAATCGGTTTCCTTGAAACATAACTACGTCCTAACTTTTTACCCTCAAGATAAGTGGGTCGAAAATGAACAAAAATTCTTCAGATTTGTTTACTACAATCGCTTCTTGGACCCACAGGCTTAGTTTATCTGTACTGCTTACAAGTTGTTTGTGCAGTCCTAGTTGGGGTCAAGTTAAAACTGCCGAAATTATTGGCAGTCCTACGGTTAACGATGAGCGAGTCACTGTTCGCATCAAAGTTAAAGGAACTGATGACAAACCTGAAATGGGTCTACAAGATACAGATTTCAGTTTGTTAGTAGACAATAAACCAGTTAAATTTCCCAATAAAGATTGGAAAAGTGCTACGGACACCACACCGCCACCAGCTTGGATTATTTTCTTGCTAGATTTCAGTGGCAGCATGAACAACCAGGATAGCCGGGGAACGACAAAGTTGGCAGGGGCTATCAATGCGATTCGAGAATTTACAGCAGCTTTGGTGGATCGTGGTTCCAAGACCCAAGTAGCAATTGTACCTTTTGGCGAACCGGGACCTCATTGCGAAGGCAATTCAGTCAGCAATGAAGAACTCAATAAGTTTTTCCCAGCCGGTGATTTTAAGCTCAGTAACTACCTTGACTACCTTGCGAGTCAAAAACCCTGTGCTTCTACCAACATTTATGAACCTCTCAGCAAGGCTGTACGCTTTTTAGCTAACTCCGAGGATAAGCGCTTTTATGTACCAGAGGATTCTCTTCAAGCTCAGCCAAGACTTTCCGTGATTCTTTTGTCTGATGGTTATCACAACAAAGCAAATGAAGAACAAGACTTTAACACTCTAATTACTCTATTAAAGCGGAATGACCAAATCATCGTTCATACCTTGGGTTATGGCTTAACACCAGAAGAGTTGGGGCAAAAGTATGGTCTTAACCGACCTGCTAAACGTACAGACATTGGTAATGGACCCCATAAAGTTCCCGAAGACGATTTTGTTGACAAAGAGCGTTTAGCAGAAATTGCCAAAGTTACAGGAGGTATTTCTGAGTTTTCTGCCAGTGCTCAGGCTGTCACCGATAAGTTGAAACTCTTTTTAAATGCTCTACTCGGTGAGTATGAAATCACCTATATCGAGCCAAATGCGGAACGGGGTTCCAAGCATGATGTACAAGTCGTTGTCCAATCCACAAAAGATTCTAAAGTCACATCGGAAGCAAAGCCTTACACCATAGGTGTTTTTGGGCGATCGCTACCCTTGAACATGCGACTACTCATGCTACTAGTTGTGTTCTTAGCATTAGTAGGTGGTGGAGTCATTCCATTTTGGCTCTGGGCAAAACATCTCAAACAAGAAGCACAGGAGATTTAAAGCTGAAATGGCTGCATCACCCCAATTTGCAAAAGAAACAACATTATTCTGTCTACTTCTGTTAACAGTCAGCGCGTGTAGTGGGTTTTCCCAAGGTGCAAATAATGTTAGTAGTACTTCCAATGAATGTCCAGAAAAACCTCAAGGAAAACTCTCTAGTAATAATGTTCAATTGGTTTCGCTAGATGGTCCGACAGTTACGGAATCTGGCATACTTAGTCCTGATAAAAACCAAGGATACGCCTTTGAAGCAAAATCGGGTCAAAAAATCAGTTACAAAACTAAGGAAGATATTTGTATTTGGGTATATAGTCCCCAGAATCAGTTACTAAAGAGTAAAGTTTTACCTCAAGCGGGAAAATACACTATTCAATTGGCTAGCCGTCAAGGTGTTCAAACCTTTGAATTAGAAATGGGTTTAGATACTCCGCTGCAAACGTCTCCATCTCCTACCCACAATACCACTACAGCTAACTTATCACTATCTCAAGCAGCAGTGACATCAGCACCACATCGACCAGCCGCTGATGAGTTTGTCAAAAACTATTACTTATCTCTTAAAAACCATAATTACAGCGATACATGGAGTAAACTTTCTCCCAAATTTCAAAGCCTATCGACGGGTGGTTATTCTGATTATTTACAGTGGTGGAATAGTGTTAGTGATATCAGAATAGGTAATATTCACCTGGTCAACCAAAGTAGTGACGCAGCTCTAGTGGATGCAGAATTGTACTACATCATGAATAGTGGAAGTAACTTTAAAGATTCTTATAAACGCATTTACCTTGTATGGAGTGATGAAAAGAACAGTTGGTTGTTTGAACGGAAATTTTCACCTTAATTAAAAAAATATCATCTAAATGGCTAGATTTACACATGAAAAAACTAATTATATTTTTACCTTTGTTAATGACTTCTGCCTGTCAGGTGGGATCACAAATATCAGAACCAGCGACTCAGGCTTCTACAGGCTGTCCGCAAGAACCTAAGGCTGTTTTAAATAAGGGAGATGTCAAACAGGTTTTATTAAATAGTGGAACGCTAAAAGAATCTGCTCAAGCGAGGGTTGATAAATCTGTTGGATACGCATTTGAAGCAAAAGCAGGTCAAAAGCTGAGTTACCGTACTTCTGATAATATTTGTACTTGGCTTTATACACAAGATAACAAACTGTTAAGTAGTAGTAGTAATTTACCTAAAGATGGCAAATACATTCTCCAAATTTCTGCACCTAACGGTTCAACAACCTTTAACTTGGAAATGACTTTAGGTTCTCTGCAAGCAAATGTACCTTCCGTTTCTCCTTCTCCTTTACCTTCAGTAAAAACTTCTATTCCTCCTTCAGCAATTTCAGTAAATACAGAAGCATCTGACCTGACCCAAGAACAGGCACTTGCAATAGTTCAGAAGTGGTTTGAAGCTAAACCTCGAATCTTTGCACCACCTTTTGATACAAGTTTAATTGACGAATTAGCTACCGGAAAATTTCATTACGATGAGACAAAACCTGGTGGTTCTATTGATACTCTTCGCAGTAGTAATTCCTACTATACCTATAATTATTCTCGGATTAACGATGTTATTGAGTTTACAAATTCGGGAAAACGACCAGCGATAATTGTGAGTATTGAAGAGGAACTTTATCTTCATGGACCTAATGGCATTGATAGTGAATATTCGGGTAAATATAAAAACAAACGTATTTATTATTTTGGTAAAGATAATGGTCAATGGAAAATTTCTGATTCACAAAAAGTTAAATCCATATCTTCTCTCTCAGGAAATGGTTATGAATAAGTTTGACAAACCAAAAATTAACTTTTTTAAATCTTTCTTAAGGATAATTTTTGCAGTTAAAATAGCGTGTTCAATGTATGTTTCGTCAACTTATAAATAATGCTTAATTATTCAATATTTTTTTCATAATTCAATATGGTCAAATATACGTTTGCACTCAGAATAAAAGAATTTCATGAAGAATACAAATATGTGTTAAACCTTACTCCTCAACAGGAGAATAACCCTGAGCAGGTTTTCAATACCGAAATTAGAGAAAGCCTGCGTAAAAATCTGCAAATGCAAAGCTCTTGTAAAATCAATGATCTCCATCTCATCAAAATGATTACGACTTGGATACAAGATATTAAAGAAGGATATCGAGACAGTGCAATTACGCTTGATTTACCGCTACTTATAGTAGAAAATATCAGCAAATTGCATGAAACGGGTAATCAAGAATTGCCTGTACTGATAACTCCAGAATTATCCAATATAGAACCCTGCTTCGGGATGCTGCCGCCATTAGTTTTTTCTTAACATATAGCAGAAATATCTAATTGAAGTAGAAAAACAACAGATAAAAATAACCATGCTAAATGTATCTATCACACCTCACCGAGAATTTTTACCAGCAGATGCACCAGAACAAAAACTGTTTTTCATGCTGAAGCTGCGACCAACAAAAGATGTGGCTGGCACACGTCCATCAACCACCTTTACTTTTGTGATCGACACAAGTGGTTCCATGTATGAAGCAGTTACTGGCGAACCAAAGCCTACTGGTAGAACTTATTTTCAGGATGGCAAAGAATACACAGAGGTTACAGGAGTTCAAGCCAAGATAGATATTGTTATCCAGTCTTTACTTCACCTAATTCGTTCAGAAAAACTACAAATGAGCGATCGCGTCTCTATTGTACAGTTTGATGACCAAGCCTCTACCATCATTGAACTGACACCAGCAACTCAGGTAGTTCAATTAGAAGATGCGATCGCCAACCTCCGCAAATTTTCTGGTGGAACCTGTATGGCAAAGGGGCTGCATCAAGCATTGGATCTGCTGAAGAATGAAAATATGACCATCCGTCGTGCTTTGCTCTTTACCGATGGTCAGACAGTTGATGAATATGAATGTCGAGAACTAGCGCAACAATTCGCCAGCAATAACATCCCGATCACAGCCCTAGGTGTTGGTGAATTTAACGAAGAATTACTCATATCCCTCAGCGATACAACCGGAGGTAGCCAATTTTATGTAGTTCCAGGAAACTCCATCGGTACTCAGATTTCAATAACTGACCTGCCGAAAACCATCTCTGAAGAATTCACCCAAGCACAGCAAGAAGTTATCACCAACTTGGCTGTAACCGTTAAAACAGTTCAGGGCGTGAAACTAACTCGAATTGTGCGGGCTTATCCTTCCCAAGCTGAATTTCCTCTAATTCAAGAACCCTATCCTATAGGCAACGCTTCAGCCAATGATGAAACAGTGTTTATTCTGGAATTCACTATAGCTCCTCGTACCGCCTCTAAAGTGAGAATCGCGCAACTTGGCTTAACCTACGATGTCCCTGGACAAAACAGACGCGGAGAACTTCTTCCTCAAAATGTTGTTGTCCAGTTTGTTGCTGGACAGATGGCAGCACAAGTTGATCAAGAAGTCATGAGTTACGTCCAGCAGTGCAATATTGCTCAACTTGTAGGTCAGGCAACACGGGTAGCTGAACAAAATCCCCAGCATGCAGAAGAGTTGCTAGAAACAGCAAGACGAATGACCCAAAAACTTGGTAATCAGGCAATGACTGTATCTCTGGAAGAAGCCCAAAACGAATTACGCAAGACTCGCAAGCTTTCATCTGGAACTCGTAAAACCGTCAAGATGGGGTCTAAGGGCAAAACTATGAAAATGGGCAGCGATATCAATAATGAACTTTCAGAAGAACAAATTCGGAAAGTATCAGGAACTTAGAACTAAATAATATTTCACCGAAAATTAACATAAACAAGGAGTTATATCAATGATTACCTGCCAAAATTGTGGTTATGAAAATGCACTATCAATAGAGTTTTGTGAAGCTTGTGGTTCTGAACTGAAAGCAGTATCTGTAGATCCGACTTCATCCCCTACAATAATCCAGAAATCAGCCCCTTCCATCGAGAATTCTAGAGATGAAATTATAGAAATTCAGCGACCACTACCACAGCCTACACCTGCGGCAACTAATGTTTCTTCTCCTACAATTTCAGCAAACACTGCGAGACTTATTTCTAAACAGGCTGGAACATCAGTATCCGAATTTTCTTTAGATGGCAACAGTGCAATAGTAGGGCGGTTCGATCCAGATTCAGGGCCTGTAGATGTTGACCTAGAAGGATTTCCAGGAGAAGAAACGGTTTCAAGAGGTCATGCTGAAATTTATTACGAAACAGGACAATGGAAAGCCAAGGATCTCGGCTCTACTAACGGTGTTTTCATTAAACGTTCAGGTCAGTCCCGCTTTGGAGCAAGAATTACCATGCCTGAAACATTAAACTCCGGAGACGAGATTGCATTTGGCAAGATTCGCTTTCTTTTTCACAACCCGTAAGTAGGTGAATATAATTAAGCTCAAAATACTTCAAGGCTTGTTCGTAGTTGCGCTTTAGTGCTAAAGCGCAACTACAAACTTTAATTTATTTATGTTTAACGATATGAAATTACCAGAAACTAAATCAAATTTTACTTTAATATTCCAAGAATTTACCTGCTGCCTGATAGATAAATTTAGAGTGGAGATTGAATCACATTTAGGTCAATTTGCAGACGTTCATTACTTCAAAGTTACTATACACAATCCTGATTCTGAAACCCAAAAATTGGGACTGTTGCGTGTAGGCTCCGTTGATGGTGTTCTAAATCGTGAACTGCAACTGCGGCAAGCTCTTGGAAATTACAAAATGGTGTCTGAGTTACTGGCTGCTGTCACAGAGGACTCAGTTTATGTTTCTGCTAGTTCACCAGTTTTGGAAAATAAACTAGAGGAAAGTTCTTATTTTTCTGAAGCCTCAGAGGAGGCGATCAAGGAAATAGAATATTTCAACAATAATTCTTCAGAGAAGAACTCAGAACTAGAGGAGGAACCAGAATATTTAGAGGAAGTCTTCTACGAAGAAGATAGAAGTTGTGAGTCATTGGGGCAGAAAATCATATTACTAAGTTATTTTCCTGATGAAGCGGAAACCTTAGCAGCTTGGCTCACAAAAGAGAATTCGTTAGAATCTTCTTTATTGCTAGCCAGCCAAGTGTGCCAATTCTTTCGATATATTTATCAGCGACAATGGAGTTTTATACAGATATTCCCTAAGTTTATTCAAATGGGAACACCGATTCAGTTTTTTGATTTAACGGGTGCTTACCCAGTTGGCGTTCAGCTTACCTCTGGTTTTCTCGCAGATTATTGCGCCCCGGAAATTGCTTATGAAAGTAGTTGTACCATTAGTGAGCAAATGAGTGCCTATACTGTGGGTTCCCTATTGTATCAGACTATTCATCATAAACTTCCTCCTCAAGGTCACGTTGGTGAGTTGGACATCAAACCCGTTCCTTACATCTACCAAATTCTCAAGATTTGTCTTTCTCCTATTGCAGAAGAGCGATTTCCCCTCTCTCAGCTCTTGAGTCTTTTAGTTGAAACCCGCCAGTCAATACGATCGCCTCAAGTGCAGTGGAAGGTAGCAAGCTATTCTACAGTGGGTCTGTCAATCAGTCGTCTGCAAAATGAAGATAGCTACGGAGTCAGACAACAATCTTTAAGCAATTCAGAGCCACTCATATTAGGTATTTTAGCAGATGGTATGGGAGGGATGGCTCAAGGAGAAGTCGCTAGTAAACTGGCTGCAAAAGCAGTCGTTGAGGCTCTTATTCCCGCTGATTTGAGTAACCAGAAAAAGCGTGGTGAATGGCTAATTTCTTTAGTTCAACAAGCTAATGAATCCGTAGCTAGTAATGTGCGAGATGGAGGTACGACCCTAAGTTTAGTTATGGCACTCGGTCGAGAATTAATGATCGCCCATGTGGGAGACAGTCGGATTTTTCTGTTAAGGAATAACCAAATTTGCCAATTAAGCGAAGACCATTCAATGGTATCTATGCTTGTCGCTAGCGGTCAAATTACATATGAAGAAAGTTTAGAGCATCCTGACCGTAATCTTTTGACAAAATCTCTTGGCTCAAAACGAAGATTAAGTGAAGGATATGTACAGGATTTAAGCCGTTTCGGTACAGAGTTATCAATGCTTCTAGAAGAAGACGACATTCTAATTCTTTGCTCTGATGGAGTTTGGGATTTAGTTCCAGCAGATGAGTTAGCAGAAATTTTTGCCAACTATCAGACTTTACAATTAGCTGTTGATGCAACAATTGAGAAAGTGCTATCACGAGGCGCACATGATAATGCGACAATTCTTGCTTTGAAATATTCTATTTAAAAGATTCCGCTAATTTAAGGCATTTAATAAAAATGTTTATCACCTGTCCAAGTTGCCTCACAGAAAATCCTGATGGTACAGTTAGTTGTATGATTTGTGGTACACCTCTGGCTCTTACTGAAAGTACATCAGTTTACCATTTGCCATATGATACATTACTCAGACAGCGACGATATCGAATAGAAAACACCCTTGGAGAAGGCGGTTTCGGGATTACATACAAAGGCATGGATTCAACAACATCAGCCAATGTTGCCATTAAAGAGTTATGGCCGGAAAAAGCTATTAGACAAGGAATGACAGTGACTTGGCCTAATTCTATTACGCCAGTCGTTCGGCAACAACAAATCAAAAATTTTCAACGAGAAGCAGAGTATTTATCCAAATGTTTACATCCTAACATTCCTAGAGTATATGAATGGTTTGAGGAAAACAACACGGCCTATATTATTATGGAATTCATTCCTGGGTTATCCTTGGGAAAAATTTTAAAAGAAGAAGGTATCCTGGCAGAAACCAGAGCTAAACGATATTTTATTCAAGTCGCCGAAGCTTTAAAAGTCGTTCATTCTAATAATTTACTTCATCGGGATATTAAGCCAGAAAATATTATTATTAATAATCAAGATATAGCTATATTAATTGATTTTGGTGCGACTAAAGAGTTTATTGCAGGTCAAACAAGTGAAGTAAGCATCACTTTAACATGCGGTTATGCACCTTTGGAACAGTACAGCTACCGGAGTAAACGTTCCCCCAGCACTGATTTTTATGCTTTATGCGCTTCAATCTATGAGTTGTTGACTAGTCAACTTCCAGCCGCAGCAACAGATAGAGTTCATTCAGAAACTCTTATCCCTCCTCGACAGTTAGTTCCTAATCTCACTGTGCAAATGGAGCAGATAATTTTAACAGGAATGCGAATGCGGGTTGAGGATCGTTTTCAGACGGCAGATGAATTAATTGATGCTCTCAAAGGTAAGCTTGTTTCGCCAACTCTCAGGCGATCGCGCCAGTTAGTTGAACAACACAAATTAGCAGAAGCCGTTCCAGCCTATGAAAAATGTCTCGCAAATGAGCCTAATAATGGTGATGCTGCGGTTGAACTTGCACTAGTTCACATTTATATGAATGACTCACAAGCAGAAGTCGCCGCCAAGAACGCCATTCAACTCAAACCAAATGATGGCAGAGGCTATGGAGTTTTAGGTCTTGTTAACTGTCGTCAAGCCAACTGGTCAGCAGCAGTAAAATACTTGCAGCAAGCTGCAAACTTATCCCCTAACGAGTCCTGGATACAAGCTAATCTTGCTTGGGCGATCGCAAAGTCTGGTCATTGGGAACAAGCTGAAACTGCCGTCTCCAAGGCACTTCAACTTGATAGTCATTCCACTTTTGCATTAGGACTACAAGCCTGGATCGCTGTTAATCGACAACAATGGAAACCAGCCATCCGCGCTGCAAGACTTGCGATCGCTCAATCTAAACAAACCTACGTTAATAATTCTCAAGATATGCAACGCTGGGTATATCCTTGTCTAACTATTGCTTTAGAACGAGCAGTCGTTACGAAACAGGGTACTGATGTCGAAAGATGTCTTCAAGAGTTTACGACCCAAATACCTGATAGCGCGTTTGCATGGGGATTTAAAGGTTGGAAGCAAGCACTCGTTGGTTTGTGGACTGATGCTATTCCTAATTTTGAACAAGCAAAACATCAAGCACAAGTTCCTAACTGGGTGTTTGTCAATTTAGGCATTGCGCAAGAACACCAGCAAAATATACTAGCAGCTGTCCAAGCTTATGAAGCTTACAATCAGAAATTTCCACCTGATGCCTTTATACAATTTCGTCTGGGTACATTATTTGGTAAACAAAGCCAATGGTCACAAGCACGCTCATGTTTAGAAAAAGCAGTTCATTTAAAACCAGACTACGCAGAAGCATATCATAATTTAGGTTGGGTTTTACTTAACACCAGAAGTCAAGACAATCAAGTTGAAAATTTCCGCGATATGTGGTCAGCTTATCGTCAAGCTGCTGACCTTTATGCACAGCAACAAAAACATCCTTTAGCCCAAGGCATTAAACAAGCTTTCCAAATGATTGCCGTAGAGCTTTAGATATAAATCTTATGAGAGATGATCGCCTGTACTTGAGCAACATCTTTGAATGTATTGATCACGTAGAGTCTTTTATCCTCCAACAAAAAAGACAGACAAGATGTCTGTCTTACAATCAAATATTCAATTACCACTAAGACTTTGTACTCTATTTCATAAATTCGTATCGTGATCAAAGGCTTGTAGTTGCGCTCAGGGCGAAGACAGCGCAAGTACGAACAAACGCTATGAATTTATGCAATTGTGTACTTAGAAATTCATTTCAGCTGCTTGGACTTTTTCAACTTGTTTCTTTTTCAGAACCAGCATAACTTGAGCTAACATGACAAGCGCAATGAAAGCGATTAACCATTTAACTCGGCTGGTATCTTGCAGCACAATTTCTGTATCAGCTTGACCGAAGCCACCGACGTTCGGGTTATTGGTCAAAGCATCTCCAGTTTTGACTGCTTGCCCTTCCGCAACAATGAGTTCTGGTCCAAGGGGAATGGTATCAGTTACAACTTTACCAGATTCATCCTGGATGCTGATGACGTATTTGACGTTACCGTCTTCGTCTTCCTCTTTGGCTATTGTCTTAATAGTGCCGGTGGCGGAAGCGTTATAAACGGCGTTGTTGCTCTTCTCGCCAGTAGGGTAAATTTGTCCCCTTCCCCGGTTAGCACCTAAGTGAACCGCATATTTCCCAAAGTGGACGTTCTTGTCAGTTGCGGGGTTAGGAGAAAGAATGGGGAAGACGATTTCCTGATACTGTTCACCAGGAAGCGGTCCAATAATGACAACGTTTTCTTTGTCTTCGCTGTAGGGTTGGTAGTATAGTCCCTCAATTTCTTTCTTGATCTCCTCAGGAATCCGTTCCTCAGGAGCAATCTTAAAGCCTTCTGGGAGCATCAGCACAGCACCGACATTCAAGCCGACTTTAGAACCATCAGCACCCACCTGTTGCAAGTTGGTGTCGTAGGGAATTTTGACGATGGCTTTAAAAACCGTATCAGGTAGCACTGATTGGGGAACTTCTACTTCGCTTGGCTTTGCGGCTAGGTGACAGTTAGCACAAACAATCCGCCCAGTCGGTTCGCGGGGGGTTTCGGGATAGGTTGCCTGTGCCCAAAATGGATATGCAGCAGCAGATTGGGGAAGGGCAAGATCGCTGGTGAAGAAAAATGTCACCGTGGCGATCGCGATGAGCAATGTTTTCATCATTGCTCTAGCACTGCGAGTTAACCTCGCTGTTGTACAAGCTTTTCTCATCTCTATAAGGAAAACAATTCTCTATTGAATGTCAAGTAAATCGGTTATGAGTCAAAAGTCATTTACTCCTAACTCCTAACTCCTAACTCCCTAAGCCCACCAAGGTGCTTCACCAGTACGGAAGTCAGTTTCAGTCCATTTGGTGAGGACAATTTTGTCATCTTTTGGTGCTGTGTGAGCTAGAGCTAGAGACAGAGGTGCGGGACCCCGGACGACCTTACCAGTGGCGTCGTATTGGGAACCATGACAGGGACACTTAAACTTTTGTTCAGCAATATTCCAGGGAACGACGCAACCTAGGTGAGTGCAGACGGCGTTAATACCGTAATCACTAATCGCCTCTTTGCTTTCTACCACAATATAGGTTGGGTCACCCTTTAGTCCCTGAGCTAGAACGTGATCTCCCGTATTATGACTTTCTAAAAACTTGCTTAAGCTAACATCGTTACCTAGCTCATCTTTTGCCGTTGTCCCGCCACCACTGGCACCACTTACTGGCGGAATAAAATACTTGACAACGGGATACAATGCTCCCAGAGCAACTCCGGTTACAGTTCCAAAAGTGAGAAGATTCATGAATTGACGCCGCCCCATATCGGGTACGTCCACTGATTCAGAAAATTGAGCCATATTCCAAGCGTTGTTTGTGTATTTTGTTAACAATTTCGACTAGAGTTCTCATAATTAAGAAGCTCATGTCTATTGATACTCAGACCCTAACGATGCGAGAATTCCCTCTTCAAAGATATTTCTAGCATCCATTCTAGGAGCATTACATTTCTTTATATCCTTATCATACTTGAGTAACGGAACTTAACATCATAACTAAATGTAAAATATAGTTGAGAAAAGCCATGACAGGACAGGAATTACATCAACTGTTGCTTGATAAGTGGGGGCGCTCATACGATGTTCAGTTACGCCGGACACAGGGCAAGATATTTCTCCAAGTCATGTGGAAATATCTAGAGCAAGCCTCTTTCCCTTTGAGTGAGGCAGAGTACCAAGAGCATCTCCATAGTGTCGCTAATTATCTTAATGCTATGGGTGGGACCACGCAGGTACAAACGTTTATTCATCAAACAAGGGAACGCCCTCGACTGGGCAAAGCTGTCAGTATTCCTTTAGATTTGGGCGAACGTGCAGTGGAATGGTTGATAGAGTAGCTGATGATCTGAGCCAACAGAGGCGCTGAGATCTCAGAGAATCAGGAGATATTATAAAATTTTGTTGCTGCTCACTTGCCGATTAATTTAACTAGACCGATACCACAAAAGTATAATCCCAATACTGCCCCCGCTAAAAGACTTTGGGTGAGTGGGTCTGTAGAAGGTGTGATAATTGCTCCCAAAACCACTGATCCAACAATGATGTAGCGCCAACCAGAAAGCATTATTTCTGCTGAGACAATTCCCAAAGCACCAAGTAGTAGTTGGATGATGGGAATTTGAAATGCTAACCCAGTACTAAATAGCAGCACCAACACAAATTCAAAATATTTGTCAATTGACCACAGTTGCTCTACTACGCCTTCACCATAGTTAATGAAGAATTTTAAAGCAGCGGGTACTAATAGCAAGTAGGCAAATACTATACCCACCGCAAACAAAATAGTGGACCCCAAAACCACAGGGCCAAGCAGGCGGCGTTCGCGGCGGGTCAGTCCTGGAAGAACGAACTGGATAATTTGGTAAAGTATGAAGGGACTGGAAACCACCAACCCACTATAGCCTGCAACTTTGAGGGAGACAAAGAAATATTCTCCGGGAGCAAGTTGGAGGAATTTTACTCCCTGCGCTGGCACTTCCAGCAACTGGACTATCGGTTTGACGATAATGAAGCAGCCAATAACGCCCAGGACTACGGCAATCAGAGCATAAAAAATCCGTCGTCGCAACTCCTCTAGGTGATCGAAAAGGGACATTTCGATCTCACCAGGCAACTCATCAAGAGGGTCTTTTTCTGGCTTACCGTACCCTTCCAGATCAATATCAGATGGAATTGAAGTGTCTACTTCTTGAGAAGGAGTCATGAGTCAAGTTTTGTCCGGGCTTTGATGACTATTGTACCGAGCAAAGCGACCGCTGCCAAAAAGATTTTTGAAGAGGGAGCAGGGAGCAGGGAGCAGGGAGCAGGGAGTAGGAAAAACTTACGCAGACTGACGTGTGGATTGGATGCGGCTGTAGAGGACTATAACTACGGCTACGAGTAGAATGACTAGTTGGGGTAGGGTGGTTTCCCAGGTGGGGAACAAGCCTAGAGGTTCCCAACTGGGTAAAAAGCTGCCAGTGTGGGAGGGGAGAACTCCAGCAACTTGCAGTGAGTGAATGCCACTGCCGATAAACTTAAAGCCTAAGTAGTAAATTAAGAGACTGGTGACTAGAAAGAAGGGTTTGAGCGGAATTGTCAATCCTACACCTAACATCAGGGTGGCGATCGCCCCCAACATCAGGGTACCTAATCCAAACCCGGCGACTAAGTCAGTGGTGCTAATTGAGGGGGCAATACCAATGTAGAATAAAACAGTTTCTGCTCCTTCTCGAAACACTGCTAAAAAAGCCAGCAGTGCTAAAGACAGCACACTGTTCGTTGCTAAGGCAGAGGTCATTTGTTTGTTAATGTAGCCTTGCCATGCCCCTAAGGATGACTTGCTGTGTAGCCAGTAGCTGACGTAGAATAGCATGGAAGCAGCAAATAAACCAACAAAGCCTTCAATCAGTTCCCGACTGCTACCAGCGGAAATCTCAGAGAAGATTGCCTGTAAGATAAAAGCAGCCGCAACTGAAGCGAGAATCCCCACACCAGATCCGATCCAGATCCAGCGACTATAGGCTCCATTATCGCTCTTATTCAGGAAGGCTAAGAGCGCCACCACTACCAGCAACGCTTCCATTCCCTCTCGCAGCAAAATCAGTGCTGCATCTAGGAGGTTGTAACGCAGAGTGTCAGCAGCATAGGGTTGTAGGTCAAGTCTTAGTTGGGCGATCGTATTTTTCGCTCCTGCTGCATCGTTAGATTTCACCAATCCGTAGGCTTTTGCCATATTGTTTTCAATATCCACATAAGCCTGTTTGGATTTGGCAGCAACAACTCCCTCAACCTCTAGCCAGTCGCTTTGAAAACCCTTAATTTCCTGAGTAGCTGTTGCAGTGTCACTCTTGCCAATTGCAGCCTCGGCACGGTCTAGCCGTTCAATCAGGCTTTTGATTGTTACCTTACCTGTACCACTTGTGGTCGGGTTCGTTTGTGCTGTCGTGCTGTTAAATCCACCAGTCACAAACTTCTGGTTGATTGCGTGTAAACCCTTAAGGGATTTTACCAGTTGCGACTGTTCAGGAGGTTCTTGTGACAAAGCAAACTTGACCTCACCCATCGCCTCTTCAATATCTTTGTATGCTTGGCGGGAGGTCTTTTTCACCCCATCTTCAATGTCAAACCAGTCATCTCGAAATTTCTGGAACGCTGAACCTGCTGCTCTTAAGTCTTTTGCCTCAGCTTTGGTAATTGCCTGTTCAATATAGGCATCTTGACGCTGCACATCCTGTTGGGGGGTCGAACTCCCATGGGCAGGTAGCGCCACAACCAACAGCATCGCACTCAGACACAGCGATAACAAAACCTGCCAGCGCCTCAGCTGGAATCTTCTTAAAAAAGCCACTTTTTGATTCCTTATCTCAATAGTATTTTTCAACAAAAGAACAAATCCCAGCCAATCTTTTCTTGAATAGCAGGGCTTTCTCAAGGTTTAACTTGCAAATTTTTTGCAATAATTTTGTATGGTTATTTCATTCATCATGATACATGATTGCTAGTATTATTCAATAAGGAAATTTTTTTACTAAATTTTTGCAAAAAATAGTAAACTAATTCGGTAGGATTTTAACTGACAAAAGTAAAAACAAAGTGATTTTTAATACCTTACACTAGAGCTTGTCTAAATATTATTACTTATTTAGATCCTCTTGATTATTCGGTGGATGTACAAAGGAAAGCTTGCCAGAAGGGAAATAGCAGTTTATCCCCTCCCAAGGCAACATCCAAGGCTAAATCTGCCAACAGCTACAACAATTAAGCTGAAAGCAAAACAAATTTTCAGTAGTTTTACAAAAAATGCAATTATCTGTAAAATTATTTAATTGCTATCTTCTCGCAATTATTACCAGAAACTTTAAGAGGGAGCAGGGGATTGGGAACTGGCGATTGGGCCAGATCCTACCCAGTCCCCAGTCCCTTCTTTTGTAATTTCTTCCGGACAAGATAAGATAAAGCCGGAAAATCTGTGCATGTGGATTCTACTGTCCTTTAAAATAACAACGATGAGATTACGCTTTTTCTTACTGAGCGTTATCAGTATTGTGCTGCTATCTTCACCAGCAAAAGCTGCTACCTTGGAATCTTGGCATTTTGATCCTGCTCAAAATCAGCTAGACTTAACCACTGATTCTGGAGTTCAACCGAGGGCTTTTTTGATTAATAACCCAACGAGACTTGTCATTGATCTACCAGGAACGCATGTAGAAGATAATACAATCCATGAAAGTTTTAAGTCAGCAGTTAAGGAAATTCGGGTTGGAAAGCTTGACTCCAATACGACACGATTGGTCATTGAATTAGCACCTGGTTACACCATTGACGCCAAAAACTTACTGTTTAGAGGAGATTCTGCCTCTCATTGGGTTGTAAAATTCTCATCGATTGATCGCGTAGCTGTTAACAGTTCGCCAGCTTTAAGTTCAAACACCCAGTTTGGTGAAGAGCAGATTCCCGTCCAAATCGGGGATATTTCGACCTTTGCTGGGATTGTATCCTTAGGTAAGGAAATGTTGCAGTTAAACTCTCAAATTAAAACATTGATGACTCACTACACCTTTCTCTCGCCAGGAATGTTTTTCCTAGATTTGGAGACAGGTAATTATTTAGACATCTATGGTGAAAAGGTTTTTCCTGCTGCTAGCACCATTAAGTTTCCTATTCTGATTGCTTTGTTTCAGGCGATAGATTCTGGTAGAGTCAAGCTGAGTGACACTTTAGTGCTGCGGGGTGATTTAAAAGCTGAAGCTGAAGGTTCAGGAGTATTGCAAAACAAACCTGTAGGAACCAAACTGAGTGTTTTAGAAACTGCCACTAAAATGATTACTATCAGTGATAATACTGCTACTAATATGATTATTGACCGTTTAGGTGGTAAGAATATGTTAAATCAGCAGTTTCGCAGTTGGGGACTGCAAAATACGACAATTCGGCATTTATTAGGAGACTTTAAGGGAACTAATACGACAAGTGCTAAAGACTTGGTGAGACTTTCAGTCTTAATTGCTAATAATAAGTTGCTGAGTAATACAAGCCACTCTAAGGTTTTGGATATCATGCGTCATGTAGAAAACAAAAGTTTGTTGCAAGCTGGTCTTGGGAAAGATGCTATATTTGCACACAAAACAGGGACTCTTGGGGTTCTTCTTGGAGATGCAGGTATCATTGAGTTGCCAGCCGGTAAGCGTTACTTGGCAGGAATTTTTGTGAAAAGACCTTTCGATGATCTCAGAGCAAAGGCTTTTATTAGTCAAGTTTCGAGGTTGGTTTATAGCTATCTAGTCCAGCCTAGCTTTACCCGCCTACCTTAATCATCTGTCCAGTATACTAGAAGAAACGCGATCAGAGGTGAAAGGATGCCATCACCATTTCCAGGCATGAATCCCTATCTCGAACATCCAGCTTTCTGGTCGTCATTCCATACTAGGCTTTTGGTGGCGATCGCCGATACACTTGCACCTCATCTGCGCCCAAATTATTATATCGAAGTTGAAACTCGGATCTACCAGGATCATAATGAGGACGAAGTTTTAGTCGGTATTCCCGATGCGACAGTTCTGAGTGCCAATTTATCTCATCCAGCCACTGAAGAATTTCAGCCAGATAAGGGGTCTACCCTGACTCAGAAGCGTCCGCAATCAATCACGTTACCTATGCCCATAACCGTGAAAGACCGGTATTTGGAAGTCCGAGAACTAGGTAGTGATGCTGTGATTACCGTAATTGAAATATTATCACCTAAAAATAAGCAAAAAGGCAAGGGTAGAACAACCTACGAAAAGAAACGAGGGCTGATTTTAGGTAGTCTTTCCCATCTGATTGAAATTGACTTACTGCGTGGTAATTTAGCGATGACCATGATGGGTCAGGTGCAGTCAACAGACTATCGGATTGTGGTTAGTCGAAGTTCACAACGCCCCAAAGCAGATTTGTATGGCTTCAATTTGCCCGAACCAATTCCGACTTTTCCCTTACCGCTTAAGCCAGAAGATGAGGAATTGACCGTTGATTTGCAGACGATAGTTGATGGTGTATGTGAACGGGCTGGATATAACCAACGCATCGACTATCAAGAACCGATCCCGCCTCCTGCATTGAGTGACACCGATCAACAGTGGGTTGATAAGTTGTTAGCACCAATTCGAGGTGGTGATGGCACATTTTCTAGTACAATAAGGCAAAAGTAAAAAGTAAAAAGAAGAACACTTGTGTTAGAAGTATTGTGAGTTTCCATGATCGGTAACTACAAATACTTAAACAAAAACAAATTAAGATGAATGCCGAAGAATTTTTTAACCAAGGGTTAAACAAAAATTTCCAAGGAGACTATCAGGGAGCGATAGAAGATTACACTCAGGCAATCAGACTAAATCCTAATTATGGGGAAGCCTACTATAACCGAGGTACTATTTTTAGTGATGAACTGAAGGATTATCAAGCCGCGATAGAAGACTTTAATCAGGCAGTGCGAATAACTCCCAATTTCGCTGAAGCCTATTGCAACCGGGCTAATGCTCGTTATTCTTTAGAAGATTATCAAGGAGCCATTACAGATCACAATCAAGCTTTGCAAATTAATCCCAACCTTGTAGAATCGTACCAAAGCAGGGGTAGTGCCTATTTTGCTGTAGGAAATTTTCACGCAGCTATTAGAGATTATCAGCAAGCAATCCAGATTAATCCGGAGTTATCTGCTTATATAAATTTTGCTCTTGCTAATGCCTACGATCGCCAAGGTCTAGTTCGTTGCGATCAAGGGGATTATCACGGAGCAATTGAAGATTTTAACCAAGCCTTGCAGTTAAATCCCAATTTAGCCAGAGTTTACTGTAATCGGGGCAATGTTCGCCACATTTTGGGGAATCCTGAAGGAGCGATCGCCGATTATAACCAGGCGTTGCAGCTAGATCCTAACTTGCTTGAGGCGTACCACAACCGAGGTAATGCCCACTATGCTCTTGGAGACTATGAGGAAGCGATCGCAGATTACACCCGGACTATTGAGATTAACCCCAGTTTTGCTATCGCCTACTACAATCGAGGTCTTGTCCATTCCTACCTTAAAGACTATCTTGATGCGATCGCCGACTTCAATCAAGCAATACAACTTAATCCTGAAGATGAGCAAGCATACTACCAACGGGGTTTTATCCGTGCCGATTTAGGAGACTACCAAGCAGCGATCGCGGATTATGACCAAGCATTGCAGCTTAATCCATACTTAGCTTTAGTTTACGGCTTTCGGGCTAATGCACGTCGCCAACTAGGAGATTATACCAGAGCAATTGCAGATTGTAATCAATTACTGCAACTTCATCCTCATCTTGCTCAAGGGTATTGCGATCGCGGTGCGATTCGTCGCCACCTAGGAGACTATCAAGGAGCAATTGCAGATTATAACTTGGCATTGCAAATCAATTCTAATTTAGCCGAAGCTTACTATGGTCGAGCAATTGCCCATGAAGCTAACAAAGATTTTTTAGAAGCAATTGCAGATAATAATCAAGCAATACAAAGAGATCCTAGCTTTGCTCAAGCATACTGCAACAGAGGCAATGCCCGTCGCTTTCTAGGAGACAACGAGGGTGCAATGGCAGATTATAACCTAGCGTTAGCGCTAAATCCTAATTTTATGGAAGCTTACTATAACCGAGGTTCCATCCGCTACGCTTTAGGAGACTATAAAGGCGCAATTGAAGATTACACCCAAGCTTTGCGGATTAATCCCAAGTCTGCTGCAATCTATAGCGATCGTGGTAATGCTCACTATGCCCTTCAAAATTATCAAAGCGCAATTAAGGATTATGATCGGGCAATTGCCCTTGACCCTAGCTTTACTAAAGACTGGTATAACCGGGGTCGTAGCCATTCTTTATTAGAGAATTTTCTCCCAGCGCTGTCAGATTTGAATCAAGCTTTGCGCCAACAGCCACAATCGGCTTCAGCATATATCGTTCGAGCTAATATTTATAGTCATTTAGGCGATTATGAACAAGCAATTGTAGATTTCCAGAAAGCTGCTGACCTCTATCATCAAGAAGGAAATACGCAGTATTACCAACAAATTCTTGAACTTGTTCGACAGCTTCGGATGTAAGGAGTTAGGAGTTAGAATGAGTGGAAGATCGAGCCAAAATTCACCTAGTTTTACGTCGATAGTAACCTTTTACCAAATATGTTCTATTTTTATGATCTTTACGCTTATGGCTGTGAACATAGATTCTCGGAATTTTAGCATCTTCTTTTTGTCTTTCTATTTCTTTGAGTCTTAATTTAGTAAGATGAATGCCGTATAGTATATAGTAAAATATTGCAAAGACACAATAAATTTTATCTAGGTTTAGTAAGATAGGTACTAGAACATGTTGATGGAAGAACATATCTTTGATTTGTGTAGCTTAATTATTAACTATAATTAAAGAGCTTACTTTATAGTCTTATCTATTATTTGTTTGTAGAGTAAATAGAGAAAATACTGATTTTTACTTTTTACTTTTTACTTCCTGCAGGGCGGTCAGCGCGGGGAGCATCCCAGTTTTGCAGAAAGACGATCAGTAGTGTATTATAAGCGAGCTTTCCGGCTCGCACTACGAATTTTCAAAAATGGGATGCACCCGTCAGCGCGTTTCATCCTTCGACTGGTAGGATAATCTCAAACTCTGTACCAAGTCCTAATTTAGAAACGACGTTAATTTGTCCGCCATGAGTTGAAATAATGGAGTAAGCTACTGCCAGTCCTAATCCCTTTCCTTTACCAATAGGTTTGGTGGTGAAGAAGGGATCAAATACTCTTTTTTGGAATTCCTCAGGGATTCCAGTCCCATTATCAGCAATGCGAATGCTCACACTGGGTGTGGTAAGAGAATTGCTTAGTTCAGTACGAATTTTAATAGTAGGAGTTGTGATTTCTGGCTCATTTAATGCATCAATGGCGTTATTTAAGATATTCATGATGACCTGATTGATTTGTTTGGCGTGACAACTGACTGGTGGAAGATCACTATAGTTTTTGATAATTTCAATTTCACTGAGTCGATATTGCAGAATTAACAGTGTATTTTCAATACCTTCATGAATATTTACCGATTTGATATCTGCTTCATCAAGGCGGGCAAAATTCCGTAGTGATAAGACGATATTCTGAATGCGTCTACTACCCTCTTGCATCGAATCGAGTAACTTTGGTAAGTCGTTGATGACGTAATCTAAATCCCTATCCTGGTAATAAGCTTGAACTTCGGTAGTTTGTTGTGGATATTGCTGCTGATAAATACTAATACCGTCTAGTAAGTCCTGGAAATAGTTTTTGAGATGGTTAATATTACCGTAAATAAAAGTAATTGGGTTATTAATTTCATGAGCAATCCCAGCAACCATTTGCCCTAAACTCGACATTTTTTCAGCTTGAATCAATTGAGCTTGGGTGTGTTGTAATTCTCGGAGAGTATGGGACAATTGCTGATTTTTGTTGTGGAGTTCTTGGGTGCGCTGCTCTACTTTTTGCTCTAGGGTGTTGTAAAGTAGGGCATTTTCGAGAGAAATCGCCGCTTGGGTGGTTAATAACTGTAGTACATCTAGGCGATCGCCCACAAATGCACCCATTGTTACCTGATTTTCTAAGTATAAAATCCCCGCTAGCTGCCCTTGATTGCGAATGGGCATACAAAGTACACTCTTGGGTTGATGCTGGCGCATATATTCCCCAATCACAGGCAAATGAGTTTTGAGATCATCAATGACAACTGTTTCTAGAGTATTTTTCACATACTGGATTAGGTTCACTGGAACATCAGGATGATTCTCTAGAGGCGCTATTTGCAACATAGTCCTTTCTGGGGTCGTAATCGCTCGGACTTGCCATGACCCATCCTGAAATAGAATTAAGGCACAACGATCAGCTCCAGCATTTTCCAGAATAATCTGAGTTAGGATCTTGATGAGTTCATTTAACTCAATTGTCGTAGAGATTGCTTGGGAGGCTTTAAAAATAGCCCCAAAGTCCAGCAGCAAATTGTTATTGCAGGAGGGACTTGAGATCTGAGTTGAGGAGTGGATAGATGCACCAAATGTTACACTACTATTCAGTGTTTCCCGTAGATTGAGCTTGACGGTTTTCTGTTGTATAATGAGTTGCAGAAGTTCTGGATAGCGTTTTTCTAAGTCTTCTACTTTGGTTTTGGCTCCCCAACGGGCATAGCAGTAGTAAGCTTCTTCCATGTATGCTTGGGCAAGTTTTTCTTCACCCCAGTGGAGGTGGAATTTGGCTGCCAGTTCATTGCTAAGCCCTGCTTCTTGGATGTAGCCATTTTCTCTAGCTCCAGAAATGGCGCGATCGTAAAGTTCAATTGCGGCTCCTTTTTGTGCTAAAAGGCGACACTTTTCTGCCTCCACCAACTGGAATCGATGCAGATAATTCATGGGTGCATAATTTGCCCACTTTTGCATGGTTTCCTGATTTTCTGCGACCTGCTGTAAAATTAAGAGTTGTTTTTCGGCTGAGGATGTAGGAAATAAAGCCAGTTGCAGCAGCGAATCATAAAAATTAAACACTGAGATAGTCACCATAGCATATCCTGAACTGGAATATTGTTTTGCTTTGAGAGCATATTCCACTGCCAAATCCAGTGCTTGAAACAGATAACAAAGGATCAATTTATTTACAAATAACTGCCATAAGCCAGTACAATCATTAGTTCGTTCGTATAACGCCACCATTGACTTTTCATCGTAAGCTGTGCCAACTAATTCCCAAGGAGTGGTTTTTGGCTCAATTAAATTCGAGACCAGTTGGTGGTGCATCTTATTGTAATTAATTGCACTTTGTTGGTTTAATTTTTCTAGCGCTGCCCCATAAATCACGATTTCATGAGCTAGTTTGGTTAATTCTTGACCGGACATGTAAGCGTGCAAGCAATACATTCCGGTAGCATAACCAGCAAGTGCCAAATACCCGGTATCTAACCCACTGGTATAGGCTTGTCGCAATGGCTTGAGGGTTTCTGCTAGAGGTTCTTTCCAGTGGGTAATAAAACTATGAATAATGAACAGGACTTTTGCTTCGTATTCCTTATCTGGAAACTTGGACAGCAGTTGTAACGCTAACTGACCAAATTCATAACCTGTTGAGATACTGTCTACCTGACCGCAAAGTATAAGTCCATACCCTGAGTAAGAGAAGGCAGAGGCGGAAATATTTCCGTGTTTTACACAAAAACAAACTTCCTTGAGTACCAGCAACTGATGGAGTTCAGGTTTTGCCATATAAGCAGGAGTATTTACCTGGATTAAGACACGAAAGGCTGCACGTAATTCCGGATTCTGCATCTCTGGCAAATCAGCTAGTTCAACAACTGTTTTGCCACTCAAGCTTGCTTGAGTCTCTTGCAAAGCGAGAACAAAATCCTCAGCCGTTGGTTCTTTTGGAAACTCAATGCCAATGGGCTGCAAAAATTCCATGGCTGTATCGATAGCTGTCAATAATTTTCCCTGGACTGTGTTAGCTTCAATTTTTACTTCATACACTTTGGCTGTGTCAGTGAGAGCTTTTGCGTGTTGTAAAATCTCTTGGGCAAAATATTCCATTGACTCAAGTTCGCCACACAGATAACTAGCTTCGGTTGCTTCGCTATACAAGTCAATGGTGAAATTGTAGTCACATAGCCAAGAGTCTGATGGTAGCAGATGGATACCTATTTTCAGATAAGCAATGGCTGAACTGTATGCCGTTGAGGCTTTTGCCTTTTTGCCAGCAATGAGATTTAAGCGGGCGAGTTCATGGCGTTCTCTAGGTTCATGGAATTGTTCAATTCCATTATTTAGCTGATTGGCAATGCCAAAAATTTGCTGCTCTAGTTCAGCTTCTAGGGTATTTTGCCACAGTAGGCGACCAATTTTGACATGAGTTGTCTGTTTGTGTTCTTCAGGAATTAGTGAGTAGGCAGCTTGTTGGACACGGTCATGCAAAAATTGGTAATTTGCTGACTGTTGACTGTTAACAGTCAACAGTGAACTATTACCCTCTACATAAAACTTATAAACTTCGTTCTGTGGCAAAATCAATTCTTCCTGTAATGCTTGCCACAATGTGGCAGCGGTTTCACCTTCGGATTGTTCCGAAACAATTGCTAAAGTTGCCAAATCAAATTGATTACCAATACAAGCCGCCAGTTTCAAAACTTCCTGAGTTGCTGCGTTGAGTTTCTGCAACTGTTGTGCCATAAACTCTACCACGTCATCTGTCAGTGCCAGTTGCTTGACTTGGGCAATATCACACTGCCAATGCCCGATTTGAAAATTGAATTGAATATAATTATCCTCATGGAGTGCCTTGAGAAACTGGGTGGTGAAGAAGGGATTCCCCTTGGTTTTTTGATACACCAGTTGCGTCAATGGCTGTGCTAGTTCTGGTTGACAATTAAGGGTATCTGCTACGAACTGATTTACACTGACCTGAGACAGTGGACTGAGTATGATAGTACTAATTGTTTTTCCTGCATCGGTGATCTCATTTAATGTCAACATTAACGGATGTGCTGGGAAAACTTCATTATCTCGGTATGCCCCAAGGAGCAACAGGTAGCCTACCTGGGATTGATCCATGAGCAACTGCATCAGCTTCAGTGATGCTGAATCTGCCCACTGCAAGTCATCTAAAAAAATCACTAAGGGATGTTCTTGTGTGGTGAAAACTTGAATAAATTTCTCTAACAGCAGATTGAAGCGGTTTTGGGCTGCTATCCCGGTTAGTTGTACAGCCAAGGGTTGAGAACCAATAATTCGTTCTAGTTCTGGGATGACCTCAATAATAACTTGGGCATTTTCACCCAAAGCTGTGATGATTTTTTCCTTCCACTGCTGCAAATTGCTATCATTTTCGCTCAGCAGTTGGGCCATCAAATCCCGGAAGGCTTGCACAAAAGCAGAAAAAGGAATATTGCGATTAAACTGGTCATATTTGCCCTTGATAAAATAACCACGTTGCCTAACAATAGGTTTATGTACTTCGTTGATTACAGCAGTTTTACCAATACCGGAAAAACCAGCGACTAACATTATTTCACTGTTTCCCCGTGCAACCCGTTCAAAGCCTGCTAATAGTTTCTGAACCTCTACTTCTCTACCATATAATTTTTCTGGAATCAGAAAGCGATCGCACACGTCCCTCTGCCCAATCTCAAAGGTTTCAATCTTACTTGTTGCTTTTAATTGATTGAGACAAATTTCTAAATCATATTTCAGTCCCAATGCACTCTGATAGCGTTGTTCAGCATTCTTCGCCATCAGCTTCATGACTATGTCTGACACACTTGCGGGAATCTCTGGATTTAACTGTTGTAAACTCGGAGGCTGTTGGGCAATATGACTATGAATTAATTCCATTGCATCCCCAGCTTGAAATGGCAGTTGTCCGGTCAGTAACTCATAAAAACTGACTCCTAATGAATAGAAGTCACTCCGGTAATCTAGCCCCCGATTCATGCGGCCAGTTTGTTCTGGTGAAATGTAAGCTAATGTGCCTTCTAACACATTGGAACTCATTAATGTTTGTGTTTCTCGTGGTAGTAGAGATGCAATACTAAAGTCAATTAATTTAACTTCTTTTGTCTGGGGATTAATTAAAATATTGCTCGGTTTAATATCTTTATGAATAATGCGATAGCGATACAGTATATCTAAGGCGTTGCAGAGGGCGATCGCTATAAGCAAAAACCTTTGTAGAGACTTTGCCTGTAATGTTTCTGCACAGATGAAATAATCTTTTAAAGAAATTCCCCCAAAATTTTCCATGACCAACGCGTAACTATTTTGGTATGGTTCTAGGCTATAGGTTTGGATAATTAGGGGTGAGTTAAGATTTTTCGCGATAGTGTACTGATTGCGGAATTGCACCAGCTCGCTGAAACTGGGATAAGAATTTTTCAGTAATTTAATCACTACAGGTAATGAATCAACCTCTCGATACCCTCCATAGACCACGGTTCTAGAACCATTGTAAAGTTCTTCGTTGATTTCATATCCAGGAATACTTACTAAATTTGTCACCATACCACTAAATCTTAATAGCCTCTGGATTTAGTTTTCCCAAAGGCGTACTGTAAGTTTCAGTAGATCACAAAGTTTGTGAGTCAGGAGTCAGGAGTCAGGAGTTACCAACTTTGGTATCTGTCTTCACTCTTATTAAACGGTGGAGTGTTATCTCCTAATTCTTTAACAATTCTGACTCCTGTATTCTGGCTCCTGACTTCTGCTATAAAGTCACAAACTTGTGAAATTATGTAATTAATCTTCTTTTTGGTCGCCAAAAGCGCATAAAATTCTGAGACCTTCCATCAAGCAACAGTCCTGAAGAAATCAGCGTGAGGTATTTATGAACTGGATTAAGGTTCTTTCCCAAGATGAATTGCCGCCTAATGAGCGAAAGGTCGTGAAGGTCGATCAACACACCATCCTACTACTTCACCATAATAACCAAATCTATGCGGTGGAGAATTCTTGTCCGCACTTGCGGCTACCCTTGCAGAAGGGCAAAGTGACAGACGATGGGGCTATTGTCTGTCCTTTTCACCGCAGTGCCTTTGACCTTTCCAGTGGTAATGTCAAGGAATGGAGTCCCTGGCCTCCTGGTATCGGGAAGGTTCTGGGTATGGTTTCCACAGAAAAGGTATTGCCCGTTTTTCCAACCCGTGTAGAAGAAGGAAGTATATGGGTGGGTTTGCAGTAGTTGGCTGAATATCTACCCAACCTAGTACCGCTGCGTGGAAGTCAAAAGTCAAAAGAATTATATATCGAGGCTTTTGCCTGTTTGAAAGCAGTGCTAGTCTGTTTTGGCGATTGACTCGGTCGTGAGGTGAGTTATTGCCTGTTTAATCCAATCTTCGACATTGGCGTCTTTGGACAGTCCAATGTCTTCACTTACTACATGCAGGGCATGACTAACCTCACTAGCTGTATACCCCAATGCTAAGAGGGTCATTTGGACCTCTTCGAGAATTCCAGATGCTGGACCACCTGTCGCCACAAAAAATCCTGCTGTCTTACGCCACTCTATCAACTTACTTTTCAGTTCTAAACAGAGGCGTTCGGCGGTTTTCTTGCCAACACCAGGGGTTTGAATTAATAATTGGGTATTGGCAGCGATAATTGCTTGGACTAGGTCTGGTAGTTCTAAAGTGTCCAACAAAGCGATCGCCAAAGCCGCACCAATACCACTAACACTCAACAAGTGGCGAAATACATCTCGTTCTCCTGGGGAACCAAAGCCATAAAGCAATGGGACCTCTTCTCGAATTTGGTAATGAGTAAAAACTTGGACTTCATCTCCTGAATTTGGCAATTGCTGCGCCAGTCTTGCGGGAATTTGCAAATCATACCCCAATCCATTGACCTCGACAGTGAGAATATAACGATTCCCGCTATTTTTCTGGATAGCAGCGACAATGCCTTTAAGATAACTGATCATTTTAAGAACCCAAAACATTTCAAACCTTCTAGTATTCCACCTGCACAAAAGCTTCTAACTCATAATTCCTAACCCCTAACTCCTGACTCCTAATTCCTAACTCCTAACTCCTGACTCCTGACTCCTAACTCCTGACTCCTGACTCCTGACTCATAATTCCTAACCCCTAACTCCTGACTCCTGACTCCTGACTCCTGACTCCTGACTCCTTCTTTAATTATCACAATCGCCACAAACAACCGTCTTCTGCGCTACAAATTTCCATGTAATGCCTCACCTTGATCGCTACCGCTAGTATAGGGGCACTAATCGGAGATGAAGATGGCAAGTTGAACATTCAGATGACAAAAGTGTGAGTAAACTTAAGAAATGTGTACGTGCTTGAGGTTTTAACCAAGTCTGTGCAAATCTCGCACCACGCTGTAAATCCCAGAGAATTTATTCTCCGGCGGGATATCAGGCGGGTGCAAGAGTCAGTCGGTGTAAAACAGGAAAGTTTTGGAGTGGCCCCCATCTTTAGGTTTTCACGTCGCTTTACTACCAAACGCAATCCTTACGATAGCTTCAGAACCCGCTTGGGATTGACAATTAGTAGTATTGCTTTTGTTCTATCAATACTAGCAAGTTTGATTTTCAGTCACACCACCAATGAACAGGTCAAACTCTATGTTAGACAGTTGCTGGCAGAATTACGGCAGAAAACGGATTTGGCTTTTACAACCGTATGGCAGTTGCAGCAGGAGATATTGAACTGGAACATTAAACAAGTTAAAATCCCTACTTTGCTAAGAAAAGATGAAATTGCCAGCTTGTCTAAATTCCTGAGTCAGATCATCTCTCATTTAACTCAGCAAGAAAATGAGCTCAAAGCCAGTAACACCCACTTGCAGCTAGAACTCACAGCAAGACTAACGGCGTTAGAAATGCTACACCAACAAGCAGAAGAAACACGTTTGGCTCTAGAAAAAGAAAGACAAATGAGTGAAATCAAGTCCCAATTTATTGCCATTGCCTCCCACGAGTTTCGTACACCACTGACTAGTATTCTTCTATCTTGTGAATTTTTAAAAAATCATCACCATAAATTATCAGAAGAAACCAAGCAACGACATTTCGGGCAAATTAAATCCAGCGTCAAACAACTAGATCAGGTGATAGAAGATGTTCTTCTTGCTGGTAGAGTCCAAGCAGGAAAATTACAGTTCAAGCCTGCCCCCCTCGCTCTAGTCAACTTCTGCTGGGAGTTAGTAGAACAGTTACAGATGAGTGCTGGTGAGAGGTATAATCTTCACTTTGTTAGTCATTGTTCCTACAATGCCACAACAAAAAATCTGCCCTTAATGGATGAAAAACTACTGCGACATATCCTCACGAATTTACTTTCAAACGCTATTAAGTATTCACCTCAAGGAGGCGACATTGAATTTGCCCTGATTTGTGACCTTGAGAAAGTTATTTTCCGGATTCAAGACGAAGGTATTGGCATTCCAAAAGAAGAACAAGCACAGCTATTTACCTCCTTTTTTAGATGTAGTAATACAGGCAATCTTCCAGGAACCGGACTCGGGTTAACTATTGTCAAAAATGCCGTAGAATTACACGGAGGTCAAATCACCGTAGAAAGTGAAGTAGATGAGGGTACAACTTTTACTGTGATCCTGCCACTGAATCATACAGTTATAGACGAAAAAATTCCTGATAAAAATGGAGTGAGTCGCTCAGCGTAAAGTTATGTTGTTACCTGAGACTTTTCCCAGACAACTGAATATCGCCAGAACAAGTGCTTCCTGATCTTTGCTCCTGTGAGTGTTCTGGTATAAATTTGTTGTGCTTGCGATCGCGTAAGATACTTGTCCGTGCGAGTGTGTTCTCTCGCTGCTTCTATTGCTTCCGGCGTCAGTTTGATGTGTCTATTTCTAGATAGTCGAAGAATCCAGTTCATGTTGCTTCTACTTGCTCAAATGATGCGATTCGGTCAAAGTCATTCCGAACCTTTCGAGTTAGTAAATCACTCATCTTCAACCCTCGTTCTTAAAACTCCGACCTTTTACCCCTCACGTTGTACTAGACAATACGACTTAACTGATAGTGGGGAATAGGCTGATTGCTGATGAGTGCATAGAGAACATCTGGGTCAAGGTCGGCTCCAGATCGCCATTGGATTGTGCCGAATTCATGGTTTACTTCAACCATCCCAAAGTATTTTTTGTCTTGTAACGGCTCAAAAACACCTGTGAATTTGATTAGGGTGCTAATATCAACTACTCCCTCAACACCATCTTCAAAGCGGATATATAGTTGGTAATTTTCTCTTGGTTCTGCTGCGACAATATCTTTTAACATATTTTACTACTCCAATGGCAAGACTTTGTTTAAACTTTGATTGTCTCTAGCTAGTTCCCAATTTTCCATCAATTCAGTTTGATGTAATATTGCCCATTCTGATACCAGTTTAAAAGCTCTATAACTAAGTGAACCTTCCAGAATTTCCAGCGTTTCAATACTGATTATGGCTTTTTGTTGGTTATATCGTACATGAAAGTGTGGTGGTGGGTGGTCGTTATAGTACATTGTGATGATGATTCCGAAAAAGCGGCTAATTTCTGGCATTAGTTTTCCAAGTTTTTACCGTTGAAAAATCCAGTTCAGTATTTGTATATGGGAGGCGGGCAATAGGACCCCGCACTACAATAATTTGACGGTTTCATCTTATACAATGTAGCTGAAAATCAGCTTACCCATCATTCAAAGTTTCAATCAACAAATCTACCTGCTGGTGTCGGGCTTGCAAAAAACTTTCGCACTCCCGCAAATACTCAACAGCAGTAGCAAATTGGTCAAAAACTTCTTCTAATTCCAACTTTCCTGCTTCAATTTGAGCGATGATTCTTTCTACCTCAGCAACCTTCGCCTCATAATTCCATCCTTTTTCAAGCATCACATCAGGTGAGTGAGGACTAGAAGCACTGGTCGGTTTAATCATAAAAATTCTTGGTGTCTTGGTGGTTTGTTTATAACTTTAACTTCCCGTTGCGTCATACATAAATAACTTCGGATAGAATTCTTTCTTTCCTTTTTCCTTTTAAGCCATTTTTACTAATAACATCTGCTTTGATATTGAGTAAATCACTTAAATAATACTCCATATCTACTAACTCTAGCAAACTTGGCGGTTCTGTATAATCTATCAAGATATTAACTTGACTATTTTCTTTGACTTCTCCTTTTACATAATCTCCAAAAATACCTAATTCACTGATATGATACTTTTCTCGAATCAATGACTTTACTTGACCTAAAATTGCCTTGATTTCTGCTAAATTTTTCATGATGCTTACCTTCTAAGCTAATTTTTTTTAACTATTATAACTTTCACTTTAACCTCACCCTGACCCAACTGCACCCACAATTCCTGACCCACTGCTAACTCGTCAACGGAACGAGCGATCGCGCCATTTTCCTGTCTCACCACCGCATAACCCCGCTGCAACACAGCTTTAGGGTCAAGAGTTGCCAACTTTTGCCGCAACACATCTACATGCTGGGTTGCTTGCTGCAATTGTCTTGTTGTTGCTTGCACGACCCTCTGATTTTTCCAACTCAGCGCCCGAATCTCTTGTTCAACTTGCTGATCTAACCGCAACCGCCGCAAACGGTTTCGCATTTGTTGCAGGTGATTTTGTGCCGTTTCCCACTGGTGATACATTTCATCATGCAAAGCCTCAACACGTTGCCGATGCTCAGCATACAGTTCTGCGATCGCCGGTACAACCAGTTCAGCAGCAGCAGTGGGAGTATGGACGGAAGCATCAGCCACTAAATCTACCAACGACTCATCCCGTTGATGACCAATACCAGTAATTACCGGAATAGAACAATTAGCAACTGCTCGCACCACCCCTTCATGATTAAAGCACGCTAATTCCTCAACTGCACCGCCTCCTCGTGATAAAATGAGTACTTCGGCACGTCCATCTCGTTCTACCCGTTGAATCGCATTGACGATAGAATCTGGCGCTTGCTCACCTTGTACTGTTGCGGGAGAGAACAAAACGTGTATACCAGGATACCTTTGCCTGAGTGTCTTTTGAATATCACCCCAAGCAGCAGCAGTGGATGAGGTGACAACAGCAATAGTTTGGGGATGGGGGGGGAGCGATCGCTTTCTTTGGGGATCAAACAACCCCTCAGCGGCTAAGCGGTTTCGCAGTTGTTGGTGTCGTAGCGCCTGCAAACCAGCACCAGCCGGCAAAGCTTGCCAAACTGACAACTGATATTCTCCCCTTTGAGGATAAACCCGAATACTGCCCAAGATAATCAACTGCTCCCCCATAGTTGGGGTTTGCATCAACTTTGCTAATTGACTAGTCCAAGCGACACACTTAATTCCTGCCACTCCATCTGGGTCTTGCAGCGTAAAGAATAACCCACTACGATGATGGTGAGCGCTGGAAACTTCTCCCGTCACCCACACTTGCCGCAGTTGCTCATCTTGTTCTAAGAGAAATCGGATATAGTCAGTTAATCCGGCTACTGAGAGTGCTGTTTCGGGAATGAAAGAGACAGGAAAATCGGAAGTCATTACACATGTCGAAAACTAAAGCCTATCAATTTTTTATAACACAACGATCTGTACACCTTCTAATTAACCGCAGAGGCGCAGAGGAAACAGAGATCTGAGTTAGAGAGATTTAGGTAATTTTTGACCGGGAAAGGAGTCATCTTAGTTTAGCAAAGGAGGAAAGAGGAATAGGATTATATAGCAAACGGCTAATAGGTAAACTTTTGGGTTCGTAGTGAGGACTTCAGTCCTCAAAAATGCGACGACTCAGGACTACGTACAAACGAATGAGTTATTTTTTCCAGTTTACAAATTGCCTCCTATAGCTTCAGCTTTGACATAGGGGCTAACCAGCCTGTGCAGCGCGAAGCTATTTCAGAATACAATAGTATGCAACTATATCTGTTCTCAGCTAGAAGCCCCTGGTATAGGATTTGCCTATATTCACGGGGAACGTCACAAGCGTTATGGGGAATCCCTGAATAAATGGCGTAGCTATAGCGGTCGAAAAATGCCACAATAGTATATCTGTTCTACTCAAAATCCCAAACTAAAACCCTAAATCCATATATATAGAGGCAAGAATGGCTATCACCACTGATAATAATGCGGGCAAGCAAAAAGCGCTCAACATGGTACTCAGCCAGATTGAGCGCACCTTTGGCAAAGGAACAATTATGCGCTTGGGCGACGCGACCCGAATGAAGGTAGAGACCATTTCTAGTGGGGCGCTTACCCTAGATTTGGCATTGGGTGGCGGATTACCTAAGGGAAGGGTGATTGAGATCTATGGTCCAGAAAGTTCTGGTAAGACGACGGTAGCGCTGCACGCACTCGCTGAGGTGCAGAAAAATGGCGGTATTGCTGCCTATGTTGATGCTGAACACGCCCTTGACCCTGCTTACGCTGGGGCTTTAGGTGTTGATACGGCAAATTTACTGATTTCCCAACCTGACACTGGGGAAACGGCTTTGGAAATTGTTGATCAACTCGTCCGGTCTGCTGCGGTTGACATTGTAGTTGTGGACTCAGTAGCAGCATTGGTTCCCCGTGCAGAAATTGAAGGCGATATGGGTGATGCCCATGTTGGTCTTCAAGCAAGGTTAATGAGTCAGGCTCTACGTAAAATTACAGGAAACATTGGTAAATCTGGGTGTACAGTAATTTTTATTAACCAATTGCGACAAAAAATTGGTGTTACCTATGGCAACCCAGAAACCACGACAGGTGGTAACGCTTTAAAGTATTACGCTTCTGTTCGCCTGGATATTCGCCGGATTCAAACCTTGAAAAAAGGTACAGAGGAGTTTGGTAACCGCGTTAAAGTTAAAGTTGCCAAAAATAAAGTAGCACCGCCTTTTAGAATAGCGGAGTTTGACATTATTTTTGGTAAAGGTATTTCTACCCTAGGTTGTATTGTTGATCTAGCAGAAGAAACGGGTGTTCTTGTCCGCAAAGGAGCTTGGTACAGTTATAACGGCGAGAATATTTCTCAAGGTCGTGACAACGCCATCAAGTACCTAGAGGAAAAGCCTGAATCTGTTGAACAAATTAAGAAGATGGTGCTTGAAAAGCTAGAAATGGGCGCTGTTGTTTCTGCAAATTCTGTCACTAAAACTGACGAGGATGAGGAAGAAGATATTGAGGAATTAGAAGAAGAATAGCGTCAGGAGTCAGGAGTCAGGAGTCAGGAGTCAGGAGTTAGGAACACTACACTCCTTACTCCCTACTCCTGCTGAAGATTTACGAACCCAATCCAAAATCCAAAATCATAATAAGCCTCGTTTACCATTTGGGCGCACGGTCATCCAATTGGTTTTGGCTAAAGCTAACTGCTCGTCAGAAATTTTGGCACCAGTAAGATTCGCACCACACAGATTAGCGCTCTGGAGATTGGCATTGTGAAGATTAGCATAGCTGAGGTCAGCGCCTCGCAGGTCTGCCCCTTCTAAATCGGCATAGTTGAGGTAAGCTTTGCTCAAATTGGCATCCCGAAGATTAGCTCGGTTGAGGTGAGCGCGTCCAAAGTCGCTATCATGTAGATTAGCTCCTTGAAGGTTGGTTTTCTGCAACTTGGAGGAATGGAAATTGGTCTGTGATAAGTCGGTGTTTTGCAAGTTGAGTAGACTCAAATTGTGTAAGGAAAAATCTCGTCTCCCCTTCATATAAGCTGTTAGTAAACCCTGAGTATCTAACTGCCGTGGAACCTGGGACTTTTGACCTGGGAAGGAGCTATTATGGGTATTTGCTGAAGCTGCTGACTTTGTTAGTGTAAGTCCCTCTTGTCGGGTTTTGAGGGCAATATTGGCACCTTGTGCTGCTTTAGCTCGTCTTGCCCGAATTGCTGCTGCTAGCTGTGCTATCGCTGGATTAGAGCTACTAGCAGAAGCATTGCTGGAAAGAGAACTAGATTCTTCCGGGCGATTGTACGTTTGCGCTCTGCTACCAGTAGATGATTTTCCCAGCAAGCCCTGCGCCAGACTCTCCAGATAAGGCTCCATTTCCAGCGCTTTCAGTACTTCCTCAGTGCTCTGGTAACGATTGCGCACTGAAACTTCGATCATTTTCCGCAAAACTTCGGTCAAGTGGTCGCTGATTTGTACCGTTTTCTCCCAGATCATTTCACCTGTTTTGGGATGGTATTCCAAATCTCTGGGAGATTTGCCTGTTAGCAGATAAATGCACGTCACCCCCAAAGCGTAAATATCACTCGCGTAGACTGGACGCATTGCCATTTGTTCAGGCGGTGCAAAACCAGGAGTCCCGATCGCATATGCAGTGAGTGGTGTCTGTCCCGATAAGCTTGCTGCTTGTTCCACTTTGTTTTTGACAGCGCCAAAGTCGATCAGCACCAATCTGCTATCTTGAACGCGGCGAATCAAGTTGGCTGGCTTTATATCGCGGTGAATGACTTCTTGAGCATGAATGTATTGCAGCAATGGCAGAATCTCGCTCAAGAATTGCCTAACTCCTACTTCGCTAAAAGCTCCAGCGCTTTTAACCTCCTCTTGCAGGGTTGCACCACTAATATATTCCTGAATCAAGTAAAATTGTTCATGTTCTTCAAAATAGTCTAACAGCCTTGGGACTTGGGGATGATTCCCAATCCTACCCAAAGTTAGAGCTTCGCGCTCAAAAAGCTCCCGTGCCATTTGTAAAATATATGGTGTGCTTTCTGAAGGACGTAGTTGCTTGATCACGCAACTTGGTTCACCTGGTAAAGCTTCATCATTAGATAAAAAGGTTGCGCCAAAGCCACCTTGACCTAAAGCTTTGACCACTCGATAGCGATCGCGCAATAGCAGTCTTGCGCCACAAAACTGACACCTTTCACTAAACGCCAAATTCTCAGGATGGAGACATGTGGGATTCAAGCAGTAGCTCATGTACTGTCAACTCGCTGCACCAACTATAAATGGGAGCATTACACTCTTCATATTAATTATTAAGCTCAAAATCCACTTTCGCCAGGTAATTTTTGCGGGAGTTCCCTTGAAGAGTTGCTAAAGCTGGGCTTGCTTCACGTGAAGCGATGGTAAACAGGAGTTAGGAGTACACCTTAACAGGGGTAGAGTTAGGAGTTAGGAGTTAGGAACACTACGCTCCCCACACTCTCCACTCCCTACTCCCTACTCCTCACTCTCAGAGTTTAGACATGACATCCTGTGCAGCTTGTAGTGTCTGCTCAATATCTTCCTCTGTATGAGCTAAAGAGGTAAACCCAGCCTCAAACTGAGATGGTGCTAAGTAAACACCACGGTCCAACATCCCGCGATGGAATCTGCCAAATTTGGTTGTATCTGACTTTTTGGCATCCTCGTAGTTATGAACTGGTCCATTCGTGAAGAACAAACCAAACATACCACTGATTTGACCGCCACAAGCTGCGTGACCAGTATCGTGAGCAATTTGCAATAAGCCATCTGCTAGCCTCTTAGTAATCTTGTCTAAGTACTCGTAAGTACCAGATGTGTGCAATAATTGCAGAGTTTTAATTCCAGCCGTCATTGCCAAGGGATTACCAGAAAGTGTCCCAGCTTGATACATTGAACCTGCGGGAGCAACCATTGACATAATATCTCGACGACCGCCATAGGCTCCTACAGGCAAGCCACCACCGATAATTTTACCCAAGGTTGTTAAATCAGGGGTGACGCCAAACTTCTCCTGAGCACCACCGTAGGCAATGCGGAAGCCTGTCATCACTTCGTCAAACACCAATAACGCTCCGTGTTCGTGAGTCAGTTCCCGTAGCCCTTCTAGAAATCCAGCATCGGGAGCAATAAACCCAGCATTGCCAACAACTGGCTCAAGGATGACACCAGCAATCTCGTCGCGATTTTCTTCAAATAAGGCTTTGACTGCTTCCAAGTCGTTGAAAGGTGCATTCAGGGTGTTAATGGTTGTTGATTTAGGAACACCTGGGGAGTCGGGTAAGCCAAGTGTGGCGACACCTGAACCTGCTTTCACGAGAAACATATCAGCGTGACCGTGATAACAGCCCTCAAACTTGATGATTTTATCTCGCTGAGTGAAGGCTCGCATCAGCCGCAGCACTGACATACAAGCTTCTGTACCCGAATTAACAAATCTTACCATTTCGATGCTTTTAACGGCATCAATCACCATTTCTGCTAGTACATTTTCTAATACGCTTGGCGCACCGAAGCTAGTCCCTTTTTCTAGGGCTTCGTGCAATGCTGCAAGCACTTCAGGATGGGCATGACCACAAATTGCTGGACCCCAACTACCTACGTAGTCGATGTATTGGTTGTCATCCACATCCCAAATGTAAGCGCCTTTCACATGGTCAAAGACGATGGGTTGTCCACCTACAGATTTGAAGGCTCTGACTGGAGAACTGACTCCTCCTGGCATTAAGTTTTGGGCAGCCGTGAAGATTTCTTGTGATTTTGTGGTTTTAATCGTGGTATGTACCAAGGTTCTCTCCTGTCGTTGGCTCGAAAAAGTTCTATCTTGGGATAGGTTAAAAAAATGCATAGAACTTATATAGTAATAAAATAGCTGAACCAGGAAAATAACAATATGTTATACAAGTCAAATCAAGACTTGCCTTTAGAAATCCGCACTCGCCTATCCGATGCATACCAGGATATTTACCGGGCAGCTTATAACTCGGCAATTCATTGGTACGGGGAAGCACCAAAGGCTCACCAAGTCGCTCGAAGTGCAGTTAAAATGCAATCGGCAATGCATGGAAGCGTTCTTGTATAGGATAAGAAGATTAAAGTGATTTAAAAAAAAGGGTGGGATCTGCTCTAGATACAATGGTATTGTGAAACTATTAACCATTTTATCTAGAGCAAAGTTTTTGGTATGTTTTCTTCCGATCTGCATCCGCTAGATAACGCCATCCCAGTAGAGAAAATTCGCTACGATGAGCGGGGTCTTGTGCCGGCAATTGTCCAAGATTATTTGGATGGCACAGTATTGATGATGGCATGGATGAATCGGGAGTCTTTACAAAAGACTTTGGAAACAGGAGAAACTTGGTTCTGGAGTCGTTCTCGTCAGGAGTTGTGGCACAAGGGCATGACTTCAGGGCACATCCAAAAAGTTTATAGTCTCCGTTATGATTGTGATAGTGATGCGCTCCTGGTTGGGGTAGAGCAGGTAGGAGATATTGCCTGCCACACGGGTGAGCGCAGTTGTTTTCATCAGGTCGATGGAAAAAAAGTTTCACCACCATCTGATACTTTATCGCAGCTGTTTAGTGTGATATGCGATCGCCGCGATCACCCCAATCCAGACTCGTACACTTGTAAGTTGTTGGCAGGGGGTGATAACAAAATTTTGAAAAAGCTGGGTGAAGAAACCGCTGAGGTGGTGATGGCTTGTAAAGATGATGAGCCAGATGCGATCGCTTCAGAGGTAGCCGATTTATTCTACCATACCCTTGTAGCTTTGGCTCATCATCAAGTTGATTTGAAGGCAGTGTATCGCAAGTTGCAGGAACGGAGAAAGTAATCAAAATGCCGATTGCCGATCACCCAAAAATTTGTGTTTTTGTAATTCTTATTATTGGGTAGATTTTTCCTCACTGATTCCACAGAGTTTCCACAGGGATTTTCCAGGTTTTCCACAGATCCTCCACGACGTTATCGGATGTTGGGGTGTTACTGAGGATTATTTGACGTCAGTAACAAGAAACTCTCAAGACTGAGTTCTTTTTAAGAAGTGTTAAGAAAAATGACTTGTAACCCTTATTCCATCGTCAAGATTGATTTGTCAGCAGCAGCTTCGTAACATTTCGCAGTATTGACAACACCACCCCCTTTTGCTGCAAAATGATGCGGCTTGCTTTTGTAGTCCGTTCTCGCGGCTGTGTCAAATTGCCTCACAAAGCTGTTGCCATAGAAGGCTGGACAGGCTAGGAACCTCTGTGTTCATACTCTGCGGCTTTACTACAAGCAAAGTTTCCCATTGATGAACTTCAAAGGCGAAAAATCTCATGAATGCAACAGTTAGTATTTTTACAGAAATTCCTGAAACATTGAATGAATCACTTAAAAACTACTTAGAAAAACATCCTGATTGGGATCAAACCCGAGTACTGACAGCAGCACTGTCCCTGTTTTTACTGCAAAATGGCGATAGTGATCGCCGTGCTGCTCGTGTTTATTTGGAAACTTTGTTTCACCACTGCTAAGGAGAAATGCGCCTCGCTATACATCCCCACACCAATTTTGGCTGAGCGTGAGGATGTATAGCGTTATTGTTAAAGAACTTTCAAAGTCTGTAGTTGTCGTTTTGCAGTAATTACATAAAGTGTGGGTTCAGCGTTGACTACTGAGCTTTTTCTAGCTGGGGGGGTTGAGTCGGACATTCAAATTTATACCCAACACCACGCACTGTTTGAATTAATGCTGGCTGGCTAGCATCAGCTTCAATCTTCTTCCGAATTTGACCTATATGCACATCTACAACCCGCTGATCGCCGACATATTCATAGTCCCACACTTCCTGGATAAGTTCAGAGCGTCGCCAAACTCGACCTGGATGGCTGGCTAAAAAATGCAGTAAGTCGAATTCCAGCGCAGTTAAGGGAACTGGCTGGTTGTTAAGTGTTACCTCCCGGCGCACAGGATCAATCATTAACTTTTCAAATAAGAGGCGTTTTTGTTCGGCTGTGGTTACAACCCGCTGACGCCTTAAAATAGCTGCTACTCTGACCTCTAGTTCTCCCAGACCAAATGGCTTGGTGAGATAGTCATCAGCACCCTTGGAAAAGCCGCGAATCTTGTCAGCTTCGTCTGCACGGCTAGTCAGCATGAGAACAAAAACACCATTACGACTTTGCATCTCTTGACAGAGATTAAACCCAATGACGTCTGGTAAATTTACATCTAAAATCACCAAGTCAGGGTTGAACTGCTCAAACATCGCTAAGGCGGTCTTACCATCTTCGGCAGCCTCCACCTGATAGGTCTGCTTAATCAAAAAGCGTTGGATTAAATTCCGAACCGCAGGGTCGTCATCAACTACAAGAATCTTGGCAGGAGCCATGACCATCACTTTGCACAAAGATTTATAGGATTAATAGGCGGTGTCGCGTAAAAGGCGTCTCCGCATTTAGGGGCAAGAAGAAACCACAAGGCTACGGTAAGAAATCCCAGACTATTCAAATACTAGTGTAATCAGGATTTTTGGCGTTTTAACCGCCGATCCGCATGGTAGTGCCACCCCGACATTGAAGTTTTAGGTAATTATCAACCTTGTGTTTGGTAAGCAGATGCTCTGATCTTAACCGCTGCATCTGGGTAAAATAGAATACTTTCTAAACCCAGTAGCTTGGTAATTTAAATCGGTTTAATTTTAAATCGATCTGCTGCTCTATGACACAAGACAATAGTACGGCTAATTATTGAAAAATTGTTCAAGGCACCCTCAGCTGCCAAATTTCAAATACAAAAGATAATTTTTTCATAAAAAACGCCTTTTGGGTATTCCTAGCTCAAATTCTAGAGTAAAGCTCTGACTACTGAACGACATGAGGGGATACACGGAGTTCTGGGAACTATGTTAAAGTTACTATGGTGAAAGTTACTAGCTCAATTCAACTTACCCATGCTAATATCAGAATAGAACATAAAACTCGACCGAAACATTTGTTTCGTTCCAAATTTGTTTTTTCTTCAACACTTAGGACTGCTGCCGATAAACGCTCTCAGTAAGAGACTCCCATGAGCGATCAAAATCCCTACGAAAAACTTGGGGTATCAGAGGATGCTAGCTTCGACGAGATTCAGGATGTTCGTAATCGCCTATTTGAGCAATACAAAGGCGATAGCAAACGTCTGGAAGTCATTGAGGCGGCTTACGATGCGATTTTAATGGATCGCTTGCGTATGCGCCAAGAAGGCAAAATTAAAGTGCCTGAACGCATCAGGTTTCCGGAGCTACGAGCGCAAGCGTCTCCGAAAGAAAATCTAACTCCTCGTGAACACTCACCTGCATGGCTGCAACGAACACTGGATCAGCCAACTCCTACAGACGTACTGTTACCTGGAGCTTGGTATGTCGGTTTGAGTGCTGTCAGCGTGTTTTACCAGTCTGGGGGCGATCAAGCCTTGCCTCTGCTGTTGGTAGTAGGGGTTGCCATTAGTATTTATTTTCTCAATCGCAAGGAAGGTAAATCTGGACGGGCAGTTTTATTGACGCTGTTCGGTTTAATAACGGGCTTAGTTGCTGGGGGACTAGTTGCTAACTGGCTCGCTCAACCAATAGAACAATTTATCCATCTCAGTGGAAATCAATTTTCTACGGTTGTAACTTTTATACTATTGTGGCTTATAAATAGCTTTCTACGATAATTGTTTAGCTGTCGTAAAGAATACCCAAGCCGCCCCTTTGGGGAAGTCAAAATTGAGAAGGCACGAGGCAGCTATGATCCCACAGCTTAAGCTGTGGGATTTAAATAAGGACGCCCTGTTTCTCATCTACCTCCAGGATAGCTGCCTTGCCCGAAGGACTGTAACAATAAATCTACAGCCGATCTCAAGTCTTTAACGATTAAGTTGGGTTGATGAAGTTCTAGTTGGCTCCGATCGCGGATACCACACTCTACAGCCATCACCTTAATACCGTGTTTGACCGCAGCCGTGATGTCAGCTTCTGTATCCCCTACCATCCATGTATCGGCAACTGGGGGTAACTCCTCTATCGCCCGTCCCATCAGTAAGGGTTTGTCCTCAATGTCACGGGTTTTTACGTAATCATTGCTGAGGCAGTAACAGCGATTTTCCGGGAAAAATCGACTTAAATGAAATTTTTGCAAGGCGTAATCCAGTTCCCAAACCCGGCGCATGGTCAAAACTGCTAAATCAACTCCAGCCTGTTGAACTTTAAGGAGTGCATCCACAGCACCGGAAGCAAGGGTGTCATACTGAAAGTATTCTTCTGTATGTATGATTTGCCGCCTAATTTTTGAGAATTCTTGCGCCTGAGTCTCATCCAGCCCGGAGATCATACCGATTTGTTTTTCTGGGATCTGCGATCGCTTCAGATCCCAAAATTCAGCTTTGGAAAGCTGTTTTACCTCTTGGTTTGAGTATCGGGTATTCTCTAAGCAAAATTGATAGACGCGGTAGTACCGTTCTGATACATCAATAATGGGACCATCAAAGTCTGTAATAAATCTTAACATTTTGTAAAGAAGGAGTTGGGAGTGAGGAGTCAGGAGTCAGGAGTCAGGAGTTGGGGATTTAAACCCCTTTACTCAGACGCTTGCGGACGACGCTCGTTCCTCGCTAACGCTGGGCTATCCGCTACTGGCACAGTATTCCCAAGCTGAATTCTGGCTTCTGACTCCTGAGTTCTTTTTGATAAAGTTTTTGCCCGGTTTTTTATTCTTACTCCTGACTCCTGAATTCTATTTTTTATCAGATTATCTCATATAATTTTGCAGGCTGCCTCGTTTGATTTGTTCTTGTTCTATTGCTTCAAATAAGGCACGAAAGTTGCCTTCACCAAAACCGGTGGCTTGGGAACGGCGCTCTATAAACTCAAGGAAAAAGGTTGGTTGTTTAAAGATGGGCTGAGTGAAAATTTGTAGTAGGAGCGCATGAGCAATTTTTTCATTCCAATCCACCAAAATTTCCTGTTGGGCGATCGCCTCGAGTTCCTGTTGAGATAAAGGAAGTCTTTTTCGCTTTTCCAGGTTCAAGTAGTAGCTTTTGGGTACTGTAAGTAAGGATACACCACAAGCACGAAATTGGGCGATCGCCTTGATAATATTAGGTGTCCGTAAGGCAATATGTTGAATTCCTGGTCCATTATTCTCATTGAGAAACTCCTGAATTTGGGAATTAGGTGAAGCTGGTTGATTAATTGGCAATTGTACGCACCCATTACGCGAAACGATAACTTGGCTAGACAAAGCAGAACGTTCAGTTTGAATTTTAAACGTCTGCTGGCGCTGAAAATCAAGAACCTTTTCGTACCAAGCCACAGCACGCTCTAAATCACCTGATGCTACATTCAGTACGATGTGATCTATCGAAGTGATAGAAGGTGAGGGGGAAACCGGTCTCCTTATTTCCTTGTCTTCTCCCCATCTTTCGATCAACGTATGGGACAACCCACCCCAAGCCGCAATTTTAGCCCACTTGATGTAGATAGCACCTTGTTGGTGTTGCTGGATGGGTTGTAGGATTTTAGCACCATGGGCTTGAGCATGTGCGATCGCCGCTTCCACATCTTCGACACTAAAAGCAACATCCGTGACACCAGGGGGATGCTGACGCAGAAACTCAGCTACTGGACTGATGGGTAAAAGCGGTGAAGACAGCAAAAAGTAGACAGAATCACTTTTCACCACTTCCGTGCAGGTGTGAAATCCTCCTTCCAAAGGGAGCGCATAATCGGCTACAGCTTGAAAACTGAGACGACTTACAAACCAATCGCGCCACGCTTTGGCATCTTCTACATAGAAGTGAACGTGATCAATATTCATGATTCTACAAAAATCCAGCGCAACAGCTTATCTCTCTGTAAATTTTGCCTTTTTTACAGAATTTTGTGGTCACTCCTAAGCTAGAATTCAGGTTTTTTTTATGCGGTCTCAACTTTCCAGCAGAGCAGCTGATGAACCCTGTTTGGGCTTCAAATAGGATTGCTATAGTAAAAACAAAAGGATATGTCCATGCAAAACTTAACAGAAGCAGAGGATAGCAACAAAAATTTTAAGTATGACGCATTTATCAGTTATAGTAGCCGCGATCGTGACTGGGTTAGCAATCACCTGCTAACTGCGCTAGAAAAAGCTGAGTTAAAAGCTTGCATAGATTACCGTGATTTTGAAATCGGAGTTCCAAGTCTGGTGAACATAGAGAACGCTGTTGAAAGAAGCCGCAAAACTCTGCTTGTGCTAACTCCATCATGGTTAAGTAGCAAATGGACCGATTTTGAGGCGCTGCTTATACAGACTCAGGATCCCAATGCGCAGGGACGACGTATTTTGCCGTTAATGGTAGTTAAGACAGAACTACCCAAACGGTTAGAGATGTTGACATATATCGACCTTACAGACCCTGTGAACCTTGATTTTCAACTCGAACGCTTAATTAACAACATTCGTAACAATAATAGACCTCAAGAAACATCGTATGATATATTGAAGGAAACACAGTCTTCTATAACAAGAACAAGCATCTCATCTACTATTACTAGTGATTTTAGTCATGTCAAAGGGTTGGTAATGATGAGTAAACAACTTCAAAGTGCCGATATCAATACTCAACTAACATTTAATAGCTTAGATGCCAGATTACGAGAAAATATTCGCGATGAAAATATGTTCGGTCCATCAGAAACTCTCCGCAACGAGCGTAACCGTATTGTTTATCAGTTAAATAGCTTAGGGCTGAACTATCTGAAGAAGACTTTTACTGAAATGTGTGGCACGTGATATCTTCAAATAAGTGCCCTATGTACGTCTCTAATCTGTAAAAAGAGGTTGAATATGTCCTCACAGAAATTATTTGCTATCCAGAATCGTTTACAGGGTGTAGCTGCAAAGTTGGGACAGAGATTTAAGCCCATAGAAATTAGTGTACAGTCTAGGGATTTGCATCACGATGCGATCGCCGTATGTGGCATGATTGGTCGGGGAAAATCTTCTTTCATTAACGCTATCCTTGAAAATAATCTTTTACCTATTAATATTACTCCTAACCTATCAGCATTGAGAAATCACCACATACAGGTAACAAATACAAGACCAATATTGATTAGAGCGCATCTATTAAGTGGCATTGTCGAAAATGTGGAGCCAACAGCCATTGATGCGGTTATGTTAGAGGCGTGGGGTTCTAAACTTAAGTATTTAGAAATTCAAGCACCATTTTTTGTTCTACCTGAGGGTGTTCAGTTAATTGAAACACCGAGCATTGGCAGTATAGATTTTGATACTCGTACGAAGTCTATCCTTGAAGAAGTTAGTAATGTGATTTTGATAGTTGATGCGAATTTAAGTTTGAGTAGCAGGGAAATAGAGTTTCTCGAATTACTACCAAAAAATATTTGTAACGTTATCGTTGCTGCAAATAAAATTGATATTGCCGATACTGAAATTCAAGCGATACAAGTAAACAGTATTAGAGAAAAAATTAAAAGTTTAGGTTTAAATACATCGGTTGATGTGTTCCAAATCTCTCTTCAATCTATTGCTGATTCTTCTGAGAGTTATGAGTGGCAACAGTTAATAGAAAAATTGACTTCATTCGTTCAGAAAGATGTAGAAACAATCAACCATGAAGCTGCAAATATAAACTCTGAAGCAATTCGATTACTTGAGGCTGCTGAAAATATGAAAGCAACCTTAGAAGCCGATAAAATAAGTGTAGGAAAGAGAAATTCTCCAGATATCAATGCCAAGAAGATTGATGAACTTGAACAAACAAAGAAGTTAATTCAAGATGTGATTAAAGACCAAGAACGAGATATTTTGAAAACAGTTCGTGATAGTTTGGAAGCTTTAACGTTTCAAATAGAAGGTGATATCCGTGCGAATCGTAAAGACCTTCAATCGATCAAATCAGACTTGGAAAGCTGGTTAGAACGGGAGCAAAAGCGGATGAAGCAACGACTAGAACGCCACTTTAGAAGCATTCTAGACGATACCAACTACGCTGTTGGCGATACTTATAGCTTGAACGTAGAACAGGATAAAATTTCCGTTAATGCAGTTGAAGAGATTAACAACCCCTCAGTTCCTCAGTCTGTGATCGGACAATACAAGCATTTTACCAGTATGGGAGTAGGAGCGTTAACAACTATAGCTTCGTTACTATATTTTGGCGGACGCTTACTAATTTCATTTTCGGTAGGAGGCGTTATTGCAGCAGGAGCTTGGTTACTTATTGATAATATGCGATCAGCCGGTCAAAGTGAGGTGAAATTTATTGAACTTGCCGACGCAATTATACCACAGTTTGAGCAGAATCTACGTCACAACACTAACCGTCTTTCTACACTCGTTGAAAGTGCTTTTGCCAAAGCGATCGCCAATACCCAAAACTTATCATCTTCATCAAGTCCAAAAGAAGATGCCTACGATGAACTTGTTAATATCATCGTGGAATTGAAGAAAGTCATTCAGCATCCCACGGCTTAAGCTGTGGGATTGAAACAAGGAAGCCGAATTTTAAAGCGCTTCGCGTCTCGAAAAATATCTTTTTAAAAGTGGGCTTTAAACCCGCAAAGTCACGTTTTTTTGGTTTCATATTCCCTGTTCCCTTTTTTTGTAATTAGCAAGGAGAGCATTTCATGTCATCAAACAACTATACATCCATGCAAATATTTAAAGATGCACGAGAACAACTTGGTATTACCCTGAAAAAATTAGCCAATATTGCAGAGGAACGGGGCGATGAAATTATTGATAACCAAAGTGCTACAGCCAAGATAGCTGATAAACGTGGCGATTTTCGTCGTCCATTAGCTGATGTACTGAATGAGCGATCCCAAAACGTTTTAGCCAAAACTGCTTTCCGATTAGCGGTGATCGGAGAATTTAACTCTGGTAAAAGTACGTTGATTAATGCTTTATTGGGGCGTTCTGTATTATCTACTAGCTTTAAACCTAAAACTGCCGCCAAGACCATTCTGCGCTATGGTCAAGATGATGCTTATCGCGTGATCTACAATCAAAAGTATGCTCAACGCAATACGGGAGTTATTAACACTAGTAAGCTTGCTCAAGACATAGAACAAGTAACTAGTGATGACGCTGATACTTTACTAAAAGGCAAAAGCGAATCAGTCGCAACACAAATTAAGGAAGTTGAAATTTGGTGTAAATCTGACTTTTTACGCCGTGATGAGACAGAAATTGTTGATACTCCAGGGTTAGGGTCGGTTTTTGAAGAACACAAAACAGTTACTTACAGCCTCATCCCAGAAATGGATGCGACATTAGTTTTATTTCCTAGCGATCCTGGTATTGGTTCTGCAGAAGTAGATTTACTAGCGTTTATCCGCCAGTATGTTGACCAGTTACTTTTTGTGATGACAAAAACTGATCGCTTGTCCTCCCAAGAGCAAGAAGAGATGTTGAGTTTTTCCAAAGAAACCATAGAGAATATCGTTAAAATTCCCGTCGAACGTGTCTATGGTGTATCAGCACGTTGCCAGATGGAAGGACAAACAAATGTAAGTGGCTTCGAGATTTTTCTGGAAAAATTAGAGTCTTTCCTTGTGAGTTCAAGCGGTGTAATAAGGTTACAAATTCCATTTGCGATCGCCAAAACCCATTGTGAAAATCTTATTAAAAATACCCACCTTGATATTCAACGTATTGATAGTGATGTTGAGTCCCTACAAGATGAATTAAAACGGCTGCAAATTGCCCAAATCGAAGTTGAAAAGCGTCGAAAAGATTTGCTTAAACAAGTAGAAGATCGTATGGAAGGAATTTTAGATAATGCCCTCGACGGCATCGAGGAATTACCTTTCTTAATTGAAAGAGCTGCCAACAAAGCCCTGGATGAATTTAATAAGGAATCACTGAAAAAGGTAGACATGAAACTGCAACCCATTATCAATGAAATTGTTGAAGACTGGGTTAAGAGAAAAGATAAAAGTTTCATGACCCAAGCTAAATTACTGCAAGATACTGTAGACAGCAACTTAAAACTATTTGTTCAAATCATCGACGATGTAACATTTCTGCCACTCTCTAGTACAAAAACTGATATTATCAGCAACCCAGATATATCAATAGTAGCGGATGGACGCAACACTCGCTTGGCACTCAACACTGCTGCAAAGGCTGGTGGAGCTTTGGTAACTGGAGCCGGAGCAACTCTTCTCGGCTGGTTTGCGGGTTCAACGGTTCTACCTGCACTACTCCCTATAGTTACTCCAGTTATAGTTTCTTTCCCATTCTTATTACTGCTGCCAGCTGTACTGCCACTAATTGGTGATTTAGCTCTTGGTGAACAGCGCATTCGCAATGATATTAAGAAACAGTTTAGTAAACCTATCCCTGGCAACCAAGTCACCATGTTTCAGGCTATTGTCGAAGGTTATCTTGACAAAGAAGGTAAAAAACATCCAGGGCTGCGTGAAAGTTTACAGACTCACTTTCAGGAAACTAGCAATAATTTGAAATCTGATATCAATAATTTTGTAGACAATTTGGTTGGTAATCAATTAACTCAAATTGAAAAACAGATTGATGCTAAAGAAAGCAATAAATTTGACCGAGAAAAATACTTAAAAATTCACACAACCCATCTGAAACATCTCGACGCAATTGTCAAGGAATTAGGTGAGTTAGAAACAACTATTCAGAGAATGAAAAATGCCAGTGCTGAATAAAATTGTCTTTCTAGCAACAAATAATTAATCAGGTGAATAGCTATGTCTTCCTTCCGCATATTTCAGGAAACTCGTGACGACTTGTACAAAGTTTTAAAGCAACTTGCCAACATAGCCGAAGAACGCCAAGAAACAACTATCGTAGAAATTAATACAGAAATTACAAGTACAAAGCAAGAACTGAACCGACAATCCTTATCTAATATTTTAAGCGAACGAGCAGAAAGTGTACGTAAAAAACGTGCTTTTCGACTAGCTATTGTTGGCGAGTTTAACGTAGGTAAAAGTACATTTATCAATGCTCTGTTGCGTAGAGAGATTTTATCAGTAGGTTGTGTACCGACAACTGCTGCAATTACGACTTTGCGTTTTGGTGAAGCAGAGCGGTTTCGCGTTACTTATCTACCTGAATATCAAGCAGAATATCCGACAATTTTACAAGACTCAACAAACCTCTTTCACGACATTGCCAAATATACTAGTGACCCGGCACAGTCTGACGGGCTGGGAATTGCTATTTTACAGGGGAAAGAAGTTTCATTGGCAGAAAAAATCAAAGAAGTTGAAGTCTGGTGCAACGCTGATATTTTGCGTGACCGAGAAATCGATATTGAAATTATTGATACCCCAGGTTTAGGGTCTGTTTTTCAAGCCCATAAAACTGTAACGCACTCATTAATTCCAGAAGTTGATGCAACTCTTTTTCTGTTCTCACACGATGGAATTCGTGAAGGAGATATCGCTTTCATCAAATTTCTCCGCGAGTATGTAAATCAGATGCTGTTTGTCATGACGAAGATGGACTACGCACGCGACCAAAAAGAGCTAGAAGATTCACAGGGCTATAATCTCGAAACTATTAACAAATCTGTTGAAAAAATCAACGTTCAACAGATTTATCCAGTATCAGCAGATTACGCACTATCTGGACGGTACGAAGAAAGTGGCTTTCCAGAATTTAAACAAGCACTAGAAAGTTTCCTAATTAAATCAAGTGGTATCACACGGTTACAAATACCCTTACAAGTTGCCGATTTAAACTGGAAAATTTTACAATCAGGTGTTGAGCGTGATCTAGAGCTAACCAATAAATCACTGATAAACGTTCAAGATGAAAGAGCGGAACTAGAACGGCAGAAACAACATATAAATCAACGCAAGCAAGATTTAATGAGGTATATTCACGATACTATCAAGGATATGTTTCATGATGCTATACATGGTATAGACTTGCTAGACACTCAAATTCAAATAGCGGTGGAAAGACAAGTAGATGCTTATAGTTTGAAAGATTTACTCAAAGTTGATCAGCAAGTTACCTGTATTATTAAAGAGAAAATTGATGAATGGATTGCCGAGAAAGAAATACGTTTTCAAAACAAATCCCAATTCCTTTTGAGGCGTATAGAAGAAGATTTACGTGTAATTCTAGAAACTATCCAAAACACCAGCAGCTACACAAGCCAAAATACACGAACTGATGTAGTTACTCCACAAATCAAAGGTGTTTTTACCAAAAGTGTTCTCAATTTTACTCAATCTGCTGCTATTAACACTGGTCTTGCTCTTTCAACAGGCTTAACTCTTAGCTCTCTTATATTTGGTATTGGTATCGCACCAGTACTTAACCCTGTGATTCCGCCTACATTGGTGATGATTGGTAGTCCTGCTTTTCCTATACTGGTATTAATTCCTGTTTTATTTGCAGCAGGCAAAATTGTGCAAGAGGGTTTGAGCTTGAGGAATCAGCTAGGAGTTAATATTAAAAACGAGATGACTAAAAATATGCCCCACAACTCTATCAATATATATCAGGCTGTTGTTGAAGGCTATATTAATGATAAGGGCTATCGACAAGTAGGTATGCGTGAAATACTTACTAATTCATTTAATAACTGGAGTGAAAAACTCAAAGCAAACGTTGAGTTAATTGTGACTAATAATTTGGATAGACACCAGCAATCTTTGGAAAAACGCATTAAAGAGGAAGAGAGAGGAGAATGGGATTACGAAGCTAGTATCAAGAAATACAAGCATCAACTAGAAGAACTGTTAGAAACTGAGAAACTATTGATTGAAATCAAAACTATTATTAATAATTTATCTGAACACAGCGAAATTAATAATTCTAAAGTTGAGTAAAAATATGGATTTACTGTGATATGACGATAAAAAGAACATCAACAAACCTATTAAATTTAGCGCAATACAAGCAATGGAAAGCTAAAATTCAAAGTTTATTAAATGATCTGGCTATCATTGCTGATAACCGTGGCGAAATGCTGCGTACCCATGAGCTAGATACTTACGACACTGATGATCTTCCACAAAGCAATCTCGAACCATTAAGTCAGTTATTAAAAACAAAGGCATCAACTTTAGATTCACCATTTCGATTAGCTGTTGTGGGTCATTTCTGCCGAGGCAAGAGTACACTAATTAATGCGATGCTCAATCGTAAGTTGCTCACAGGTGATTTGCGTCCTAATACAGCAACCAGTGCAATATTGCGTTATGGAAATCCAGAGCGTTTTCGCGTTACCTTTAAATCCAATTCTGGTAAAAAGCCAGAGGAATATTTTGCCAAATCACCAGAGAATTTAGCTTCATCACTAGCCCAATTTACTAGCGAAGCTACCGTTGCATCAGATGCTGAATTGGATGAACATTCTGCCATTAGTACAGATGCACAAAAATATATCGACCTAATGCAAGGTAAGGAAGAGTCCTTGGCACAGTTAATTGATATAGTTGAGGTATGGTGCAGTAGCGAATTTCTCAACTCAAACAACATTGAAATTATCGATACACCTGGTTTAGGTTCAGTTTTCAAAGAGCATAAACAAGTTACCCTAAATATCATTCCTCAAGTAGATGCAACTATTTTTGTCGTTCAACCCGACCCAGGTATTAGTAAACGAGAAGCTGCATTTATAGATCTGATAAAGGAACAAGTTGCTAACATCTTCTTTGTCGTTACAAAAGCTGACCAGATTGCCAAAGAGGAAATACCAGAGATGGTAGATTTTATTCGGGATGTGGTTAAAAACACAGTAGGATTTCCCGTTGAACACATTTACCCTGTGTCGGCACTAAATGCCTTACGCGGTCATTGGAATGAGAGTGGATTTTCTCTATTTATGCCGTCGTTACAGCGATTTCTCATTGAAAATAATGGTGTTGGTCGGCTATTAAGTGCAGCTCGTGTTGCGCGGGGTTACTGTGACCAGATGATGATTTATGTTGAAAAAGATATTAAAGCGCAAAGTCAATCACTTATAGAGCTATACGATGAGCGTAATAAAATCAATGTAGCAACGCACCAAATCAAACTTCAGAAACAAGAACTTATAGACACTATCGATAGCCGTATTCAAGAAATTATTTTTCAAGCGTTGCACGGTCTTGAATCGATGCCTGGCAAGATTCGCAAAAACGTGGAACAGCAAATTGATAGTTTAAATTTACAACAATTGGAATATGCCGATGAATTTTTACAGCCAGTGATGAAGGATACGGTGATCTGCTGGCTGCGGGAAAATCAAACCAGTTTTGAGAAGGAAATCAATCGACTTAATCATCGTGTCAAGCAAGAAGTCAAAGACATGCTGGGTGATATTCAATCTTTTCGTGAGCAACAAATCTTTGACCGCAACTTTGAAATTCAATTAAATTCACCTATCAGCACTAATAATCTCATTAGCACTAGCATTGGTAACGATATTGTTAAAATGTTAACATCAATGAAAATTACAGGCATCGTGGCTAATTTTATTGGTGGATTAATTGATGTAAGTTCAGAGTTTGTGGGTGGGGTCAAAAAGTTGATTAGAGGTTTGTTCGGCGGTCGTAAACAACCACCTCAGCCTTATCAGCAAGAACGCTTGCATAAAGCCAGACAAAAAATCCGCGAGATCCTGTTAGCAGAAGTAGCGAACTCGAAAAAAAATGCTTATGAAGTGATGATTGAAGGTTATATCAATCATCATGGTCAGCAAATAACCGGTGTACGCGATGCCATTGAAGAAATATTTCAGGACTGGGGAAGAACACTTCAGGAATCTATTAGCAATCTGATTAACAGCAATGTCAACGCGACACTCAATCAACTTAATCGCCAAATTCAGCAGTTAGAAAATCAGACTAGTGAGGAAGACCTAAAAAATAACATTGAAATGTACCGTCAGCAGGAGCAGCATCTGCAAGATTTACTGCGGCAAATTTGTACGCTGGAGGCAAATCTCGCAGCATTTAATGGCTAATCCACTACTGAGTTAAGTTAGTTATATCAGCTACTAGTTGCTAATGACACAAATACCACCACACCAGTCACTTATACAGTATTATCAGGTACGCGATCAATTGATAGTATTGCTTAATAAACTAGCTGACCTTGCCCAACAACGTAGTTTAAGCATTGTCGTAGATGAGTGGATTGATGGTCGCATACCCAAAAGTTATATTGCAGGCAATACAGATACATTGCATCAGTTAAGTTTAAGAGCTATTGTTAATGAAGATATTAGGCTGACGTATAAACCGTTCCGTGTTGCCGTTGTAGGTGAATTTACACGTGGTAAGACGACGCTGCTAAATGCACTGTTAGAACAAAAGATTCTGACCTCAGATCGACGTCCCAACACTGCCACATGTACCATACTTAAATATGGCAAAATTCCCTATATCCGAGTGAGATATTTTGATAGTACTGGTTTGGAAGCACTGGACATCCAAACGCAAAACCTAGCAGCAGACTTGGTACGTTATACAAGCGATGCTGGAATGGATGAGGAAAAATACGAGGCGCTCTTACAAGGTGATGAAAAATCGCTAGCTGACCAAATTGAAGGAGTTCATGTTTGGCTACCAGCAGAGTTTTTAGGTCAGAGAGTGTACGAACTCATCGATACTCCTGGCTTAGGTTCAATTTTTGATAGTCATCAGGTGATCACATACAATGCAATCCCGCAAATGGATGCAATTTTATTTCTAACTCAGTTTAATGCTTTAATCGGCGAAGGAGAACTCGTCTTTCTCAGTTCATTACGGGAATATCTTAACCGCTTCCTGTTCGTTCTCACCAAAGTCGATTTGGCGCAAGAAGAAGAGAATCCGCAGGAAGCAATTAATAAAGCTATCGATTTTACGCGCTCAGTGCTAATAAACCAGGTTCAATTGCCTAACCCATCCATATATCCTATCTCTGGTGTCGCAGCGGTTCAAGACAATCAATATCACAAAAGTGGTATCATTCAACTTGTAGAAGCCCTAGATCAATTTATCTCCTGTTCAAGTGGCAGAGAACGCTTACTAAAGTTGTATCGTTCTGCCAACACTTATCATATCTGGATCGAGAAAGATATTCAACGCGCACTTGAAGCGCTGAATCATCAAATTGCACAACTTACAGAAGCTAAAGACCAACTAGTATCAAAAATTAACGATGTTGAATTATCCAGAGATGACTTAAACCTCTTGCTTAAAGCACAAACCCAGGAACTAGAAAAAAGACAGCTTGGCAGTATTTATCAATTACGAGAACGTCTGAAGGTGATCATTAGGGAAACACCTATCAATCTTCATACAAAAGTTGACGAAGTGGTATATCTGTGGCTAAGAGAACAGGAATATGTATGTATGCATGATGTTCAGTTGCTACAGAATAGCACAAAATTTTTTCTATCAAAAATTCTATTTTGGGCTGGTCGGTCTACACTGAACCTTATACCAGAAGACCTACTATTATTGGATGTAATGACGAAGGAAATCAACTTTAGCACAACATTGGTATCGCTTACCAACGTAGGAAATTTTGTTTCTGAACACATCAAAAGAGAATTGTTAGCTTCTCAATTGCCACCAAACCAAACTATTTTTATAGATCAAGCTACAGAATTGAATCTACATAATGAAGCAGGAAGCCTCTTTAGAGAATGGGTGGAGAGTTTATACATATATCTAGAAACTATCATTAATCAAGTCATTAGCGACTACCTCCAACTGATAAAACAGCAAATTCAGCTTATTGAAGAGCAACGCAATAAACTTCAGCAACGCTTACACTTAATGAGCCAGCAGAACTACAGTATACATAATATTCACCAACAACTAGAAAGTATTAAATTGTATTTAAGTACAAACCCAAAAATTTAATCTTAATGTAGTGAATGAGTACTGAATTTGTAAAGCATCAAATTGGCATAAAAAATCTGCTAGATACACTTGGTAAAGAGCATCCCAGGTATCTAGATGCTGTCAATTTCCAGAACCAGTTGCTCGATAATATTCATGCTGTCGAAGCATACGGCGATAATGAGAACTATCGCTCAACTCGCAATAGAATTAAACATCAAATTGATCAGATCGCACTACAAACAATTGGAAAAACTTTTAACGAACTTAGCAAGCCTACTCCTATTCAAATAACACTAAATTCACCAAGCTATAAAGAAGCCTTTTGGCATGAATTTCAAGAGCCAGAGATGAGCTTTGTTTCCCCAGGATCTTTTATTATGGGTAGTCCTCCTGTATTAGATCCGGATGCATTTGATGATGAATATCCTTTACATATTGTAGATTTAAAAGGTTTTTATATTGCAACCACAACTGTCACGAATCTTCAGTATGCAATATTTATCCTTCAAACAGGATACCATTCACCTAACTACTGGCAGAATCGTGTACCGTCTAAAACGATATATAATCATCCAGTTGTTGACATCTCATGGTACGACGCAGTTAAATTCTGTCATTGGCTAACCGAGTTGACGGAAAAACCTTATCGTTTGCCGACTGAGGCTGAATGGGAAAAAGCTGCTCGTGGGGTAAATGCTCGACTTTTTCCTTGGGGCAATAAGTATGAAGATAACTATGCTAATACGAAGGAATGTAAATTTAATACAACTGTGGCAGTGGATAAATTTCCAGAAGCAAAAAGTCCTTATGATGTAATAAACATGGCAGGAAATGTCTACCAATGGACGAGTAGCTTATGGGGTTCTACTATGCAAAAACCCCGATTTTGCTACCCATATACTCCCAATGACGGACGTGAATTACTTGACGCGCCATCAGGTACTTTACGCATCATTCGTGGTGGCGCATTCTCTGACCAGAAGCGTTATGCGCGATGTGCGTGCCGCAATAAGCTACTTCCCAACAGTCACCGCCCATATGTGGGATTCCGGTTGGCTTTATCAGTTTGAATTGAATACTTCAGAGTCAATAGAGGGAATATCAATCTTTAACAGTAGAGGCAAGAGCATCTTTTTGTAAACATTCTTTTACCTGAGTTTGTAGCCAATTTTCAAACAGTTCGTTTATTAATCGTTGCTGCATTGCTTCATCTAACAGAGCCGGCATAAACTTTTCTAACCGGACAATGACGATCCATTCTCCCAAACGGGCTGGTGGCAAAAGCTGACCTGCTTGACTTGAGGCGAGCATGTTTGCAAGAATGGGATGAGAGACTCCTAACTCCATGGGTCCAAGGATGCCGCCTGTTTGGGCTTCTGGCCCTTGAGAATACTCGCGGGCAAGGTCGCTAAAAGATTGTTCTCCTTCCTGAATTCGGAAGTAAAGTTCTTGGGCAATACCAATATCGTTGACCCGAATGAGAGAATAAATCACCCGATCTAACTTTGCTTTACGTTGGATAAAGTACTGTTCTACCTTGTCTCCCCAAGTGCTTTTCTGGAAGCGTTCTAGTTTGATGTTACGTGTAGCTAAATAATCTAAGTATTGGCGTTCTAGCCCACGGGTGTCTAACCATGATTGCAGTTCTGCTTCAGAATTCAGCTTATGTTCTTGGTAGAACTGCTTATATACCTGTATAGTTTCTTCTTGTGTCAGGGGAAAATCAGCAAGGGCACGATCAATGATCACCTCCCGCGCTAACTGTGGTAGTATTCCGTACTGCTTGAGTAGAGGAACAATTTCATCAGTCGTAATGGTGCGATCGCCTACTTTTAGAACTGTGGTCATAAACTGTTAAAAATTTAACTGATCTGTTTACAAAAGAAGGGAGCAGGGAGCAGGGAGCAGGAAATAAAGAATCAGAAAAACTTTAGTTGTGGGAGTAGCGCCCACTTTAAAAAAAAGATGTGTTGCGAGACGCGCAAGCGCGAGAAACATTCGTGAGAAAAGTTCCAATCCCACGGCTTTAGTCGTGGGATTCCCTGCTCCCTGCTCCCTGCTCCCTGCTCCCTGCTCCCTCTGAAGGAGATTGCTCCCGCAGAAAACTAACTATATATGCTTCATCCTATCACTCAGCCAACTCTGGGTATGGTGATTGCTAATTTAACCGTGCCCAAATAGTGGTACTCCACACCAAGATAAAGGCAACTCCACAGATTAAAGCCCCTAGATTCCACTTGACAGCATTTCTGAGCAATTCTTGACGGGTTTGATTTTCAGCAACTTTATATTGATTATTAATATTTTTTTGCATTTGCAAAATTTGTGTTAGCAACTGGCCTTTAACATCTTGAATATTTGTAAAGTCTGGTTTATCTTGATGGTTTAGGAAATGAAATATTTTTTCTAAATCTTGCTCAGTTTTTACTTGATTTAACATTTCTTTGATTTGCTGAATTTCGGCAAGCTTTTGAGATGACTGCTTAAGAACTTGTATCTGATTTTGCTGGTTAATTCGTAAAGTATTATTGATTCCTAAAGGCAGTAGTAATATAAATAATATTCCCACCACCAAAGCAGCCCAAGATAAAAACTTCAGAAGATAAATTTCTATTTTTTCACGATAGTTGTTTCCGCCAACAAATACAAATATCAATCCTATTAAGGGTACAGGTGCATGGTCTACTAACAACCCAATGGTCTGAAATTCCCAAACAGGATTAGTAAAGTGTAATGGAATAAATATATTCACGAAGTCAATGAAGGCTAGTAGCAATAAAGCATAACCTCCACAACGAACAGTAGAATTAGAACCCCAATGATATTGTTCAAGTTTATTCATTTGATTTTTGATTTATTAATGGAAAGTGGGAACTCCACCAGTTATACCAAGGAAACCAAGCTTTTTCTAAAACTTGATAAGCCGATTTAGAATCACCGTTGTTTACTGGGGTAGATAAATTTGCTGATAGACAACGTCTATCTAAAAGACTTTCATTACCCAGTAACCAAACTTGTAAACGATTCAAGCTGATATCGTAACTGCGTCGGTTACGTAAAAATTGTTCTGTCGTTACTGTGCTACCACCACGGGCATTAATACAGCTCTTAAGATATGCTTTATTCTGATAAACAAACATTTCATAAAAACCTATTCCTTGCTTATAACGTAAATCTTGAAATAACTTTTCCGGAGGTAAATTAACTCCTACATATGTTTCAACATTACCTAATGTACCCACTATATACCGCATATCTATATCCAAGGGGAGACCATTTTGAGTATAGCGATAGTGTCTAGCTGCAATGATTGCTTCATACTTTCTTGGCTGTTGAATAACTATATTAGTTAATGGTTTACTTTCAGAGATTTTTCCTTCAGTTAATGGGATGGTTTCAGGAAAAGTAAAGTCAGCAACTTGACGATTTGCTGCCTTTGTATCAAAACTTAATTTACCTATAGTAAAAAAAACTCCCGCACAAGTTAGCAAAAGCAATTTATTTCGCATCTCTAGCCATTTCATTGCTTTGTTCACTCCGGCAGATTTTCTAATTCTGGCTTTTTTTGTTGGAGGTAAAAATAGCAGAAAAATCCAAAAGCGACAATAGAGATAGTGGAAAATATTTCTGTTCCAGGTGGTCCATGCCAATATTCAAATCCTTGGCGATTATGAGATGCTACTAAAAGCGCCATCAATATTAGTCGAAATGTATTAATAGTAAATGCTAAGGTAATAGCTGTGATTACTACTAACACTTTTTTTCCTATACTTAAGGATAGTACTACGATGACAATTAATGCTAATTGTAACAGTGTGACAATAGCACCCAAACCTGAACAGCCATCATATATTTCAATAGTTCCTGTAGGAAGAATTACATCTATCCCTTGACGGGATACATTAAATCCTAAATACCAAAAGATAAAGTTTGTGAATTTTGCAGCTAATTCACTGATATTTAAGTTCTGAGAAATTAAACTTTCTATTAAGTCTGGGAATAAGAGAATAAGTAAAAGTATAAATTCCTCTTTGTATTGCTTTAATCCTTTAATTCCAGATGCAATCAAACTTAAACCTAGGAATGAAAGCAATGCGGATAGTTTAATATAAAATGATTCAAACCAAAATAAAGAGATACTTTTAAAAAGGATAGTAGTAATAATTAAAAAACCAAATACACTAGAAAACACATCGCTTTCTGTGTTCAAAGTATGTCGTTTTTGCCATAAAAGATATACTATAGCAGCCCAAAACAAACTACTAATCGTCAGCTTGTCAAAATTACCGACGAGTTTCCAACTTAAGTCAAGATTAATTAGTCCTAAACCAATAGCGATCGCCCATAGCCAAAATTTTGAGTTACGCAATCTTTTTATTTCCATTGCCCGAATCTTTTCTTCTTCAATACCTGAGTTACACTGCCACAACCAGCAAGAATGAGTATGCCGAGACTCGGTGAAAATTCGTAGGGAACTGTAGCAGTAACAGTTCCTAGAGTGAAAGTGGAACTACCTTGGTCAGTATCATCACCAAAAAAGAGATAATTTGCTGTGGTGTAGGGATTGTAATTGGCTGGGAGAGCAGGTTGGCTAGTCGTAGGATTGAATATATAACTGCGTGTTGTTCCAGTTAAACTTTGAGAACCGTATGAGAGTGTATAATTATTGCCGTTAACCGTCAACGTGTAGTTTGTTGGAATACTTGTGTCATAAGATACTGATTCTCCTTGGGTGAAATCTGAATTCTGTGTAAAAATGCTACCAGATTTAAAGCCTAACTCTACCCCTTGTTTATTATTGCCAATCACAATTACACTGAAACCAGATCTATTGGACTGGCTGCTTTCGTTGGTGACTGCAACATTGAAAGAGATGCTAAAACCAGTGGAAGGGTCAAGTATGGGAAGATTCGGGCTCACAGGAGTTAAACCTTTAGACACACTATACGTGTCAGTAGAATAACCACTATAACCAGTATTATTACCATTGAAATTGGTATTTAGAGTCACTCCACTATTTACCGTTTGACTAGTAGAAGGATTAGGGGTAGTGCAGCCGAGGGTGATAGGGCAAGAAGTAGATATTTGTCCATAAGTAAAGAAAGGACCATTTGGTGCAGCACCTGATTGATAAGGAGCTACACCTGAAGAGGCATCATATAAAGTCACTGATGCCGCAGTGCTACGCTTGGCTAGTACAAGCAGCGTCAAGCCTACTACTACAGTGCTAGCAATTAATTTATTTTTTCTTGTCATTATTCCTGAGATATTTGCCCCTAAGTAGACGTTACTATTATTACTTCAGCTTTGACAAACGTCTAGACTAGTACCGCTTCGCGAAAGTCAAAAGTCAAAAGTAATATATATCAAGGCTTTTGGCTGTTTGAAATGGTTGCTTTATTTCCGCCGCGTTGTACTAGTAGTCCGTGTCATTAATTTTGCTGGGTAGTGCGAGCCGGAAAGCTCGCTTCGTGAGCGAGACGCTCACACTACCAACCCGTCAAAACTAATGACATGGACTACTAGCTAAACTGCTGAGTATAAAATCCTGCATAACGACGATCAAGCGCTAGCAATTCTTGATGAGTCCCAGACTCTACAATTTGACCTTTTTCTAAAACTAAAATCCGATCGCAACGCCTAACTGTACTGAGGCGATGGGCAATAATAAACACCGTTCGGTTCTGCATCAATCTTTCCAGCGCCTCCTGTACCAGTGCTTCGGACTCAGAATCAAGGGCAGATGTTGCTTCATCAAGAATTAAAATTCTTGGGTTGAGGAGAACAGCCCGTGCGATCGCGATTCTTTGCCGTTGTCCCCCAGACAAGTTCACCCCACGCTCACCTACCCAAGTGTGATAACCATCGGGCAGTTTCATAATAAACTGGTGAGCGTTAGCAATCTTAGCAGCTTTTTGAACAGCCTCCAGATCAAAAGAGTCTTGTCCAAAAGCAATATTTTGACCAATTGTTCCAGAAAACATTGTAGTTTCTTGGGGAACAATACCAATTTGTCGCCGCAGACTGTGAAGTGTCACATCTTGGATATCAACACCGTCAATTAAGATTTGACCACCTTGGGGATCATAAAAGCGCGGTAGGAGATTGACAAAAGTTGTTTTCCCAGCACCGGAAGGACCGATCAGGGCGATCGCTTCTCCTGGCAATGCCAGTAAACTGATATCTTGTAGTACAGGTTCGTCACATTTGTAGGCAAAGGACACGTGGCGATATTCGACTTGACCGTCAACTGGAGGAAGGGCGATCGCATGAGGTTTCTCTGTCACCGTCGCTTGAATTGCCAACAATTCAAAAACGCGGTCAACAGACGCTTCAGCCTCTTTAAACTCGTTATAGTTGTTAGTTGTGTGGCTGACGGGGTCAATCAACGATGCGGCTGCTGCAAGGTAACTGAAAAACTCCGCCACTGTCAAGTTATGTTGGGCGATTTGCCACGCACTCACAAACAGAAGCGATAAGAAACTCACCGCTTGCAAAAATCCCACTATGGGAATTTGAATTGCTTTCAGTTTTTGGGCAGAATATTTCGCTTGTAGGGTGCGTTCCGCCTCACGGCTAAATCTGGCAATTTCGTAATCTCCGGCTGCAAAAGCTTGTACGAGTCGGATACCGCTAAAAACCTCTGTCAGGATTGCTGACAAATCTGAGACGCGATTTTGACTGTGACGAGAATACTTCTGTAACCGTTCGCCGAACCAGCCAATTAAAACACCCATCAGTGGTGCAACAATGACTGTCGTCAGGGTTAGTTGCCAATTGAGACAAATCATGTAGATTGGAATTGCTAGCAACTGCAAAGTGCAGGGGATAAAGTCGTGAAAGAGTTTATTCACCACTTCGCCAACACGGTCAATGTCTTCTGTGAGGCGGTAGGATAAATCACCTGCTTTTGCTGTTTCAAAGTAGCTGAGATTGAGCTTTTGGAGGTGGGCGTAGACTTGCTTACGTAGTGTAAAGGCGACTTGTAAAGCGGCTTTTGCCATGTAGATATCTTGCACCGACTGAAAAAAGCCTCTCGCCAGGAAGACTCCTGCACAGATTAAAGCGAGTTGGGCGATCGCCATGACATCACCCCGTCCAAAAGGAATCGCCAATTTACCCGCAAAATTGATCAGCGTTAATGTTGTCAGCACATATCCCAAAATGCCAACAAATCCCTTGACAACGGTTTGCCATTGGGGTCGGATGTACGGTAGAAGTTGCCAGTAGTTCGAGCGCGTTTTCAAGCTGAAACGTCCACAAAAATATTCTCCTTTGTTTGACGCTATCAGCTTTTGTCTAGTTTCAGCGAAGTTATCGTCTACTCTTATTTTCTTGAATTAGATGAATGATCGATGGAAGTAAAGAAACGACTATAATTATACCAATAATTGGTAGCAAATACTTATCTACTTGTTCAGCCGGAAGGGATTTTCCTAAGAAAAATCCTAACAGGGTGATTCCGAATGTCCAAAGGAAGCCGCCGACTAAGTTATATGTCATGAATGTTCGGTAGTGCATAGCACCAATACCCGCCACTATCGGTGCAAAAGTCCGAACTATCGGGACAAATCTTGCTAAGACTATCGTTTTCTTACCATACTTTTCGTAAAAATTTGCAGCTTGGATCAAATGTTTTTTACGAAATAACCACGAATCTTCTTTTTGAAACAACCTCCGACCAAATTTATTTCCTGTCAGATAGCCTAGGTTATCACCCAGAACGGCACAGATAAAAGCACCAATGATCAGAGCCCAAATGTTCAGCAATTTTTGAGATGCGACAAATCCAGCCGTGAACAGTAAACTATCTCCCGGAAGAAAAAAGCCAATGAGTAAGCCTGATTCAGCAAAGACAATTCCCCATACCCCAAGTAAGCCTAATGATTTAATTATTTGTGGTAAATCCAAATGCATGAAATATCCTCTACAGTCAATCCTTAATAAAATATAAATTAAGATCGGATTTACTTACAGCAATTTTTAGAGGGAGCAGGGAGCAGGAAAGCCCACAGCTTTAGTCGTGGGATTGGAACTTTTCTGACGGATGTTTCTCGCGCTTGCGCGTCTCGCAACACATCTTTTTTTCAAAGTGGGCGCTACTCCTACAACGCTCATTTTTCTGGCTTCTTTATTCCCTGCTCCCTGCTAAGAGCTCCCTGCTCCCTTCTTTTGTAAAAAAACCTATGGTTAAGAAATCATTATGAGTATAAATGGCAACCCTGCAAATCCTTTTAGAAAGTGGTGGGCAATGTTGGGTGTGGGACTAGGTGTACTAATGTTTACTATAGACAGCAGTATTGTCAACATTGTTTTGCCGACTTTAGTGCAGGTATTTCATACAAGCTTTGCCACCATCCAATGGGTTGTCTTAAGCTACCTGCTGGTTGTGACTTCTCTAGTTTTAGGTGCAGCTCGACTGGGCGATATGATTGGCAAAAAACAGTTGTACGTAGGAGGATTAGTACTCTTTACCTTTAGTTCGGTACTCTGTGGACTTTCACCTGGGGTAGGCTGGCTGATTGGGTTTCGCGCACTGCAAGGACTGGGAGCAGTGATGATTTCGGGGCTGGGAGCAGCAATTATCACAGAGGTTTTTCCTCACTCTGAGCGAGGACGGGCGCTAGGTATTATCGGCGCGGTCGTCTCTCTAGGTATCTCCCTTGGTCCAACAGTCGGGGGATTGTTGATTGGGCTTTCTGACTGGCGTGCCATCTTTTTGGTGAATCTACCGATAGGGATATTTGCTACCTTTGTCGTTGTCCGCAGTGTTCCACCAAGTGTGACTAACCCCATTAAACAAAAGTTTGATGTGCTAGGAGCATCAATTATGACTGTAACCTTGGTTTGCTTCGCCTTGGGTATGACAGATGGACAAAATTATGGCTTCGGTAGTTCCAGAACACTGACCCTACTGGCGATCGCTACCCTTGGCTTCATAAGTTTTTTACGAGTCGAAGCCAAAATCAAACAACCAATGCTCGACTTACATCTGTTTCGTAACTTGCAGTTTAGCCTCAGCTTGTTAACAGCTGTGCTGGTCTTCATCATAGTTTCCGGGGTGATTTTTATCACTCCTTTCTTTCTCAAGTTAGTTCTCCACTATCCCATTCAAAAGGTGGGATTATTACTAGCAGTTTCGCCGGTGTTGGGTGGTATTGTCGCACCCTTTTCTGGATATTTGTCTGATCGGTTTGGAACACGTATCATCAGCCTCATTGGATTGCTACTGATGACGGTAGGCTGTTTTTCAATCAGTACCTTCAATACCCAGTTAACTGAACTTGACTATATTGTAAAAGTTGCACCCTTTGGCATTGGCTTGGGAATGTTTCAGTCACCCAACAATAGCGCCATTTTAGGTGAGGTTCCTCCAGAACGATTAGGCATTGCTTCTGGTTTGCTGTCTTTGTCCCGAACTTTCGGACAAATCACCGGAGTTGCGGTGATGGCGACTCTATTTGCAATTTTGACCCTTTCCTTTGCCCCGGCTGCTGACGTTACAGCTGCGCCTCCTGAAGCACTCGTGTTTGGCGTCCAAAAAACCTTTCAGATAGCAGCATTAGTCTTGTTTGTAGCAGCAGCATTGGTTGCTTTTCTCTGGAAAACGAAGCAGGATAAGGGTCAAAAACCATAACATATAACTTATGGTCTATCACCTGTAATGTACCTGGATGAAAAGATATCTAAAAGTACTCACATTGTTCTGGAGTTCTGCCATAGCGTCTGAGTTGGAGTATCGCGTCAACTTCCTGTTAGCTACCCTTAGTAGTTTAGGTAATCTTGGCGGTAGCCTCTTCGGATTATTCTTACTTTACGGCAAAGGCTACACCTTTCAGGGGTGGTCATGGGAAGCAGCTTTAATCGTTCTAGGAATTTTTACCCTGCTGGAAGGCTTTTCGTCAACCTTTCTGTCCCCGAACCTGAATCGCATTGTCCGCCATGTCCAGGAAGGGACCCTAGACTTTGTCTTACTTAAGCCTATCCGTAGCCAGTTTTGGCTTTCCACCCACACTCTTTCACCTTGGGGATTGCCGAATTTAATTTTTGGGACTGTGATCATCGGTTACGCAGGGACAAAACTCGGTGTCGGAATAGGCAATTACCTCATCAGTTTAATTCCTCTGTGTTTTGGCATAGTTATTTTGTATAGCCTGTGGTTTATACTAGGGGCGACTAGCATCTGGTTTGTCAAAGTTTACAACCTCACCGAGGTACTGCGGGGTTTTTTGTCAGCTGGACGGTATCCAATGGTAGCTTATCCGGTAGCTTATCGCTTTTTCTTCACCTTTATAGTACCAATAGCTTTTTTAACGACTATACCTGCGGAAGTCATGCTGGGTCGGAGTCAAATGGTTTGGATCATTGGGGCGGGAGTGTTGGCGCTGGTGTTGTTTTTTGTTTCCACCTGGTTTTGGGGGTTTGCGCTACGGTTTTATACGAGTGCTTCGAGTTGAAAATGGGAGTGTAGTATTATCTTTCGTTCAGATTTTGTCTGTCGAGAGCTTGCAAAATCATAAATATGATCGTTGAATATACTAAGCTGATAGGACCAATGAACCACGCGAAAATGGCACTCGCTCCTTGAAAGATAGTTGAGGCAGATTCAAAAGATGGAAGACGACCTAGAAAGAGGTGAAAACTTGAAACCTGAAAAAATGGACTAATAATCATAGCAATAAGTAGGACGGGTATCACAGTAGCGAGAAACTGTACGAAGAAAGCGAAAAAAAGCGACCACTCATGATTTTCTGTTAATTGCCAACTGCGTTTGATTGCATTAGTTGTAGAGTAGTTTTCAATTAAGAGTCCATAATCGGCAAAGAAGAAGCGAATACTGAGGTATATTCCTGGAATAACAAGTAGGAAAAATGCAACAGCTAAAATCACTATTAGTAAAGCTCTTAATAAAATGAGTTGAATTAATTTACTAATAACTATTTTCAATGATTGTGAAGGAGTAACTTCTCTATGATTTAGATTTTGATATGCGTAGAATATTGCGGCTCCTGAAAAAAGTAGACTAATTGAAAGAGAGTATATGATGTCAACAATAGGGCGCGAGCTTTTGGGAATTCCTATGAATAGTAAAGGCAGTATAGATATTGGAATGTAAAGTGACAATAGAGAACGATAAATCGTTTTAACTGAGGTAAAAGTATCTCTTAACAGATGTCCTGGGGCTAATAATTGAGTTGTCATACACGTGGGTTTTCCTTGGGAGCATCCCAGTTTTGCAGAAAGACGATCAGTAGTGTGAGCCGGAAAGCTCACGTGTATTATAAGCGAGCTTTCCGGCTCGCACTACGAATTTTCAAAAATGGGATGCACCCAGTTGTTTATTTGCTTTATTGAACCGAGACTAAATTCTCCAACAGAAGATTCTTCGTATTCATTTAGGGCTGCTACTTGACAAAATTGTTCCGAGTTACCTCCGCCAATTGCTGTGGGAGCTAATTGCATGGCAGTAGCAACGAGATAGAAGGTTTGATATAGTACCCCAATATGTTTTAAAATCAAACCGTAACCAATGCTATGATATTTCCAAAATAGTCGCCCAAATCTGGCAGTCACGATTAAAATAACTTGAGGGATGTCCTGTTGCCCAGTGGATTTCCAGGCATCAAAAATTAAAGCTTCAACGTCGGGATTCCAATCGGCGATCAGGTGGAGATTGTGAGATAGGGGTTGATAGTGGTACAATCCTGAATCCAATCCCTGACACCGATTGATGACTGGATAAATTTCCAACTCGTATAATGCACCGCCAGAGGGATAGGGACCAGCCCAGGTGCAAGATATCAGCCACTCCCCATGTTCTACCTAACCAACTGCAAAACCTGTATATTGTCTCACCAAAGGCTCATGAAACGCTAACACAATATCTTCTTTTGGCACTCCTAAATTAACTAACTCATTAGCAACGCCAATCTCAGTTCCATCATGTTGTATCCAAATCTTGCCTTTTTTAATGTCGAGATGTAAAACACAACCATACATCGGTTGGCGATTTTTCCAACCTGTATAAACAACCTGATAGTGATCCCGTTCCCTGTCAAAAATCAGTTCTGTTTCGACTTCATCATCCGATGGACTTCCCTTGGCATATTCAATTAATAAGTCTTGGATATATATACGATATTGTTCTATTTTTTCCATTCTACAATCACCTCATTGTTAGGGTCATAAACGAGCAAACTAAGTTGAAAACGATCAATAACGGTTTCTACGAATGGCAGATTAAAAAATGTTTTATAAGCTCCCTGCGGAACTGCTAAATATAAAATACGGTCGTGTTGCTGTTCTTCCAAAGCAACACGATAGTTAAGAAATTGACCCAACGCTGTATGAAATTCGGAAATATTCGACGGACTAATAAAGCTTTTAATCTCAACCGCGATTTTTTCTTCTCCTTTCTCAGCAGCTATGATTCTTTCTGCGCCCAAGTCGATTTGCATATCAACCCTACCCGACCGAATTCTCAGAGGGTCATCTGTAATCACCCAACCTTCTTTTTCCAATCCCTTCCTAACCGCATCATGAAAAATATCTCTAGCAGGCATCGACTTAACAATATTTAGACTTTTTTGCCTTTAATTATATTTGTATACCACATTTCTTGTCTCAACACCTCCACTCTTGTAAGGGCGGGGAGACCCCGCCCCTACAGACGGACATTACCCAATGCCCAATGCCCATTCCCTACTCCCTGGTCACAATTTCCGCTACAATCAATTGCGGAAAACTGTGGATAGGGAGACATTAGGGTTGTGCCTACACTTGGCGTGAATATTGACCATATCGCTACCATCCGACAAGCGCGGCGGACGGTGGAACCGGACCCTGTGGCGGCGGCTGTATTGGCAGAATTAGCTGGTGCAGATGGTATTACTGTACATCTCCGGGAAGATAGGCGGCATATTCAGGAACGGGATGTGCGGCTGTTGCGACAAACTGTGAGAACGCACCTGAATTTGGAGATGGCGGCGACTGATGAAATGGTGGCGATCGCCCTTGACATCAAACCCGATTATGTAACTTTAGTACCCGAAAAGCGTGAAGAAGTCACCACGGAAGGTGGACTGGATATTGTCGGTCAAATTGCTAGAATCAAGGAAGTCGTTAACAAATTGCAAAGCGTTGACATTCCTGTCAGTCTCTTTATCGATCCTGATGTAGCACAAATTGAAGCATCTGTCAAGGTGCAGGCAAAATTCATTGAATTGCACACTGGACGATATGCAGAGGCTAAAAACGAAACCAGTCGCATAGAAGAACTAGCCGTGCTGACCTCAGGGTGTGAACAAGCGATTCAAGCGGGATTGCGAGTGAATGCAGGTCACGGACTCACCTACTGGAACGTTTATCCTGTGGCTTGTCTTTCCGGGATGGAAGAACTCAATATTGGTCATACTATCGTTAGTCGAGCGGCATTAGTTGGTATGAGTACAGCAGTCCGTGAGATGAAACAGGCTATGCGCGGCGAATTGTAAATTGTTGACTGAAGGGAGAGGGGAAGGCGTCTGCGAAATCCTGAAATTTGTCGATATTGAGACAGCAGAGGCTTTTATGAGCACAACACAATCTAACAACCTTCCTCTTTGGGTACAGCATAGAGACAAAGTTCTTGAACAGAGTACTGATGTCAAATGGCGCTATGGTAAACCTCCCGACTATACCCGTTCCAATGAAAATCTAGCAACGGAGAGTACGCAAAGTCACCTTGAAGGTTCACTGGAGGCGATCGTACAAAATTTAGTTAGAACCTTTGAGATGGAGGTATCCTTTAAAAGCAATCCGCAACAGTGGTTGTCTATTGTCAATGATAAGTTTTGCGTCAGTACCAATGGTGGGCCAGAGTACGCAGCAGCAGACCTGGCAGCACAAGGGACTTACAATTTATTCATGGCAGATTCAGAACATTACAAAGCTTCAGATGAAACCTTTGAATCATCCGCAAAACTCTTCCACACATCCTTTCCCAAAGGATTTCCTTGGGAGGTGTTGGAGGTTTACTCTGGCCCACCGAAAGTTACCTTTAAATGGCGACATTGGGGAACATTTAGTGGTTCATACAAAGACTATACACCTACAGGAGAAGTCGTGGAGATAATCGGTATGAGCGTTGCACACGTAACTGATGACTTAAAAATTCTTGCTGTGGAACACTATTTCGACAACACCAAGTTTTTGGCCAAGCTGACAGCAGGTACTAGACAAGCAACTGGCGACCAGCCGGGAACTTTTTGGAATTTTGTCAGGCGACTGTGGAACCGTGGAGAACAATCAGCAGCTACTGAACAGCAAGATTCTCGATGTCCCTTTAGTGCTTTGATCAGGTGATTTACAGCCATTTTCATCTTTATGAACCACAATCGATGGTAGGGGCGCGGCGGCATTGCACCCCTACAATGTGGTCTATTTACCTGAAAATTGTTGTAAGTAGGGTGCGTTAGGACAGTAGTCCGTAACGCACCAAAAGCCTTAAATGGTGCGTTACGCTACGCTAACGCACCCTACGTATATTTCAAAAATCAAATACTAGTCCTATATCATTTTGTCACACTAGAATAATAGACTAATTTACGGACAGGTCTACTCAAAGGATGAATATGCAAACATACTATTACGTTTTGGCAAGTCAACGCTTTTTGCTAGAAGAAGAACCCTTAGAGGAAGTTTTGCGGGAACGCACTCGTCACTACCACGAACAAGAAAAAGAAATTGATTTTTGGTTCGTTCGGCAACCAGCCTTCCTCGAAGCACCCGATATGGTGGATCTAAAGGCTAAGTGTCCCCAACCAGCAGCAGCAATTCTTTCCACGAATCCCCAAGTTATTACCTGGTTGAAACTGCGATTAGAATATGTCCTCACTGGCGAATTTCAGGCTCCTTCGGATACAATTCCTAATCCCTTAACATCTTTGGCGGCATAGAGTCATGCCCCTTTGGGGAAGTCAAAAGTCAAAAGAAGAATTCAGGAGTCAGAACTCAGAATTCAGCTTGGGAATTCTGTGCGACTGGTAGATGAATCCTAGAGACAAACAAAAAAATTCCTTGATTGAAACCCCTGACTTGATTCCTTGGGGTATCCTAACTCCTAACTCCTAACTCCTAATTCCTGACTCCTAACTCCTGACCCCTGACTCCTGACTCCTAACTCCTGACTCCTGACTCCTGACTCCTAACTCCTGACTCCTTTTCATAAACGACTCACTAGGTATGAAACTGTTGTGCAGAGATTTTTAACTGTATCAAATGCTTTAGTGCTAGCGCTTATAGGGTTGACTAGTGGTGTAAATTCTGCTACTGCCCAACCAGAAATTTCTGTTTGTCAACCTCCAAGTGCTGGTGAGTATCTTTTATTGGTAATCAGTCCCACACCAGATAAAGAGCATCAACTACGTCGCGCCTTACCGACGGAACTTAAAACAACCACCTGTAGATATCTCAAAGATACAGTCACGCGGATAGGGGGGTTTACTAGGTTAGAAGATGCTAATCGTTGGGCAAGGTATGTCAACGATGTTGTCGGATTAAAGGGCATCATCACCACTCGACCAAGAGATGTGGGATCAACGAACCCGACAGCAAACTATAAACCTCAACGACTAGGAAATGGGTTTGCTGTATTGGTCGATTATTACAACCATCCAGAAGTTGCAACTCAAGTGCAGCAAGTCGTGGGAGGTGACGTGGGTTTTGTTTCCTATGGACAACGCCCTTATTTATTAGCAGTTTACACAACCAACCAAAAAGAAGCGTATAACACATTACAGAAGCTAAGCGAGCAAGGTTTTTTTGCCATACTCGTAGATAGTCGGAGGGTAGTTCTACTGCGTTCAGTTGTGCATTTACAATAGTTGATTGAGAATCCTCCGGCTAAAGCTTGGAGGATTCTCAACATTGGTCATCAGAATGGCAAAAACTGAAGCAAGAGTGAGCTAACACTTCCCACAAGATCTGTCAAACTAGGTTTACCAGCAGTGATCTTGTCTGTCAGAGGTGGTGTTTGCAGTTCTTGAACAAAAGCTTGTGCTGTTTGCAGTCCAGCACTATCTTTTTGAGATGTAAAAAGTTTGATAGCAGTCTCGGCGTCCTGGGATGCTTTTTTGCGGTCGAAGAGCTGGTACCAAGCGACGCCACGAGCTAGGTAAGCGCCAGCATAGTCGGATTTTATGGCGATCGCCTGATTAAAATAGTTAATTGCATCTTGTTGGTTGCCTTTTTGGGCTTCTGCTACACCCCAAGCGTAGAATTCCTCTGGTTTGGCAACTTGCAATGGAATACCAGTCGCCCCTTGTAAGTTAGCGTCATTGATTTTTACACCAGTCAACTGTACATTCACTAGATAAGTATTTCTCAAATCAGCACCTACTACGGTTGCTCCATTGAGTTTCGCATTGCTGAGGTTAGCACCAAATAAAACAGCGCCACTCAAGTTTGCACCCCTTAAATCAGTACCGCTTAAGTTAGCGCGGCTAAGGTTAGCACCTGCAAGATTGGCTCCGCTTAAGTCTCCTCCAGATAAGTCAGCCATAACCAAACCAGCACCACTTAAGTCACAGTTTTGACATTGTTTGCTTGCCAATAACTGTCTTAGTTGTCCTGGATTTGCTGCTTGAGTCGTTTGGCTGAGGCTAATTGTGGTTAAAAATGCGGCTGTGGCTAGAATATGGCTTTTCATCGAAGAACCTTTTTGGCAGAGCAATGCGCCTGAAGTTAGCATCGTCTAGGTACGTGCCATTCAAATTAGCTCCGTCGAGGTTGGCATCGCTAAGATTGACACCTCTCAAGTCGATACTACTTAGGTTAGCATTGCTGATATCGGCTTTGTCAAGATTCGCACCACTTAAATTATTAAGAGGGAGCAGGGAGCAGGGAGCAGGGAGCGGGGAGCAGGGAGCGGGGAGCAGGGAGCAGGGAGCAGGGAGCGGGGAGCAGGGAGCAGGGAGCGGGGAGCAGGGAGCAGGGAGCAGGGAGCAGGGAGCGGGGAGCGGGGATTTCCCCTGCTCCCTTCTTTTGTAAAACGCCTTCAAGGGCTTGTAGTTACGCTTGAGAGCGAAGACAGCGTAACTACGAACCAATGGTAAGAGTTACCGCGAATTATTTATGACTGCCATAACATGATTTTCCAACGTGATTTGTTAGTAATGTTATTCATATTCCTATTGATGTTTAATCTATCGAGTTAATGGCTAATTATTTGTAATTTAAATTTACATTCTTTTGACTTGGGAAAATATTTGGTATTTACCTATTACTTTCGACAGATTAAAAGTTCTTCCAAGGGATTGATGAATAATTAAATAGAAAAATAGAAGATTGTGCAAGGCTGCATTGAATAAATTTGATAAGAATACACGCGTCGGTCGTCAGAAGTCAGAATTTATCTTTCTTTTGGTATCTATCTTCAGGCTCTTGAGACATCCTGTTATCTCCCGATTGTTTAACAATTCTGACGGATGTATTCTGACTCCTGAATTCTTACTAAATTTGGAAATAAATAATTGTTCCTGGAGGAAATATGGTTGTAGGTAGAGTATATAGACGGGCTGTAGGTGTATTTTCTCATCGTCGGGATGCGGAAGATGCGCTACATGAATTAAGAGATTCTGGCTTTGCGATGGATCGAGTGTCTGTGGTTGCACAAAATGCAGAGCGTGACGATCAAATTGCAGGTGCAGATGTACGGGATGATGTTGGCAATAAATCTGATGAAGGTGCTGCCCTTGGAGCAGTTTCTGGTGGGACTGTAGGCGGTTTGACGGGTTTGTTGGTTGGTCTTGGGGCTTTAGCAATTCCTGGATTAGGCCCAATCATGCTTGCCGGAGCAGCTGCAACAACCCTTGCGACGACTTTAGCAGGAGCTGGGATTGGCGCAGTAGCTGGTAGTTTGGTTGGTGCTTTGGTTGGGTTGGGAATTCCCGAAGAGCGAGCCAGAGTTTACAATGAACGTGTAGGACGCGGACACTATTTGGTTATTATAGACGGCACAGATGCAGAAATTGCGAGAGCGGAAGCAATTTTCCGACGTCGAGGCATTGAAGAGTTTGCTGTCTATGACCACAATGACATTGCAAATCTCCCAGCAGATTATCTCACCTCAACGATTCCATCTGCTGATGTTACTAATGGAGGATTTGGTGTAACCAAACATGCGATTGGCTATTTCCAAAATAGAAATGATGCCGAAGAGGCAATTAACGATTTGCTAGATGCAGGCTTTCCATTGAACCAAATTTCTCTAGTTCATCGGGACTCTTCTCAACGGGGTCCTATTCGAGGTGTAACTGTAAGCGATCGCTTTGACGCCATGAGGTTGGGGCTTCCGGATGCTCGTGCTCGCTTCTACGATGAGCGAGTCACTCAAGGACATTATCTGGTGATTATCAGCGGTACGGAGGATGAAATCAATCGTGCTGCTGCAATTCTGAGTAGGCGTGGAATTCAACAGTGGGAAACGTATGATCCAACTGTCGTCAATAGGACAGATTATGGTCACGGCACTGGACTGCAAAGAGCTAGAAGGGCGATCGGGGTATTCCCTCACCGTAGAGATGCAGAAGTTGCACTCACGGAATTGCGAGATGCTGGTTTTTTGATGAGCCAAGTGTCGCTGATTGGGAAGGATGCAGATGGTCGCAATCCGGTTGCAGGTGTGGGGAATAAAGCTAACGAGGGTGCAAAAGCTGGAGCCGTGACAGGTGGTGCATTAGGCGGCCTTGGCGGCTTGTTAGTTGGTCTTGGGGCGTTAGCAATTCCCGGAATTGGTCCAGTGGTTGCAGGTGGTGCAGTCGCAACCGCATTGGCGACAACTGCGGCTGGTGGAGCGATCGGTGCAGCCGCAGGCGGTATAACTGGTGGACTCGTTGGGTTGGGAATTCCAGAAAACCGTGCGCGAGTTTATAATGACCGCCTCAACAGAGGTGACTACTTGGTCATAGTTGATGGTACAGATGAGGAAGTTCGTCATGCAGAAGCGATCCTCAAACGTCACGACATTCAAGAATTTGACACCTTTGACCAACCTGATACTCAAAATCGGATAAATGGAACAGCTGCCTACGAGCCAGCAATTAGTTCACCTCCGTTAGGGGTAGATCCATTACTGCCAACAACTCCCCACGAGCTAACAATTAGTTCGCCTCCGTTAGGGGTAGATCCATTACTGCCAACAACTCCCTACGAGCCAGCAATGAGTTCACCTCCGCTAGGGGTAGATCCATTACTGCCAACAACTCCCTACGAGCCAGCAATGAGTTCACCTCCGCTAGGGGTAGGTGCAGCTCGTGTACAAAGAGCCAGACGGGCGATTGGGGTATTCCCTCACCGTAGAGATGCAGAAGCTGCTCTCACGGAATTGCGAGATGCTGGTTTTTCGATGAGCCAAGTGTCGTTGATTGGGAAGGATGCAGATGGTCGCAATCCGGTTGCAGGTGTGAACCCTCGATCAGGTCTGGGGAATAAAGTTGACGAGGGTGCAAAAGCTGGAGCCGTGACAGGCGGTGCATTAGGTGGTCTTGGCGGCTTGTTAGTTGGTCTTGGGGCGTTAGCAATTCCCGGAATTGGTCCAGTGGTTGCAGGTGGTGCAGTCGCAACCGCATTGGCGACAACTGCAGCTGGTGGAGTGATCGGTGCAGCCGCAGGCGGTATAACTGGTGGACTCGTTGGCTTGGGAATTCCGGAAAACCGTGCGCGAGTTTATAATGACCGCCTCAACAGAGGTGACTACTTGGTCATAGTTGATGGTACAGATGAGGAAGTCCGCCATGCAGAAGCGATCCTCAAACGTCACGGCATTCAAGAATTTGACACCTTTGATGCTGACCGCAATAGTGTTCGTCACGAAACACCTATTGTGAATACCACTTCCACTAATTACGCCACAGGCTCCAACCTGGACGATCCTGCCGTCGTTATCATTGACCACCGGGATAGAAGAAGTTAGAAATCCCTAGGGGCGGGGTCTTTCCGCCCTTACTGACGAGCGCCCCACGGGCGGCGCACCACCCGTTATTAATGAAAGAAACTCCTCCTATTCCCTACTCCCTATTCCCTACTCCCTATTCCCTATTCCCTATTCCCTGCTCCCTGCTCCCTGCTCCCTATTCCCTGCTCCCTGCTCCCTATTCCCTACTCCCTACTCCCTACTCCCTATTCCCTATTCCCTGCTCCCTGCTCCCTGCTCCCTGCTCCCTATTCCCTGCTCCCTGCTCCCTGCTCCCTGCTCCCTGCTCCCTCTTGTTTCTTGAGAGACTAAGAATCAAACATATGAAAAAGTTAACATCCCTCGTCATTAGTAGCCTTTTATTATTTGGTGCTGTAGCTTGTGGAAATGATACTGCCAAAACCAGTGACTCAGCACCAGATAACCCAAGCGTAGCTCCCTCTGAAACACCCAACGCACAAGCAACTCAAGCTGCCGACAAAGACGCTGAGAGTCAAACTCGCAGAAACCAACTCAATGCCGACATTCGTGCCCACGAAGAGCGGAATAATGGATTGAATAGTGGTAGCGCTACAGACAGATCTGAAGCTGCGATCGCCAGTGAAGTTCGCTCTAAGCTAGAGGCTAATATTCCTAACGGTCATTTAACAGTTAAAGGTGCAAAAGGCGGTACAGTTACTATAGGAGGAACTGTGACCAATCAAGATCAGCTAGCTAAAATTTCCACTCTAGCCAAGCAAATAAAGGGCGTTACAAATGTTATTGTTAATGCAAAAATTGTCAAAGCAAAAGTCTGAAAAATTTCTGCATTAGAAGTTAAAATAACCCCACCCATCAGGGATGGGGTTTTAACATTGTCATAGAAAAAAGTAGGAACCTTATGGAAAGCGAAGGACAACAATCGAAATACATCAATACTACTGAACCTGTTGCATCACTCGAAGGTTCAGACGTTGGAACTCAGCCATTGCTACCACCTGCGACTGCACCTAATTCCCAATGGCAGCAAATTGGCCTAGTCATTTCTGACTTTTTAGAGAAATTACCTGAATATATAGGTAGTTTTTTTAATAAGTACAAGCAGCCAATTATCAGTATTGCTCTAATTCTTGCGGCGATAGTTACATTTAAGTTAGCCCTAGCTTTACTAGATGCAATCAATGATATTCCGCTAGTCAACTCATTTTTTGAGTTAGTTGGAGTTGCTTACGTATTCTGGCTTGTTATCCGCTATTTACTCAAAACCTCTACTCGCCAAGAATTAGTCACACAAATTCGCTCACTCCAAAAAGAAATTTTCGGCGGACAAGATTCGTAATCTCTCACCTGAGTACGGAGCATGTAATTGAAACAGTGAATCAAAAACCTCTTTGTGTTTTCATGAATACGTAGTTGAATGCTTTTTGTCGAGTGGAAATGATTATTTCTACTCGACATTAAAAGAGTATAAAAATGTATCTAAAGACTGAAAAATATCTTGGGTTTTAATTAGATTTCACTTCTAAAGATAGTTAAAGTTTCCTTTATATTAGCTTAATCTAGTTCTTGAAGTAATTTTGATAGACTCTTTAATCAAGGACATAATTTATGACTAATGAACCAGTTAACAAAGCAGCAGATTCATCTGAGCGTGTTGCTGATAATAATTATGATCGGGGAATCACACCTGCCGAAACGGCTGCCCGGATGGAAAGAGAAGGAAACCTTTTCAAAACAACCCCCACAGAAGAGAGACAAGCTGGTGCGCCTACCGATGACCAAACCGGTACTGACAGTATTCGTACAACTGACGGCTACACAGTGGACAAAGAAGGTTTGTTGAACAACTACGCAGTTGAACCAGAAATGTACTATGAAGTACCAGGTGATGCGCGTAAACAAGCACAAGAAGACAAAGCGCAACGTATTGAGGAACTCAAAGAAGTGAATGAAGATAAACAAGGCGAACTGACAATAGATGAAGACAACCGGGGTAGAGGGCCTGGTATCATTTAGCTGTTTGTGATCAAAGCCTCATCCCTGACCCGTAAAGGTCGGGATACCAGATGAATACCACAATCAAAATGAAAGACCCCTTGACCTACACAATGCATAGCGGAGTTAGGGAGAGGGGTTTTGATAGTGCTTGTAATTCTTCCCAACTGTAATGAGGGGGTAATTCAATTGGTTTCTGATCAGCGCCTAATCCCAAACTAATAGTCGGCTGAAGTTCCTCAATAAATTCTTCTACATCAACAGCCAGTTCATTGGCTGCGACTCCGAGTGCGATCGCACCCGCAACTCCACCAATGACAGCACCAACTTTACCAGCAATTGAGCGACCTAGTGCGGCTCCAGCAATCCCGCCTCCTACAACTCCCAATCCCGTCGCAATCGGATGAGTATTAGAGGATGATGTTTCTGGAGAGTTTTGATTTTGCGTTTCTAAATCAGTCTTTTGATCGTTCATAAATTTGTCCATCCTGGAAATAATAAACTTTCTACTTCAAACGTTCAGCTAGATGAGCGCCAACACGCAACGCATTCGCCATAATTGTGAGTGTGGGGTTAGCACCGGAATTTGACGGAAAGAAGCTACTATCTACCACGTAAAGATTCTCAACATCATGGGTACGGCAATTAATGTCAAGGACTGAGGTTTTGGGATCTGTGCCAAATCGACAACTACCGCATTGATGAGCAACTGCTTGTTCTGGTAGCTGAGTGCGGGGATAAAGGCTAAATGGCAGGACGTGTTTAGCAGACTGAGGGATTGACTTGAGTACAGATGTCCAGCGATGAATTAAGCGATCGCCTGCTTCGGTATTGTTCAGTGTATAGTCAACATGAATCTTGTCGCCCACCACCCGAACCCGATTATTTGGATCTGGTAAATCCTCTGTTTGCAGCCACCAGCCCACTGAACGCTCCGCCAGCAAATGACGCTCAAAATGAGGAATCAGCTTGACAAATGGAGCCATCAGTGGGGGGGCTTCTCCGGGAATCATATCGGCAAGCACATTACCTGTATTCTGCACCATGCCCATTGGATAAGGAAAATCCGGTTCTCCCCAGTAAAAATCATTGACAGCGATTGTTTTTTGAAAGTTGGCGTGATTCACCTCTAGGTGTATGGAAACTATGGCTGTTTCCACTTGCTTCATGAAATTCCGCCCCACTTGATCGGAACTATTTGCTAATCCGTTGGGATGTTTGTCATTAACGGAGCGTAACAGCAAAGCAGCTGAGTTGACAGAACCACAGGCAACAACCACAATATCGCTTGTGAACCAATGTTGCTCTCCCCCAATTTCAGTTTCTACCTTTGTAACCTCTCGCCCCGACTCACTAGTATGCAGCCGCAAGACTTTGGCATGAGTTAAGAGGGTAACATTGACATACTTTTCACTAGCCGGACGAATGGCGTTGATATCAGCATCGGCTTTTGCATCTACAAGACAGGGGTATCCATCAAAAGTATCACAGCGAATACAAGGACTCTTGGTGCGTAGGCGTAGCCCATCGGAGATATCGCTTTCATTAAGCTTTAATCCTAATGGCAGGTGAAATGGGTAGTAACCCAGTTCCCGAATGCCATCAGCAAGATACTGCATATCTGGCTCATGACTGACTGGCGGATAGGGATATGGTTCGCTGCGAGGTGGTTCTGTGGGGTCTTCTCCTTCCTGTCCATGCACGTCATATAGCTTTTCTGCTTGCGTGTAGTATGGCTCAAAGTCTCGATACTTCAAAGGCCATTCTGGAGAAATTCCTCCTTTGTGAATTACCTTTTCAAAATCTCGCTCCCGCAATCGAATTAAGGCTGCACCGTAGAGTTTGGTATTGCCACCAACCCAGTAACCCGTCTGGGGTTGAAAGGCTTTACCTTCTTTGTTATACCATTGCTCATCAGTATGGTAACGATGTTTTTGATAGACTTCCTCTGGATTCCAGTTAGCTTTCTCTCTCGGTAAAAAGTCGCCTCTTTCGAGTACTAGAATTTTTTTACCTGTCGGTGCAAGGTGATGAGCTAATGTACCTCCACCTGCTCCTGTACCGATAATAATGATGTCGTAATTTTCTGCGATGCTAGTCATAATTGATCATTTATAATTTCATGTTAATTTCGTTGGATACTGCAAAGTAATTTGGGAATAATTTGAGTTAATTTCTCAGCTTTTAAAAAATCCAATACCAAGTTATCAAATTTAGTATTGTTTGCAATTAAGATCGTTAAATACAAGTATCTTTAGCCCAGCAAAACCATTATCAGGTCGGCATTACCCAATGCCACTCTTCTCAATGGGGGAAATCCGCGCAAGAGGGAGGCTCCCCCGTCAAGTCGCTTCGCTCCAATTCAAAAACGGTCAGGTATGTTTCAGAAATCCAATATTATTACTATATTCCTATGGCTACAGTAAGACTTTAATTAAAGTATTGCTTCTATCTAATGAGTTAATATTTATTTCTACCTCAAGATAGATTAATATTTCAGGATATTCTATCTCAGCATTTATTGTTGCTGATTCTATCAATTGGAAGATGTATTTATCCTCAAAAATTTGATGATGTGAAGAGGGAATACAAACAGGTTGACTTCAACATACTTAGTATGTCGTAAAAGTATCGCTATTTCCTTCAAATAAAACACCATCTAGAACATCATGATGAAACGCATTGCGTCTTTAGAACTGGGCATCATCGGCAATGCGGAAATTCAAGCAGCTAATCATGAGAAAATCTCACAACCAAACATGAAAGAAAATGTCTTTTCCCATTGAAATTTATGACGATCGCCTACGTGCTATTATAGTGCCAGATGCTTCACTCCAAAAGTTGGCAACCAATGCAGTCCATAGCGAGGGGCCTGTTTACTTCCACAAAGATGACAGTGTTGTGTGGAGTGATGCTCACGGCAACCGCCTGTTACGCTGGAGTTCTACCGATGGTGTAAGTGTTCTACGAGACCCATCTGATTACCAAAGCGGTAATTACCGAGACTTGGAGGGTCGTCTGGTTGCGTGTTCCTCCGGTTTGCGTGCCATTATCCGACGCGAACATGACGGTGAATGGAAGGTTTTAGTTGATCGCTACGACAACAAACGCCTGAACAGTCCAAATGATTTGGTAGTCAAAAGGGACGGTACAATTTGGTTCACCGATCCACCTTATGGGATTACCGAGCCAAACCAAGGTTACAGCGGCGAACAGGAACAACCTGGAAGTTACGTATATCGCTTTGACCCAGCAACAGGTGAGATTTATCCTGTAGTTACAGACATGGTGCGCCCTAATGGGTTGGCTTTCAGTCCAGACGAAAGCCTTTTGTATGTTTCAGATACAGCTGCGTTTAATATTCCTGGGGGACCTCATCATATTCGCATCTATGAGGTTGTGGGCGATCGCTATGTAAAGAATGGGCGTGTATTTGCAGTTATCGATCCAGGACAACCTGATGGACTGCGGGTTGACGAACATGGCAATGTTTTTACTAGTTCTCAAGATAGCGTGCAGATATACGCCCCCGACGGAACTCGCTTAGGAAAGATTTTTGTACCGGAGACAGCCGCTAACCTGACTTTCGGTGGTAAACAAAGCGATTCCCTTTCAGGGACATTTCGTGAACGCTTATTTATCACAGCCGGTCATTCCTTATATGTTATCGACCTGAATACCCGTGGTGTACAACTATGATTGATCAATTTGGGTGGGGTGTAGCGTTAAGTTCACTTTCTCCTGTTTATCCTGACGGACTCCCAGGATTGGCACTTTTACTACTAAGAGTTAGCCTTGGCTGGTTGTTTATATTACACGGTTATCCCAAGATAACGCATCTTCGACGGTGGGCTGAGTCTCTAAAAACGCCTATCTTTCTTTGCTTTTTATCAGCTGCATCTATGGTAGGTGGCGGAATTTTTCTGATTATTGGATTCCTCACACTCTTAGCAACTTTGCCCATTGTCTGCTCAATGATTTTTGCGATCTACTTAGACATCTCTGGAAGTAAGCCCTTTGTAGCCCAAGATCCATACTTAATTCCTGAAGGACAGTATCATGGTCCTTTAGGAAAAGGTGAACCGCCAAGTTGGGAAAAGGCTTTTATGTATTGCGTTATGCTGATTGCGATCGCAGTTTTAGGCCCTGGTGCTTATTCGCTGGATAGTTTGATTTTTGGGCGATAAAAAAAATTATAATCAAAAATGAGTATAATATCTACCTCTCAAGTTCAATGGCTTTTAACTTTCGATAGACTTATTCCACAATCAGCAAGACTCCGTGTCCGTCAGGATCTTTAACTAAACAACCTTGCCGATAAGGAAATGAGCGATCGCTAAACTGCACAATCCCCGACGATACAAACTGAACCCCGTTACCCCGTAGCTTATCCACTAACTGCTCAAGATTATTTACAACAAGCTCAATTTGCATGTGTGTAATATCCCAACTTTTCCAGTCACTCGGGATAGTCCGACCTTTTCCCGGCACAATATAGTCTAACAGTTCAATTCCCATACCATCTTGAACAGGTCGCAACGCTGTAATTTTGACTTCGGCTCCTGGTAAATTATCCAAGCGAGATTGGGTTACACGCCAGTTGAGACTGCGGCTATCAATTTGCATTCCCAGCAGGTCGCGGTAAAAGTGTAGACTCTGCTCGGTATTGGAAATAGCCATCGCACTATGATCAATTCCCAAAAACAAGCTATGGCTATTTTGATGCCATTTATCTTGTCCTTTATCAGGCGGAAACCAAATTAACTCTAAATCATGTCCATCAGGGTCTTTAAACTTGAAAGCGCGGACACCGCCAGATGCTTTATTCTCAGGTGGTATTGTCTGGGGAGAAACTGAAATTGGTTCAATGGGAAATGAGCGCAAGTGAGCATAGGCGCGATCCATATCACTCACCACAATTGCCAGATGTTGAAACCACAGGTCATTGCTTTGTGAATCCCTGGGAATGGGTTTACTCTGAATGTTTGGATATTCCATTAACTCGATAAATTCATCTCCAAGTTGTAAGGTGATAATACGAATTTTTACTCCAGGTACGCCTTCTAAATCACTGTAATCCTGTCCTTCGACAGTAATATCAGAAACGAGTTCAAAACCAAGTGCTTGTGTATAGAAATCCAACAAGCCATGTTTACGACTGGCTACGCCTACGCAGTTTGTCACCGTTAAGCCAATAGCTCTAATTCTTTGTACCTGTACATCGGTTTGACTAGACATATTCAACGACCTCTGTACTTACTTTTGTACTAGCTTTGCAATGAGTCCTATGATTTCATCTAATAATGAAATCGTTATGAAATTTTTATAGTTCTTTCGGTAGAGATATTTATTATTCCAATGGCTAGAAGCGTTCATTCTTGGAAACCTCTAAAGTAATGGCAGAATCACCAAAATAGCTGTCAAAAATTAAACACATAAGCAAAATGTATAATTGGTAAGCTGATGCGCAGCTAGATTGTATAAGACGAAAACGTAAAATTATTGTAGTGTGGGCATCTTGCCCACGTCCCATATACAAATTAAGTGCGCAACAGCTTATAACAAGTTTAACGTAGAACAGCTTGCTTCAATTTGGATTCAATCATAATTTTTCAATATCATCCGTCCTCAAACTTTGCAAATGAAAATACATAGCAAAAATTCTAAGACATTATTATGAGTTATTCCCCTTATCTGCTTCAAGGTCAAAAAGCACTTGTGACAGGTGCTAGTTCTGGGATTGGTGAAGCGATCGCTCGCTATTTGGCTGCATCAGGTGCAGCAGTAGCTATTAATTACCATTCAGAAGCTGAAGAAGCCCAAAAACTTGTCGATGAGATCAAAGCGGCGAATGGTGAAGCATTTGCGATTCAAGCTGATGTTAGCAAAGAAGACGAAATAAAGGCAATGTTCAGCCAGACGATCCAGCAATTTGGCACTATTGATATTTTGATAAACAATGCGGGTCTGCAAAAAGATTCACCGTTTGTAGATATGACTCTTGACCAATGGAATAAAGTTATTGACGTGAACCTGACAGGACAATTCTTATGTGCTAGAGAAGCAGCAAAGGAATTTTTACGCCGAGGTGTACAGCCGCATATTTCATCTGCCGCAGGTAAGATTATTTGCATGAGTTCTGTGCATCAGGTAATTCCTTGGGCAGGTCACGTCAATTATGCTACTAGCAAGGGTGGTATTAATATGATGATGCAAAGTATTGCCCAAGAACTTGCACCTCACAAAATTCGCGTTAATAGTATTGCTCCTGGTGCAATCAAAACCCCAATTAACAAATCAGCTTGGGATACCCCACAAGCAGAGGCAAATTTACTAAAACTAATTCCAGCAAAACGTGTGGGTGATGTAGAAGATATCGCCAAAGCAGCAGTTTGGTTGGCTTCTGATGATTCTGATTATGTCAATGGTACAACACTGTTTGTAGACGGTGGCATGACCTTGTATCCAGGTTTTACAGAGAATGGTTAACGGAGAATGCTTACAAAAGTTACTGTCAATTCGGGTTTGATAACCATCAACGATGGTTCATCGTTTTTAGTAACGGCTAGTGATGGTTCCATCGATGAAAATTTACCTCAAGGTTTTTTTGTTGGGGACACACGGGTAATTTCTTACTACGAAATTTCTCTCAATCGTTACCGACTTTCACTACTAGCCTCTAGCAATATCACCCATCATAATGCGCTTTACCAATTTACCAATCCACAACTTCCTACCATCAACTACTCTTTACCTCCTGGTAGGTTGCTTGTAACGGTTCGGCGCGACATTGTGGAAGGTATGCATGAAGATATTGATATAACTAACTATCACAATGAAGTTGTTAAGTTTCAATTAATGCTAGCTGTGCGCTCCGATTTTGCCGACATTTTTGATGTCAAATCACAGCAAATATTAACGCGGGGTGACATAGCAACCAAATGGGAAAATAGTGTACTCACGACTGAGTATGAGAACGGCTCTTTCTTACGAGGTATTGTGATTGCGCCAGTTTGTGGTACTTCTGAGCCACGCTATGCCAATGGTCGTTTGATGTTTGATGTAGTCATCGCTCCTGGCAAGACATGGCATACTTGTATCAACTTTATAGCCTTAGTCGATGGAAAAATCTTTGAACCCCAAAATACCTGCGCTGTGCCTCACAATACAAAAGCGGGAAAGGTTAGGGATGAATTTCTGATGAATGCGACAAAGTTGCGCTCGTCGAATGCTGAGATTCAAGGATTTTATCAGCAAGCGATCGAGGATATGGGAGCGCTAAGGATTGAGGTGGATGATAATGGACATCAATTTTGGATGCCTGCTGCTGGTATTCCCTGGTTTGTTGCCGTTTTTGGACGTGACTCAATAATTGGTAGCTTGCAAGCGATCGCAGTTTATCATGAATTTGCCCGTGGCACCTTAGTGAAACTAGCTCAACTCCAGGCAACTGAATTGGATGATTGGCACGATGCCCAACCGGGCAAAATGCTACACGAAATGCGCCGCGATGAGTTAACTACATTAAACCTACTTCCATATCATCCCTACTACGGAACAGTAGATACTACCATCCTTTGGATTGTTACTTTAGCTGAAGCCTATAATTGGAATGCTGATGTCAGTATGCTTGATGAGTGTCGAGCGCCACTGGAAAAAGCCCTAAATTGGATTGATAAATACGGCGATTTTGACGGCGATGGCTTTGTTGAGTATTTAACTCATTCCTCCAAAGGATTACGCAATCAAGGTTGGAAAGATTCGGGTGACGCAATAGTTTACCCAAATGGTCAGTTAGTTGAGCCGCCAATCGCTTTATGTGAAGTTCAGGGCTATGTTTATGATGCGTGGCTAAGGGCAGCTTTGATTTATGAGGTGTGGGGCGAAAAAGAGCAAGCCAAAAAGCTGCGTCAAAAAGCCGAAGAACTTTATCAACGATTTAACGATCGCTTTTGGATGGATTCCGTTGGCTTTTACTGTTTAGGATTAGATGATAAAAAGCAGCAAATTCAATCTATTACTTCAAATCCTGGGCATTTGCTTTGGTCTGGTATCGTCCCGCAAGAACGAGCAAAAAAGCTAGTTAACCGACTTTTTCAGCCAGATATGTGGTGTGGTTGGGGTGTGCGAACTCTTTCATCTCAAAATCCCGCATATAACCCAATTAGTTATCAACGAGGTAGTGTATGGCCTCATGATAACTCGATCATCGCGGTCGGATTAAAAAAGTATGGCTATCACCAAGAAGCTAACCGCATTGCTGAGGGGATTTTTGCTGCTGCTAGTTATTTTCAATCTGGGCGAATGCCAGAATTGTTTGCGGGAATTGAACGCCAAGATGATAACTTTCCCGTCCCCTACCCGGATGCTAATATACCCCAGGCTTGGGCTGCTGGTTCAATTTTATTACTCGTTCGTACCATTTTAGGAATCACAGCTGATGCCTCAAAGCAACAGTTAAAAATACAGCCGAATCTACCAGATTGCTTACCCGATTTAGAACTCACAAATTTGTCAGTGGGAGACGCCACGGTGGGATTGCGCTTTTGGCGCAATGGGGAACAAACCCAATGGGAAGTTACCCATCTCGATGGTGAATTAGAAATTTCTACTACAAATTAGGAATATTATGGAGAATAACTCATCACCCAAACCAACAATTGAATACTGGCACGTCTGGACTGACAACGACGGTATAAGTCACCAGTCCCGTCGCCAAATTGAGGACTTCATCCTCAAAGGCATAGCCCCGGATACCTCACCCCAGTGGCTTTCTCATTTGAAACAGTCCGGTGCTACAATCACCTTTACTGTGCTACCTGTGGGATGGGTTGGTAACTGGCATGAGAACCCGAAACCCCAGTGGATCATACCTTTGTCGGGACACTGGTTTGTGGAAACTATGGACGGACAGCGAGTCGAGATGGGGGAAGGCGAAATTTCCTTTGGAGAAGATCAGGGTACGAAAGCAGACGCGCAAGGTCATAAGGGTCACTTATCTGGAACAGTAGGCGATGCGCCAGCTGTTCTAATAATGGTGCAATTTGAAGAAACTCCGACTATATAGCATTAAGAGGGAGCAGGGAGCTCTTAGCAGGGGGAACCCACGGATGGGTGCCGTGGGATTGGAACATTGACGCCGTGTTTCACAGCATGTCGTGTCTCGCAACACATGTTTTTTTTCAAAGTGGGCTGTCTTACCCACAACGCGCATTTTTCTAGTTTCTTTATTCCCTGCTAAGAGCTCCCTGCTAAGAGCTCCCTTCTTTTGTAAGTGCTAAGCTTGTAATATCTTTTACCTAAGCGGGTTTTAATCGGGTGTGGTGCATTAAGCATTTTGAAACCGCAGATGCAGAGAAGTCTGAGCGGCAACTTCCGCCGATCAGAACTTCGGAACGCAGATAAATCTGTACCTCGTTCGGATGAAAAGTGCTGAAAGAAGAAAAAGGTTATTGGAGGGTGAGATCAATGCTTTTATTATTACCAATAATTGCTTTAGTATTTTTATATTTTATTTGCAATTCATTTTATCATGAGCGGCGTCTGTCGATACTTTCAGCAATAGTGATTTGGAGTTTAATCATCACGATAGTTACTGAAGTTTTAAGTTTTGGTCATCTCATTAAATTTGAATTTGTTTTAGCTGCTTGGTTGCTTATTGATATTGCTCTAGCTACTATTTACTTGAAGTTTTTTAACAAAAATTTTTCCGAAATCGAACCTAAATTTACATTTCAGGCTTCTAACTCATCAAAACTCTTGCTGTTTGGTGTCGGCATTATCGTAGGATTAATAGGTCTAATTGGCTTTGTTGCACCACCTAATAATTGGGATTCAATGAATTATCACATGGCTCGTGTGGTTCACTGGATACAAAATCATAGTGTTGCACATTATCCAACAAGCTTTACACCACAATTATATCAAAACCCTTGGTCTGAATTTTTAATTCTGCATTTTCAGATATTAAGTGGTGGAGATCACTTTGCTAACTGGATGCAGTGGTTGAATATGATTGGATGCTTAATTGGTGTATCATTCATTGCAAAGCAACTGGGAGCAAATTCAATCGGGCAAATTTTTGCAACGGTTGCAACAGCCACACTCCCAATGGGAATACTACAAGCATCAAGTACGCAAAATGATTTTGCTGAAGCATTTTGGTTAGTTTGCCTAGCTTGCTATGTTTTAATGATTGTAAAAAAAGGTAAAAATACGACTTGGGATATATATTTATTACTCGGTTGTAGTTTAGGACTGTCGATTTTGACGAAAGGGACATCTTATTTTTATATTTTACCTTTCATGCTTTGGGTAACGCTATCCCAGATAAAATATTTAGGCTGGAAAGTTTGGAAACCTGGTTTATCAATAGCGATTATTGCCTTATTAGTTAATTTAACCCATTATCTACGTAATTATTTTATATTTGGTTCACCACTTGGAGAACCTAGCGTTTATACGAATGAGATTCTCGGTATTAATGTGATGATTGCTAGTGTTTTTAAAAATCTTGCTCTCCATCTTGGGACACCAATTGGTTTATCCAATGGAATCATCAATAAAATAATTCACATTATACATAACTTTCTTGGTGTAGATATCAACGATAGACGTACAATTTTTTATGGGGAATTCTTCGTACCGGGAGGTTGGTCAACTGTAGGCATTTCAGGAGAAGAGAATGGTGCAGGTAATTTGTTGCATTTGCTATTAATCATGACTTGTTTGAGCATTTTAATCTTCCATAAAAAAATCAATCTTAGATTTGAGCAAGAAACTCTAGCTTATTCATTATCTGTTTCTGGGACATTTTTGATTTTCTGCTATTTTCTCAAATGGCAGCCTTGGAATGCTCGCTTACATTTACCTTTTTTTGTGTTATGTAGCCCCTTTCTAGGCGTGGTACTGTCGAAATTTCCTAAAAAGCAAATAGTTGCTTGTATTGCGATTATTTTAATTTTGGCATCATTTCCATGGGTATTTTTTAATCGATATCGACCAATCATTGCTAACAATAACATTTTCCAGACTAGCCGCATCGAACAGTACTTTAAAAATAGACCTCGGCTTCAAAAGCCTTACACCCAAGCTGTTGAATATCTAAACTCAAAACAGTGCAGTACAGTTGGTTTGATGATGGGAGAAGATGCCTGGGAATATCCATTATGGATGATATGGATGATAATGCAACAAAAATTCGGAAATAAATTTCAGTTACAGCATATAAACGTTTCCAACGGTTCGTCAGTCAAAGAGAAGGAATCACCGTTTCAAGAATTTGAACCTTGCGGGATTATTTATATGTATACAAAACAAAGCAACCTACCCACGGTAGAAGAAATTAAGTTTAAAGACAAAACCTTTGCCAGAGAATGGGATTTAAACCCGATCGCAGTGCTAATGAAAAAGTAAATAGTCCATTGAAATGGACTTAAGCTCTTAGCCCTACACTTAAGTGTAGGGCGGGATATCGGGCTGATTCAGAATGGTGCAATTAACAAAAAGTGATTCACCCGCTTCTTGTGAAACGTCTTCCAATATCCTATTTTCTGTTCTGTAATATAGACGACACCCAATACTGCTCGGATAGGCATTATTCTGCAACTTTGTCAATACGTAAGTCGTATCATAATATTCCCCACACCCTACACTCCTTTCATTCATAGCTGCCCTCCACCTTTATTTTTATTTTTAAAGAAATGTAACAAATCTAACTTGTTAATAATCTTTTCTTATTTTTGCCTTAACTAATGGGTTGGAAAATGAACGTTGTCATAAATGCTGACCACGAGAAAGTCTAATCTTAAACGAGAAAATATGAGCAGCAAAACTCGCCAGAAATGGTTTAACAGTGCATCAATAGGTGTACTGATTTTAGGACTAGCGGGATCGAAGTTACCAAATAGATGGGCTTTGAAACTATTGACAAAATCCCGTCTTGCTTTAGCCTTGGCAGTCTCGCTGCTGCAGGCTTCTATCATCCCGATCGCTGTTGCTGGTTCGCCAGTTCCAAAAGTGTCCTTACAGCAAAATTCTTCTAACGTCACAACCCAGCCCGACCCTAGCCCAGACGTTGCACGATACCTCAATGATCCGACCAAAGAACCCAATCTGCCGCCGAAGGTGCTGGCGCAGCTACTGCGGAATCGGATCAAGTACGTCTTCGTGGTCTTCAACGAAAACCACTCCTTCGACAACGAGTACGGTACGTTCCCAGGCGTCAACGGACTCTACTCTGACGGTCAAAAGCCTCGTTCTGCAGCTCAGACACCCGGCTTTACCCAGACCTACACAGATGCCAACGGTGTCAACGTCACAGTTCAACCATTCCGGATTGGACCTGAACTGAACTCTAGCGCTGTTGACAGTGTGGATCACTCCCACACCGGGCTTGCAACCAAGATCCATGTCGTGAATGGTCAGCCACAGCTAGATCAGTTCGCCTACGACGAGTACACCCGCTTTGCGTCCAAGGGTGGAGCAGCCAACGTTTCTGAGGGTAAACAGTTTGCGAACCTCGTGATGTCCCACATCGACTGCGACACCATTCCGTTCTTCTGGAAGTGGGCTAGCCGCTTCACAATCTTCGACAACATCTTCGCAACCGAGGACACCCCCTCTACCCCAAATGCAGTGGCGATGATTGCAGGGCAGGCGGGTGAAACGCAGTGGGTCAAGCATGGCCCAGACGGTCAGTCCTACTCCGTCGGTACTCACACCGGCACGACTCAAGGACCACCCTTGGTCAACGACCCGCAGCCCTTCTATGGCTCTCAATACGATGAGACCAAAGACAACAAGCAGCCCGCTGGCGCACAAGAAAGCTACGCTGACAACAACATTTCCTCGAACCTGACCTTCGCCAGCCTACCACTCACCTTCCAAGGGAGCGACATTAAGGCAGTGCTGTCGGGTAACAAGAACCCTCTCTTTGATCTGCCAGATATCCAGCAGGACATCTCCTTTATCCAGCAGCTAGGCACCAAGCCCGTCAACTGGCGCTGGTATCAGGAAGGCTACAATCTCGAACCCACCGACACGAACGGGGTCGCCTCCCACAATGCCTATGTCAGCCATCACAACGGTGCCCAGTATTTCGGCTACATCTCCAATACGCCCCAGGTGAGCAACAGCCTGCGCGGACTTGGTGACTTCTTCACCGACATAGCCAGCAATCAGCTGCCCAAAGGCGGTGTGTTCTATATTCGCGGTGGCTACACAAACCAGCAGGGGCTGACACCGCCAATCACCAACCCCAACACACCTGCAGATGAAATCGCAGCGATTAATGCAGCTAAGAGTGGCGACGACGACCACCCAAGCTACAGCGATCGACAACTCAGTGAGGGAATGGCAGCCCGCGTGATCAATGCAGTCGCCTCCAATCCGAAGCTTTGGGAACAAAGCGCAATTATCGTCACCTACGACGAGTCTGATGGCTTTTACGACCACGTCCCGCCGCGCATCCTCTCCTACGGTCCCGATGGGCTACCGCTATCTCGCGGCATCCGCGTGCCCCTGATCCTGATCTCGCCCTACGCACGGACTCATGCCGTCTCCCACGCCGAAGGCGATCACAACTCAGTGATCCAGACAATTAACGCCATCTTCGGTCTGCCCGCCCTCGCCAGCCTGCCAGACGAAGCCCAGGCCCTCGCCGCTGGAAACTCCCCACAGTTCAACCAGTTCGGCCCCCCAGGATTCGAGCAGAAGTACCTTGGCCCCCGCGACATCAACTCACCGATCACCGACAGCTTACTATCAGGCTTTGATCCAAAGCGCCTCCTCGGTATCTCACCGTTACTGCCAGCCTCCTTTGCGAAGATTCCAGACAACGTCGTCAACACCCTACCTCACTACGGTGGACAAGGCTGTAAGGCGATCGGAGTCACCCCCGAGAACGAGCGCCAGGGAATCGTCAACAACATCCCCGCAGGCTTCAACCCGCTGCCTAGCACCTACCCAGCGGGTAATCCCTAACTTTTAAGAAAGAGGGAGCAGGGAGCAGGGAGCAGGGAGCAGGGAGCAGGGGAGCAGGGAGCAGGGGAGCAGGTTTTTCATTCATAACGGGTAGTGTTCCTGACTCTTGACTCCTGACTCCTGACTCCTGACTCCTGACTCCTGACTCCTGACTCCTGACTCCTGACTCCTGACTCCTGACTCCTGACTCCTAACTCCTGACTCCTGACTCCTGAGGATAATTAATGCGCTTCATTTTGGTTTTGCTGACTGTGCTTGGTGTGTGCTGTCCGCTCTCTGTGGCTCAGGCGGGCTCTGTTGTTGAACGTGTGAAGGCGCGGAATGTGGTTCGCTGCGGCAGCGTTGAGCGACCCGGTCTGGCACGTGCTGCTGACCACGGTCGTTGGATTGGTCTTAACGTTGATATCTGCCGTGCGATCGCCGCTGCGGTACTTAAATCGCCGGAACGAATCGAATACCATGAGTACCAGACACCGAAGGATTTTGACGCTGTGCGCAATCAGCAGGATGACGTTTACTTCCTCACCGGATCTGAAATCAATGAGCAGAAGCTTGCCGGCAAGGTGCTCCCAGGGCCCACAGTCTTCGTAGAATCCCATGCTGTTATGGTTCCGTCCACCTCATCTGCACACCATGTCAGTGACCTTGCCAAGGACAGCATTTGCTTCATGATCGCTAGCCCGGTTGAACGGAGTCTCAAGGCTTACTTTAGTACTCTCCATCGGGACTGGTTCCCTAGGGCGTTCTCCGAGGACGGGGAGATGATCGACACCTACAACGTGCAGAATTGCCATGCGATCGCCGGGGAGATCACGACCCTCGCAACGATTCGCCTTGACTTGGGGGTGAATCGGTTTTCCAGCCGCATCCTCCCAGAACCGCTGACAAACTTCCCGGTAATGGTTGCAACCGGAACCAACGACGCCCAGTGGTCTGCGATCGTCGCGTGGACGGTGCATACGTTAATTAGTGGTGAGAGGACAGAAACGCGGTGGTACGCGGGTGGTGCCGGAGCAATGCCGATCACTGCTCCCGAACTGGGTCTTGACAAGGAGTGGCAGCGCCGCGTTCTCAGCACCGTCGGTAACTACGGCGACATCTTCGAGCGCGATCTTGGTAAACGCTCCCCACTCAGACTCGACCGTGGGTTCAACGCAAACCAATCCCAAGGAGGACTTCTCCTAAGCCCATTCCTCGATTAAACTCAAACTTGATAAGCTACTAATGGCTACTCAATAACATCGGGCGGGAGGGATAGTGGTAGAAAAGGCGGTATTACTGGCGGTAATGGTAGGGGCACTTTTAGCCATACCAAGTAAAGCACAAACACAAGCTGCACCAACAACCCCTCCGAAATCAATTTGCCCAAATCAATTGGGAGCAATTGTGGATGCTGTAACAAATCGTCCTCAATTTAGCCGTATGCGTTGGGGAATTATAGTGCAAAACCTCTCGCCAACACAAACTCTTTACAGTCGGGATGCTCAGAAATACTTTATCCCAGCTTCTACGAACAAACTGCTGACGACATCTGCTGTACTACAGCAACTAGGTGCGAATTTTCGCTTTCGTACCTCCGTATATCGTAGCAGTGAAGGTGTTTTACATGTTGTGGGTCGGGGAGACCCCAGCTTAACGGATATTCAACTGGGAACTTTGGCAAAACAGTTGCAACAAAAGGGTATTCGGGAAGTCAAGCAGCTGATTGTCGATGATACTTATGTTCGAGGAGAGGTTGTTAATCCTTCTTGGCAATGGGAAGATATAGCCTCAGACTATGGTGCACCCGTCAATAGCCTAATTCTCAATCAAAATGTTTTTAGCTTAAAACTCCTACCACAAACTGTAGGTAAACCTCTGCAAGTCATTTGGAATGATCGCAACGAGGCTCAACAGTGGCAAATCATCAATCAGTCGGTAACCTCTGGAAAGGATGAACCAAAGGAGATTAATATTACCCGTGACTTGAAAGGATCTATTTTGCGAATTCAAGGACATTTAGCAGTGAATTCTCAACCTGAGTTCATCAATTTACCAGTGGTTGCGCCTGCTGAATACTTCTTGCGACACTTCCGCAATGCTTTAGCCGCAGAGAACATTAGAGTCGATCAGGCAGATGTGTCATCTGGTAGTAGCAGTAATGAACAGGAATTGGCTGCTGTCGAGTCTCCTCCTCTATCGGAATTGGTAACAGAGGCAAATATTAATAGTAATAATCTCTTTGCAGAAGCATTCTTGAGAGCTATTGCAATCAAAAAACCAATAGATAAAAATCAAACAAGCGCTGATGCTGGGTTAGAAGTGATGAAAGCAACGTTAACTCAGTTAGGAGTTAATCCAGCAAGTTACATTATAGTCGATGGTTCAGGGTTATCTCGTAAGAATTTAGTGAGTCCAGAAGCTTTAGCTCAAACTTTGCAAGGAATGGCGAAATCACCAGCCGCATATGTGTATCGAACTTCTTTACCTGTTGCAGGTAGAAGCGGTACATTGAAAAACCGCTTTCTGAAGACACCGGCTGAAGGCATTGTTCAAGCTAAAACGGGCACAATGGATGGTGTTGTTTCCCTAGCAGGATATGTGAACTCACCTAACTATCAGCCCCTGGTTTTTAGTATCATGGTGAATGAAATCGACCAGCCTATTCAAGTGGTGCGGCAAGCAATTGATGAGATCGTGGTGTCGTTAGCTGAATTGCAGAGATGTTAGTTGAAGAAGGAGTCAGGAGTCAGGGTAGAGCAGGCACCTGAGGGCCGATGCCGGTGCCGAAAATTTGGCCTGTTGTCGCATTGCAAGATAAGGATGTCGCATTCCACGCAGCCTTAGCACTGGACGTGGCCGCAGGACCGCTGTAGATGGACAGAATGCCGGCCATGACGGAACGATATCTCACACGATCTCCTGAGGGATGAAGATCGATCCTTATTGCTGCGCCTTGAAGAAAGACTGTATCTCGGACCAAATCTCGCAACAAACTTCGACAGCCGCATGGTCAACGCCTCACCTTTCTACTGCAATAGTTGCAGGTGTTCCCTTTTTTCCACTCCCTCTTCCTTCTTCCTTGCGTGACGAGGCAAACCGCTGGGTGGGAAATGTGTGGGTTGGGTCGAAGGCAGCTGGTGGTATACATGACCAAACATCTCTTTTATTGGCATGAGTCAGA
>CAIVAU010000120.1 GCA_903903925.1 uncultured cyanobacterium
CCGGCTCGCACTACCTAGCAAAATTAATGACACGAACCACTAGTACAATGCGGCGGAAATAAACCCACCATTTCAAACAGGCAAAAGCCTTGATATATATTACTTTTGACTTTTGACTTTTGAATGAGTGACTTCCGCGCAGCGGTACTAGTCTGCTTAAGCAGACTTTAGCTTTGAGCCTAGAAATAAATTTCTAGGCGGACAAGAACTACAGGTTTTTCAGGTACTCAATGAGAGCCTCGTTAACGAGTTGAGTCATGGATTTGCCTTGACGTGTGGCAGTTTCTTTAATCTGGCTGTAAACGTCATCTTTAAGGCTAATACGATGCCGTCCTCTACTGCTAGCAGTCGTCGTATTAGCTATTGCTACCTCCTGATGCTCACTCTCTTCTGTGATTGGTGTGGTGGTAGAGTCTGCCATCGTCTCCACTAAACCATCACTATCGTCGGTGATTTCTGTCAGCGCGACAGTTTGAGACTCGTACTGAGCAGTAAATTCTCGGATGGCATCAAAACCAATGCGATCGCAAAAATCGCCAAACCCTTCTTCTGGCTGACGTGACTGCTTAAAGTACACAAAAATCGGTTCTAGCTGAGTTTCCAAGTCGTTAATATTCAGCCTTTCCATGTAAGGTAACGCCAGCCGCGTTTGATCTGACGAACCTCCTAGCCACACTTGGTAAGCTTCAGGCGCACTACCCACAAAGCCGAGTTCCGCCATGTAAGGACGAGCGCAGCCGTTGGGGCAACCAGTCATCCTTACCACAAAATGTTCTTTTTGTAAACCAATTTTATCTAAAAGTGCCCGAATCCGTTCCAAAATTCCTGGTATTGCTCGTTCTGATTCGGTAATTGCCAAGCCGCAGGTGGGGAAGGCGGGGCAAGCCATTGAGTATCTCACAAGGGGGTCGATAGTGCCTGGGTCAAAGACGACACCGTAATGGTTGAGTATCTTTTGAATGGCTTGTTTCTTACCTGGGTCAATGTCGTAGAGGATGAGGTTTTGGTGGGGTGTGAGGCGGATGGGTAAGTTAAATTGCTCAACAATTTCCCGTAAAGCGGTTTTGAGTTGAAAGGTTCCTTCATCCTTGATTCGACCATTGTCAATGGAAATACCCAAGAAAAGGTTACCGTCACCTTGTTCATTCCAACCGAGAAAGTCTTGATATTTAAATTCTGGTAGTGGTTTAAAAGGTGCAACCTCTTTGCCAAAGTATTCTTCAACCACTGATCGGAACTTGTCAACACCCCAGTCGTGGATTAAATATTTTAATCGGGCGTGACGACGGTCGGTGCGATCGCCGTAATCTCTTTGAGTTGCAACTATCGCTTTCACTAAGTTATAAACATCATCCTTTACCACATAGCCAATTGGGTCGGCTAACCGGGCAAAGGTTTCTTCTTTGTTGTGTGTTCGTCCTAAGCCACCACCAGCAAAAACGTTAAATCCCTCTAACTCCCCCTTTTCATTACTCATTACCACCAAGGAGAGGTCTTGGCTATACAAATCAATTGAATTATCCCCTGGAACCGTAACGCTCACTTTGAACTTGCGAGGCATATAGTGAACCCCATAGATGGGTTCTTCCTTGTCGTGGAAGATTGTCCCAGTGCCATTTTGCTGTCTCGCTGCTTTCACCTGCGGGTCTTCTTCGGCACTAATTGCCATTTCCCCATCTAACCAAATCTCATAATAAGCTCCAGTTTGGGGCGTCAGCAAGTCAGCAATATGATTAGCGTATTCCCAAGCATACTGATATTCTGGCTTATCTTTAAAGGGTGCTGGTGGTGCCATGACATTACGGTTCAGGTCGCCGCAAGCACCCAGTGTCGTTCCCAAGTTTTTGACGATAGCGGAAAGTGCTGCCTTGAGATTTTTCTTCAAAATCCCGTGGAGCTGAAACCCTTGACGGGTAGTTGCACGCAAGGTATGGTTACCATATTCATCAGCCAGCTGATCTAGAGTCAGATAAAGCTGTGGCGGCACAAATCCACCAGGATTCTTTGTCCGCAGCATGAACTGATAATCTTTCTCTTGTCCTTTAACCCGATTGTCGCGGTTATCTTGCTGGTAAGAACCGTGAAACTTCAGAAGTTGGACTGCATCTTCGCTAAAGTGAGTTGTATCTTCAAGAACCTCGGTCGCCACAGGTTCACGCAAAAAATGACTGCGTTCCTTGATTGCTTCTACTTTGGAAGGTTTGCGGCTGGTTGTCGGGGGCAGAGCAGATTTAACCATTGGAGTGGTACAGTGTTCTTAATAAGGCATCGGTAAGCGCCGAAGCAGGAAGTTACAAGCACCCTTTCGGCAGATTCATCCCCGCGAATTCGGTCGGAATTAAGAGGAATTTTCTAATTTTAACACGGCAAAAACCTGGGTTTGCGTGTGATCCAACATTTAGCAAACCCAGCGAGATTAAATATTAAGGGAGCAGGGAGCAGGGAGCAGGGAGCAGGGAGCAGGGAGCAGGGAGCAGGGAGCAGGGAGCAGGGAGCAGGGAGCAGGGAGCAGGGAGCAGGGAGCAGGGAGCAGGGAGCAGGGAGCAGGGAGCA
>CAIVAU010000121.1 GCA_903903925.1 uncultured cyanobacterium
CATGCTACAGGAGAAAGGGTTTGAGTCTGATTGACAACCCCTGAGCTTGAAAGGCAGCGCTCGTCTGTTGGCCAGAAGGCACTCTTAGATGGATTTATCCCGAACCATGAATGCAAGGAACCGAATGTACAAATGTCAGTAGCTTTCCATTAAGTGTTAAAATCTATGTACGCAAGTGCGAGATTTCCCTGATTTTGGAGGACCCTGTCCGCTCGTAGATCTGCGTCTGCTAATGCACGCGATTTGGCTGCAATGCGAATAAAAGTAGAATTAATTCGCGGTCAAGATAGCGTGACCGTGGAGGCATATTTGGTAGAATTGGCACAAAAACACGTTAACGATTATGTTTTGCTGTGGAAAGAACAATTAAGATTGTATGGACAAGAAGATAAGTTTTGGGACTGGGAGTTTAAACTACAGTTCATCATTAGAAGACAAGAGAATCGTGAAGGCTATGCAATTGAGTATGAAGGCGAAACCCAAGGTTTAATGTTGATCGAAACTCAGTTGCATGGTTCGCGGCTTAAAGAGGGGAAAAGATTGATATATGTTGATGGTGTTGCTTCAGCGCCTTGGAACCGACAATTTATTCAACGTCCGCCCAAATTAAAAGGCGTTGGGACTGCACTTTTGGTGTTTGCAAGAACTCGCAGTATAGAACTAGGTTACGAGGGTAGAGTTGGGTTACATTCTTTACCAGGAGCCGAAGAATTTTATGAAAATCAGGGCATGATTAATTTGGGTGAAGATGAAGATTACGACGACCTAATTTATTTTGAGTATGGAACTCGTCGTTCCCCTGGATAATTTAGCAGGATTATGTGATAAGTTACCAAGAAGTACCATACAACTTATCCACTCGTCTCTATCATACATATCATAATAAATAACAGATGTGATGAGTCAGCAAGAACCACCATACAATCAATCCACCCCAAACCAAGACAAAACGATAAATCCGATGGATTTGTTGAAAGATGAAGAATGGCTGAGAAAAGCTATCGAGGCTGAGGACAAAGTAGGTGGTAACATAGGCGCAGGATTAGATTGGGGTACTGCATTTGGCGAACTAATGCTCAACCTTGAACTATTGGGACGTTTAAAAACGTTACGTATTTCTTTAAATAGAGAAGTGCGGTTGCTACTTAATAATTGGAATTTAGGAACAGCAACACGAGTTGCAGTAAAAACTGCAAAAGAGAAAGTGCTTCAAAGATTAAGATTACCCACACCAGATGTAAAAGAACGTATACTCGCTGTCTTGGAAATGGATGAACTTTATTGTGAAGAGTTCATTTCCGATCAACAGATACTACGCGAACTGGTAGGGGTTTTGCTGACACAGTCAGATTGGGAAACTATTGCAGAAGTTACAGCAGATTCGGTAAAAGCACAAATTATGCAGCAAGTTTCTTTTGAGAAAATTTCGGCGTAGACTGAAGCAGGTGGGTTGATTTCGTTTATATACGGGTGTACCCTAACTTGACGGGTGTTCTTTAGCTATGTTTAATTTCGCCCACTTATTTAGTGGTGGAATCTTCGCTAAAATGCCCTTCTTTAATGCTTCCGGTCGTTCTGACCAGGGTAGAGATCCATCACATTTTGTATAATATTGACTCGCGCATTCCAGTATTGCAGAAGCACTCTCCTCTACTGGTAAATCACCAAAGAGATAGGTTAACTTTTCGGATGCTGCAAAGGCAATGACACAGGAACGGTTACAAGCACTCATGCATTCAACTCCCTGAATTGGGAATACCCATCGCAATTCCCAGGAAATTGCAAGTTCCTGAAGCTGCTGTAGTAGTTGTTCACCTCCACTAGAACCAACTCGCTTGCCGTCAAGCCACACGCTGGCACAAGTGGTGCAAACAAATAAAATATGTTGAATGTCTTTCATTGATTTTGAAGTATGTAGGAGTTCGCCCAAACCGCAGATATCACACAGCGCTGCCAATGCTTAAGTTCACTCTCGCTGACTGTGCAATATACCTATTAAAAATAATTGCTAACAATTAACTTACAGTACAAGCATTTGTGTCTAAAAAAACCAACACAAATAACGGATTACTCAGACTAATGACACCTACTTCTAATTTCTTAGAAGCCCACACTGACCCGTTCGCGCAGCGTCTCCGCTAGGAGAAGGGCAGTGTGTGGAGTTGTCACAGGTGTAATTTGTACCGTCAATTAACTTTCTATCGTTTTGTAACAAGCCCTAACCTGTAGCGGCTCTCTGGCTCTTTGAAGAAATAAAACTGCCTAATAGCGGACATATTTATACTTTTGTTCATCTGTACCTCGCAGACGTGTAGAACTGATAAGTCAATTTCGGCGGGCATTCTGACTTGCAAGGGAATCCTTGTTTACAGCTGCGGGACAGCGCCGGATTTACACCGGACTTTCCCCCTTACCTCTAGTGGCTGAACCCCACTAGAACCGATTATATTTCTTTACTAATTATACAATCATAATTTTAATTAAAGCCATAAAATTTCAGGCGGATGAGTTCGTTACCATGAACAAGCGTCCCCCCTAGTGGTAAAAAGTTGGGTGAGACTACACCGCGATCGCCTTCCCAAGTCAAAGTTTAATTCCAGCTTCCAGTGACGTTAGGTCGTTTCTGCTTAACCCTCTTTTATCACTTTCGGAAGAGAATAATCCGGAATCCTTACACCATAGGACTTTTACCAAAAACCTTGATTTCAGCCATTGTGTTAAGAAATAAACGCTCAAATGCCCGTTCTATCTACAGTTGAAAATTTGGCTCTCATTTTTCTTTTCCCACAGTGACAAAACAGGGTTAAGAAGCGATTAATTCCCTCAGTCGCAGCCACTCCGGTAACCAAGTCCAAACATCTTCTGCCGAATCTTCGATTCCTTTAAGGATGCGCTGGCGAAACATAAGCGGAGACTCAAACCCAAAACTAGAAAGTTGCTCCCGCATTCCGTAGAGCAAGTCCTTACCCGCAAAAAAAGTTAGATAATTTTGTTGTTGAAATCGACTGCCACCTGGGCAACAAGTTGGCAGCAATCTATCAAATTCGTCCAGGGAATTGAGTGTGGGAGAACTAAGTCTTTGTTCGTATTGTTTGATAATATTATTTAGTTCGCTCTTGCAGTTAGCTTCTGTCAATCCCCTATCTTTTGGGAAGCGATAGCTTTCTTTTTTATTTCGCTCCTCGCCCCAAGAGTTATTGGGAGGTGAAGGACGATTTTGTAGATAAAGCGACAATGCAATTCTTGCTGCGGTATAGGCAGCAATTTTAGAAGCCGAGTTCTGCAATGCCGCACGGTATTCCTCTGCGGGTGGTGCATCTTCACCCAGCGCCCGCTTTACTACCTTTGGGTCTATTAAATAATTTTCAATTTCTTTTCGTTCCCAATACCAACCTAAGGGTACTTGTCTATTATTCTCCGTAATGTACCAATCTCTAGGAGTACCAGATGGCGGTGAGTCATCGTGATCAAAATCACGGTCTCTTAGACCTGCAATGACTGAACCGGATATAACATCTTTTGCACCCAAAATCCTTTGAGCTAAACCTTGCTTGCTACCAACAGGTCTAACTACGCAACTAGGGGGAAGTATGACTCCAAGAACCTGCACATCTGGACTTTTGGATATTCCTTCGCAGTAAAGGATATTTACAGGCACAGCGATCCCCCAGGCAAACGGTAAGTATCATCCTCACCGATGACGTCACTTACGGCATCACTATGAGTGGTAAAAATAAACTGACAATTTTGACTGAGTTTGGGAAGTTGGCGGACCAAACTTTGTGCTGCTGGGGGATGAAGATTAAGGTCAATTTCGTCAATCAGTACAACTGAGTTGGCAATTTGTTGCCTCACAAACTCATACAGAATAGGAAATACTGACTGTTCTCCTGCTGACATCTCGACAATGTCGTAGGTGCGGTGGTCATCGTTGATTAAAAAGTAGTAGTCGAATGGTGTTGGCGAATCAACTCCGGGCATTGGTTCTACACCAGCAAAGGAGCGTCCGGGAAAGATTTTGGTATAAAGATCCTCCAGTTGTGTCAAGTAATCAATCGGATAGCTATGAGTAAGCTGGGCAAATTTCCAACCGTTGAGATACTGACGCAGCCTCGCTACACCTGCTTCAAAGGATACTCGACCACTTATAGGCTTTCCTATACCCACTCGCCCTAGAGAGGAGCTATTTTCTTCTGGAACTGGGTCATTGCCAAGGTTGCGAAACTGGTCAAACCAGAAAATGCCTGGGAGCAGAGAAAACTCTGAACGAACTCCTGGGTCTGTTTCCAACAAGTTTTGAGCGTAGTAGCGCCCAGCAAACTGAAAGAATTCTGCATCAGATCCAGCGCGGCAGCTTTCACCATCTAGAATGAGTCGGACGCGATTGTTGTC
>CAIVAU010000122.1 GCA_903903925.1 uncultured cyanobacterium
AAAATCCGTTACCCTTTGAATTTGTCTAGTTGCTAAGGATAGAGGGAGAGCGATCGCTTGCAGCAGAGTCGTCTTCCCCATGCCATTATCACCCAGCACCAAAAATCGGTTGCTGATAGAGTTGAGGGTTTGATTTTTGAACGATACTTCAAGGTGGTCGAATCGCTTGAAGTCTTTTATCACGATAGACTCGACTTTCATCACCATTTCCCCCGCGCCTGGTGGAACAATTTTAGATTCTAGACTTTATTTTGATAGGTTTTCCGTTCAGACACTTGAATTGACGACTCCCCGACCATTCATGTGCGGGGATTCTTTCAACCTAGTAACACTTTGCAGAGGATTCTTACTCGAATCGTGCCAAAATGTTAACCGGGCTAAGGCAGTCAATTGCCTTCTACACACTCCGCCAAGGTCAAGCCCCAGCATTGCGCTTACTTTGCGTAATATATTTGCAGATGCGTTCGCATCCGCATTTATGTACCAATTTTTCGCCCCAGTGCGATACAAACCTCTTTTTACTCGTCTACCAGATGCTTCCCAGCCCACGGGTTTTTCACCATGCTTTGGCAGGGAGTCACCAGACGCTCGAGTACTCGCTACCGCTTCGCTATCGAAAAACGATGCGACTGAGGTGTTAGCTTCCTCGGTTTCTACAAACTGAATTCCGTAAAAATCACACAGTTGCTTGATTCTGTCCTTGAGCTTAGCTGTTGGGATCTGAACGAAGGATTGATTACTTTTTCTACCCATATCTGAGCGCTGTTTCTGTCCTTCATTCCAGCCAAAAACGATAGTTTCAATACCTTGTTCTAAGCAACGATTCACTACAATTCTTGCTGCTTTATTAACAGCATCACGCATCTGTCTATTGCGCTTCTCAGTAATTGCGCTTAGTAGATTACTCCAGAAGCCTTGAGGTTTTCCCTCTTTTATAGTGGCAATTCTTTTGTTGTACCATTGGTTGATTGATTTCAGATGCCTGCCATCGACAATAAAAGAGTCACCAGTATTGGAAACGCATGTCAGCCAGTTATCGCGTCCATGATCTATTCCCAATGCCTTGGACTTGTCTAACTCTATGGCTAGTTTGGGTGGAATTGTTTTGTATGTATAAGCAGCGTAAAAACATCGGTTACGAGGAACGATTGAAAGCTCTACGATTTGTTCTGGCTTGAGACTAGTAGGCGCAGGAATAAAAAGCTCTTTGATCCCCTCTAATTCTGCAAATCCTAATCCTAAAGGAATTCTGACGAATGGTTGCTCTAAGTCAAAGGTGAGTGCTTGACTTGGATAGGTGCAAGGGTATAGTCCGCCCTTTTTACGAAAGTGGGGTTGCCTAGGTTCGTCCTTTAAACCCCCTTCCCGCCACAATTGAATTAAAGCTTTGTAGCCTTTAAAAGCTTCTGCAACCGACTTTAGAGTTTGTTGAGGAACTTGTGAATACAACATCATATAATTCCATTCATCCTTTAAGCTGCCAGCTATTTCCTCGTAGGGAACATTTGGCAGATTACCTGGATGTGTCATTGAATGATTGCGTTTTACAAAGTAAAGTGCTTGATTGAACAAGCTACTTGAACGCTTACAGATGAATTCTAAGATGCTAGTCTCAAGCTTTGATAAATTAATCTTTATTAGGTGAACCTGTGTTTTCTCTTCCCCCATTTTCCTCTCTCCTCCGTTACACTTATACTAACGCAAGAGGAAACATAAATGAAAGATGATGAAAATGAAGTCACCACCAAACCTCTTCATCACAGCTAGTTAAAGTACACTTCTTCAAAGTTGTTAAAAAATTTGACATCAAAAATTAAAATATTACTGGCATAATGGATTTGGAGATAAGCACAACCAAAAATAAAATGGGAGGAAGAGAAAATGCCTAAAAATTATCGCCCAAGGTATCCAGATAATTGGGAAGATATCGCTAATGCTGTTAAACGTTCTGTTAACTGGAAGTGTAGTAAATGTGGGTTACAGTGTATAGATCCTGATCAGGACTCCTCCAAACTTTCGCGTTCCGAAAAAATGGCTAGAACGCTTACAGTACATCACAGAAATTACATGCCTGAAGACAATCGCTGGGAAAATTTGTGGGCTATCTGCACCGCTTGCCATTTGTCTTATCATACTAGAAGAAAGGGAAATGTATCGCCTGGGCAATTATCTTTATTTTGATAACTTATTAGACATTCTTACATTAACCATTGACCACTATTTTAACTTCTATTTAACCTAGCATTTGCTGATGAAAATGTAATTAATCAGCAAATAATTTATTGAATGAACATTCTTCTTTATGCTCCACTTCTTTGACATCAGCCACATCAAATGCCAATAACGACTAGCTTCGCGGCAACGCTGGTAAGAACATAGCTGCTAATTTTCGCTCCCATTGCACCGTAAAAGCAGCTATAAAATATACTCATTTTCTAAGAAAGCCAGTATTCGTTCCTGCTTGGGGGTGAGGTGAGAGGGATCGGCTATTCTTCCTAAGGCTTCCACAACGACTGCATGGGTGGGTTCAAACTCTTCATAAATTTTATTAGCCAACTGTCGAATACGATAGCAGTTTTGGGAAGCTTTTTCTTCACATCCAACATATATCGGTTCTAAATTTTCAGGCTTGACTGTAGGAAAGTCCATTCTCCACGTCCAAACGTAACAACTGTAAGCATTCACCTCCCCGATTATGCACCAACACCCAGAAAATTGTTTTAAATCTGGATCGCCTTTAGCAATAATTTGACAAACTTCACCTACGCAGTGTGGATTCGGCACTCGCTGCTTGTCTTTAATCTGTTGGGTGATATCCGAAGAATTACGTTTATTCTCCAATAGATTTTGTGCTACTTCTTTCCCTTCGTTCCGTACAACATTCGCTAGGGACAGGATTTCTTTTTTAGTAAGCCTAGCAATACGAGTAAGAATGGAATGTTTGAGATCTTCCCCTAACGCAGTAGCTAAAGTATCCAATGCCACAGTGAATTGAGCGTCGTTCTTGATGGTGCGATCGCTGACCTTGTATTGTTCAGCTAAAGTCTTTGCTGTATTCCCCGAAGGGAAAAAATTTCTCTTCGGTACACCCTGCTCTAAATCATTCTCCACCGAAGGGCAACTTTTTCCCTTCGGTAAGTTCTGCTTGAGGTTATCCTCACGATTACCCTTCAAATGCAGATAGCGCTTACCTCTGAGATAGCTTGCCGTTTCTGGGGTAATATTGCGTCGCCCTAGTTGATGGTTGGCAATCCAGCAGATAGCCGCGCCTCTATCTAACAGGTTAATTTCTACAATTTTGTAGGGAATCTGTAGTGATGTGCAAATTTCGTAACGATTGTGACCATCAAGCAGGATGCCTCGACCAAGCCATACTATCAGTGGGTCAATACAGCCAAATTCCTTGAGGTTAGCTTCCAATTGTACCCTCTCCTCAGATGACAGTGGGGGAATAAGATTTTTAAATTCCGGATCAATCTGAAGTGTGGTGGACGATGGAGGTAATAGGTCTGGTTGCAGGCTCAAGGATTCACTATGGGTTTGAAGGGGACTTCGTTAGTGACTTCGTAGAAGTCATCATGGGGATTCATGAATTAATAATTTGT
>CAIVAU010000123.1 GCA_903903925.1 uncultured cyanobacterium
CGTGAACACCAAGGATTTTCGCTGCTTCCCTTGGGGTGACATGTTGCATTAATACCTGCTTATCTCAACTATTATTAGTCTAGCGTGAAATAAGCAACTTTAGGTGAGATAAGCAAAAATATTTTAACTAATTACTCGTCTTGTAAAACCCAATAAATTACATGACTGAGGTGATTTCAGATAAATTAGAGCCAGAGCCTCTAGTAAGGCTGCGAATTTATCAACGTCTAAGCTTTAATAAGCAGTCTTAGGAGGGCTGATCTTGGAAATAAAAGCAGCAGTAGCTTACGATTACGGTAAGCCGTTGACTATTGAAAAAGTTCAACTTGAGGGACCTCGCTCAGGAGAAGTGATGGTAGAGATCAAAGCAAGTGGGGTCTGCCACACCGATGCCTATACCCTTTCTGGTCGCGATCCCGAAGGTTTATTTCCAGCCATTTTAGGACATGAAGGTGCTGGCATCGTTGTGGAGGTAGGGGAAGGCGTGACTAGCGTCAGGCCAGGGGATCATGTGATTCCCTTATACACCCCAGAGTGCCGCCAGTGCGAATATTGTCTCAGCTTTAAAACTAATCTTTGTCAGGCAATTCGCGTGACTCAAGGGCGTGGTGTAATGCCTGATGGCACTAGTCGCTTTTCCCTGAATGGGCAAATGATTCATCACTATATGGGCACATCCACCTTTGCCAACTATACAGTATTGCCAGAAATCGCTGTCGCAAAAATCCGGGAGGACGCACCTTTTGATAAAGTTTGTTATATTGGCTGCGGCGTGACAACGGGCATAGGCGCAGTGATTCATACAGCCAAGGTAGAACCAGGAGCTAATGTGGTGGTTTTTGGTTTGGGCGGTATTGGCTTGAATGTGATTCAAGGGGCGCGGATGGTCGGAGCCAATATGATTGTAGGCGTGGATATTAATCCCAACAAAAAAGCTTTAGCCCAAAAGTTTGGCATGACTCACTTCGTCAACCCGAAGGAAGTTGAGGGCGATTTGACTTCCTACATAGTTGACCTAACTAAAGGCGGTGCTGATTACAGCTTTGAATGCATCGGCAATATAAATGTGATGCGCCAAGCTTTGGAAAGCTGCCACAAAGGTTGGGGCGTGAGTGTGATTCTTGGTGTTGCTGGTGCTGGTGAGGAGATTCGTACACGTCCTTTCCAACTTGTAACCGGGCGTGTTTGGAAAGGCTCAGCGTTTGGTGGAGCCAGAGGACGCACGGATGTGCCGAAAATAGTTGACTGGTATATGGAGGGGAAAATCAATATTGACGATTTAATTACCCATGTAATGCCGATAGAGTGCATCAATGAAGCTTTTGATTTGATGCATCAGGGCCTGTCAATTCGGAGTGTGGTAACCTTTGATGGCTAATTTTAGCCTTAACAGTGTAACAGTGTATATACTGTGATGCGTGCAAAATTATTGTTCCCCCACACCCCACACCCCGTTCTTTGGATGGAGGACAGCTTTACGTCCAAGTGTTATTCTTTCAGGTAAGATTTTAGCAATGCTGTCATAACACAATTAATTGAACAGTGACTACCCCAAAGTTAGTGAAGGCTCCCAAACAATTGGCACAAGAGCGCATCGGCGAAGAGCGTATGCATGATGTTCTCCTGCTAATGACTCACTTACTCAAAAGTGAGGAAGTTACTTTGAAGCTCATTTTAAATTGCCTCTACGATGTCGGTTCAGTCAACTTGATTAACAACAAGCTTCGGAGTCGCCCCCTCAGCTTTATGGCGTTGGGAATTGCCAGAATGTCTAAACCAGTATTCAGAACTGTGGCTTTGCATTGGGTTCAGAAGAATGCTCCCCGACTAGCTACTGACTGGTTGTACTCGAAGGTTTCTTTCCAAAATGTAGAAGATCAACAACCAGATGCCATAGCCGTAGTCTCAAAGGTTCAATTAGATTCTTTAGATACTAGTCAACAAGAGATTAAGCGTTTGCGTTCTGAAGTGAGGTATCTAACTGGGATTTCGGCTGGGGCGCTTGTCGCTCTGGCTAGCACTGTCATTTGGGTAAGCCACAACCCCCACGCCAGAACTGTGATTCACACAACAAATTCAAATGGCAATTTGGCAACTACGCCAAGTAAGTGACGAGTATGGTAGATGTTGAAACGTTATTGCACAAAAAGATACACAGCACAGTATAAAACCTCCTTTTCCCGGTTAGCTACCGGGGCTTTTCTGCACGACGCCAAATGAGTGCAAACCATTATGCAGTCGTGGTTTGATGCCCCCAGGTATATACATGGGGGTTTTATTATGAATGCTTGGATATACCGGAAAACAACTAGACTCTATGTTAAAAATCTTTTGACTCGTTTCCTGTTTGATTTCTTGACTGGCTGTAGATGGAATTAAGAAAATTTACTTTATCAGGGAGCATTGTGTGTACAACGAAGACGATCGCGGTAGCGGCAGGTTTGGCAATTCATAGGTCGGCATTGGTAGCACTTTATTAACAATGTAAAAATCTACGTTAAGCCCAAAGCCCTCTCCTTATTTACGCCGACCTGTACTAGTGTGTTAATTCTGAGGGTTTTTAGGCGATCATTTTTCACAGGTCATCTCTGTTCCAATGCGGGAGGATAAAACCTAGATTTAATCGGGAATTTCTTCCATCGTGACGACACAGAAACTGCATGAACTCTTTCGGTGACTGTCATCCACAAAATTAACATACTAGCAACACAGTAACAGATTCGCGCCATAGATGAACCGGAATCTCGCTTCTTGTCAACTTTAGCGCGACAATTGTCATTTTTTGTGCGAACCCACATTTGATCAAATCTGCTGACCCTACTAGTCAGAGACTTCGGTAGATAAAGTAATATAAAAGCCCGCTAACTCAAGTTATATTACTTATTTAAGTAGGGACAATAATTCTCAAAAAAGCATTGATTAATTTTACTTGCTTTAGCATGGGTAAAAAAATAGCCACCATTTCCCCAACACATAGTAATATCAACGACAAAGTTTTATAGGGGAAATACTGATAGCTATGGCTCAATTTAACAACAATCCATTAACAGCGCGATTTCAGAATCTTAAACAAAAACTTTAAAACTTTTTTGAATCGTGCATTGATTCTTGTATAGAGTTGTTGGATATATTCGCGGGAAATACGGAAGCTTATTTAATTGCGGAGTTATCTTAATCCCTTTGTTTCCAAGAAGCTATAAGCACAATCATATAGACTGAAAGGCTTGTCAAAAGGTCACTCCAGCTTAAATAAATGTGTAATTAATTTTGCGTGAGTACTTAACTCTATTTATAAAGCAATTCCCCGCATCATTTAATATAAGTATTTAAATGAACTAAGCAACCTATGGTCAAGAAGCAGTCTAAAGTAACCACTTAGTAAACAAAAAGCCGCGTAAATTTTCTTAGGCTTTAAGCCTTTAACTCTCTCTCACTCAGTTTCTGGAATAACTGGGGTAATTTCTGATGCGTACTTTTTAGGTTCGCGAGTATGATTCACAAACAAGTTCTTTTTATCCAAAGCCCAATATGATCAATCAGGTAGAGAAAAAACTAAACGGCAAGCGGGATATTAGATTTGATATTTTGAAAACCATTGGGCTACTTTGTATTATTTTCGCCCATGTAGGATCTGAAACAAATATCTTATTTGACATCAGACGTTTTGATGTGATTCTGATGGTGATTGTGTCAGGAACACTTTATTACTCTTCATCCGGCAGCAAAAAAATCTCTTTCTGGAGTTATTTGCGAAAAAGGTTGCCACGCCTGATTGCTTCAGTATGGTTATTTATCACCTTTTTCTTTATTTCAGCTTATTTCATCTATTCTTTACTTTCTCTGCCTTACCCATTCACATCAGAAAAAATAATCGACACATTTCTGTTATTAGAGGGGATCGGTTATGTATGGATCATTCGGGTATTTATTTTAGTTGCTCTTTTTGCAAGTTTAATACTTAATTTATACAGATTTTGTAAATCAGAGGTTAGGTTTTTAGCTTTACTCGCTTTCATCTATGTGGCTTATGAATTCCTATTAAATTTTACTCAACATCATAATTTACGTTATCAAATTATTTCGAGTTTAGTGAATGATTACTTATTTTATATTATCTCTTATGGATGCCTATTTGGTTTAGGTATTGTTTTACCGAAACTTCGAGGGAGAACAATATTATTAATTTCGGGGATTTCCTTGATTTTATTTTTATGTTGTGGTGTTTATTATTACCATCAACTAGGACATTTTATCTCTAATGTAGAGTTTAAGTACCCACCAAGACTTTACTATGTTTCCTATGGTGTTTTTATGTCATTGCTGGCATATTATATAGTGAATAAATTGTATGTAAAATATAATTTGTCAGATAAAGATAATATCTTAATGAGAATTATTATTTTTATAGGTTCATCAACATTATGGATATATTTGTGGCATATCTTCTTTATCTATTACTGGCAAAATTTATGCATAGAACATCTACCAATGTTTGCTAGTCACCTTATCATAGCTTTTTTCGTTGTAACATTGGGTGCGATCGCCGTCACTTATATACAGAAAAGAGTTATTTCTGGAGTTATCAGAAAAACCAGATTTGGTCAGAATAACTCCGAACTGCTTGCCATATTGTTTTTGAAGTAAATTCGCTGTATGCCCTGCACAGCTTATGAAATTTTTCAACCGCAAAATCCAACTGCTGCTGTGCTTTTGTTCGTCATCTGTCTGACGTTATTTGATACACCCAAACCTGGTTCTGAAGTGATTAAGTTTGATGAATTTCGGGTGAACTATGAAAGGTCGTGGAAGTACCGATGAACTATAGAGTGGTTCTACCAGCAGCCGTTGTTGCTTCACTGATTACACTCTCACCAATTGAGTAAAGAAATAGTTTACTTCTATTATGTAAAAAATTATGGGTTAATACTGAACCCAAAAGTGAAACAAACAAGCCTATAGCAAATTGTGGGATTACGTCAGTTATCCCAATTTTTACCAAAAAGGTTCTTGTAAAAGAACCAAAAATTATATGAAGCAGATATATACTCATGCTGATTTTGCCAAAATACACAATAGTATTTCTAAGTAAACTAAAAGGCTGATGTGGTAATCCAAATCGAAGTTTTGACCAGTCGTAGCTAGCTAGTATATATATTAGATAAAACCCAATAATCCCGTTGACTAACTTAACCAATAGAGGATTGACAATCAAATTCTCTATAGAAAGCATTACAAATGCTAATAAGATTGTGTACAAAACAACGATAAGCACTGACTTTTTATTAAGATTTTGTTCGATTTTAGCTAAGTCAGTAGCTCTTAGACAACCAAAAGTATAGAAAATATTGAAATAAAACCAGACGGACATTAAACCTTTTATATAAAAAGATAGTAAAAATAAAATAATGCATATAAAAAGATATATTCTTTGATTCTTGATTATCTGAAAAACTAGAAAACCTAGTACGGATGCAAAAAATAAGGCTGGAAAAAACCAAAAAATGAATTCAGCAGATAATATGGAATAGAAAATTGCAAAGATAGAAAAACTAACTTTTCCAGAAAAGACTCGGAGAATAAAGTAAATTGGAGACCAACATATTAATGGAATGATCAACCTAAAAATTCTAGATTTTGCAAACTTTATATAGTTTGTATTATTCTTACTAAAAATTGCAAAAGATATGCCAGAAGCTATAAAAAATATTGGCATATGAAAAGTATATATAAATGTGTATAGCCAAGCTAAAATAGGTATATCTTGCTGGTATAGTTGACGTATACCTGTACCTTCATCTTTATTTCCAATGATATGACCCACAACGACAAGAAATATTGCCAATCCACGTACAAAATATAAATTGTTAGATATTTTGTGCTTAGCTTCTGGAGTGATATTTGAGCTTATATGCATAATAAAAAATCGTCAAAAGTCTTTTAAATTAGAAACCCAATTATATAATCCCTATGTACATTAATTAGGTTTCATGAGGATTTAGTCAGCACATGTTGTGCATCAAATCTTCTGGCGTAAAGGTTTCAGATTCAGATCACAGATGAACATGCAGGGTTTCATCAGATAAATTTCCTGCTGAGATAGAGACTGAGCCATAAAAGAATTTGGTACTACCGCTTGTATTGTATAAGGTAGGCTCTGCATAAAATGAATAACCAAAAGAAGGCAGATAAGTGTTTTTTTCTGTGAAAAACAGAAGAGAAGGCTAGGGCTGAAAATTAAGTACCAAGGCACTGCCAATTTCACGGATTTCATGATAAAAAAGAAGGAGGAAAGAGGAACAAAAGAGACAATAGTTCTCAATGTTTTTCTTTCATATATAATCACGAACAGCAAAATGATCAGCGGAGCATACGTAAATAAGGAGTACCAAAGCTTTTTAAGGATCAGTTCAGAACTTTGTTTATCGCTCAGAAAATTCCAGGCAAAAAGATTATCATTTGCTAGATGACCGATTGTAGAGAATGGGAGGAAAAACAAATCAGGTTTTTGAAGGTAGTAGCCCAAGAAGGGTAGAAAGCCTATCACTGCACCTTGAGAGACTTTTTGCAATATGGAAATGAAAGAATCGCTGCTTCGCTGTCTCCACATTTCATAAAACATCCAAGGAAATATTAGTATAGCAAATTGTTTTACTTGGATAGATATGACAAAGAAAAAACCAGCACGACGCCAATGCTTATCTTGAACTGCTATGGCATTGAGTATGGTGAAAAGAGCTGCTAGGGCTTCAAATTGTCCCTCTAAGGAGGTATAAAACACTGAAACTGGGGCACAAAAAAATAGAATTGCTGCTACCTTAGAGATGTGCTTGTAAAATAAATAGGCAGAAGCTAACTCAATCAAAGTGAGCGTGAGCTTAACCCAGAAGATACCGACGAGGCCAAAAAATGAGAATGCATAAAAGAATATCAGTGTGACTGGTGGATATTGGAAGGGTATTTTAGTCCATGGCAATAACGTCCAAATTTCAGGAGCAAAATCTGTTCCCTTAGTATTATAGATAGCAAAATTATTATCCAGTGCATGGCTGGCATAGCCAAGATTTCTAAGTGCATCTGTAGTTTTCAGGGGAACCTGAAAGCAAGCGTATATCCTATAGGCAATAACCAAGAAAAATAAAACTAAAAGCAACCGATATAAAAGTTGTTGGTAGTCAAAATGATTTGAGTCAAGTTTTTTGAGGGAGATTTCTGGTTTCATATTCAGGGCATAATGTGCAGATTATTGACAAAGTAGTTAGTAAGCACCAGTTTTTTGCAGAACAGCCCAGAAAGTTTTCAGTAAGATCTCCACATCTAGCCAAAGTGACCAATTCTCGATGTAGGTAATATCTAATTTTACTGCATCTTCAAAGTTATCGATATTAGAGCGACCAGAAACCTGCCATAATCCAGTAATTCCAGGTAAAACTTCTTGTCGAATAAAGTGTGGTGTCTGGAACTTCTCTACATCTCTTACAGGGAGGGGACGAGGACCAACCAGACTCATCTCTCCCAGTAAAACATTAAACAGTTGCGGCAATTCATCCAAACTATAACGGCGGAGGAATTTGCCAAGGCGTGTGATGCGAGGATCGTCTTTGAGTTTAAATAATACACCATCTTTGATCTCATTTTTTGCTTCTAGGCCTGCCTGTAACTTTTCTGCATTGGCAACCATTGTTCGGAATTTCCACATTTTAAACTTCTTGCAATGCAAACCAATTCTTTCTTGCTTGAAAAAGATTTTTCCCGGAGAATCTAGCTTAATCAACAAAGCGATCGCCAGATAAACAGGTGATAGTATAAGCAACAGAATAATCGAACAACAAAGGTCAAAACTCCGCTTGACCCAAAAATCGCTGCCAGCGATAATTGGTGCTGGAATTGTCAGACAGGGGACATTACCAATCATCCAAAATACAGATTTAGGGTGACGAACGTCATTTTGTGAAGGGAGTATTCTTAGGGTAATGCCAGCAGTGTGAAAATTCCAGCAAACATATAGACGATTCTTGATTACATTCCAAGAAACAAAGACCTCTACTATACCATGGTTGCGTAAATATTCAAAAGTTTCATCCCGGTTACTTCTGTCCAAGCAACTAGAGTCAGCTATTCCCTGTATTGTGTAGCAGTTCTCTTGTTCTATTAACCTAATATGACCCTCTTGATCTTCCACATCAGTGATGAGAACAACGGGATAACAAATTGCTCCTCTCTTACGTAGGAGTTTAGTAACCACATTGAAGAGAAAGCGATCAGTAAAGACGAAGGCTATAGACAAAAACCAAAAGATGATAAAAGTTGAGCGTGAAACATAGTAATTTGGTTCGTAGAGAAAAGCAATTAGTAGGAGAAAAACTGCTGACAAGGAGACTGTTTTAAGTAGACTAGGGTAGTTACGACGATGGAAACCTGCACGATATAGTCCTGTGATGGCAATCATACCGATTTCAACTATCACAATGAGCAGTAGAAAAGATGTTCTTTGTGTCCAAGGAGATTCTAATGGCGTACCACAAAATACTGCTAACTTCCAAGCTAAGATTAGCGCAATGATATCTAGGGAGATAAGTGTGAGTATTCGCAGAAATTTTGTCGGTAATCCTCTCTGTATTCTTGTGCCTTTAGCGGATCTTAAATCTGGCTTTAAACTTACAACTGATAGAGGTTTGGAAGGCATGATTATTGCTCCTGTATTTTAAGCTCTAAGATTTGCGGTAACCACTGCTTGTTCATTAGAGTCATCGCCAAATTTAAAAAAACATAATATTTAGTAAAAATTATGATCAAAGCACATGCACATAGATAATATTCCGGTTTTTTTACAAAGAATAATGAGTGTTAAAGTCAATAGCTGTTATTAGTTGAAAATCGCCTAATGTTTTGGAGATTTATCAAATGCTCTTGCTATAGCATTCCATGCCAACTTAGGTTTAAGGTTGACATCTAATGGTAAAGGACGTACTAATGCGCCATCTGAGCGGGGAGAATAGATTGAGAGCCAGCTATAGCGATCGCTCAATCCCCAAGTTAATACTGCAATTACCGCTGGTTCATCTAACACGACGGAAAGATAGTCTTCATAGGCAGCGGCGATAATGTGATCGCGAACAGTAGGATCTACAGGTAATCTTTGGTCTTTTACATCTAGTTCGGTAATCAGAATTTTTAGACCTAGACTCGCAACATCATTAAGAAACTTCTGCAGTTTTTTAGGATTGAAATGGGTTTCATCACCTGCTAAGTGAGATTGTATACCCAAGGCATGAATCGGTGTGCCTTTAGATTTCAAACGTTCTAGCAATTTCAGAACAGCAGATCTTCTCGCTTCGTGGGTGGGGATGTCATACTCTAGCCCAGCCTCGTTGTAGACCAGTAAGGCTTTGGGATCAGCTTCAGCCGCAACCCGAAAGGCAAGTTCAATGTAATCTGGACCTAAAAACTCAAACCATGGAGTGTTTTTGTTTCTCAAGCCGTCAGATCGACCGTCGTCTGGTTCAATCGCCTCATTGACAACATCCCAGGAGTGCATTTGCCCAGCATAGTGTTTAGTAACAGTTGCGATATGTTCTGTGAAGAATTTTTCGGCGTTCTGAGGGTTAACTATTTCTTTAAACCATTTAGGCAGGGCGTAATGCCAGACCAAAGTATGTCCCCGAAAAAGCATGCCGTGAGTGTGGGCAAATTTGACCAGCCAATCACCTTCACTAAAGTCAAATTTATTTGGTGCAGGGCGTAGGGCGTTCCACTTAAGTGCACCTTCTGGAACTAAAATATTACACTCTTTAGTAAAGCGAGTTGCAAAGGCAGTGTCTGGGGAGAGTTTATCTTCACCACTAGCTGAGCCAAAAAACAATCCTTTATCAAGGGCACGCTCTCGCAAAGTCTTTTTCCCAAGAATTTTAAAGTCTCTTGTTGGATTGTCAAGCATTTGGATTTGACGATTTTGCTGTTCAATCTTGGCTATCTCTACAGCCTTTATAGTGGTCAGACTGGCTAAACCCATGCATAGGGTACGTCGCCTAGTCACTAATCGATAATTGGGCATTGATAATCTCCCCTAGAACGATGTTTAATAACAAGCTGCTAGCATCTACGCTACCTATCTGAAATGACCAAATCTCGTGAATCTACCAAGACTTCATTGAAAAATTGACCAATACGCCAACTTTGAGATTCAAAAGAATAGGATTTGTGAGCTGTCTCCATATTCTGGCGGAGCGAAGATAGCATCTGCTTATTGCGAAGAGATGCAGCTAATTCATCAACATGAGAAAAAGTAAATCCGAAAGGTTTATCTTTCCAGTATTCTTGAACAAACCTACTGGTTTTCGTCACTGCTAATGGGGTTGTAGAGGTTAGAGAATAGGCAAAACGAGTGCATAGACATGAAGAAACCCAACGGCGCATTGTACTGTTACATTCGTTGTACATCACTAAATGAGCATCAAACTGAGAAATATATTGAGCCAATCTCCCTTCAAATAGATCTTTATTAGAGAAATTAGGATAAAGATGAAAATTAGGAATATTCCTTGTCTCTGCTTGCGACGGTAGGAAAATATGAACTCCTTGTTCTGCCAATTGCTTAAAAAAAGAACCTAACGAATCTCTACCAAGAGTAGAAAATTTGAGACCTAAAAAAGAATACTTGCGCCACAGGTGACGACCTTGTCCAGTGAAAATAATATGAGGATTTTCATCAAAACGTTTGAGTTGTGGCACATTATCATCTTTAGTACCATTTAAAAAAAATGCTTTCTCAAGGAATGGCTCAATTATTACCAAGTAAGGTTTGTTAGCTGCTTGTGGAATATTTTTTACAAATGTTTCTCTCTGAATATTTGAATAAAAAATGTATCTATTTATCAATGAGTTTGCATTTTTATACCGCCAATTCATGCGGACTTCAGTTAATTCATTCGCAGCACTAGGATAGGTAGTTACACTATGAATAACTTTAGCATTAGTGTAGATTTTTTTGACCATTTTTAGAGTCTTTAAAATTAATGCACCTTCCCAAGAAAATAAGATATCGGGTGTTCCTCCCAGGTAACTCTCTAATTTATTTTGGGTATCTATGGAAAATGTATCCCAAATGTGAAATATAGGAATATCACTTCCTTCTAATCCCCAATTCTCGATTTCAATCTGAGTTGGTACAGACTTTCTACACCCTAAAACTGCAATATTATAGCCTAAACTTTTTAACCCATATATCCAATTGGTACAAATAGGATTCTCAAGAAAAGCTATAACAACAACTCCAATTTTCAACATCTTTATTTAGCTTTGTAATAGATTTTGAAATCAGCTTTTATAGCTGCTTTGAATGTGGTTGATGATCCATGTCAATTAAGTATTGAGCATCTCCCATAAAAATAGTTTGGCTACGAACCAAGGCTCTAGTAAGTAACGTTTCCAAAGTCTTTTAGGCTCGCTCAACAGGCGATACAACCATTCCAAACCCAACTCCCCCATCCAACGAGGAGGAGTAGGAACGGCTCCCGCTACATAGTCAATGCAGGCTCCACTAGTCAGAATTGCGTTGGTCTGGATCTGATCTAGATTGTCTAAAATCCAGTACTCTTGCCGTGGCATACCCATTCCCACCATCAATACATGGGGTTGATAAGCATTAATTTTGTCCAGAGTAGCAAGGGTTTCTGAACTATCTTTTTGAAGGTTGATGTAGCCGTGGGCGACAGAAATCTGTAAACCAGCAAACTGCTCTCGCAAGATTCTAGCTCCTTTTTCTGCGACTCCTGGCTTTGATCCCAGGTAAAAGATGCGCCAACCCTTCTGTTGTGCTTCACCCATGAGGAACCACACCCAGTCAGCGTAGGTCACTCGTTGCTCTCGCTTCAGTGGAAAACCCCGCAGCTTTCCCAGGAAAACCAGAGGCATACCGTCAATATGAGTATAGTCAGCTTTAGCGTAGAAGTTTCGCATTTTAGCGTCGTGATGATAGATATAAAGGCTATGGAGGTTATGATTAGCAATAATCCATTGTTTATTTTTCCTAATAGATTCTGCAATTAGCAAATTGAGTTCAGGAATAGTGAGTGCATCGACTTCAACACCAAGAAATGCATATCGCGATCGCTTCATAAGAACAGATGTCTGAATTTCTATTTATTAATTGCGGCAAAAATTTCCCCGTCAAACTTTGGTTTGAGGGCTACTTTAAGGACTAGGTGATAGTTATGAATTCAAAGGTTCGCTGTTTCCAAAAGAATCTCAGCAATGCTTTGCGCTTTTGCACTCCAAGAGTATCTGTCTCGAACCATAGTATATGCTGCTTCCGCAAGTGACTGGTATTTTTCCAAATTTAATGCTGCGTCAAGCACCACACTAGCAACCTCTGGAGCAGAATATCCTGTGACCAATACATGTTGTAGGTGATGAAATTCATCCAAACCTCGCAAGCCTTCAGGTGTGGATACCACTAATTTCCTAGTGGCAAAATAATCAAGTGCCTTATTACGCGCTCCGCCTGCAACTGCCTGCTTTGAAAATGGAAGAAGACCTATGTCTGAATATCTAAGATAATTAACAAAATCTTTTCGTTCTGGTAAGAAACCCATAAAAGTTATATTCGATGGTAAAGCATGTTCAATTTCAGTGCTATCTCGCCCAATTACGACAATGTGAACATTTTGGCGATGAGACTCAAGGTATTGAGCAATTTCAATAGTCATTGATACAGACATGTCGTTACTTGGAAACTGAAATGCTTTCGGAGCAACAACAACGACTATTTTGGCTGGTCGTAACGCTTGATATGGGTCTTCTTCAAGGGGAAACTTAGCATGGAGTATATCTTCTGCCACTCCATTGCCTATGGAATAAATTTTGCGTGGTTTGTTACCATACCATTGAGAAATTAGACTAGGAGTTGACTCACCTGCAGCAATAATTGGATTACCAGAGAAGATAAGTACTCCCTGAGCAATGTATGTCTTAATAAAGAGGATAAATTCCTTGAACGGATTTGCAACGGAAGACAAGCGGCTCCAGTATTCAAAGGCAGAAAAAGTATGAAAATCGAACACAAGAGAGCAGTTTGTCGATCCTGTTGTCAGTGCAATCAGAGCAGCCAATCCTGGCAGAGTTTCTTGAACGTACATAACATCTGGACGAAACTCGTCTATACACTTTTGAATTGCCCGAATATATGAAATCAATTTTCTTGTTCCAACAGATACAGAGGGCGCATAGTTAACTGCTGAACAATCTAAACCAATTTGAAAAACATCGAAATATTTGACAAGATATTGTCCAAGGAAGAAAGGTCTTGTAAACGCACCGAATGGTTGATTTGAATCAAGAGTGGAAACTATCAGTAAGCGGTTGCTCATAAAGTTAATCTGTACCTAATAAACGCTCCATCACATCACTGATATTAATTTTTATATTATAATTAAGTAATTTTTGCTCTACACTTCTTACTTTAAGTAAGTAATCGTGACTAATCTTTTTAAAAGGCATATCATGTTTAGCGACTCCTTCACATAGCCAGCGATATCTATCTGAGTTTTTGTTAATCTTCTTGAGATTATTCAAACGGTTTTGCCAATTTTTATAGAAAAACATATTAAAATAATGAATTGATACTATTTCATCAAAATTCTTTAGCTTAGATTCTTGAGTAAGACGGTTATGCAAAGGCAAAGGGTAGCTGTAAGAGGGAGAAAAGGTAAATACATCTTCTTCCATTGAAGATACAGTCGCAGATAAAACCGTTTGATCTGTAAAATAATATCCTTGAGATGGAGCAAGTTTGTGTTGCATAACTTTCTCAAAATTATTTTTCCAAGCTGTAAAAATACCAGCATTTTTTCTGACAGCAACTAGTCCAGAGTTCCAATAAGCTCTAATCTTCTTATTGCCAATAGGGGTGTGGATATAGACTTCGTGCTTAACATCAAGTAATTCATAGAGTTTTTGCCAATAATCGTCTTGAATATCCTCTTTCCCTTTAGAGCCAATACCTTTCCCATATTCAGGACGCAGTCCCACATTATAATTTGGTGGCAATAACAATTCTTTAGGTTCAGAAAAAATGCATTTATCGCTGTCTAAAAAAACTAAGATTTCTGCATCTATGTTTTTTTCTGCGTAAGCACAAGCTAAAGGTTTATTAGCAAGGTAATAATCATGGTACTCTGTATTGAGTAGGATTTGTTGATGAACAACTTTTAGGGAATCAAATAAGTTTCTTGTTTTGCTAGAAATAGGCTCACCTTTTCGAGGATGGAAGCTATATATAGGGGTATCTTTTAATTCTCCTCCAAATTTTCGGATACTTTCAGCCAATAGCAAAGATTGCTTTTCCAGACGACCTGGTTCTGTACAAATTAAAAATGCAATAGGTATGGACATAATTAATCGCTTTATACTTCAATCATGAAATGAAGGAGATGCACTCAAATCTCTATAACCTATAACTGCACGCAGATAAGGCAAAATCCAATAGACAAACCAGAATGCACCGGAGTGTCTTTTGACGAAAATAGTCCATGCTTGAATTGGATAACCTTTAGGTTGAAGCGCTTTTCTTAAGCGTTCATCAATAGGAAGCTTGGTATCTACCCAACTCCCGTGAACAGAGTTTTTCGAGCAAGTACCCACACATCCGGGTGCTATCCATACAGAACATCCCTGTTTACGGGCTCTCAATCCATAATCTAGGTCTCCTAATGTATGGATGAAAGCAGCATCTAAATTACCTACCTTTTCTGCGACAGAATGTGGAATGAGTACACAGTTTCCAAACATTGTGTCGCACTCCTGAAGATCCTGACTTGGGTGTACAAATTCGTACTTATTAGAGTGCCAACGCTTTGTGCGCATAGCACCACCATAAGTCGGTTTGCCTGTCTCTATATCTTTTGTTGAACCAACAATTATAGAATTTTTGTAACCGCGTTCTGCTAGATACTGATGGTTGTCAAGTAATTTTGTCAGGGATTTAGGGTTCAGTAAAGTGTCGTCATTCAGCCAGAGGTAATATTCATAGTTCTCCTCAAGGGCAGCAGCAAATGCCAACCGCATTCCTCCTACCCAGAAGAGGTTCCCATTGCCCTGAAGGATCTTAACTTCTGGATAATTTTCCTTGACTGCCTCCGTAGTAGCATCAGAGCTACCATCATCTACTAGATAAACATCAAAAGTTATATCCTGTTGATAAAGTGCTTGCAAACAAGCCAAAGTTGTATCGCGTCTGTTGTGACAGGTCATTAACACTGCTAATTTTACATATTTCTTTTCAAAGTTAGTCTCATACATAATTGCTTTGCCTTGAAAAGTAAAATTTATTAATTCGTGTCTGCTCAACAGCAGATGAAATCACTATTGAGACATATATAATCCAGAACATATCACGGGATGACAAAACTAGTCCACCCTCCGCTAGATTAGCAATCCAAAAAATTCCTAAAAATTGTAACATCCAATAAAATTCTACTCCTCTAGTTGAAATGAGTAGTGTAATTATTCTTTTTATTGAGAAAAAAATGTTTAGCAAAAATATAAAAACCCCGATAAAACCAAGTTCTAAAAAAAGATCTATAAAACCGTTATGAGAATGGAATTGAACAGAATGGTTTCTGAATCCCTCATTTAGAACTGCCCAGGAATTATATATGACATAATCTGAGACGTTAGGAGAACTCCAAAAACCTTCATAACCATAGCCTAACCACGGTTGTTCTAATCCTTTTTCAATAGCTAGATTCCATAGAGGAACACGACCGTCAAATGCCAGATCTTTCCCTAAAAGATCGACTACTATATATTCGATATTCAGTGATAATATAATCGCTAAGATGCTATAAAATAAGATGGAAATCAAGAAGAAAATTAACTTAGCTTGTCGTTGTTTAATAACAAATTTATACAGCGGTATAAGTAAGCAACAGAATACAACAAGTAGTAATGAGGTTTTGCTCTTACAGAAGAGTACAACAGTAAAGGTAAGAAAAAATTCAATTATGACAATCAATTTATTTTTTTTCGCGGTCAAAAAATTGACAAAAACAAGTGAGACAGCTAAGCTTGCTTGCCGACCCAATATTTGCTTATGACCGTAAATTCCTGTCCACGCTACGCCCCCATTGATTGCTTGCGTACCAAAAGATGGAAATAACAAACAGGTCACTAAGGTAATAACAGTTGATATACCCATTGTCCAATATAGCAACTGTATTTGTTTTCTGGGTGTGTAGTCCATAGCTAAATATACTCCCAACACCGTAGAGCGAAGCAAAGTCCTAGCTTGATCTATAGTATTTGATGGATTAGCTGACCAAAGGAATGAGATAACAGCAAGGCTACATAAGAGGAGCAAAAATTTATCTCTTGTCGCAACGTAAAGAAATTTTTTCCACCTCCTAATGATGACGAAAAATAGAAATCCATAGTAAATTAAACTGATAATATTTTCGAGAAACCGTGGAAAAGGAACATGCAAAGGGTCGCTAAGTAGAAGTAAGAGAATGCAGATCAGGACTTCCAACTTTTTTACAACAGCATTGATCAATTGATTATGCAATTTTAAAATCCTCTGCCAGGTTCAATACCAAGCATTTTTTTAACCACCCTTTTGAGGGATACTTTGAGTTGCTCAAATCTCCCGCACTCAAATGCTACTCTTTGGGTAAAGTCATCTGCTTGAACATTACGAATTACAGATGGTGGATGCTTTAAAGGAAATTCCATTGCTTCTATGGGCTTATAAAGGGTTTTATTTCCCTTCTGCTTAAAATGAGTCGCATCAGCACCGAAGCCAATATTAGAAACCAAGTTCACATTGGGAATAATGCTCAAACCACTTTGAAGCCAGCAAGTCAATGTCCATTGGTAATCCCATATATTTATGTGTTCGTTGTATGTTCGCTCAAAGATTTCTGTCCAGTATCTTGCAACATGGGAATCCATCAGTATGTTCTGAAGAAAATTTGTAGATTTAACTTCTTGCCAAAGCTTCATATCAAAGTCATAATAACGCCACACCCGTCGCCACGTTGCCCATCCCCAGGAGTGACTATAGCGAGAAAAGTAGTAACTATATTGAGTCCGTCGATAGCCAAGTTGGACATTTTGTCCAGAAATCGAGGTAATTCGTTGATCGAATCTATATTGCTCAAGCAAGTTCTCACAAAAAGGAAAAAATGAAGGATGAGGTACGCAATCATCTTCTAGTATGATTGCTTCCTCAACATGCTCGAAAACCCAATCTAAACCACTGTAAACCCTTTTTCCACAACCTAAATTCGTTTCAGAAAAGTTTTTCAAGACTTCGCAATCCCAATCAACTTGATCAACAATTGCACGGGCTGCAGCACACTTCTCTACTTCATCGGGTCTGTCAATCCGTGGTCCATCTGCAATTAAAAAAAGTTTTTGTGGTTTTGCCTGACGAATGACTTCAAACACTTTTTCAGTTGTCTGTGGTCGCTTGAAGATGATAAATACAACTGGTGTTTTCATAACTGTATGGAACTCATGTTTAATTTTTTTTTGCTGACTGCGTAGTCTTAATTTCATTAAAAAGAGATAAATATTTGTGTGCCTGTATTTCTAAGCTAAATTCTTGCTCTGCCTTTTCACGAGCGCAAAATGAAAGTTTTTGATGACGCTCATCATTTTCTATTACCCAGACAATTCCCTGAGCTAAGTCTTCAGTAGAAAAAGGTTGAGCTAAATAACCATTCTTCTCATGTTTTATCATATCGGGTACACCACCAATCTTGAAGGATACACAGGGTGTTCCACAGGCGATCGCTTCCATTAGGGTATTAGGTAAGTTATCCTGGGTAGAAGGCAGAACAAATACATCTGCTGCTGAATATACTAAAGCTAAAGATAAATCATCCTTAATTGTCCCTAAGTAGTGAGCCTTAAAAACAGAATCATCTAAACTTTCAGGTTGAGACGCACCAAAAATAACAGTTTCTAATTTATCTTTCCAACTAGATTTACTTAGCTTTTGTAGCGCTGGTTGCAATAAATGAAATCCCTTTCTAGTCTCGCTCGTTGCATGTAGTGCTCCGAATAGAATGAGTTGTTTATCTTGCGGTAAATTTAGCAATTCTCGTGCTACACGTTGATTGATAGGTCGATACCTTTGAGTATCAAGCCCATTTGGAATGACCTCAATTCGTAAATCTTGGAAGAGGGAACTGGAACTGGCACACTTGGCTAACCAAGAACTAGGTGAAACAATTGTCAGATTTAGATCTTTCCAAGCTTTAGCTTTACGTTGCCAAACCCAACTGGATAAATCCCAATCTTGCTGACTACCAAGCTGAGGACAAGCACCGCATGATGCTGTGTAGCGATCGCACTCCCCATTGTAATGACACCCTCCCGTAAATGCCCACATGTCATGAAGAGTCCAAACGAAAGGACCCTGAAGCTTCCTCATGGTTTCTATCTGCATGAATGCTGCACAAATCCAATGCAGATTGATGATGTCTGGAGCTATTTGACCTACTCTGGAAACAACTCTGTCTGGTAGATACTGGAGAGAAAGTGAGTTTTTGCGACGCTGACGATAGAACTTTAATGGCAAGGCATCAAATGTCAGCTTTGACCATGCTATACCTTGAAAAAGTCTCATTTCTGGTGCGAACACTGTTTTATCATCACTAGATTTCTGTTGCACCAGCATCTGCGAATTTACACCAATATTATTTAATCCATTGTGCAAGCGATAGGCAGCCCGTGCTGCGCCACCATCAGTATCAGATGTGCTAATGTGCAGAACTTTCATTATATCTAGTCGTTTAAAGAAGATCAGATTTTTTTTGTTAGAGTTTACAATAACTTAGGGATCAAAAAACAGAATTGCTTTTAGCTGAAGCTGAAATATTTTCCTACTTTTTGGATGAATGGCATTAGCTAAAACTGAGCCAAATGCGTAAGATATTACGGTGGCGATCGCCGAGCCAACTCCAGCATAGGCAGGAATCAGAAATAGGTTTAACAGTATATTGGCAATTCCTCCAATCACAGTTGTGTACATAGTCAGCTCAGTCAAACCCTCCGAGATAAACCAAGGTTGAGCGCCAACCCCCAAGAAGACAAATAAGGAAGCCCATATATGAATTGCCAATACTGATCCTGCTGCTGCATAGCCATTACCAAACAGCATAGTGATTATACTTTCAGACAATAATGACATTGGCAAAGCAATCACAATAGAAAGCAGTGCCATCAAACGAAGCAACTTTTTAAGGCTCTGATCATAAAGTGATTCACTTGTCTTTTTTGCCGCAAAAATTGTCGGAGAAACGGAAGAGACGATCACCATAGGAATAAAATACCAAACCTCAGAAATCCTAGCAGCAGCCGAGTAGATACCAACAGCCTCATTGCCAACCATTTCCCCCAGCATAATCTGGTCAATTTTCATATAAATTGTGATGGCAAAACTGGAAAAAATTAGCGGCCAACTCTCCTTGAGGAGAGCCTGAGCACGAGGAAAACTCCAACTCCACAACCGCAGTGAATAGCCCTTGCTCTCATAGAGAATTACCAACCCCACAGCACCCAAGCAGACCTCTGCTAACGTTGCCCAAGCAAAAGCAATGAGTGGTGCCTGCATCTTGATCAGAATGACCTTGATTAAGGCAATTATGACAAACGCTGTATTTTTGGCAAGCACCGTGTACTTTGACTGGACTTGAGACTGAAACCAAAGGTCAATTGTGTCTAAAGCCTGAACAATTCCTACGGTTGCCAAAATGGCTACCAGCAAGATCGTCAGTGTGTCATTCTTTCGTAAGAAACAGATACAGCCAACGGCTAATAATAGAGAGCAGATTCCACCAACTAATTTCAGCCAGAAAGCTGTCCCTAAAATTTGCCCTTTGCCTGATGAGTCATGTACAATATCGCGGACTACTAAGCTGTCTAACCCTAATGTGGCAACTGGACTAAACAGGGCAACAAAGGCACCGGCATAGTTAAAAAGACCAAATTGTTGCACTCCTAAATAACGTGCAACCCAGACTCCCACAAATAGACCTGCACTCATACGAAGAATGCGGTCAGCAAACAGCCAACCTGTGTTAGCAATAATCTTACGCAGTCCAGAGCGAGATTTGAGTTCCGATAACTTCGGAATTTTGTATTTACTTAACATGTCATCAGCGATCGCGTTCTCAAGGGCTGGACTAAAAATATGGCAATAAGCGGATTTTTCCGTTTACAAGACATCGCGATCGCCCCTCAAAGAAGCTTGCTTCCCACGAAAAGAACCTCTAGACACAGAATTGAGCTTACTTTGTGCTCTCGTGTAATAAAAATAGCTGTCAGGTTCACGATTTACATCTACACCGTTAATCACTATACCCAAAACTTTTTGACCAGACTGTCCCAAAAACTCTTTAGCTGCTTTAACGCTTCCAGAGTCAACAACCCCAGGACGAACCACCAGTAATATACCGTCAGTTAGGTTGCCTAAAACTGCTGCGTCCGCTGTTCCGGCCAAGGGAGGACTATCAAAAATGACGAAATCATATTTTTCTGCAAAAGAGTCAACCATTGTTGACATCAACTTGGAGTCCAATAGTGCGACTGGGTTAGGAGGTATCACTCCAGAAGGCATAACCCATAGATTAGGTGTGGCCTCCTGTATGGCAGCATCAAGAAGAGTCATTCCTTCAACCAAAACATGACTTAAACCCACGTCATTTCTCCTTTTCCAAATATGATGCTGAATTGGATGACGCATATTCGCATCTATGAGCAGTACCCGACGCCCCGCTTGAGCCATGACTACAGCTAAATTTGTCGCCACCTCAGATTTTCCCTCTTTGGCGACAGAACTCGTAACCACGAGGGTCTTTAGCTCCTTATCCGAACTTAAAAATTTCAAATTTGCTTGCAGCATTTGGTAAGCCTCCCCGATCGGGAACAGAGGAATGTCTCTGCCAATGACTTTGGGGATCGGTTGATCCAACCCTCGCAAGGATATATTTGCGCCGCTCCTACCTGCAGAAGGAATAACCCCCAACAAGGTGTATTGGAACATTTCCTTAGCTTCTTTAACCGTCTTAATCGAACTGTCAATAATATCCAAAGTAAAGGCAGCAATCAAACCTAGCACGACACCAAACACTGCTCCACCTCCAATAATCATCTTCTTGATCGAAGATGCGGGTTTGTCGGGTATTAAGGCAGGGGAGATGACACGAGCATTTCCAATATTTTGGTTCTCTGTGACTTGAACTTCTTGTAGTCTCGATAAAAGTGCTTCGTAAGTCGTTTGAGCCGCTTTCAACCTCCGTTCTAGCTGCCTTTGGGTCTGTTCTAGCCTGGGTAAAATACTTGCTCGTTTTTTGTAGGCAGTTAACTTATTATCCAGTGCAGTAATTTGTTTTTTTAAACCAGCTTCCTCAACCTCAGCACGAGCAAAATTTCCCATCAGCTGTTGTCGTAGTACTCCAGTCTGTAAATTTCCTACACGGACTTGCCGATCACTACCAAAGTTCTGCTTTATCCGCTGTTGTAGCAAGCTGTTGAGAGCAGCCACTTTTTTTTCTAAGTCGATGACAGAAGGGTGTCCGGGCTGAAACCGGGTTCGCATTAATACAAGTTGGCTTTGTGCATCCTGAAGTTGAGCCAGCAGTTGCTGAATTCCAGGTATTTCACTCAAAGAGGCAACGGTCACAGACTGCTGCGAATCAACGGCAGCTTGGTTTTTTAACTTTTGTGACTGAGCCGTGACATTATCTAGTTGAGCTTGGAGTTGAGAAATTTGATCTTCTAACTTAGTCGTCTCATTGACTGCAGCAGATGCTTCTTCTCCTAGAGAGATTATTTTGTTTTCCTCTTTAAATTTACGCAGGGCTGACTCCGCTTGTTTTACAGTTGCCTCAGTTCCGGGGAGTTGCTGTTGGATAAACTTACGGGCTGAGACGGCTTCAGCCCGATTCGCCTCTATGTTATGCCTGATATAAACCTGTGTAATCTTGTTGACCACTGCTGCGGCAACTTGCGGATTTTTGTCGGTATACGCTATTTTGACGACATCAGTTCCTTTAACCCCTTCTACCTTAAGTTGGTCGGGTAAAATCTCTTTAAGGAGTTTGCCTTTGCTATCTTTGAGATTAAGTGATTTAATGGTTTCCTCAATAACTGGAATAGATGTAATTATTTGTACTTGAGTATCTAACGGTGTGCCTGTAGAGTCATTAGCTTTTAAAGACTCCAGTCGTCCTATAGCTTCACCCAAACCCGTCAGTGAAGAAGTTTGATTCTTGCTAATTAGGAGATTTGCTTCTGCCTTGTATGTGGGTTTCAATGAAAATGCATACAAACATGCCAGGGTAAAAACAACTCCAAAAACCCCTACAGCAGACAGCCAGCGTCTTTGCAGAACAAGCAAGTATTTTTGAACATCTATCTCTTCAACGTTTTGTATGGGCTCCATCATGGCAGACACTGAACTAATGATGTGTATACTAAATTACAACTAAGCGCTACTATGGTTTATTGCTCAATTATGAAACTGAAAATCAGCAATTTTATAGGTCATCATCCGTGCATGCCTGCGCGTAAACTCCCCTACAGAAGGATTTCCCTCCGGATCAACTACCCCTATTGCTTGTTTCCAAAGTTCCATCGGTGCTACTGATACATCGTAAGTTTGAGCGTCACGCTTTTTGACATGATACCACTTGCTTTCTTGACACTGAGGACACCAAAAGGCTTCTAACCATTCCCCTGCTAGAGAAACTGCTGCTTGATTCGCCACTAACATGAGTGCTTTCTGTCGGCTAATTCCCCGCTGTTGGAGCTGACCAGCGCGATCGGCAAACAATGAATACTTTTGACTCACGCTTTCTAAGTAGCATCCATGAACCGGACAGTAAATCGCCCGTCGCTTTGAACGCTTCCGATTTCGGTCACACCTTCTCTGCAATTCGACCCCCTTTCAAGGCGTAGTAATAAACAACAGTTTGATGCTTGCGTTGGCAGAAGCCAGATATAACCAAGACCATCAAAGCCCTAATTTTTTAGTTCAAAAAAATAACTCTCACCCTAACAACAGGTTAACGGCTAACTGTTGACTGTCAACCGTTAACAGTCTTAACCAAGATGTTTACAAATCATTTAGGACTGCTATAGCTGATTGTGATTGTCGCTAACCTAGTACAATGCAGCGGAAATAAAGCCGCCATTTCAAACGGGCAAAAGCCTTGATATATTACTTTTGACTTTTGACTTTTGAATGGGTGACTTCCCCGCACCAGTACTAGCTCTTTAAACGTTTTTTGATTTTAGTTACACCCTCTCTACAATTCGACCATCGTAGTTAGTAAAAACTAAACAATATAGATGGTTACGTTGAGGGGACTGAGATCAAAAAGACCATCAAAGTCCTACCCCGTGCAATCAAAGGTACATTATTTACTTGGTAAGATATTTTAAACCCGTAAAATACCTGATGAATTAACAATAATTCAATACAATATATACAATAGGACTTTCTCAGGAATATAGATGTAAAGATTTTATAAAGATAACTTTACTTTCTTGTCGCAGAAGTTTTGAAAACAGACGGAAGCACTTCTCTTCATGGCTACACAATGCAAAATCTATTCCAACTTTACTAGAAAATGTTTAGTCCTAACCAAGCTTTACAAATCCTTCTTACCCCCCCATGATTTTATCTGTTGGCAACTGTGCTTCCCTAAGATTAATGTCTTACATTTTTTAAGCTTCCAGTACGGGACATGTATATTTCTAACTTTCGTCCAGCATTATTACAGTGATTGGTCTGATTTATTAACTTTTGTCTCAGCGCGAATTTCAGCCTCACACCAACAGATTTTACAGTAATTAGTTTAATTTATTGTCCGGACAAAAAAATTAAACCAGAATATTTTTTAACATTAATTACCCGAATAAAAACTGAGATCTGTATAAAAAACAACTTTTAGTAAAAAACATTGTATTCTATTTTACTTAATTTTCAAGAAAAGGCGATTTAAGGCATGGTACCATATGAATGCCTGAAAAGCCTGCAGTGTAAGAGTTTTATCCATAGAGTATAAAAGGTACTAAACCTAAAACTCATGTAATTACAAGTTAATTTAAAACAAAAATGTTGTAAGTGTCCTCGTTACTCTGTATAAAATACTACTTGCGGAAGATACAGCAAATATACATGCATTTATCAAATGAATAAATCTATATATTTAGATAGGATAAGTACAAATATATGTATATGTTGTTTAAAATTTTTTACTCATGACATATCAAGCTGTGTCATAAAGATACAGAGTGTAATAATGGGTCTAAAATCAATCAAACAACTCCTCAACATTAATCCCAAATTTTCTGATTAGATATTGCTGCAGCTACATGGTCAATTTTGGAGGTTTTAACTTGCTCTAAAGCTCAGTCAAAAATATAAATGCATTTACTATCAAGTCGCTATCAAGTTGTTACAAGGTTTCAGAGAATATTTCAATCATCTTCAATTAATCCTAATAGCATGACTGTGAAATAAAATCGCCTACATATATAAATTTATCTGAAAACTTAATGGATAAATCGCCTATTTCGTCTTCTGAATGTATCTCAGTTAACCTAACAAACGTAACATCTAAGTACGTGGGCGGGAAAATTTACAGCCCTTCGGGCAAGGAGGAATCCACGCTTAAAAACGTAGGATACGCGCCCTTCGGGTGACGTATCGCTAAAGCCAGTTGCTTCAAGCCGGGGAACCCGTCCAAAAAAAAACTGCTCCTGAGCCAAGAATGCCAAGACTCAAGAGCGGTAATTTGTTACCAATAAGGGAGTGTGGATAGTAATGTCTTCCTTACCTCTCACACCTCCTACCTACCAAATATATGCTTTCACCTTTGGTGCGTAAAAGGGCACAGGGGTCTCCACGCCCCTACACACTCCCTAAGACTTAGGCTTATAAGTAGATGCAACGTGCAACTCTTTCAACTGGGTTGGATCTACTTCTGAAGGTGCATCTATCAACAAACATCGTGCTTGTTGCGTCTTCGGAAAAGCAATGACATCCCGAATTGATTCTTCCCCAGCTAGCAACATCACCAACCGATCCAAACCATAGGCGATTCCACCATGTGGCGGAGTGCCATATTCAAACGCCTCTAAGAGAAAGCCAAATTTATTGTGTGCTTCCTCAGGGGAAAGTCCAATCGCCTCAAAGACCTGTTCCTGAATTTCCCGCTGATAAATCCGCAGACTACCACCACCAATTTCAAAGCCATTGAACACCAAGTCATATGCTTGTGCTCGTGCAGTTTTCAAGTCGTTCACATCCTCAGGATGCGGTGCAGTAAACGGGTGGTGCAACGCTTCTAGGCGATGTTCCCCAGCATTCCATTCAAACATCGGGAAATCTGTAATCCAAAGCAAATTGATTTTGTCGGGGTCAATTAACCCGAACTCCCTACCAATGACTTGTCGCAACCTATCTAAAGTCTTGTTCACAGTAGCAGCGTCACCAGCACCAAAAAGCAGCAAATGACCAGGTTGTGCACCTGTACGATGTAAAATTTCCTGTTTTTGTTCTGCTGTGAGGTTATCTTTGATCGCACCGATGGTATCAATTTCACCATCCTCCCTGACCCGGATATAAGCTAAACCCTTAGCACCAACTTCGTTGGCTTCTTTAAATAAGTCGCCGCCTGGTTTGATCCGGACATTAGAAATGGCATCATTCCCGTTGGCAATGGGAAGAATTTTTACAATACCGCCATTGGTAACAGCTTCCCGAAAGACTTTGAAGCCACAGTCTTTGACGACATCCGAGACATTCACTAGTTCTAAACCATAGCGCGTATCTGGTTTATCGCTGCCATAACGCTCAATTGCCTCAGCATAAGTCAAACGGGGGAAAGGATAGTGTAACTCAATACCCTTAACCGTCTTGAAAATATGACACACTAACTTCTCATTGAGTGCAATAATTTCTTCTTGGGACAGGAAGCTCATTTCCATGTCCAACTGGGTGAATTCTGGTTGTCTGTCAGCGCGTAAGTCTTCATCGCGGAAGCAACGGGCAATCTGATAGTATCGGTCAAAGCCAGACACCATAAGCAGTTGTTTGAATAGCTGGGGTGATTGCGGTAAGGCAAACCAACCACCAGGGTTGACGCGACTTGGGAGGAGGAAATCCCGCGCACCTTCAGGTGTGGAACGGGTAAGTATGGGGGTTTCGATTTCGATGAACCCTTCCAAATCTTCTAAGTAACGACGTATGGCTTTAACGGTTTGATGGCGCAGTTGCAAATTACGCGCCATCCGATCGCGCCGCAAATCCAAATAGCGATACTTCAGTCGTAAGTCTTCCCGCACTGTTTCAGTATCAGTCATGGAAACTTGGAAAGGGAGCTGTTTGCGGACGGCGTTAAGCAATTCAATGCGATCGACGTAGATTTCTACTTCGCCTGTAGGGATGCGAGGATTTAAGGATTCTTCCGGACGTTGTGTCACTCTGCCGGTGATTTCAACAACGTATTCATTTCGCAGAGCGTTTGCCTGTTCGTAGGAATCTGGTGTGCGTTGGGGATCGCTGACGATCTGAACAATTCCAGAGCGATCGCGTAAATCTAAAAATATCACGCCCCCATGATCGCGGCGACGATCTACCCATCCGTATAAGGTAACAGTTTCTCCAATGTGTTCTTTTCGGAGTTCGCCGCAATAGAGAGTTCGCATAGGTATTATTTCTAAGTTAAGTATACTTGCCAGAGGGAGCAACAGTTAAATGTCAAAGCCTTTCCATTATCTAGCATAATTAGTAATTCTGGCTCAAAAAATCTTGTGCAAATCCGTCTACAACCTGGATTCCTCACTTGTGGGGAGTGTGGGGAGTGTGGGGATAATTCAGTACCTCCGACACTCCCCACCCTTGTGAGAAATCCGGGCTCAAGCCGGGAAAATCGCCCAGGACGGTGGTCGCTGTCTTAACTCTGCCAGAATGGGAGCTATTAAAGTTTCTGATGGTAAGACTGGTTTTATATCACCAAACAAACTACGGCTTTCATCTAAGGTCAAACTAAAATCATTTTTAACCTTAGGAAGGCTGAAATCACTATATGCGATTCTTCCTCATGTTTATGATTTTTCATAAGTTAATATATCTAAAATTATAGCCTGTCTTTGCAGGCTTCTTCTGTGTTATAGCCACAGACTTTTAGCCTGTGGCTATGCATTTATTGCGAAATCAACAAAAATTAAGAACGGGGACGCGGGGCTGTGAAAGTCTCCCAAGCAGCTTTAGCTGACTCCTGAAAGCGATCGCTCACTTCTGCTACTTCTTTCAAAAGTAAGTTCCAGTTTCTCTCAGCGTCCTCTTGAATATTTGTCCAAGAGCGTTCCAAGCGATCGCGCTCAATCAGTTTTTCGCCTTCTATGACTTCCCGCGCCCGACGTACTGCATTTACGTAGGTTTCGATAGTGAGGGTTCCTGCTGATTCTGCCTCAGACTGGGCACGTCTTTTGATCGCCTCAATCAGTGCTTTGGTTTCATGCTTTACCTCATCTGTTTCGCCAGTCATTTCAGTTTCTACGATTTCATGGGTTTGAGGGCTAACTTCAACAACAACCAGGTTTTCTTCATTGTTTGCATTATAAGTCATGGTTATTTCTCCTTTATATAAGATAAAAATTGTTGATAGGTAATAAACTCAAAACCCCTTTGTAATACTGCACGAAGAATGCACTCTAGTTGCTAGCAACAGCATTACTTAAGCCCTAGCCCAATTATAATCTACCCAAACACAAATTCAGCAGGTAGAAATTGCACTCCAATCAAGTAGGGTTTTCCCGCTTAACTTCTTGCAATTTTTCCTAAACACATAGTATGAATAGTTTGTGCCTTCTAATACTTTATTTAACTGTTAACGACTACCATGAGTAGTTATACAATTTAGACGCCCATTAGCTTAATTATGTTACAAGACCCCAATATACGTAACCCGCTCGCAGTTAGTTTGGGCGCAGTAGCTGGTGCTTTAAGTCGCTACTACTTGACATTGTGGTTTGCTCAACGCTTCGGTTTCAGTTTTCCCTACGCCACCTTTTTCATCAACTTGAGCGGCTGTTTCATCATGGGATTTTTCGCCACCATAGCTTTGTACCAAGTGTCAATTATTTCCCTAGAAGTACGTTTGCTGATTGCAACAGGATTTTTAGGTGCCTATACAACTTTCTCTACCTACGGTTTAGAAACTGTGACGCTGTTACGTAACAACAGGCTATTAATAGCAACTTTTTACTGGGCAGGTAGTGCAATCCTGGGAATTATCTGCGTTCAGCTAGGCGCAATCTTAGCCAGATTATGGAGATAAAGAATTATTAACACAGTCTGTGCCTTTAGATCTATTAAAAATTTCCCCTTTAACTGTAAGATAGCGTCAGTGTGTCTATCTATAATAATTGTAAATTTTAGAGAAACTGCCGTGGCGGTCAAAACAGCAACAGAAAAATTGATTGCCCTACAAGGCGTCAGCAAATCCTATCAGCAGCCGAATGGTCAGCAAATCGTCATTCTGGAAGGTATTAACCTGGAGTTGCACTCAGGTGAAATTGTCGCTTTGCTAGGTCCTTCGGGGTCAGGAAAATCTACTTTAATGCGAATGATTGCTGGGTTAATCCCACCTACCGAAGGTCAAGTCATATACCATGACCAACCATTGGTAGGACTCAATCCAGGAGTGGCGATCGTTTTCCAAAGTTTCGCTCTCTATCCGTGGCTAACCGTATTAGAGAATGTGGAACTGGGTCTAAAGGCGAAAGGAGAACCTCCAGACTCCCGACAAAAAAAAGCGCTGCGGATGATTGATATTATCGGTTTAGACGGGTTTGAAAATGCCTATCCCAAAGAACTCTCTGGAGGAATGCGCCAGCGAGTAGGATTTGCGAGAGCCTTAGCCGTAGAACCAGAATTGCTGTGTATGGATGAGCCGTTCTCGGCTTTGGATGTCCTGACAGCAGAAAACTTGCGCTTTGAGTTGTTAGATTTGTGGTTAGATCGCCGCATCCCTACTAAAGCAGTTCTCATCGTCACCCATGGGATTGAAGAAGCAGTGATTTTGGCGGATCGAATTATCGTCCTTGGCCGCAATCCTGGGAGAATAAGAGCTGACTTTCCCGTTACATTACCCCATTACCGCGATCGCAAACATCCTAGCTTTCAAGCCTTGGTAGATCAGGTTTATAAAATCATCACAAACCCTGACCTAGAAGAGATTGAGCCACCACCCACTGTCTCTACCCAAGAGTCAAAACCAGAGCCAAAGTATCAATCTTTACCGCCAGTACGGATTGGCTCGATAGCTGGTCTTGTAGAACTTTTAGAAGATCGTCCCAAAACAGACCTTTACCGTTTAGGGCAAGAATTGCAATTAGAAGTAGATGACATTCTGCCAATTGTCGAAGCGGCGAAATTAATTAATTTTGTTGAACTGGAAGAAGGTGATATCAGCCTTACCCCAATTGGACAAGAATTTATTGCAGGTGGAATTGACGAGCGCAAAGAAATTGTGCGCACTCAACTACTAGAGCATATTCGCTTAGTGCAGCAAATTTATCGCCTCCTACAAGCAAAACGCAATCAACGGATTCCCGAAGAACTGGTTTTAGATATCCTAGAAACTCACGTTAGCCCTGAAGAAGCTCAGAAGCAATTAAAAACCGCGATCGATTGGGGTCGCTACACCGAAATTTATAGCTACGATGAGCCATCAGGACAAATCTTTTTAGATCATCAAGCTATTGAAGAAGAGCAGTTAGCAGCCAGTTAAAAAAGGAGGGAGAATTTCTCACTCATTGTGGGGAGTGTGGGAAGTACTGAATTCTCATTCATACGCCCATTCTCCCCACCCTCCCCACCCTCCCCACCCTCCCCACCCTCCCCACCCTCCTCTTATGACCCGCCCCCTTACTCCTGCGAATAAAACTCTGGGACGCTTAAATTGGTCTTGGCAAGATGGATTGCTGATTTTAGCTATCATTAGTCTCATTTTTGCAATTGTCAGGACAGCGTCCAATTTCAGTGGTACGTTGAACCCCCATTTAACAATTTCAACAGATATCAGTGCTTTACCAGGGTACACAGCTCAAACTCTGTTAAGGATGGGGCTTGCTTACTTTTTATCCCTAGTGTTTACCCTGATCTATGCCTATTCTGCCTATCGCTCTCGCACAGCAGCACTAATTCTCATTCCCCTACTGGATATTCTGCAATCTATTCCAGTGTTGTCATTTTTACCAGGAGTGGTACTGGCTCTCATTGGCTTGTTTCCTGGTCAGCGGATTGGGGTAGAACTCGCCTCTATCGTGCTCATTTTTACCGGGATGACCTGGAATATGACTTTTAGTTTTTATCAGTCTCTCCGTAGTATTCCCCAAGAATTACTGGAAGCAGCACGGATTTATCGACTCAACCTCTGGCAAAGGTTTTGGACTCTGGAATTACCAGCAGGTGCTATTGGGTTGGTGTGGAACAGTGTGATGTCGTTTGCAGGTGGCTGGTTTTTCTTAATTGCGATCGAGTCATTTACATTGGGGAAGCAAGATTTTCGCTTACCTGGTTTAGGCTCTTTTTTAGGATCAGCAGCCAATCGGGAAGACTATAAGGCTCTCTTGTGGGGCTTGGCAGTGCTGATTGGAGTGATTGTCGCAATTGATTTTTTGGTGTGGCGACCACTGATTGCTTGGGCAGAAAAGTTTAAAGTTGAGATGGTTGAGTCACAGAATGTACCGCAATCTTGGGTATTGGATATTTTGCGGCGATCGCCGACTCTACGAATTTTCAGCGCTCGTTTGGTGCTACCGTTTCAAACAGCCCTCGACTACGGATTCATTCGGGCGTTTCCTATGCGCTCTCTACCTGTTACCACGAAAGGAAACGTTAGCTTACCTGGACTGCTCAATTGGCTATTTCTCTGCGGCTTTGCCGTGATTGTCCTTTGGGGCACATGGGAAGCAGCTCTACTGATGCGGTTATTGAGCTGGGCTGATTGGCAACAAGTGATTCGAGGAGCGGTGTTTACAGCTTTGCGGGTTATCACTGCCTTATTATTATCTCTACTATGGACTGTGCCAGTGGGAGTCGCCATTGGTCGCAATCCCCGTCTGGCTCAGGTGTTGCAACCCTTGGTACAAATCGCTGCTTCGGTGCCAGCAACAGCTTTATTTCCAGTTCTGTTACTGTGGTTAACCCGGATTTCAGGTGGATTGAATATTGCCTCAGTAGTTTTGATGATGTTGGGAACAATGTGGTACATTTTGTTTAACGTCATTGCTGGGGCACAATCAATCCCGTCAGACTTATTGGAAGCTGCTTGGGTGTATAAGCTTTCTCGTTGGCAACGGTGGCGAACCCTAATCTTACCCGGTATCTTTCCCTACCTCATTACTGGGGTAATTACTGCCGTTGGTGGTGCTTGGAATGCCAGTATTATCAGTGAGTACGTCACGTTTCAAGGACAGGTGAAAATCACCACTGGACTCGGTTCTACGATCTCTCAAGCCACAGCTAGTGGTAATTTTGGGTTGCTTCTAGCAGCGACAGCAGTCATGTCTTTATTGGTAGTACTCACGAATCGTCTAGTATGGCATCCCCTTTACCGTTTAGCTCAGGAGAAATATCAAATGTTGATTTAAACTTTTGTAAAATTCTCGCACTCAATGCTACTCTTACTTACGGGCTTTGAAGCCACTCACAATTTTTTGGCATTCAATCACTTAGAGGTGAGCTAAAAGAATCTTTATGAAGATTATCGTTGTTGGTGCTACTGGCACAATTGGTCGTGCTGTCGTCGATGAACTTGCTGTGAGGCATGAGATTATCAAAGTCGGCAGAAAGAGTGGGGATGTTAATGTAGATATTACCTCTACAGACTCGATCTCAAAAATGTATGAGGCTATCGGTGCTTTTGACGCCTTAGTCTCAACTACCGGCAGTGGCTACTTTGGTGATTTCAGTACTATGACTGAGGCAGAATGTTACATTGGCATTCGAGATAAATTGATGGGGCAGGTTAACCTTGTACTCATTGGGAGAAACTATATCAATGACTCTGGATCTTTTACTCTCACCAGTGGCGTGCTAAGTCAAGACCCAGTTAGAGGCGGTGCTGCTATGAGTATGATCAATGCAGCACTTGACGGGTTTGTCGTTGGGGCTTCTATTGAATTGCCAAAGGGTATCCGCATCAACTCGGTCAGCCCTGGCGTGATCCAAGAATCAATGGATCAGTATGCTTCAGTCTTTAGAGGGCATGAACCAGTCCCAGTCTCAAAAGTTGCGCGAGTATACAGCAAAAGTGTTGAGGGCTTCTTAAATGGTCAGATCTTTCGGGTTTACTAACTGTAATAGGGAGCTCTTAGCAGGGGGATCAAGACATTTTTATGTTTGGCGGTGAAATTTTTTCATAACTTTTGCTGAAAGTCAACGATGAAGGCTGCTTAAAAAACTTATGTTTTTAATGTTATTGCAGCATCAATTTGTTTAAGTAGTATTTCAAGGTCAGAAGTATTATCTAAAACTATATCAGCACGAGAAGCTTTAGCTTCAATAGGTAATTGGCTGTCAATTCTAGCTAGTGCCTGTTCTTTACTTAAGTGATTTCGCTGAATTAATCTTTGTACTTGTTGTGCTTCAGAACAACGTACAACCCAGATTTCTGTCACTAAATCTGTCATCTTCGCTTCAAAGAGCAAAGGCACAACCAACACTAGTGTTTGTGCTGATGACGCAGCAATGGATACAAGAAAGCGATCGCGCACGTAAGGATGAATCAATTCCTCGACCCAGTTACGTTCTGCTTGATGATTAAAAATAATTTCACCCAGCCTTTGGCGGTTGAGGTTGCCATCTGCAAGTAAAATTTGTTCACCGTAACGTTGGGCGATCGCGTCAAGAATGGGCGAAGCTACAGATACAGCTTCCCTAGCATAAATATCTGCATCCAAAATGGGCAAATTGTAAGCACTAGCCAAATAATTAGCGGCAGTCGTTTTGCCTGTAGCAATACCCCCAGTTAAACCGATGATGCGTTTACTCATTATTGACTTTTTAATCGTTGCCGCTTGAAATTTTGACTCTGGATGATCCGCTTGTCGCCCATTTTATCAGTACTTGAGTTAATCCATCTAATGTATATTCAAGTGCCTCGACATCAACGCGCCCAATTAAAGAACGACAAGTTTTAGAGGTTTGAGGACCGATAGAAGCAATACAAACTCCCTCTAAAGAATTTGCTACCACAGATGAATGATTCTCAAGAGAGTTTTCTGAAAATATCTTTTCTACTAGTTGACAGAAAAATTGTACTGTTTTGGAACTAGCAAAGGTAATGATATCCACTTTTCCACTTTGAAGTGCTAACTGTGCTGAGGGTGGAATAGTCTTGGGACAGCAAGATTGATATGCAGCAACTTCTATAACCTCTGCTCCCTTGGTAGTCAACTCTTGCACTAAAATTTCTCGTCCGCCGCTTTCAACTCTAGGGAATAAAACCTTTTTACCTGTTAGTTCTTCGGGAAAGTTTGCTACTAAAGAGTCAGCAACAAAGTTTGGGGGAATAAAGTCTGGTTGGAGACCGTGTTGTTTGAGTCTTTGGGCTGTTTTCTCTCCCACAACAGCGATTTTGATTTCCTTCAAACTTTGAACATCTTTACCCTGTGCGATTAGGCGTTCAAAGAAGTAGTTTATGCCGTTAGTGGAAGTGAGAATTAACCAGTGGAAGTGGGATAAATGAGCGATCGCATGATCCAAAGCTTCCCAATTTGAAGGCGGGCCAATTTCTAAGGTTGGCATTTCAATCACATTTGCGCCTAATGTAGCTAGGGCTTGCGCAAATTCACTCGATTGCCCAACCGAACGTGTCACCAAGATTGTTTGATCAGCAAAGGGAAGAGTATTCATTCTGACTCCTGACTCCTGACTCCTGACTCCTGACTTCTGACTCCTGACTCCTGACTCCTGACTCCTGACTTCTGA
>CAIVAU010000124.1 GCA_903903925.1 uncultured cyanobacterium
ATGGAAAAGGCTAGAAATAACGAGGCTCTTTGGGCATCGCTAGCTTATCAACTCCCCCTTCTTGCTGAGGCAGCACCAGATATTTTCTTAGACGCAATAAATGCAGATTTAACTAGAGGAAACCCAATACTGGTTAGCTTGTTTCAAGATAATACTTCAGATGCATACTATGTAAGTTCATCGCCCCATACTGGACTTCTTTGGGCACTAGAAACCCTTGCCTGGAATCCTGACTACCTAAGCGCAGCAGCTTTAAATCTAGCACGATTAGCGCGTCTAGATCCTGGGGGGCGTTTTGTTAATCGACCACAATACAGCTTGAGGAATATCTTTTTGTGCTGGCATCCCAATACAGCTGCATCTCTTAAGAGACGACTTAATGCTCTCAATACAATCCGCACGCAAGAGCCAGATGTAGCTTGGCATCTGTTGATGAACCTTTTACCAAAACATCACAGTACAGTTTCTCCAACACATGGTACAAAATGGCGTGACTGGGTGCCTGATTCTCAACCTAAAATTACTAAACACGAGTATATTGAAGCTACAACCGCTATCTTAAATTGGCTTATTTGTGATGCAGGAATCAACATAACACGCTGGTGTAGTTTAATCTTTGCTACAGGTAATATGATAACCGAGCAGAGAGAAACTTTACTTCAACATTTGAAAACACTTACTCCTGAGCAATTCTCCTCAAAAGAGCGATCTGAGATTTGTGACTGTCTACGGCACGAAATCACACGACATCATGACTTTTCTGATGCAGACTGGGCAATGCCTGCTCAACATGTCCAATGTTTGGAAAAAATTTATGCTCGTTTCGAGCCAGATGATCTTATAGAACGCTATCGTTGGCTCTTTAAACATAGTGTAGAAGTATCAGGAATGCGTCATAGCTCGTGGCAAGAGAAAAAAAAAGTTGTTGATAGTTTACGCGTGGAAGCATTACAGGAAATACTTAGAATGCAGGGTTGGGAAGGAGTTATGAAACTATCAGAGCAAGTAAAGGAACCAGCACTAGTTGGTTCCACTTTGGCAACAGCAGAATTACTGCCAATAGATATAATTTCATTTCTGAAAGATAACCTTGGAGATACAGAGCCGTGGTGTAGCCAAATAGCTCAAGTTTTTGTAATATTCAATGCCTGCAATTACGGTGAGCAGTGGATTGAAGATTGCTTAAATGCTAATTTGAGAACATGGAAACCAGAACAATATGGAGAATTCTTACTCTGTGTTCCATTTAATGGATATCTGCTGGACAAACTTGACGCTGCTGATCAAGTAGTTCAGCAATACTTTTGGAGTCGTAGGCAAGATATCAGTCTTCTTGAACCTGCTCAGGTTGAACGCGTGCTTACACAACTGCTCAAATTTAAAAGACCTCATTTTGCTGTTGGCATTATACAATGGACTGTCGAAAAAACTCCAGGAATAGTTTCTCCTGAGCGAATAGCTGAAGTTCTTGAAATATCTGTTCAGACACCTCCACAGCCGAACTTTAATGGTTCTGACTTTGCCTATCACTCTGCTGAGTTACTGAACTATCTCGAAAAAACCGACATATCTCGTGATCGCTTGGCTAGATTGGAATGGCTATTTTTCCGGATCAATGAGTATCATCGCCGCCCTCGTATACTCTATCAAGAGTTATCAACAAACCCAGAACTTTTCATTGACATACTCCAATACATCTATCCTACAGATAACAAATTCCCAATAGAAGACTCGGACAAGGCTAAAGCATTTGCAGAATTAGCGTGGAAATTCTTGGAGTCTTGGAAACAAATGCCTGGTGTTCAAGAAAAAGACTCAGTTAATGCTGAAGTCCTTCGAGCGTGGGTAATACGTGCGCGGGAACTTGCTGCGAAATGTGGTCTGAGCAGGGTTGTCGATATCTACATTGGATGTTCATTCGCATTTTCTCCTGCTGATTCTGATAGAGTTTGGCCTCATCAAGCGGTACGAGATTTAATTGAGGAACTAGCGAATCCAGTTATTGAACGTGGTTGGTGTTGTCAAATTTTTAACAATCGTGGTATTACGACTCGGCTACCTACTGATGGCGGAGAGCAAGAACGCGTACTTGTAAAACAGTATGAAGATTATGCAAGACAAATTAGCGATCGATGGCCTCGAACAGCAGCAGTTCTTCGACAGATGGCAGAAAATTATCGCCGCCAGGCAACAACATACGACTTGCACGCAGAACTAACTCAGGATTTCTGGCGGTAAAATCTTGAGTTAGCAGATATTTCTGACTCTAACCTACTTTGTTACATTTCCTTCGATATTACCAAATACATTGCCTCCATACACTTGTCCAATAACCTGGTTTTTGCTACCAATGACGTTTTGAATGGTCTGTGCACCAGGTGTGCCATCTGGAGCGTCTTGTTGCATGATTTTGATGATCGCCTCTGCTAAGTCTGGATTCTCCTCTAGTAAAGTTTTCAGTTCCGCTTGCAAAAGTGCCTGACGAGGTTCATTCTCCGGGTCAGCTGCCACCAGTTCAGCCACCACTTTCACATCTTTCTTGGCTTCTAACTTAGGATGCAACTTTGACCAAATTGCCTTTGCTTTGTTCCAGGCATCCTCGCCAAACTTTCCAGCTGCTGTGTCTGCTGCCTTCTCACCTAGCTTTACCAAGAAAGGCAGGAAAGGGGAGAGGAAAGCTGTCAGTACTGCAATATTCATCAGTAAACTCCTTTGACATCAATGAATTAAGGTTTTTCCGTACATATTCTGTAATTGGCATTGAGCCAATGCTAAATAGACCAGGACGCTCTGATTACTCTTTGTGAGAAATCCGGGTTAATTCCTCTCATATAAACATACTCGCACCGCACCCCATCAAATTTAGTATCGCTGGTGATGTTCCAATCCTTGATCTATGCTCCAGTGAGGGTAGCACCTGTAAAATCAGTTCCGTCTAACTGCGCTTGTGCTAACTTTGCTCTAGATAAATCAGCACCTTGTAAATGGGCTTCACTTAAATCAGCACCTATGAAGCTAGCGTCTACCAGATTCGCTCCTTTTAAATTGACTCCTCGCAGGTCTTGACGATCAAAGTTTTTATGTTGCCCCTGCCCTACTAGCCATTCCCGCAAATTTGCGTTTTGAAGATAAGTTGTGCCAGGGCGAATAAGTTCTACACCCTGAGCATGCCCAAGGTCTGCTAAGCAGACAGCACAGGCTTCTGCCAATGCTGCACCAAATGCTGGGGTGATAGCGGGTAATCCTTGCTCAAGTTTGGTGATTACCAATTCCTGCGTGTTTGAATCCATTGAATAGCCCTTTTATGACCCCATGAAGTGTAGATATCTAAAGACGCCGAGTGCTGCTTCTCCCATAGTAGCCGATAGTTTAATCGTATTCCGCGCTATCACTGCTAGAATTTTTGAAACAACACGTTATATCTTTTGATATAAACTCTGGCACAAAATCAACCCAAAATTCTACTTTTCATCACTACCCCATCACCAAAATAGCTCTTAGAATCCGCTTTAGGAGGACTCTTAGTAGCTACAAGTGATGTCAGTCTGGTTAATCACGCCTATCCTAGTATTTTGTGTCTTTGTCAAAGGGCAGGCTATCAATATCTTCAAAATTACGCAAGTCTTGTTCCATTTGCTTCCTGCGTTGGATATAGCTCTTGCTGTTAGCAATCCTCTCTTGCATCTGCTGTTCCCCAAAATTTACACCCTGTTCCGCATATCGAGCAGACACTTCATTGTAGTTATCTACATCAATCTTTTTGCGGCGCTCCATCTCTTCAAGCGCTCCTTCGCTAATGCTAATACTGCGAGCATATTCGACATACTCCGGTCTGAGGGAACCATCAGGATTAAATTTCCGTTTCTCCTCTTCCGTAAAAAAGTCATAAGCAGTGTAAATCAACCACGGCTCTGGGTCAGTTTTGTCTAGCAGATGAAACCGCTCATACTCTTCTTTGAATCCTTGACCATGCTCAGCAATGTAATCGTCATCAAAACCATAAGAACGCAATTGCTGAATATATTCCTCTTTTAAAGAACCATCTTCATTTAATTTTTTTAAATTCATATTCAACCAACGCTTTAATCTTGACATATTAAATCCTTAAAAAAATTAATTAAAAAATTTATGACACTTGTATTTAAACACTTCGATACTAGACTCAACCAGTGGATTCATACAGATGGTAATCCCAAAAATATCGACTCAATTCTAACTGAAGAATTAAATAATACGCTGCTGGAGTCCTTCTTTCCACACAAGGAGTTCTCCTTTGGGCAGATGGACGAGTATAGTACAGCAGAAGACCTGAAAAATCATCCGGATGGTCATGTTCTGCTCTTGTCATCCAAAACACGACTACTTTATGGTTCACCAGAATGTCTGGAAGTCATTGAAAAACTTTGCCCAGACCGCAAAGACCGTGGTGCCTACGGTTCCATCTTCCTTGGAGACTGCAAAAACACAATCACTCAGCAATTGAACATTCTAGTAGTGGATGATACTACTGGTGAAAATGGTAGGATACTACCAAACGATGTGGCGTATAAGCTAGTTGGTGACTGCTACGGACAAATTTCGACTGAACTATACGACCAACTGACCAAAAGGGAAGAACAAGAAGACAAGAGTTATCGCATCATCCAACACCGCTTTGGATGGCGATCGCAAGATGGTGAGGACATCCAGTACCGCTTTGGTAAAGGAACACTACGCCCCTATCGGCTAGATAGATTACCGTGTCCCAAAGGCGCACCCAAAATCGACCTCATCATCCCCCTATCCAGCTTTAAGGGCACAGATAAAGATAATCCCTCTGGTCCAATTAAACCCCAAATCAAGCCAGGTCTGTACAATCAAACCATTTGGTTGGGTGAAAAATCGCAGTCCCAGAAGGGGAAGACTGCTATTTCCCAGATGCTGGCATCTTTCCCCCAAAGCGTCAAGGACTTTGCGGAGGAATTAGAAAATCTTGCTCAAGAACTTGCCGAAATCCAGAAGGACCCCAGAAAAGTTGCACAATTATATTGCGAAAAGTACGAAAAGCGCAAGGCATTCACCGAAGAGCAAAAAGCTTCCCTAGAACAAGAAATCGCCGACCAAGTGGCGGATGGAACGCTTGAAAGACAGGTGGAATTATCTGCTACCAACTCTAACTCTTCAGAAGAGTTAGACACAGATGATTTGAATGAGGATAATCCAAAATCCGAAAAAGACGACTTGTTAATGTACAAAATTATTAAAGCAGACCTACTTGGTCATTCTCAACTTTTGGAAACTGAGAAGGTTAGACAAGAACTAAGTCGATTTGTGCAAAATGAATGGCGAGATATTGCCCTTGGTCGCACCCTCATCTTCAACCGAGGCATGATTATTCCCTCTAAGGAACTGAAAAACGGTGAAATTTGTGTACCCTGGTTTAAGGAAGACGAAAAAATCCTCAACTTTCGCTCTCCCTTCCTCAACTCCAATGGTCTGTGTGTTTCCATCAACAAACACGTTGAAGACTACATGGGACCAGATGGAAAACCCCTAGAAGGTATCATTGTCGTCAACGACGAAGACCATAAGCGCATCCAAGCTAGAATTGACGCACTAAAATCTCAAGGAATTGCAACCGACGAAGTAGACCCAGCAGAAACAGAATCAGAACGCCAAGGTCGAGACTTTGATGGTGACTGTATCGGTGTGGAGTTAGCAAACAAATATCCCAATTTTACAGCCGAAGCAGAGTACAGAAACATTCCTGAACACGCCTACGCTCCCACAGTCAAGCTGAAGAAGCAATCATTTTATAGAGAAGATAGCACACAGCCTCCTTTTGAAGAAATTGCCATCCATATGAGTGATGGTATCAGTGTTGGTATCATCAATAATCACGTTACAGCACTGGAAGCTTTAGAGTCAGAAATCGAAATCCTAAAAACTTATGGAAGTAGAGAGCTACAGTCAGAGTATTTAGACCAAGTGTCAAGTCACTATAAAAAGCTATTTGCCCAAGAAAATAACGAGAGACATCCTAAACCAATTAGGGAAGAATATAGGGAGCAGATGAAAGAGTTCGTTACGCTCTCCTCAGTGCAAAACAGAACTCCTGAAATCATACAGCAGGCAATAGAAATTAATCGTCTGCTGTACCGCAAAATGATTGAAGAAGCGTGCTACCAAAACCAGATAGCAGTTGATTTGTTCAAGAGCGCCAAAACTCCTGATATGGACTTGATTAAGGAAAATAAGCGCTATCTGCACAGAGATGTAAACTATATCAAGGATAAAAAATCGAGAGCAGCCTATATTGATCAAGGAATTGCTCCCAAAGGTTACTCTCCAGTAGAACTGCTGATCAGTCAAACTAATAAATATTTCCAAGAAGCCCAACTTGAATCTCGCCCCATCATTCAGTTTCAGGATTTATTTCAAAAAGTTGAATTTACGCCCCAACAAAAATTTGCTGCCATTCTCGCCAAACAGGAATTCGACACAAAATTTAATGAAGCGACTCGTTTACAACGGCGACGAGAGACTGAACAAGGTCCCTACGCCATCATCCAAACACCCCAAGGAACACAAATAGAAATCACAAATCTCACTCGTTACGGACATCCAGGAATTTGGAAAGCACAGACCCTTAATATCCGACTAGAAGAAATCCAAGAGAAGTCCCGCAGCAGTGAGCGCCCTCACAAGTTGTTAGCAGTCGCTCAGATTGATGGGGAAACAGACCCAGAAAGCGGACAACCCACGTATCACAAGTTAGGTACCGTGAGCTACCAGTCTGCTATCGATTATCAGCTAAAAGCCGGAATGACCACCGTTGGAGCAACCCTGAGCGAAATTAAGCCAGAACTGAGCAAAAGCCAAACTAAATTGCTGTTTCAACAAGCTTATGAAAGTGCCGAAGCGTTCCGTACCTCCATACCTGAGTCAGAAAGGCTATCCACCGCCGCTGCTGCTTGGAGCATATCAGCCACAAGACAAGATGAAGTAGAAAAAAAACTTAATCATTCTTCCGAAACAGCAGAATTGGAAGACAGACAACAGGTAGACACGCAGAAGAAAGTATCTAATTTTGTATTTGCTGCTTTCCCAAACGAAATTATATCTAGACTAGAGGAACTGCAATTTACTAATATAAAGCTAACAGGAATTGGGAAAGAAGGTGATAGTTTTAAGGGAAAAGTATGGAACCCAGAAGAAAAATACTCCATAGAAATTAAAGCCAGTCACTATCCAGAGGGACACGAACGCCAGGGTTCGAGGCTTGTCTTCGTGAAAGATAGCGATGGGCAATATAAGGAGTTCGCTGTTCTGGAACAAAGAACTGGGAGGTTACCGATCAGCACCAAAGCAGAGGCAAACATTGTGCCGGGAGAAGCTTACACAGCTAAAGCTACCCTCCAGGAACCGGGAAAACACAAAATTGAATTTACCATCAGAGAAATTAGTAAATTCTCCTATGCTGGTACGGCTTTCAACGGCGAACAAGCAACCCTCTCCATTGGCAACGTAGAAGTCCCAGACCAAACGGTAAAAATTAAACTCGATGGCAAAACACTGGGAGAGTTAGATGCTGACTCTATAAAACAGCTTCAGGAAATTAATTACCTCAATCATGGCAATCCTTTAAATCTCAAATTCACATCCATTTCTGAAGGGAAAAATGAAGGTGCATTTCTTATAGGTGAATCACCCAACGGCAATTTATTGAGAATTAATAAAGTTAATTTTTATGACTTTAAAGGTCAAGTATTTGATCACAAAGAATACAGAAAGGTTTCTATAGAAATTCCTCCCACCAAAGCTAGAGACGCAGTATTTCTCAATGGAGAACCGCTAGGAGTATTGCACTTCAAGCAAGACAAAGAAGCACTTAAACAATTGGGACTACTCAAACAAGGACAGCTTACCTCCATACCATGCACCCTACAAAGCAACTTCTCCCATACCTTTGTCAAAGTTGATCCCTACACTGTTCAGTATCCCGAAGTTTGGACAAAGGAAAGTCAAGCTTTTAAGGAAACCACAAATTGTTTTGTGGTCACGCAGCAAGAGGTGATGATTGAGAAGAGTACACCTCTACTGCAAAAAATCAAAGAACGTCCCACCATCTTGTTTGCAAGCCAGGAAGATAAGATGCAGGGACTAATGGGGATGGCGGTAGATAACCATAAGATTGATACTGTGACCAAATGGTTAACTGACCAAAATATTGAGTTTAGCCAAGTTTTTCCAAAAGATGTTCCATTAGAAACTCAAAAAGGTCTAGCAGTATTCAACTTAGTCAGTGATTCAATTCCTTCCCAAACTTTCGAGACAATGCTTGAGAAGTTTGGTAGAGTTGTTGAATCTACACAGAGTCAAACTGCCATACCAATTTTTTCAGAACAAGCTGTATACTTCTACAACCCATCTCACAAGTACGTAAGTGAAGATGGTATTCAGTCTGTACAAAAAGAAGCAGTAGGGTTAGTCGTGCCAGCGCAAGATGCGATAGAAGTATCAAGTTGGCTATCTTCAATTATGGTTGAAAACCAGTATTTTACCTATCATAATTGTGCGACTTTTGTTATTGAGAAAAGCCAACTTCATGAAGGTATCCAGCAAGAACTTTCATCTCTACTGGGAGAACCAATAAATATGGGAGAGGTGGAGGGATACAACCTCTACGAGCAAAAGCTTACCCTGCTTAATGAAGCATTATACTCGACAGACAGCAGACTGTCAATCTTATCAAAAGGAGTGAGCGAGTACCACCAAAGAATCAATTCTCTACCCAACAGACCGCAAATTGTTAGGGAAGACTTAAATAAAGTTGTCAAACCAGATCTATATAGTACATCAGTACTATATACTGGCAGCGCAGTTAAGAGTACTCCAGACAAACAAGTTGCTGCACAACCCTCAGTGAACCCCACAATCACACAAGATATTCTCGCAGTACCCTCAGGAATCATCGTGCAAGAGGTTAACTGCCAGGGCAAAATGGGTGCAGGACTGGCAGTGGCGATCGCCCAAAAATGCCCTGAAGTTAAACAAGAGTATCTCAACAAAAAAGACTGGCAGCAGGCATTCGTGCAGTTTGTAGACGTATCCCAACCCCAAGAACAGGAGATCGCCATATCAGGCAAACCCATCCCAATGAACTATCCCCTGATGATGCATGGTGAAACCAATCCACTCCCAGTGGACACCTGCATCGATGCTATGCGGGGGTACGGTAGAACCCATACTACCAGAGCTTACGAACCCTACAAGCAATACGGTTTCAAAGAAGGGGATATTGCGATCGCCTACAGCGGGGCTTCTCTCCGAGACGCTACGAGTAGCTTGCTTAAGAGAAGTGGTACGCCCATGGCACAGGGTGATGATCAACAAGTCGCCTTCCGTGTGGGCAAGCAGTACCAAATTACTCAGGAGATGATTGCCGACCCCGCTTACCAGCAGCAGTGGGCGCAGATGGAGAAGCACTCTGCCAAAGCACTGTCGGAACTGTTCACGGGTAAGCAGCAGGTATGGGGGTTGCACATGGAGCCTCTAGGGGATTACGTAGACGGTAAAATCGTGCCGTTCCCCGAACCGCTGTCTACTAACATTCAACAAGCAACCACCACTACCCAGAAAGCTGTTGAAAATACTGATTCCCAAGTTACAGAAACTAAAATAGCACCACCAGTCAACATTGGTTCCAGAAGTGCCGATCCCTTAGGAGCAGCGCTGACTAATCCGACAGTGCTAGCAAAGCAACTCGGAAGCATTCAAGGCGACTACCCGGTGTCTTTCCGCGACAACCCAGCAGTGTCAGCGCTTAAATCTGGCCCAGAAACTTATCAGCAAGAGAAACAGAGGGGTGTTCCATTTGCTTCAGCAGAACAAGCATACCAATACTACAAGGAAACAGTGCCCTTGGGAGAGCCGCGAGTGCAGCTGATGGCGGAGATTATTCAAGCAAAGCTAGAGCAGCATCCCAAATTGTTTCAAGCCATTCAACAGCGGGGAGGGGTGAAATGGCTTGAAAACTGCACCCACTACGTCACCTCAAGTAGAGACAACTATTGGGAAGGTAAGAGCAGGGATTCCCCATTCATCCGCGCTCTGATCGGCGGATACTCCAAAGTTTTGGAAAAATCCCAAACTGCCGAAAATATTGATCCCACTATTACAACCAATACTGCCTCTGTCTCTAAGGTGGAAGAAACAACACTCTCCAAATCACTTCCCTCTTCCCCAAAAACAAGTAACCCTCTGGTACAATTAAAACCACTAAACAATGCCGTAGCCCATCACATGAAAAAAGATGTGGCGATGGCAGAAGTTGCCACCCAATTCATTGGCTTCTCAGCTGCACTACCCGATACACCCTCCAGCACTCGTAATTACGAGCAAGCCTGGGGCGAACACGCCAATACTGGAGTATATTCAGCCAATGACACAATTATGGTTTCTGGCTCTGGTCCGTGGAGGGGAGTTACTCAGCAACAAATTCTCGAAACCTTCAAAACCCGTTATGTGCCTCTGCTGGATCAAGCGATCGCTGCTGGAAGTTCCTTTGTAGTAGGCAATGCTGCTGGTACTGACCAGCTAGTAAAGCAATACCTACAAGAGCATGGTTATCAGCTGGAAGCTCAGGGTGATGGATACATACACGCTTCATCGCTGGAACTAGCTACTTCTGTTAATAGCAGTAAAGTCCAAGACGTTGCGCCGACACAAACCCCTGCTGTTGCGCCATCCCCAGCACAACCGACTTCCGTACCTCTAACCGCAGTACCTACACCCCTCACAACAACCCAAAATCCTTTTGTTGCATCTTCTCAAAAAATTCAACCTACAGGAGTGATGGCTGACACTGTGGAGAACTATGAGCAAGCCACTCTTGATAGTTTGAGGAATTGGTACAGCGCTGCCGACAAACTGGGCAAGCCAGAAGAGTACAAAAACCGGATAGCAGAAGTTGCCACTGAGTTTAAGTCTGGCCAGAGATTGTCAGAGAAAGCGTTGATTGTGATGAATAAAGATATGGAAGAATTGCGTTCTATAAATCGGCTTACTCAGATTGCTCAAAGAATTGGTGATGTTCTGGGACAACCTGGGGAAGGTGGTTCCATCCAAGTCAAGGGCAGCAGCTACGACATATCTCTCAATCCCTCCCAAAAAGACTTAACAATTTTCCAGAAAAATGGAGATTTAATTCTTGATATTCAATCAGGCAAACTACAAACTAACCAAGTTTCTTCTGAAATCCTCAAAACTTTTGAAGACCTTAATGCCCAAACCAATACAGCTTTATCTCAAGTGAAATCTAAATACATAGAAATGTAAGGAGTCAGGAGTCAGAATACAGGAGTCAGAATTTTTAAAGAATCGAGAGATAATAAGAGTCGTTGCGATTTGTGGAGACAAATACCAAACCCTTATAAGTTCTGACTCCTAACTCCTGACTCCTAACTCCTAACTCCTAACTCCTGACTCCTGACTCCTGACTCCTGAATTCTTACATCAAATCTAAAAATTAGAACCTATGGCTACAAATCCTTTAGTGACCCTTACTGAACAAACATCCAAAATCTCAGAAGATATATCTCCTGCCAAAGCTGCTTATATCCTGAGCCAAATTTTAGAGAAAGTTGGATATGATGAAAGACAATTTCCTGATCCTACAGAAGAAGTTAGTCCTTCTGAGCAAGAGGATGCTATTAGAACTTTAGCAGAGATAATTAATGAAGTGAATTCAGGAAAGTCTTATGAAGAGTCTATAGTAACAGTATTATATGAAGCAGAGGAGCGTGCAGAAGAAATTGATGATCGGGCTACACCCTTACTATTGGTGGAGGATAGAGAAACATCACCTTCAACGCAGCCCTTCTCTGTGGATGAAGTAGATAGTAGTTCAGTATTTGCACGAGATGTGATTGTGATTGAGGAAGTATCAACTCTTACTGATCAAGAAAAAACTTTCTTCAGCCTTGAACAACAAAATACAGAAGACATACACAGATATGTAATTCCACTAGTTTTAGCAAGACTAATGAAAGAGGAGTCAGCTATAGAAAGTGTGGATGCTGAAGGTTTAAGAATTAGATCATATGAGTCAGAAAAGTTTACTGCGACACTAAAAGTTACTCCTGGGGATCAGCAGTTATTAACGTTGGATAGAAATGTTCCCCTAGACAATGAGGAAGCTAGAGCTTTGGAGGCAACGAGAGAATCTTCTCAGCTAAGGTTTGAGATTATTATCAATAATATCACCCAACTAGAGCTAGAGAAAATCAAAACGATAGCTCTACAAGAAGCTCATAAAGCGTCACAAAATAATTCTCAACAGGGAGAACTAGGGGATTAAATCAATTTCAAGCATATCCCCATGAGAAAGGCTATAGAACCGATAATAATCTTTTGATAATGTGGTATGGGGTTGTGGGGGTAAACAACCCAAGCAACCACAAAATAGAAGCAGCTAGAAATTAGTTGTGTCGGAATGTTACTTAACCCAGCAACAGATAAAGCAGCGACTAATGCCCAAGCTACAACATACTCAATTTTTGCCAATATTCTATCTAAGTTAGTACTACCCATCTGCCACTTTTTAAGTAAGTAATAAGTAGGTTGGTGCAAATAAACCGTGAGCTTTATGAACCACTCCCACTCCTAGAAGTTTAGCCAAAAATTGAGTGATCAAGCGATCGCCCTACCTTACAAGAATGCAAACCACATACATGCTACATTAATGAAGTAAAAGGAGCCATCTGCCCCTCATGCAGCGCAACGAGAGGCACTCGCTTTGGATGGGTCAACTTTGGGTGTGCAATCTCCCCAAGAAGCGATGGGGAAAAACGATATTTGCCAAAGCGCGATCGCTCCTACTGTGTTATCTTTGGTCTGGCTACGCGCCCCGATTTTAGCGATTATTACTGGAGGTCTGCAAAGCGATCGCTCTCTACTCCATGCCCAAAGCTCAAAGGAATAAGAGCGAAAAGTTTTCCGTTCGGGCGACAAGCTAAGCGGCTGCATGAAGGGCGATAGCGAAGCACTGGGTATCACTTTCTTGATAATGTTATAGCTAGCACTCGCTCTGGTGGTTGAGAGTAGGATGGATAGTCAGTAGGGGGAGTGTGTGGATCGCACAAGTGGGAGAGCGATCGCATAAATGCACTAGTGGAGCCAATCGCATCAAACCGAAAAGTGCGAAGTATAAACTAGAACTACCACTGACCATGATGGAGCTAAGTATCTCGCCTCAAAAAGCGGGAGCGCGGATTTTTCACGAACTTTGTCTATTGAAAAGTCAGCGCAATGGGGTAATTACGAATTACGAATTAGAACGTCCTGGTAAGAACGAAAAATCAGCGATTAGCACAACTAGCAGGTTCTTGCCAGGAACGTTGAGGGCCAGTCTTTGTGGGGTCATATGCTGTGAGAACAACCTGACCTTTGTCGTTGAAGATCCATCCTTCGGCTGGGACAAGTCGTTTGACTGTGGGAGTCAATGATTGTAACTTCACAGATGTAGTTGGAGAATTGCTTGTACTTGAGGCAGGCTTGACCAAATCAACGCGAACATTGTCACTTGCGAGGATTTGGTTAGGATTAGGTGGCAAGCCGCCACGTCCAGTGATGGTAAATTCGCTGCCTATACTTCTGTGACAGGGAGTTTGGGCTATTAGTGTTGTGGGGTCTACAACATTTACTGGCAATTCAATTAAGCCTCGGCTGGGGTCAACATCTGGAGAGTTGATGGTTATTGTGCCACTTAAGGATGGATTTTGTTGCGAAATAGCAGTGATATCACTTGTAGGTAGCCTGCTCGGATTTAGTAGACTGGGATTTGTTTGACTGGAATCTGTCACATTTAAACGTCGCGCCAATTCTGCCCGACTCAGGGGTGCGATGCCAAACAGACCAGATGTGGTAATTTTTACATTACCGCCAGTACCACTAAAAGCATTGGCGGTAATGTCGTTATTTGAGGGGAAGGCGACGATTACGGGAGCGGTAATGGTGATGTTGCCACCATTGCCACCAGAAGAAGTTGTGCCTGCGTTGGTGGAGATGAGGCTGCCATTGCGCAATAGCAATAAGTCCTGTGTTGTTAGTGTAATATTCCCACCATTTCCTGATGTTGTTTGAGCTGTAATTTGCCCTTGATTATCTAACTGGATTGAGCGAGCCGTGACTTCTATGCTACCAGCACTCCCTGTTCCTTGATTATTTACAGTAACTAGACCACCATTAGTTAAAGAAAAAGACTTCGTTGTAATACTAACGTTACCTCCTTCACCTTTACCTTTAGGTTCGACAGTACTATATATCCCACTGTAAAAACCCTCGTTCCCTCCATTGAAGGAAATGGTACCGTTGGCTTCAATAGTTATCTTGCCAGCATTGCCTTCTCCAAAGGTACCAGTAGCTATTTGAGCACCATTAGTCAAGGAAAGTGACTCAGTCTTAATACTGATTTCACCTGCTTGACCATTACCCGTGGATTCTACGTTATTAAATATACCACTACGGAAATTTGCTCTTCCACCATCAAAAGAGATGGTACTAGCTTGAATGATCACCTTGCCAGCATTGCCTTGTCCAAAGGTAGCAGCAGCTAGTTGAGCGCCATTAGTCAAGGAAAGTGACCCAGTCTTAATACTGATTTCACCTGCTTGACCATTACCCGTGGATTCTACGTTATTAAATATACCACTACGGAAATTTGCTCTTCCACCATCAAAAGAGATGGTACTAGCTTGAATGATC
>CAIVAU010000125.1 GCA_903903925.1 uncultured cyanobacterium
CGTGAACACCAAGGATTTTCGCTGCTTCCCTTGGGGTGACATGTTGCATTAATACCTGCTTATCTCAACTATTATTAGTCTAGCGTGAAATAAGCAACTTTAGGTGAGATAAGCAAAAATATTTTAACTAATTACTCGTCTCCCAAGTACAAACTGTGTGGAATCAGGTTGAGAGCATTTATGCTGTCCAAATTGATTTAACACTTAATAAAGCCACTGTAGATGCTGCTGTCACTCGGTTTAGTACTCAGCGTCTAGATGGCTACGACCTGTTTATCCTTGAATCAATGAAACAGGAGTCATTGACCAAGATTATCACTGATGATGGTGATTATGTCACAGCACCAGGAATTCAGATGTTTACTGCTAATCCAGGAGTGATTAGAGCAGCGAGTCGGCAGGGAAAGCTGATAACTAGGTGAGCAAGTAGTATAACTGAACTGAGTACTGCGAAGCAGAACCAGTGGATTACTCACATTGCCCCTTCTTGATCTTCAATAGACAAACAAGTTAGGGTGGCAAGTAGATATTTTTTCTTTGACCAGATGCATCCTGAGGAAGTTTCATAAATTTAAATATCATAGGAGACTAGAGAAAAAAGAATAGAACGTGTTTTATAGGACTTGACGCAGTCGATGCGTGCAAATAGCTAAGGAGGATTTATGCGTGCAGTACTGATGGCAGGAGGATCGGGAACGCGGCTTCGCCCACTCACCTCTGACCTGCCCAAACCTATGGTGCCCATTCTGAATCGGCCTATTGCCGAACATATCATCAATCTCCTCAAACGGCACCAAATTACAGAAGTGATTGCCACACTACATTATCTACCTGATGTTCTGCGAGACTACTTCCAAGATGGTAGCGACTTTGGCGTTCAGATGACCTATGCAGTGGAGGAAGACCAGCCTTTAGGTACGGCAGGCTGTGTGAAAAATATTGCCGAACTCCTTGATGAAACTTTTTTAGTTATTAGCGGTGACAGCATCACAGATTTTGATCTAACAGCAGCAATTGAATTTCATAAGCAAAAAAAGTCAAAAGCAACTTTAATTCTGACCCGTGTTCCTAACCCAATTGATTTTGGAGTGGTCATTACTGATGAAGAACATCGGATTCGCCGATTTCTGGAAAAACCCTCTACTAGTGAAATTTTTTCCGATACGGTAAACACTGGCACATACATTTTAGAACCAGAAGTTTTGGAGTACCTGCCAGCTAACACCGAATCTGATTTTTCTAAAGAGTTGTTTCCCTTACTCCTAAGCAAAGACGAGCCAATGTACGGTTACATTGCTGGAGGTTATTGGTGTGATGTTGGTCACTTAGATGCCTATCGTCAGGCTCAGTATGATGGGTTACACAATAAAGTCAAACTTGACTTTCCTTACAAAGAGCTTTCACCTAGATTATGGGTAGGTCAAAACACTCATATCGATCCTTCCTCTGAAATTGAAGCCCCAGCAATTATCGGGGACAATTGCCGAATTGGGCCCAAAGTACAAATTGAAGCAGGAACTGTAATTGGAGATAACGTGACCATCGGCGCTTACGCGAATCTCAAGCGTCCAATAGTTTGGAATGGAGCAATCATTGGTGACGAAGCACATCTTTCAGCTTGTGTCATTGCCCGTGGTACCCGTGTAGACCGTCGCGCTCAAGTATTAGAAGCTGCTGTAGTAGGTTCACTTTCGACTGTGGGAGAAGAAGCCCAAATTAGCCCTAATATACGTGTTTGGCCGAGTAAAAGGATCGAGTCAGGGGCGATTCTCAACATTAACTTGATCTGGGGTAGTACTGCCCAACGTAATTTATTTGGACAACGAGGTGTCCAGGGATTAGCCAATGTCGATATCACCCCAGAATTTGCTGTGAAGTTGGGATCTGCCTATGGTTCTACCTTGAAACCAGGTTCTCGAGTCACAGTTTCCCGCGACCAACGCAATGTCTCTCGCATGGTGACACGGTCATTAATAGCAGGTCTTTTGTCTGTAGGTATTGATATTCAAAACCTAGATGCTACCTCTATTCCAGTGGCCCGTACAGTTATACCAACAATGGGGGTAGCTGGGGGTATTCATGTACGGGTGCATCCCGATCGCCCCGACTACATCTTAATTGAGTTCATGGATGTTAAAGGCATTAATATTTCCAAAGCTCAAGAGAAGAAAATTGAGGGGGCTTACTTTAAGGAAGATATGCGGCGGGCGCAAATTCACGAAATTGGTGATGTTGCTTACCCCAGTCAAGTCGTTGACCGCTACTGCACTGCTTTTGAAAAACTGTTGCATATTGATACAATTCGTAACAGTCGGGCAAAAGTGGTGATTGACTATGTTTATGCTGTATCAGGCGCAGTGTTGCCCCAAATGTTAGATAAGTTTGGTGCTGATGCAGTAGTCCTAAATGCCAGTCTGAATAAAGCTGCGATGTCAACAACTGACCGTGAAGCACTGCTGACTCAGCTTGGTCATGTCGTGGAGGCGTTGAAGGCTAACTTTGGTGTCCAGGTATCGGCTAATGGCGAACAGTCGATTTTGGTTGATGAATCGGGTATCCCCATTCGTGGGGAAATGTTAACAGCGCTCATGGTAGAGATGATGTTAACGGCTAACCCTAGAGGTACAGTAGTAGTACCAGTTCATGCTTCCAGTGCTGTAGAACAAATTGCTCGTCGCCACGATGGTAAGGTGATTCGGACAAAGGCAAATCCTACGGCGTTGATGGAGGCATGTCAGAAAAACCACAATGTAGTACTAGGAGGTAGTGGCGACACAGGCTTCATTTTCCCAGAGTTGCATCCAGGATTTGATGCTATGTTCTGCAATGCCAAGCTGATTGAGATGCTAACGATACAGGAGCGATCGCTTGCTTCTGTACGCTCAGAATTGCCTCGTGTGGTGCATAAAACTCATACAGTACGTTGCCCTTGGACAGTTAAGGGAGCGCTGATGCGCTATTTAGTAGAAACTCATCCAGCTCAAAACCTCGAGTTAATTGATGGTGTGAAAATTTGTCAGCCCTACGATGATAGTTGGGTGTTAGTTTTGCCAGATGCTAGCGAACCCCTGGTGCATTTATACGCCAACAGCAATGATCGCGATTGGGTCGATGAATCTCTAAGAAATTACCGCGCCCGCGTCCAGACATTTGTTGAAAGAGAACAAGAAATAGTCGTTGCGCAAGTGTGAAAAGAGTTAGGAGTGAGGAGTGAGGAATTGAAAACTCCTCACTCCTCACTTTCCCGTTAGGGAAAGACTGCTAGCTCAGTTTCGGGGTCAAAAAAGTGGATTTTCTCTGGCATTAAAGATAACCACAGTTGCTCGCTGACGCGCACAAATCGGTCTGGTGGAACTCGCACTTGTACTTCAGTGAGGCTTGTGGTTGCTGGTGGAAAACTTGGTTCTACAAGTCTTGTAGACAGATATGTATCGTTACCAAGGTTCTCCACCAATTCTACTCGCACGCTCCAATTTTTAGTTGCAGGCACACTCAAAATTAAGTGTTCCGGGCGAATGCCTAAAATTAGGGTTCGCCCGTCGTGTTTTTGCAAAGCACTTCCCCAAACTTCTGGCAAGGTAAGGCGAAAATCACCACTGGTAATTAACAGGGGGGCATGAAACTTCACAGCAACAAAATTCATTGGTGGTGAGCCAATAAATTGAGCAACAAAGCTGTTCACAGGACGATTGTAAAGTTCTAATGGGGAAGCAACTTGTTGCAGCTTACCTTCGGAAAGAATAGCGATGCGATCGCCCATCGTCATTGCTTCAGTTTGGTCATGAGTGACGTAGATTGTTGTGGTCCCAAGTTGACGTTGTAGCTTCACAATTTGGGTGCGGGTTTCAGCGCGAAGTTTGGCGTCTAAGTTAGAAAGTGGTTCATCCATTAAAAAAACTTGGGGATTACGTGCGATCGCCCTTCCTAGTGCCACTCGCTGTCTTTGCCCACCAGATAACTGCTTAGGCAAGCGATTGAGCAAAGCTTCAATTTGTAACATTTGGGCAACATAACGCACTTGCTCATTCACTGCCCGTTCTTTATCAGAAATGTAACGAAGTCCTTTGGGAAATGCCTTCGTCATCCCCACAAGTAGATTTTCAAATGGGGTGTGGGGTGTGGAGTGTAAGGAAGACATGACTCCCCCCTCTCCCCCCTCTCCCCACACTCCCCCCTCTCTCTCCCCTCTCTCCCCCCCTCCTCCGACGCGGCGTCTTAGACCAAAAGCTATGTTTTCATACACTGTCATGTGAGGGTAGAGGGCGTAATTTTGAAACACCATCGCAATGTCTCGTTCCTTGGGGGGCAGATCATTGACTAAGCGATCGCCTACCCAAATATTGCCTCCAGTCATCATCTCCAATCCAGCAATTATCCGCAGGAGCGTGCTTTTACCACAACCAGAAGGTCCAACCAGCACAATAAATTCACCATCCACCACCGTTAGGTTAATCCGGCGCAAGACATTGACGCTTTCCGCACGATGGGTCGTGTCAATACCTTCCGCTTTACGAGGAGGAAAACTTTTGTAAACGTTTTCTAAAACAACCTGCGCCACGTGTTTTTCACTTAAATGCGATTAGTCAATATTAGGGGCTGACCTACTTCCGTAGTTCTTGTCTTGAAGTTCCATGCAACGTCTCTACTTGGTGAGTTTTGCTGGCATTTTCCGAATAGTACATTTATACTAAGAATGATTGTCAAACTCCTTGCTTCCTAAAGTTAGACGAAGGTGGTAAGCACCCAGCCACGACTGTCGGCGGAAATTGCTTGACTTTTGTGCTAAAAAAGACTTTATGGTTCAACTAAATTAACATGCAATTTCTTAAGGAAGTATTAAGAAGTTTCCAAAATTGAACACATATATATTATGTATTCATTCTTCCCCTCTAACCCACTAGGACGATTTAATGAATAACTTTATTTTGATGGCGGAAATAATTCAAGAACCCCAACTTCGTCACACACCCGATGGGTTGGAACTCGCGGAAATGATGGTACAGTTTCCTGGATTGCGACCAGATGACCCCCCTGCTGTGTTGAAAGCGGTAGGCTGGGGAAATACTGCCCAAGAAATCTATCAAAATCATCACCAAGGCGATCGCATCCTGCTTGAAGGACGCTTAAATATGAATACTATTGAGCGTCCAGAAGGTTTCAAAGAAAAACGCGCTGAATTGACAATACAACGCATTCACCCTCTAGGCGCAGGCACGATTAGTTCACCCCCATCTATACCCATAGCATCTTCTCAGAAAACTGTTCCTAGTTATGAGTCGCCGCTTCCGACACCAACTCCGGCAATAAACAACATTGGTGTCATTCCCCAAGCTGAACCAGCAAGTACCACACCCAAAAGCACAAATTACGAGCGAACGACTTATCCGGCGACAAAAAAAGAAGAACCAAATGGGGACGACATTCCATTCTAAGGTGGAGGCAGGAGTTAGGAGTTAACTCCTGACTAAATACCTTGAAAAATTTGGTTTGGGGTGAGACTCAATTCGGGAAAGGTTTGGGAGACCATAATATCATGATCTCGAAACTTACTGATCTGATATTCGCCATCAACCAAGTTACAGACAGAGATTGTCGGTTGTTTGGGGTTGCCGATAAAATTCCGTCCACCCAATGCGGCATAATCTATAATCCAGTATTCCGAGATACCCATTTCTTCATAATCAGCATATTTTAAGTGGTAATCGTCCCGCCAGTTGGTGGATACAACCTCAATGACTAAAGGTATTGATGCACCTAAACTGACAATAGATTCGGTTTTCCATAATCTTTCATTTGCCAGATTGGCACGATTTAGCACCAACACATCTGGAAAGTAACCAGAATCTTTTTCGGGAGGTCTAACTATAGCTTGGTTGGGGACAATGTAGGGTAGTCCTAGACGTTTGATTTCAAAAGGAATTTCGATACCTAAAAACCCTTTAACTTCTTCGTGTTCGCCTACTGGTTGTGCCATTTTTACGATTTCCCCATTGTGTAATTCGTAGCGTACCCCAGAATTTTCACGTAGGCGATCGACGAATTCCTCAAAGGTGACTAGCTTGGGTATGGCTTGAATCATAGATGATAGAGTATTACTGTTGAACAACCCCATCTTAAGAAGATGGCGATTCTATTTTAACTAGCCTGTTACAATCCAATTACTTGTAACTTACAATTTATCACCCGAATCCTATGAGAGAAACGATCCTAGACGTTCGCAATCTGCAAGTTGAATTTTCCGGTGATAGCAAGATCATCAAAGCTGTAGATGGTATTTCCTTCGAGCTGCATCAAGGAGAGACTCTGGGAATAGTAGGAGAGTCGGGGTCGGGAAAATCAGTAACAGCGCTTGCCATCATGAGGTTGGTACAGACTCCAGGTATCATAAGTAAAGGCGAAATCTGGTTTCGACCCCAAGAGAATGGGACACCTATTGATTTGCTAGCGCTGCCTACCGAGCAAATGCAGCTATACCGAGGCGGCGATATCGCCATGATTTTTCAAGAACCCATGAGTTCGCTTAACCCAGTTTATACCATTGGGTTTCAATTAACAGAAGCAATTCAGCGACATCAGAAGGTTTCAAATGCTGAAGCAAAACGACAAGCAATTGCTGCTCTCCAAGAGGTAAAATTGCTTCCCAGTGATGAGATCCTTCAACAACAGTATACTGAAACCTGGAAACAAACTTCTTTTGGTTCATCAACTTTCGACGAGCAAAAGCTAACACAGTTGGTAAACCAACATAAAGAAGCAATGCTAGAACGCTACCCCCATCAACTTTCTGGGGGTCAATTGCAGCGGGTCATGATCGCAATGGCAATTTCTTGCAACCCATTGCTATTAATTGCTGATGAACCTACCACAGCATTAGACGTAACGGTGCAAGCAACAATTATTGAATTGCTGCGAGAATTACAGCAGCGCCGTAACATGGCAATGATTTTTATCACCCACGACTTGGGACTGATTGCAGAAATTGCTGATTCTGTCGCAGTCATGTATAGAGGCAAAATTGTAGAATGCGGTTCAGCAGAGCAAATTTTTACTAACTCCCAGCATCCATATACTAAAGGCTTGGTAGCTTGTCGCCCTACTCTTAAGCGCCGTCCTAAAAAATTGCTGACTGTTTCTGACTACATGAACGTGGAAGAAAAACCTACGGGAGAGGTGGTGATTCAGCCGAAACAACCCGAAGAAGCAACAGAAATCACGACTGAGGAAATTGCAGACAGATTGGCACACTTAGAACAGCAACCACCTTTATTAGAAGTTCATGATCTGAAAGTTGGTTTTCCAGTGCGGGGAGTGTTTGGTGGTACAAAACGCTACAACTGGGCAGTTAATGGTGTTTCCTTTGTTGTGAAAAAGGGGGAAACGCTGGGATTAGTAGGAGAATCTGGTTGTGGCAAAACCACCCTTGGTAGAACCTTGCTGCGATTAATGGAACCGATGAGCGGTAAAATAATGTTTGAGGGGCAAGACATCACGACCTTGAAAGGAGAGCCTTTACAGCGGTTGCGACAGGAAATGCAAATTGTCTTTCAAAACCCCTTTAGCTCCCTCGATCCACGTCTGAAGATTGGGGAGGCAGTTATGGAACCTTTGATCATTCATTCTAGTTATAAAACAAAGCAACAACGACGAGAACGCGTAACTTATCTTTTAGAAAGAGTGGGATTGAATGCGGACGCCATTAACCGATATCCCCATCAGTTTTCTGGAGGTCAACGCCAGCGGATTTGCATTGCCCGTTCCTTAGCATTAAATCCCAAGTTCATCATCTGCGATGAATCAGTTTCCGCTTTAGATGTGTCGATCCAGGCGCAGGTACTGAATTTGTTGAAAGAATTACAAGCAGCATCTGATCTAACTTACATCTTCATTTCCCACGATTTGAGTGTGGTGAAGTTTATGAGCGATCGCATCCTCGTGATGAATCGCGGTCAAATTGTTGAGCAAGGTACGGCAGAAAGTATCTATCGCGCCCCCAAAGAAGAATACACTCAGAAGTTAATTGAGTCGATTCCTACTGGTAGTCTTGAACGGATGCGCAATCGGCAATTGCGAGCATCGTAAGGACTACTAACACCGCTGAAATGCTTACCACATATACATTTAGCAGATTTTGAACCCGATTTTTTCAGAGTTTGTGAGAAATCCGGGTAAAAGAACACATTGCTAACTCGAAAAATTTCACAATATGAGGTTGAGAAACGTCTAAATAGTGAAGGCTTGATCACAAGCTTCTTTTTGTCCAAAGTCCAAAAAACATTATCCAATTGGAAAACATAGTATGTTGAAAACGATTAAGAACTTTTTCGCTGTAACACTAACAGTTGTTTTTGCGCTGGGTATTTTTCTGAATTTCGGAGTGACCAGTGCTCAAGCTGCTCAGGTAGAGCTTCAATCTGGAATTGCTGTTGTAGGTTCTACTCCTTGTAATAGTACTCCTAATCTCTTTAAGGAGTTTTCAGTCGAATTTTCTCAACCTTTCGCTCAGACTCCAGTTGTGGTTGCAACTCCATATTCTGATCATGAGTCTAACGTGAAAGATACCTTTGCTGTAACCGTTAAGTATGCCTCAAAAAAAGGATTTAGTGGGAACATATACCGAGTAGATGGTGGTACGTGCTTTTCTCAAAATCTAAAACTAAATTGGTTCGCTATCAGTAAGTAGTTAGAATCTGGTTTGGTTTCCAGACGAAGCTACTTTGCCCGTGAGAAGTATACTCACGGGCACAAATTCCACTTTTCAAACCACGTAAGGGCGCAAGGTATTGCGCCCTTACAAGTTTGAAATGACCAGAGGGTTTATCTAATATTTTTCCGAAATGGATGGTGCTTGCAATATCCTTAGAAAAATTGCAGAAAATATTGGAATTAGTCAAGAAAAAATAACAGTAAGCTGTTCTCAACTTTTGGAGCGAATCTACTTATGACAGCGGTCTATAACGTAAAATTACAGCAGCTTGCTGCCGAGGCACTCTTGAGCAGTTTGAACATGCTCATTAAAACAGAATCTCTGCTTTCAGCCGGAAGCAAGGCAGAGTTGTTGAACATAAATTAATTAGAGTTTATTTGAATTAAGTGAGAAGTTTAATCCATTAACAAGAATATATAGAAACAAGCAAAAAGAACAAGCTAAGTAAAATCACGTAGATATTTTTACGGAGAAGATAAAAATATTTTTACAGAAAATTTAAAAATAAGAAAAAGAGTAGTGGTTAAAATAACAAGTATGGAAAATTTGAGAAAATTTTCTGTGATTGACGGTGGTTAAAACCACACGAGCCGCTTCCATCTCTGGTCTAAAGACACGGAGTTTCCTGCTTTCCGATTTAGCAAGATGATTTTAATTGAAAAACAGCGTCATAGTCTGGGGAAAGAAAGAATCTATAACAGTCAACCTCAGCAATTAAATGCACTCCAGCGGTTAACTAACCTGTTGAACCAGCAGAACACTAATTTACAGGGTCTATTGCAGCTGATAGCATCGGAAGTTTGTGGTGCAATAGAGAGCGCTCAGTTTTGCATAATTTGGTTGTGGGATTGCCAAGCTGAAAAGTTAGAAGTCACTGCTACAGCCGGAATCAAACCGGAAACACTGTCTCTACTCAAGCTGATTAATCCCCATACAGGCTTACTTGATCAGGTTTTTGTTACAGGTGCTCCCCAGTTTTTTCAAGAGCAAACAAGAAGAGAGGATGACTTTGTGATCCTCTCTTGTCCTTCTGTTGAGCGCGTATTTTCCCCTAGCTCAATGTATGCTGTAGCGATAGAGTCATTGCAAGCAGGAAGGTTAGGAGTGCTGGCAGTTGGTAATTGGAAAAATCCCTGTGCCTTCAATGATGTCCAACAAACATGTTTGAATGTAGTGGGTGAGGTGAGTGCGATCGCGATCAATAATGCCAGAACAATCCAAGCTTTGGAAGAAAGAGAACAACAGTTAGCTAGGCAAAATGAAGTTCTCTTGAAGCAAAACCGCGAACTAGAAACAACCCGACAGTACATTCAGCTACAAAACCTACAACTTTTAGAAGCAACACAGCTAAAATCCCAGTTTTTAAGTACCACATCCCACGAACTCCGCACACCCCTAAACGTTATTTTAGGCTTGTCACAAGTGCTATTGCGTCAACGCACTTCAACCTTGTCTAAGCAGCAGGAAGAAATTGTACAACGAATCCTTAATAATGGCAATCATCTCTTGACAACAATTGATGATTTGCTTTACTTTGCTAAAGCCGAAACCGATAGCCGATCATTTCAAGTAGAAGAATTTAACTTGACGACTTTGGTGTTAAAAACTGTAGCAGAACACCTTTTTATTGCTGAGGAAAAGCACTTACATTTAGGCTTTCACATTAATCTTAATAATCCTCTGGTTGTAAACGATAGTGTCCGTCTCAAACAGGTTTTGGTCAAGCTGTTGTTAAACGCGCTCAAATTTACAGAAAATGGTGGCATAGAAGTTAAAGTGGAGCAAGTTTCTAACGACAGAATTGCGATCGCCGTCATTGATACTGGTATAGGCATTCCTGAGTCTGACCTAGAGAATATTTTTGAGCAATTTTGGCAAGTAGATCAGACGACTACGCGTAAGTATGGCGGTATTGGTATAGGGTTAGCGATTACCAAATCACTAGTAGAAATCATGCAAGGTACAATCAGCGTTACTAGCAAATTGGGTCAAGGTTCTACTTTCCAGATTGAATTGCCAAGAGTTGTTAGTAGCATCAACTAACCCTTGCCAATAAATCCAATTAAAGCTAGGTGAGCGAGTATCTCTATTTTGTTAACTTGTCAGTAGCAGTATCTTGAAAGTGAAGCTGCTAAGCTGATGTGCAGCTAGATTGTATAAGACGAAAACGTAAAATTCTTGTAGTGCGGGCATCTTGCCCGCATCCCATATATAAATTAAGTGCGCAACAGCTTATTAGGAGGAAAGATAAATGCCCGGACACGATATTATTGTTGTCGGAGCATCAGCCGGCGGAGTCGAAGCACTTACTTATCTAGTTAAAAAGCTACCTCCTGACTTGAATGCTACTATATTTATAGTCCTTCACGTTCCCTCCCACGGCACAAGTGTTCTACCTCGTATCCTTAACCGAGCCGGAGACTTGCTAGTGTCTCATGCACGGAATGGTGAAGTTATTGTACCGAGGAGGATCTATGTTGCCCCACCAGACTGCCATCTATTGGTTAAACCAGGATTTATTACCTTGGTGCGGGGTCCGAGAGAAAATGGTCATCGACCAGCTATCGACCCACTATTTCGTTCTGCTGCACAAGCCTACGGGCGGCGAGTGGTGGCAGTTGTGTTAACAGGTACTTTGGATGATGGTACGGCAGGACTGAAGGCACTGAAAAAGCGGAACGGTGTCGCAGTTGTTCAGTGTCCGGGCGATGCTATGTATCCAGGAATGCCACGTAGTGCGATCGAAAACGTAGAGAAGATTGACTATATTCTACCACTAGCTGAAATTCCAGATATTCTGGTAAATCTAGCTAACACCTCGGTAGAAGCAGAAGAAGAAAACCCTAGTTCCCATGATATAGAAATTGAATCTGACCTAGCCGAGGCAAGGATGTCAGTGCTAAACAAAGATGAACGGGCAGGTCGCCCATCCTCTTTCGGCTGTCCAGAGTGTGGTGGTACTCTCTGGGAACTAAATGAGGGAGCTTTGTTGCGCTTCCGCTGTCGCGTTGGTCACGCCTACTCAGTGCAAAGTCTGCTGGCACAGCAATCCCATTCTTTAGAGGATGCACTATGGAGCGCCCTCAGAGCACTAGAGGAGAAATCATCTCTAGCAAGGCGCATAGCTGGGCGGATGCGTGAACAGAACCATGATTTGTCAGCAAAGCGATTAGAGGAGAGTGCTCGCTCAGCCGAGGAGAGTGCTGCTCTTATCCGGCAAGTGCTGCTCGAGGGTAATAAATATGATGTAGCAGAACTGCAGAAAACTCAAGATCTGAAAAACGAATAACCAAATGATTATAGAGAACAATTATATAATCGTATTGACGGCATCTGCCGGTGGATTGAAAGCTTTAAGCACGATTTTATCAGACTTGCCCAAAGATTTTCCTGCGCCGATAGTGGTAGTGCAGCACTTAGCCCCTAACTATCCGAGTATGATGGCTGAGATTCTGGGACGCCGTACACTTCTCAGAGTGAAACAGGCAGAGGCTGGAGACGAGTTATATCCAGGGACAGTTTACATTGCTCCTCCCAATCAACACGTATTGGTCAACCCAGATTGCACTCTATCTTTGTCTAGTGGAGAAAAAGTGCGCCATGTTCGTCCCGCCGGCGATGTACTCTTTCAATCAGCGGCCACCAGTTTCCCCAAACAGATCATTGCTGTCGTTCTTACTGGTATGGATTACGACGGTTCAAATGGAATACAAACGGTTAAACAAATGGGGGGCATAGTGATTGCCCAGAATGAGGCGACTTGCGAGTTTTTCAGTATGCCACAAGCGGCAATTAAAACTGGTGTCGTTGATTTTATCCTCCCTTTAGAGGCGATCGCCCCCAATTTATTAAACTTAGTCAAGGTAGCCGTAAATTTGTAGCAATGACCTTTGCAGAAACAAACCCAGAATTAGAAAACCTTTTAGAGTACATCAAACGTAACCGTGGTTTTGATTTCAGTGGTTACAAACGCGCCAGCTTAACCCGCCGAATTAACAAGCGCATACAGATTGTTAATGCTAACGACTACAGTGATTATCTTGATTACTTAGAGGTACACCCAAACGAGTTTGTTGAGCTATTTAATACAATTTTAATCAATGTCACTGCTTTCTTTAGAGAACCACATGCTTGGGAATACATAGCATCGGAGGTCATTCCCCGAATAATTGCGACTAAGCAACTCAGCCAACAAATCCGGTTATGGAGTGCAGGATGTGCGTCCGGGGAAGAAACCTACACCCTGGCCATTTTGCTGGCCGAGGCTTTAGGTATGGAACAGTACTCAGAGCGAGTGAAAGTTTTCGCCACAGATCTCGACATTGAGGCTCTCAACTATGCTAGGCACGCAAACTACGGTGCTAAAGAAATTCATGGAATTCCCCAACATCTTATAGATAAGTACTTCGAGAAAGTCAATGGTTGCTACATCATCCAGAAAGAACTGCGCCGCTGCGTGATTTTTGGTCGCCACGATTTAGTTCAGGATGCGCCGATATCTAGGATTGACCTCTTAGTATGCCGTAACACCCTAATGTATTTCAATACAGAAACTCAGTGTAGAATCCTAGATCGCTTTAACTTTGCTTTAAATCATGGTGGGTTTCTCTTTTTAGGCAAAGCAGAAATGTTGTTCAGTCGCAACCACTCCTTGACCCCAATTGATCTGCGGTGCCGAGTATTTACTAAAATCCAAAATGCCAATCTGCGGAACATGCTTCTCAACATGGGTCAGGCCCGCGACCAGCAAACCGATCCACACATAGTCAATCTGATCCGGATTCACGAAGCCGCTTTCGAGATTGATCCAGTTGCCCAAATAGTTGTCAATCTCAACAACGCAATATTGCTAGCCAATGCCCAAGCCCGAAACTGGTTTAATCTCAGGACTAAGGATTTGGGTCGTTCCCTGCAAGATTTAGAGCTTTCCTACCGACCAGTAGAGCTGCGATCGCCTATGGATCAAGTCCGCACAAATCGTCGCGGTATCACGTTAAAAGATATTGAATGGCCCACCTCCGAACGGGAAATGAGATATTTGGACGTGCAGATTATACCTCTAATGGAAGTAAATACTGATGATCTGCTAGGTCTAAAAATCATCTTCAGCAACGTGACTCGTTTTAAGCAACTGGAAAACGAGCTCGTACATGCTAACCAAGAGTTGGAAACAGCTTATGAAGAACTCCAATCCACTAACGAAGAGTTAGAAACTACCAACGAGGAACTCCAATCCACTGTGGAGGAGCTAGAAACCACCAACGAGGAACTCCAATCTACCAACGAAGAATTGGAAACAATGAATGAAGAATTGCAATCCACCAACGAGGAATTGCAGACGATCAATGAAGAATTGCAGCAACGCAGCGAGGAACTTAACCGAGTCAACAGCTTTTTAGAATCAATCCTGACTAGCTTCCGCGCTGGAGTGGTAGTTCTCAGCCCAGATTTACATATTCTGATCTGGAACCATCAAGCCGAAGACTTATGGGGTTTGCGCTCTGATGAAGTTATTTCGCAGCACTTTATGAGCCTAGATATTGGTCTACCAACAGAGGCACTAAAACAGCCGCTCCGGGCAATTATTTCCGGAGAGTCCCAATCCTATGAAGTTCAATTAAATGCTACAAACCGCCGAGGTAAAGCTATTGAATGCCAAGTCATTTGCACCCCTTTAATTCATACGGAAGTGGACATTCATGGAGTCATATTATTAATGGAGGAGTCTGAGTAAGTCAATAACTAATTCCCTTATGGTTACCAAGAAGTGATAAAATCTAGTACGATTCGCCTCTTGGTTGTTACTCTGGAGAAGACAGAATGCTTCTACTCGATGCTCCAAATGTTCAAATCATTGCCGGAGAAAACGCGGTTGCTATTTCTCAATTGCCTCAGGTATGGCAAGCTATTGCTGCAAAGGAGACAGGCTTTGGACTTCCAGATCCTCATAGCTATGTTGAGATGGCACAGCTGTTTCAGTACAAGTTAGAACAGGGTGATATTGACCTGTTTAACGAACGCCCGGAACTAGCTCACTTAATACCATCATTTACTGAGTTATTTGGACAGTTGGCGCGGGAGACGCTCTTATTCTACGGAAACGACTTTAAGGTTGAAAACTATCCAAATTTTGTCGAACTTCTGCGTGAAGTTGAATCAAAAGGGTTAGAGTACGCCAATGAGGTGAAGGTTGCTCGCATTGCCATAGACCTGTTTGATGAGTTCGGTTATGAACTTCCTGCAAGCTTCTACCAAGTGCATCTCGCCCCCATTTACCGGGATCATGTCTTTGAAGAAAGGGCTTTACGGTTTGACCCTCGCGATCGAGAACATAAGCGTGGATGGGATGCAGCACTTCACGCTTGCAAGGTTTTTGCTGTGCAAATGAAGGTACAAAGCATCGCTTCTAAATATGGTTTTACCTATCAGCACGGTTGCGGTTGCAACAGCCATTTATCTTCTATTGATCAGTCACGCGGAGCTTTTGACTATGAATTGCTTCCCCAAAAGCGTCAGCGGTGGATTCGCAGTTTCATCTGGACAGCATGGTATGAATATGCTTTCTTCCCCATTGTCCCGAATACAAGTTATTTAGTGTAGTGGGGCATTGGGCATGGGGCATTGGGGAACTCGGGGTTCCTGCTCCCTGCTCCCTGCTCCCTGCTCCCTACTCCCTACCTTGCTGCTTCCATTACTAAATCTTGAAACATCGGTGTGCTAAGGTAGCGTTCACCGAAGGAAGGTTGGATGACGACGATTAAACGACCAGCATTTTCTGGGCGTTTAGCTACCTCGACTGCTGCATATAAAGCAGCACCGGATGATATACCAGACAACAAACCTTCTTCTCTAGCAAGACGCCGCCCATATGCCATTGATTGTTCATCACTGACAGTAATCACTTCATTAATCAAATCCGTGCGGAGAATCTCTGGGATAAATCCGGCACCAATACCTTGGATTTTATGTGATCCTGGTTGACCCCCAGAAAGGACGGGACTATTACTTGGCTCAACAGCGATCGCCTGAAAACTCGGCTTACGTTTTTTAATAACTTCCGCAATTCCTGTAATTGTCCCACCAGTACCCACACCTGAAATCAAGATATCTACCTCCCCATCCGTATCTGCCCATATTTCTTCTGCAGTAGTTTCCTGATGAATTTTCGGATTAGCGGGATTACGGAATTGTTGCAACATAAAAGCATTGGGAGTGTGAGCCACAATTTCTTCAGCTTTGCGAATTGCTCCTCGCATTCCCTCAATTCCTGGTGTCAGCGTAAGATCTGCACCATAAGCTCTCAGCATGGCGCGTCGTTCTGAACTCATCGTTTCAGGCATTGTCAAAATTAAACGGTAACCCCGAGCCGCCGCCACCATAGCTAGTCCAATCCCCGTATTACCGGAAGTCGGCTCAACTAAAATGCTTTTTCCTGGTTCAATCAACCCCGCCGATTCTGCTGTCTGCACCATACTTGCAGCGATGCGGTCTTTCACCGAAGCCGCTGGGTTCATTCCTTCTAACTTCATCACAATCCTCCCCACACATCCCTCTGCTTGGGGAATCTTGTTTAGCTGAACTAAAGGTGTCCGTCCAATCAGTTCCGTTACATCATGAGCAATCCGCATCATTTTACTCCTACAAAGCTATAATTTAGTATCTTTTCTTTATGGTTACTGAACACATACAATAAAGATTTTAAATAATAACAGATTTGTTTTCCGTATTTTACGACCATTTTGAAAATTTTTCAATTGTTGTTGGGTGTTAGTTGTTAGTTGTTGGGTTTTGTTGGGACAACTAACCACTCCCCATTGCCCCTAATCCCCATAGGGGACCCCGAGTTCTCCACTCCCCACTCCTAACTCTCTAGTAAAGTACTATACTTTTTGAGTACAGGATTTATATGTCAAAGAACTAGCAGAAAAAACATCATTTGCCCAAGCATAGATTGGTTTAATGCTGAGTACATAAATCCCAGAACCTTACCTTCTAAACACAAGTACCATACCCTAAAAATGCTAGTACCCATACCCCAAAAAGTTTTTGAAATACTTGGAGAGTGGGAATTGCAGGCTTTGAGTACAACCTTAATAAGTTTAATAATCTTGATCCAGCAGAGACAAAATGATCTGTCATAAGGCATCTGATATAAAACATATAGGATTTACGCAGAGATTCCCCTCTACCCCCCTACATTCCTAGGCTTTTGTCTAGGAAATAGGGGGGACTTCTTAAACCCTCAAATCTACTTTCAAGGGCCAGCGCCCCTGCGGGGAAGTCAAAGGTCAAAAGTATTATATACTAAGGCTTTTGCCTGTTTGAAATGGTCTGTCTATTTCTGCCACGCTGTACTGGAGTGCGTCAATTCTATTTCATTCAATCCCTGATAGGTATTCATATAGTACCCCCACCTCCATAGATACAATTCAGGGATATTTCCCACCCATTGAGCACCATGAACTACCAGATCACTTTTCAACAGAAGATCTTAGGATACACGGTTGCATCAACAAAGTCGTAACAGAAAGTTTGTCTCTGTCGAAAAAGATACTTTCTCGCTGGGTGTGTGTTACCTAGCAAGGGAGAACTACTATGAAGTTAAAACTTGTCAATATTCTCACAGTCGGTTTAGTTACCTTAGCTGTACTTTCTCCAGAGCTAGTAGTATTGGGTGTGGTTTGGGAGCGACATTTGGAATTCGCTCAACTACAGCACTTAGAATGTAATGTCAATCAGATTAATGAAGGAAAATCGACATTTTTGTCTAAACAAAAAGGGACAAAGTTAGAACAAAATATAACTAGCAAAAGAATCTTTGACGTCAATTTAATCGAGCAATTTTTAACTTCTCCTCAGGGATATAAAATTGTCAAAATTTGGCAAAGGATTTTATTGCTGGTTCCTATTATTTTGGGAGCATTAGCTTTTTTATATGATAGGTATCTGATGTATCGCGCTGCTGTTTTTAAACAACAAATAGAAATGTTAGAGAGACTGTGGCAGCAAAGCGCAGAATTATGAATTCATAATTCAGGAGTAAAAAGGCTTTGTGTCTAACATTGAGACAAAAGTATTTTACTTTATTTGCTGGCAATTTTCTGTACATTCACACGCTAAAAATCTACCAAATAATTAATTATGACTCAACAACGGGAAGCTCTATATTTTGACTTAATTGACAAACTCATTTCTTGTCCTAATGGTCAAGAGCCAGGAATTTTAGAGCAAGATGCCGAATTAGTTGATGCTGGCTTTGTAAACACAGTCGTACAGGTGGCAACTGTGTTTGCACACGAAGGTAATGAAGATGGAGCAAAGTTTTTAATTCATATTGCTCGTGAGCTATCTAAGGAAATGGGATTGTACCCTGAAGTTTCAAATAAGGAGTAGAAATGCTATTGACTTCAACCGATGCAGGACAAATAGCGTTAGAGTTCCTCATGGCAGAATGGAACATCTCAGAAGATGACAGAGAGTGGTTCTTCATTGTTAACTCTCGCCTTATTGGGGAAATTTGGTATGTTGTAGAATTAGCTGTGGCAGGATTACCCGATAGATGGTTCATTCAAGTCTACGACAATGGAGAGTGCGACACAAACTATACATTTATCTCTCCTATTTGTGGCTCTGAAGGATGTATTGATCTGATACATTTATCATACATTGTAGCAGAAGTCATCGTGTCAGAACGCAATGCCAGGTAAGGAGTCAGGAGTCAGGAGTCAGGAGTCAGGAGTCAGGAGTTAGGAGTCAGGAGTCAGGAGTTAGGAGTTAGGAGTCAGGAGTCAGGAGTCAGGAGTCAGGAGTTAGGAGTCAGGAGTCAGGAGTCAGGAGTCAGGAGTCAGGAGTCAGGAGTCAGGAGTCAGGAGTCAGGAGTCAGGAGTCAGGAGTCAGGAGTCA
>CAIVAU010000126.1 GCA_903903925.1 uncultured cyanobacterium
GAGTCAGGAGTCAGGAGTCAGGAATCAGGAGTCAGGAGTCAGGAGTCAGGAGTCAGGAGTCAGGAGTCAGGAGTCAGGAGTCAGGAGTCAGGAGTCAGGAGTCAGGAGTCAGGAGTCAAAACCCATCCCCCCACACTCCCCACACTCTCTACTGCATCGGTCTACTTGGCGGAATTTGTTCAATGCTAATCAGCGCTTCCATCACTGACTTGGCAATTGGTGCAGCAACAGTACCACCATAGACATTTTTGCCTTTTGGCTGATCCACTAATGCCAACACAACATATCGGGGAGATTCTGCTGGTAATATACCCAGAAAACTGGTGATATAAGCACCGCTAATATAGCCGCCACGACCAGCTATTTGGGCTGTGCCAGTTTTGCCGGCGATATGATACCCGGAAATTTGTGATGCTTTGCCAGTTCCTTCATCGACCACAGTTTCCATCATTTCTATCACCTTTTGAGAGATCGCTGATGAGAAAATTTGGCGTGGTGCTGCAAGAGTGGGTGAATAATGTATCTGCCCTTTGGTATCTACTAGGGACCGAACGACGTGAGGCGTCACCAATTTGCCGCCATTGGCTAGAGATCCAATCATTTGCACGAGTTGCATTGGCGTTAAAGAAAAGCCTTGACCAAAGGAGGTCGTAGCTGCTTCCACGGGTGATCCGAGAAATCGTTCTTGGCTTTTGAGTTGACTGCTGACGGCAAAAGGCAAATCTGTATCAAAAGTTTTTCCTAGCCCCAATCGTTCTAACCAACCGTAGTAGACCGAAGGCTTCAATCTTTGGATGATCTGCACCATACCAACGTTGCTGGAGTGTTGTAAAATTTGCCCGACATTTATTCGCCCAAAATGTTCGCCTTTAGCATCTTTGATGGTTCTATCAGCCACTTGAATAAAACCGGGATCGTTGAACATATCTTCAGGTTTGATTGCGCCAGTTTCTAGGGCGATCGCAACATTCAACGGCTTAAAGGTTGAACCAGGTTCATAAAGATCTGCCACTGTCCAGTTTTTGAATAATGAGATATCCGCCTTGGAGTAATCATTTGGATTATAGGTAGGCTGAGATGCGAGGGCGAGTAAAGAACCATCCCATGCATCCATCACAATGACTGTCCCACGCTTTGCACTAAACTTATCCATTTGTTGTTTGAGCGCAGAACGGGCCGTTCGTTGCAGCCGACTATCGATAGTTAGTTGTAATTGTAAATCATCAAAATGTAGAAACCCATCGGGAGCATAATTTGGCATCAATGACCCATTACCAGACCGACTAAGCCGCACTGTTTGTACAGAACGTTCCAGCAACTTTTCTTGGCTGTATTCCACACCAGCCTGACCGCGACGGTCAATATTAACATAGCCGACCACTTCAGAAACCAAATCCTGTTCTGGGTAAAATCTGGAATATTTTTGAATGAACTCTAAGCCATTCAGACGCATTGAGTTCAGGCGATCGGCAGTTTCTTCCGGTAGGGCAGAAGCAAGTAATATACCGCTTTTTTGATTTTGAAACTTTTGCTCTAACGCGCTTTGGTCTTGATTTAAGATTGGAGCAAGTTGGTGCGCCATCTTTTCATTTGACTTGTCAAACAACTTGGGATGGGCGTACAAAGTATATACGGGACGGTCAATTGCTAACACATCGTTATTCCGATCCACCACTGGGCGACGAGGGATAAAAGGTCGCAAATTCACCATTTGCTGGCTTCGTGCCTTCTGCGTTAGCTTTGGTCCGCTGATAATTTGCAAGTGGTACAAGTTGAAAGCTAGCCCCACCCCCGCAGTAATTAATACACCCCAAACAATCAAAACCCGAGATTTTGTTTTGGGGAGGACAGCATCGTGGTAAGCGTCAGAAGTAACAGGCGACGGACGTTTAACTGGCGTTGTTCGTTTTTGCTCCTGGGTACGGTTAGCCAGTTTACCCTGTAGTGCCCGTCTTGAACCCTTCTGCTGTCGCCGAAAATTTCTTAATTTTCTTTTCTGCATGAGGATGTTAACTAATATCCTACTGGGTTTGCTGTTTGCTGTTGTATTTCAGAATTTGATGTTGTGTTAGGGTATAATTGATTTAAACCAACAGGCGATCGAGGCAAGAAAATTGTCCCTGTAGGAGTTGGTGATACTAGTCCTGCTGCTGGTCGTTGGGCGTCCTGTGCCATTTTCTCTTTCAGTTCTCCGTTGATTGTTGTCAACTGTCGCTCATGGTGTTGTAACTCTTGGAGTTTGCGGTACGCCTGACTCCAAAGTTGTTGGGAGTATACCGTCCAACCATAAACCACCAGCGTCACTGTCACCAACAAAAATACCGCTACTGAAGAATGACGATGTATAGCGTATAAGCGTAGCAGCCATGAAGGGAAATTTCCGGAACTGGGCATGACAGGGATGCTTGGCAGATTCTCCTGTGAGGAAAGCTCTGTTGTCTCCTCAGCACGCAGAGAAGCTACTTTTGCCTTGGAAGAGAGCAACCGCTCCCAGCGTGGCTTCTCCAAAGGTAGGGAGGCTCGATGATGCTGGATGGACACTTTACGTTTTTGGGGAGTGTCTGTTACGGACACGGGTGTTGATATCTCGTTTGCTTTACTACGGACAGAAACCGACCTTGTAGGTATTTTCTGGGGGGTAGACTGTTTCTGGAGGTTAGTAGAGCGGCGGTTTCTACGGTTTTGAATTGCAGTCCGGAACCAACTACCTTCTGATTTGCGAGCAACAGCCATAACTTTGTATTGAGTTTAAAATACTGTATTTTGGATTGTTTGTGTGATTAAAATTGCCCCTTGTGTGATTGCCACACATAACACCCTACACCCAATATAAAGTGTTGTGATAGGTAGCTGCACGCTTCTCTTTAATCTCTTGTGGGTATTAATTACCGGCAATTTTAAGCAGCAAACGAACACTTAACCATTCAAGCAAAACATTGATTCAGGCAATGCTTTGCCCCAAAGGGCAATAGTGTACTAAAAAATCATTATTTTTGGTATGATAACGTGCTTAGCGACTAACGCGTGCTCACTCACGAAAAAGAAAACCAAAATTGTTGCATAATACTATAAGGCTAAGACGTACAGATTTATCTATAAGCTAAGATCATTTAAAAAAAAGCAACAAATAAGGTATCGTATTCAACAGGCTAATATTAATCTGGCCGCAATTGGTGAAAGAGGAGTTATGAAAACAAAAATCCTTAGTTTGGCTCTAATGCTTAGTCTGGCAACAGTTCTTGGGGCATGTGAGGGTGGTGGCAGCGACACAACACCTTCATCTACATCAAGTACCTCTCCTGCTGCTGAACCGACTGATTCTGCTACTCCCGGTGGTGCTATGTCTACTCCCGGTGGTGCTATGGAACACTCTAGTGGCGCGTCTACAACTGCTCCCAGCTCTACTACCAGTCCCAAAGCTACCGCTACCAAGAAACCGAAACCTTAGATTGTCGCCTGACAACTAAAGAGAGCTTGATGACAGCGATCATCATAACCGAGTTTTGAGAGTGTAAAAAAAAATACCACGCTCACTAACAATTGCTATTGACTATTTTCTTATAGTCTGTTGATGACCTATAAAAGTGACCTGGTAATGAGACTTGACCTTGCCAGGTCTTTATTTTTAGATATGGGGAGCAGGGGAGCAGGGGAGATGGGGAGAGGGAAAGCGAAAAATGTCATTTTATTTTTTGTGCTAACTGTGATGGCTAGCATAGTGGTGACATTAACCAGTCGTTGGGGGACATCAGTATTGGCATTACCACCACCAGAAGATACGCCAGAAGAAATATTACGGACGGAAATTATTACTGAAGCGCGATCGCCAATTGATGGTAAACCTCTAAATGCTGCTGAATACGCGGAATTACAAGCGCAACTCCAAGCACGTCCAACCCCAAAACTCGCTCCCTCAATCAGGCAAAATATTTTTCTGCTAGATTTACTTAAAACATTCCGTCTACTTTTTCCCTTTCTAAAATTTTGACTCTTGTAGAGACAAGATGAATCGCGTCTTTACAAGAGCCATTAGTCACTATGATCTCCCTCTTCTCCTTAAAGACTCGCTCTAAAGTACGATGATCCGGGCGGCAAAATTTGCGAATAAATGTAAAGAATAGATATAGAAGATCATAAAAAGCCGATTTACTTACCCACTTTATTCCACGTTAGGTAGCTTCATGTCTATGACCACGACCGCTCCTGAACAGGTTAACCGCATTGTTTGGAATCAGCACGACGACCCCTTTGAAATACTTGGCTCCCATCTTATCGAACAAAATGGTAAAAGTGTCTGGGCTGTGCGAGCTTACCTACCAAATGCAAGTGCAGCGTGGGTAGTCTTTCCTGAGGAACGGAAGGAATACCCGATGCAAACAGTGCATCATCCCCACTTTTTTGAATGCGCTATTGAAACACAAGAGCTGGCAAACTACCAGTTAAGGATTAAAGAAGGGGACCATGAGCGAGTCATCTACGACCCTTACGCCTTCCGTTCACCCCACCTGACGGACTATGATTTGCACCTGTTTGCTGAAGGTAACCATCACCGGATTTACGAGAAACTAGGAGCACACCCCACGGAAATAGATGGTGTTAAGGGCGTCTATTTTGCCGTTTGGGCACCTAATGCCCGAAACGCTTCAGTGCTGGGAAATTTCAACAACTGGGATGGGCGGGAACACCAGATGCGTAAAGGTTCCACCGGGGTTTGGGAATTGTTTATTCCTGGGGTGAGTGTAGGAGAGCGTTATAAATATGAAATCAAAAACTTTGAAGGACACATTTACGAAAAATCTGATCCCTACGGTTTCCAGCAAGAACCCCGCCCCAAAACAGCATCAATTGTCACTGAATTAGATACCTACACTTGGAGTGACGAAGAGTGGTTGGAAGTGCGGCGTCGTGCTGACCCCCTCACCCAACCAATCTCAGTCTACGAAGTACATATAGGCTCTTGGTTACACGCTGCTAGCGCCGAACCCCCCAAACTGCCCAATGGTGAAACTGAGCCTATAGTCTCTGTGTCAGAACTCAATCCAGATGCACGTTTCCTCACCTACCGGGAACTGGCAGAGCGGCTGATTCCCTACGTTAAAGACTTAGGATACACTCACCTTGAATTACTGCCTATTGCTGAGCATCCCTTTGATGGTTCCTGGGGTTATCAAGTCACTGGATATTACGCTCCTACCTCCCGCTATGGTAGCGCGGAAGATTTTATGTATTTCGTTGACCAATGCCATCAAAACGGCATTGGCGTGATTATCGATTGGGTTCCTGGTCACTTTCCCAAAGATGGTCATGGTTTAGCTTTCTTCGATGGGACTCACCTTTACGAACACGCTGATCCCCGCAAAGGCGAACATAAAGAGTGGGGTACTCTTGTGTTCAATTATGCACGCAACGAAGTCCGGAATTTTTTGGTGGCAAATGCCCTCTTCTGGTTTGACAAGTACCACATCGACGGCATTCGCGTTGATGCTGTAGCCTCGATGCTCTATCTCGATTATTGCCGCAACGATGGAGAATGGCTGCCTAACCAGTACGGCGGTAGAGAAAACCTAGAAGCAGCAGATTTTCTGCGTCAAACAAATTATACTATCTTCAGCTATTTCCCAGGCATTCTCTCAATTGCCGAGGAATCTACTTCTTGGCCGATGGTATCTTGGCCTACGTACACAGGGGGACTGGGCTTTAACTTGAAGTGGAATATGGGCTGGATGCACGATATGCTGGACTACTTCAGCATGGACCCTTGGTTCCGCCAGTTCCATCAGAACAACATCACTTTTAGTATGTGGTATCACCACAGCGAAAACTTTATGCTTGCTCTGTCTCATGATGAAGTCGTCCATGGTAAGAGCAATATCATCGGCAAAATGCCAGGGGATAGATGGCAGAAGTTTGCCAATGTGCGTTGTCTGTTTGCCTATATGTTTACTCACCCAGGCAAGAAAACTATGTTTATGAGCATGGAGTTTGGCCAGTGGAGTGAGTGGAATGTTTGGGCAGACTTAGATTGGAGCTTATTTCAGTATGAGGCACACCAACAGCTGAAACAATTTTTTAAGGAGCTAAACCATCTCTATCGCGCTGAACCTGCTTTGTACACACAGGATTTTGCACAGGAAGGGTTTGAGTGGATCGATTGTAGCGACAACCGCCATAGTGTGGTGTCGTTTATCCGTAGAGACAAGGATTCTGATGATTTCATTGTTGTGGTTTGTAACTTCACTCCCCAACCTCATTCCCATTACCGCATCGGTGTTCCAGAGTTAGGATTTTATACTGAGTTGTTCAATAGCGATGCTCGTCAATATGGCGGTAGCAATATGGGCAATTTAGGAGGTAAGTGGACCGATGATTGGTCTATGCATAATAATTCTTACTCCCTTGATTTATGTCTACCACCCTTAGGAGTTTTGATTCTTAAGTTGGATCGGGAGAAGACAACAAAGGCGATCGCATAAAAATATAGGTAGGGTGGGTAGTGTCCCACCCGCTGATATCTATGGTGATCAAGTAAGATGAAAGAATCAGAACTGGCTACACAGAATCTCAAAAGCCATGCTAGAAACTACCCCTGCACCATACGTAACAACGCCGCCAACTCAGGCAGAACTTCCCTATGATGATGGAGTGCCAATGGAAAGTCCACGGCATAAAGCCCAAATGGATCTACTGATTGATAGCTTATTACCCTGGTTAGCAAAAAGAACAGACGGGTTTGTTGGCGGTAATATGTTTGTCTACTTTAGTCTGGCGCAAGTTAAAAACCAAGACTTTCGTGGACCAGACTTTTTTGCGGTGTTGGGAGTCCCGAAGAAAGAGCGTCGCAGTTGGGTAGTTTGGGAAGAGGGTAGAGCTCCAGATGTGGTCATTGAGTTGCTGTCTGACAGCACTGCTGAACAAGACAAGAATGAGAAAAAGCTCATTTATCAAAATCAATTACGGGTATCAGAGTATTTTTGGTTTGACCCCTTCAAACCAGATGATTGGGCTGGTTTCTTTCTCCAACAAGGAGTTTATCAACAATTAGTTCCAAACGAGCAAAACCAATTGGTGAGTCGGTCATTAGAGTTAGGATTGCAGCGTTGGCAAGGTAGTTACAAAGGTATTGATGCCACTTGGTTACGCTGGGCAACAATCAAGGGAGAATTGCTACCAACTTCTGAGGAAATTGCACAGCAAGAACGACAACGGGCAGATCAAGAACGACAACGCGCAGATCAAGAACGACAACGCGCAGATCAAGAACGACAACGCGCAGATCACACAGAGTCGCAGTTACAACAAGTACAATTGCAGTTGCAGCAAATGGTATGCAATTTACTTCAGTCAGGGATGACAATAGAACAGGTAGCTAGGTTAACGGGTTTGTCTGCATCTGAAGTAGAGCAACTGGGCAGTGAGGAATGAGGAGTTAGGAGCAACTAGACTTGTGATGATCACCCGGTACAACTCACTCATCCGAAATACCGAGTTCCTGGCGAAGTTCTGCGATCACCTCCGATACCGGACGACCTTCGCCGCGCTTCACCTGTTCCAGGGCGCGGCGGATGCTTTTAATACAAATAGCGTTGCAACAAACCAATGAACACCTCTGGCGTTTCAAGATGAGGTAGGACTCCCGTATTTGCGATCGCCTGAAAATCTCGAATTGCGGTCTCGTTCAAATTTGCCAGATTCCGCCCTAACTTAACACTCGTAAATTGTGCTTCCTCACCCCAAAAGATCACTGTCGGAATTGTCAATTGTTGAATATACAAACTCAGATCAAAGTAAAGGTTACCTCGCAAAAATGACAAAGCGGCAAACTTAGCATTCTTTTGTTGTGCAGAAGCTAGATAAGCCTGTACCATTTCCTCAGAAACTCGTTCTGGCTTGACAAACAGAAAGCTTTGTAAAAAATTGCGTACTGCCACTTCATTTTCTGCGCCAAGAGCATAAATTAAACTGTCTAACAACGGCGTATTGATCATTTGAAGTGGAAGCCTACGACCAGCACCTTCTCCAAAGTCATTAAACCCAGATGGACACACCAGAAATAGTGATTGGAATAAAAAAGGTTGTTGAATAGCGAGGCGAATAGTCAACGCGGCTGTCAATGAAGATGCAACTACTGTTACAGGGGAACGACAAATATGCCTGATAAACTCGGTTATAGTTGTTAAATAATCGCTAATTTGGTAGTCTCGCGCCGGATGTTCTGATTCACCCCAACCAATTAAATCCGGGGCTAAGATACGATGAGTAGCGGCAAAAGCGGGGTATACTTTAGACCATTCATAGGCAGATGCACCGCCACCAAAGTTGTGGAGGAAGACTAGATCGGGTAAATCAACAGTCTCAGCAATCATCCAAGGTGTAGCCGTTTGGGTATAGTAAACCATCAACCCCAAAGAGGTATTGATAACTTTTTGCCCAAAACCAGGAGGTTGAAATTGAAGCATCGTTTGTTAGGAGTCAGGAGTTAGGAGTCAAGATTTCTGCATGAATGTAGATGTCGCTAAATTATTTTTATGCCAAACTGCTATTTGAATAATTGTACCAGTATAGGGGGCGCGTCAATAAGCCACCCATTTGAAATGTCTAAAACCCTGATGAAGGACTTAGTATGACCGACAAAAATCGCTCTCAATGGGACTTAGGTAGATTCATCGAAACTCTGACTTACTTTGAGGTTATCCCATTTCTCAACTGTATACAAAAGTTATTCCACGGTCGTTCTAAGGATAATCAAGATAGATCTGATGGAGGAAAAAAGGTGAGTGTAATATTGGTAGCAGGTGCAACGGGTGGTGTCGGTAAGCGAGTTGTGCGACGACTGGTTGAACGGGGTGATAAAGTTCGGGCGATCGTGCGCGATCTTGATAAAGCACGGTTGACTCTTGGTAATGATATTGATTTGGTAGTTGCAGATATTACTAAACCGGAAACTTTGACTTCCCAAGTCATGGCGAATCTTCAAGCTGTAGTGTGTTGTACGGGAGTTCGTGTGCAGCCTGTAGAGGGAGATACCCCAGAACGAGAAAAATACTACCAAGGTGTCAAATTTTATCAGCCAGAAATTGTCGGTGACACCCCAGAAAATGTAGAGTATCAAGGTGTGAAAAACTTGGTGCAAGCAGCAGCTAAATATTTGCCAAAATTAGGTGAAAAAGTATTATTTGATTTCACAAATCCATCAACTGAATTAAAAAATAACTGGGGTGCTGTTGATGATGTCGTCATGGGTGGCGTCAGTGAAAGTAATATCCAGTTCATCGAAGATACAGCTTTATTCGCAGGTAATGTTTCAACCGCTAACTCTGGAGGATTTGCTTCTATAAGAACGAAAAATTTCACTCCACCTTGGAATTTATCTGGTTATCAAGGTGTACAGTTACGTGTCAGAGGCGACGGTAACCGCTACAAATTTTTCTTACGGACAGAAACCCAATGGGATAGTATTGCCTATAGCTATTCTTTTGATACCGTAGCAAATACCTGGATAGATGTTCGGATTCCTTTTACAGATTTTATTCCCGTATTTCGGGCAAAAACGGTAAAAAACTGCCCACCAATTGAGAAGAGTAAAATTTTTGCGGTTCAACTCATGTTGAGCAAGTTTGAACATGATGGCGAATTAAATCCCAAATTTTCACCAGGTGGTTTCGCTTTGCAAGTGGAATCAATAAAAGCTTATGGCAGTACAAATTTACCACAGTTTGTCCTGGTTAGTTCAGCAGGTGTGACTCGTCCTGGACGTCCTGGAATCAACTTAGATGAAGAACCACCAGCAGTCAAACTCAATGACCAATTAGGAGGAATTTTGACGTGGAAGTTGAAGGGAGAAGATAGTATAAGGGAAAGTGGAATCCCTTATACTATTATTAGACCTTGTGCGTTGACCGAAGAACCAGGAGGTAAGGAGTTAATCTTCGAGCAAGGTGATAACATTAGGGGAAAAATCAGCCGAGAAGATGCGGCTGAAATCTGTGTAGAAGCGCTCCAACAAACCAAGGCTTGCAATGTCACGTTTGAGGTGAAAGAAGGGGAAAATAACGCTGGTTCTATCGATAGACAAAGTTTATTTGCCCACCTCCAAGTGGATCACAAGAGTTAGGAGTTAGGAGTTGTAGAGACAGGGGTGATTGCAAATCAAGTTTCTACAACTTTGGTGGAAAGCCCCGCTAAATTCCCTGTCGGGGTTTCACCGACTACATACACATCAATCTCAATTTCCTTTAGACGATACACTTGCAAATTCTTCAAATTAGCCTTGAGAGTTTGCACCAGTGCTTGAAATTTCTTGACACTTTCTTTCTCCTCATCTTCGTGCCAGTCTTCAGCAGTTGTGGCCACACTAAAGAAATCATCTACTGTGACAACTTTAACTGGTGTATCTGGAGAGTTGTTGGTTTGTTGTAAAACTTTCTCAGATGTTGCGGGTGCGGTGACATCCCACAAGAATGCTTCTAGGGGATATTCACTCTCACTCATCAGAAGTAAACCGTTAGATGCTTCGGTTAGTTGATCTTTGATTTGCGTATTAGTCATTGGTCTTACTAGTAGAGTGCGATCGCAACATTAACGGTATCATCCATCCTCCTGATCATCCATCCTCCTTTAGCCGTTCTTGGTCATTATTAATGACAAACTCTTGTGACACCCTATTGTGTGTTAGTTCTGTAATTACTGGGCGTTGGGATAATTATTGTTTGATCAACTTTCGCCTCAATCACCTCCTGAATTTCTGACGGCACATTACTGAGAAAATCATAGCCTGTGAGTTTTTCTAGCTGATCAACAGAAGTTCTATATTGAGTCCATTTCACCTCTTTGATACCTTGTTCATTGGGTAGATTAACGGCAATGACACGGGTATTTTTTGTGATACCGCTCAAGCCTAAACCCGGTGTATCTAAGACTACAATAATCTTCCAAGTCCTTGCTGGGACAGTAACCTTACCCTTGGCAAGAGTAGTTTCTCCTCCATTACTGCCGACACCGCCGATGCCGCTGGTACCTGCAACAATATAAAGTTCTTTTTCTTGTTTTGCCAATTGCCGACTGTAGCTTTCCAGTTGTTCCCACGGCCCTCGGTTATTGTCAGGGGCCTGGGGGATGATATTGGACATTAAAAATACTGCTGCGCTGTCTTCTTCTGTGTTATTTCTATCAGCAGCTGGTATTATATGACCTCTATCAAAACCACTATTCGTGTAATCACTGGGTTTTACTTCATACCAACCTTCTGGCAGTGTCGTGTCTGGCCTAAATGCTGGGCGTTCTAGTGTCCCTAACCAGCTCTTGTTTAGCTGCCAGGAAACCCAATTGGGAATTCCCTTATCTCGGTTATAAGACAAAGCGTACTGTGGTCTTTCTATCAAGTAGTTATTAGGAGTCGTAACAGTTGCAGTCGCACCACTAGGATTTCCTAAAAGCAGGTGAGGGCTGTCAGCCGTGGGCTGCGGTTTTGTTACCGTTGGCTGGAGTGACGGTTTCTCAGGTGCTATGACTTGGGCTGACGCTGGAAAACAGACTATGAAGCACATAAGCACAGCTGTGACAGCTATGCTCCAAAAGCGTTGAATTGGCATTTTATTAGAGATTCTCACTATGAATTAGACGAGTCAAAATGTGAAGTTTACGGATGAGCTTGCCTCTAGGTTGGTTGATTCCCAAACTTTTTTGAACCTCATCAAGATCAGTACAACCCATATTAGTATATGGTAGTAATCGATATATCACGTTCTATATTTTTCACAATATATTTAGATTTAGACGCGCAGGGGCTTCCCGCAAATGTTAGTTTTATCCTTCTCCAAGAGAATTAAATTTATGGAAACTCAAGAAAAACCCGTAACTTATGAAGGTGGTTGTCACTGTCGTGCAGTACGATTCCGGGTAGTGGTTGACAAGCACAAAGCTGATGATTGCAACTGTTCAATCTGTAGAAAGAAGGGCTTTTTACATTTAATTGTGCCCCAAGGTCAGTTTAATTTGCTGCAAGGCGAAGATGTATTAACAACCTACAGATTTAACACAGGAGTTGCCCAGCACAAATTTTGCCGCATTTGTGGAATTCACTCTTTTTATATTCCCCGCAGTCACCCTGACTGCGTTGACGTGAATGTACGCTGTTTAGATGGTGATGTCGTGGCAAGGTTTGAGATTGTGCCTTTTGATGGGGCGAATTGGGAGCAAAATATCGATAAGTTGCACTCTAGTTATTCCAATTCTTGATTTCGACTCGCTTCCCAACCAAGCATAGCTACCTTACGTTCCAATCCCCAGTGATAACCACCTAACTCGCCAGATTCCCGAATCACCCGATGGCATGGAATCAAGTACCCAACTGGATTGCGACCTAATGCATTACCGACAGCCCTAGCCGCAGTTGGACGACCCATTGCCTCAGCTAAACCTTGGTAGGTTGTCATACCCCCAAACGGAACCCTCAGAAGCGCACGCCAAACTTGAATTTGAAAATTAGTCCCCTTAACAAAGAGAACTAAGGGAGTTTTGTTGACAGTAACTGGATGAAAGATTTGATCGCTGATTTGTTGAGTTGCTCTTTGGTCACGAATGATTTCACCGTTTACCCATTTTAGGCAAAGATCATCAAAAGCCGTCTGTTCAGCGATCGCATCCAGGAAATAAAGATTACAGATGCCACGAGATGTCGTGGTTATGCCAGAGACTACCTACTAGTAAATGGGGAATGGCAGGATCATGTCTTAAATGCTTTGACTAATCCTAACTGGCAATTATCTCCGTGAGATTCAATCATCTATTGTTCACCTAGCAAGATTTAGGGAGTATCTCGCCTCAAAATATTAATGCTGTCACTGCCAACGACTTCATGCTTCTACCCGACTTAACTAGCTAAGTATTAACAGGCTGACGCTCTTGTGTAATTTCTGCGAGCAGTTTATTGCTGACATTTTGCCTTGACGAGTCAACAGAATTTAACAAGCTAAAGCCTGCCTTGGTGATAAATTCAAATCAGGTGATTTTCCATAAGATAGCGTTTGTCGATGACGACCGCCCATTCCAGGAAACAGATGCTCCATCATAATTGCGTAGCGTGACGTTGGTATTTGCCCCTAACCCAGCATTAGCAATCCTTCAGGAAAATCTGCCACCAGCCGCTTTGTTTGCAGCCAGAGTACACCTAAAAGAATGTCTTGCAGTTCATCTCCACCTAATACTGGAACTGTAAACTCCTCTGCATCTAAAAGCACGGTTCCCTGATACATATTAAACCGTGCTTCTCCTCGTGCCGTCTGCATTCTGCTGGGATTAGTGTCTACAATCCAACCCAAACTATCGGCATCTTGGTTGTCAATTGCCAGCCAGCCAGTAAATCCTGTGTCTAGTAGTGCCTTAACTGGAATAATATCACCATCAGCAGCAATCAAACCGATTTCAAAGATTAACTCACCTTGACTATTAAACTCACCTGAAATCATATTCGACCGCAGACTCCGGTTTCATTGACGCGGAGAATCAGACACAGTTGATCAGGGTGTTTTTCACGCGCCTTTTGTCTAACTACTATTTCATCTGGATCTATAAAATAGTCTCCACTATCAGGCTCAATAAACATAAACCAGTCATAATGTTCTTTAATAAGCGTCGCTTGCACCCGCTCAAAAATCACCTGACAACGCTGATTAAACTCTTCCCACTCAGCCTGACGCCGTGCTTTCTCTTCGGGTAAAAGTTGACGTTCTGGGAATACTCTTCCTCGACGTGGCGTTTGATTAGAAGATAGTTGTGTCATTTTTTCTATTTGTTTAATGTTAGGTATATAGGTGGTGGTTTACTTAATTATAAGTTGATTTTATCGCCCCCTCTTTGAAGCGCAAAGAGGGGGATGAGGGGTGAGGTTAAGCTGGATAAATCCGCAAACGCCGATTTGGTTCTTCCCCGAAACTATGAGATTTCAGGCGGTAGTGTTCTACCAACTCGTGTTGCATTTTGCGTACAGAGGCAGAACGGGGTAATAACTCGACTGGCTGTCCTTTGGGAATAACGATTTGCTCTACGGCAAGTCTTGCTTCTTCTAGGGCATCCATCTCATCATCGCTCCCGCTGTGGAGGAATAATTGTAGTTCGCGATCATCGGCGCTATCTGGTTCGTCAAGATTTAGCAGCCGCCGTAAGCCACGGGTAATCTGGGGAATGGTGCTGGCTTTAATCATGTGGATTGGCACTTGACGGGCTTTCGCCATTTGCCGTAATTTGGCATGATTTTTGACGTGCGATCGCAGTGCCAAAATTGCATCAGCTGTATCGATATCCTTGGTCAATTCCACTGGTAAATTCAGCACTTGGGTGACCTGTTCTAATTGGCTACGGCTGACGCCATAAGGATAAACGTGCAGTGGTAAATCTTCACCGTTGGGACCTGCTTGTCTAATGGCAGTGAAATCAAAGCCGTCAGAGTAATTTAAGGATTCATCTAGCAAGCGGTCAAACTCAGTTTGCCCAGAAACCCTTTCTCGCTCTGAAGACAATGGTGGTAGTGGTAGCATTTGCCCAGAGGCACGCCAGCCGTTAGCTTGTCGCGCCGGCATCAAAGACTCCTCCCCACTGATGGCATGTGCATGGGCACGACCGTTGACTACGGTTAATTGGCGTGTCATCGTCACCTTGCCATTTTCATCAACAGTTCTCACTTGTGGGTTAGCTTGACGCCCCCGGAGAAGATTATCTACCATGTCAGCAACGCATTCATGGACTACCCAGCGCTGCCGTTCTAACATTTCTACGGCAATTTCAAAGGTAGGAGGAGCTTTGCGTTCCAAAACGGTTTTTTGAGAGCCTCGCCGTCTAGCTTCGTCATCTCCCAGTGTCACAGCCTGGATACCACCAACTAAATCGGAGAGGGTAGGGTTTTTGATCAGGTTTTCAATCTGGTTCCCGTGGGCAGTACCTACTAACTGAACACCCCGTTCAGCAATAGTGCGAGCCGCCATTGCTTCCAATTCTGTACCAATTTCATCAATGACGATGACTTCTGGCATATGGTTTTCAACTGCCTCAATCATCACCTGATGCTGAAGTTCGGGATGAGCCACTTGCATCCGCCGCGCACGACCGATAGCGGGGTGGGCAACGTCACCATCTCCGGCGATTTCGTTGGAAGTATCAATTATTACTACTCGCTTATTGAGGTCATCCGCCAAAACACGGGCGATTTCCCGTAAGGCGGTCGTTTTACCTACGCCTGGGCGTCCCAGCATGAGAATCGACTTTCCAGTTTCTACCAAATCGCGGATCATGCCAATTGTTCCGAATACCGCTCGACCAACACGGCAGGTTAAGCCAATAATCTTACCTGTACGGTTGCGGATAGCACTGATCCTGTGCAGGGTTTGCTCAATTCCTGCTCGATTATCTCCGCCAAAGGTTCCCACTCGCTGAATGCAATCATCTATCTGTTCCTGAGCAATGGGTATTTCGCTCAGATACTCAGCGATATGGGGAAAACGAGCCTCTGGGCGACGACCCAGATCCAAGACTACTTCTACTAAACTATCTCGTTGGGGATGCTTCTCTAGTATCTGCCGCAGGTCTTGGGGCAAAATGTCTAATAACTTTTGGAGATCGTCTGTAATCGTCATGCTTTCTATGGTGACGTTTTTAGAGATAGCGAGGACACTTCTGTACTCTTCGATGAGCCATAGGAAAGTGTCTGTAACATGCAACGCAGGGGTCACTACCGTGACTCTACTGCTGTGACTTGATCTGGGAAACGAGAGAATGCGCAAGCTTTACAGCTTGCCAGAGTAATTCTGGTTCTTCCTCTAGGCGGATAGTCGCCTTGACATTGGTCTTATTCACCTCCTTGACTTCTAACTGCTCAAGAATTGGTGCCAGCAGTACACGGGCGTAGCTTCCGTAAGCAACTCCAGCTATTGAAGAGTGAGGAAGTGAGGAGTGCTGAGTCAAATCTTTATTCTTAATTCCTAACTCCTTACTCCTCACTCTCCGCAGTAAACCCATTGCCTTTAATTTGGCAACGGTATAGCTGTTGGTGCCTCCTGCGAGCTGTACGTATCCCGGTAATTTGGCTGCCAAAACTTTTTGCCCTAACTTTACGGCTGCTAGAGTGGTTCCATCTCCAATATCACCACTCATGGAACGACCATCGGTTTGCCAAATTAAGGCACTTTTCAACGGGGCGATCGCCTCGTAAAGGGCGTGAAGGTAATCAATCATACCTTCACCATTGGGACAGCTGATTGCTACTAACTTTAGGTTTTCCACCCAAGGTGAAATTGCTTGCCACAATTGGTTAAATTCTGCCAATCGCCCGACATTAGTATGAATTTCTACAGCATCCACCCCATTTGACAGTATCAATGGTGCGATCGCTCCTGGCGTCGATACATATGACCTAGTATAAATTGTATCATATGGGCAAACTGGTATGCAACGACCGCAGCCGTAACATTTTTCGGATATAACTCCTGAAAAATTGTCTTGTGCGGTGTTGAAAACAATTGCCTGCGCCGGACAAACCCTTTCGCATGGTCTAGAACAGTCAGCGGGGCACTCAGTAGAATTAAATTCCGCTTTACGAAAATGAGGATCTTCCCCATCATTAAGGCTCACCATTAATAGTGGCGACGTTCCTCCATAGCCAAAGCCCCGCAGTTTGGCTTCCCTTGTCAAACGAGTGGCAGCTTGTCGCGCTTCCTGTGCGGCTGCAATCACGGATGGATCGGCAGCAACATCTATGCAGTCAGCACCAGCCAATGTGTAGGCTAGAGTTAAGTTTCTGACGGCAGGCAGATGTTGGTAGCTGGCTCCGCAGATGAGCTTGAACCAGTGCCCTTCATTTAAGGATTGTAAAGGGTCTAACAGATCAGTCACATCTCTATTATGCTATGCGACTGAAAATAGTAGTTAGTAATTAGGAAAAAGACTTCTGTGGGGAGTTAGTCATTAGTCATTAGTTAGGGGTGTGGGGTGTGGGAGGTAAAGAAGAGAGAGGGGGAAGTGTGGGGAGTGTGGGGAGAGGGGGGAGTAATATTTTCCTCACCTCCCACACCTCCCACACTCCCCACACTCTTACTTTCCTCACCTCCCACACTCCCCACACTCTCTTTACGGATATAGAGGGCCTTTATCAATTGTGCCAATATGATTTAAGGGCCAGAAGCGAAGTACTGCACGACCGATGATATTTTGGCGAGGGACAACACCCCAGCAGCGGCTATCGTAACTGCTGTTGCGGTTATCTCCTAAAACCAAGTAGGAATTTGGTGGTATCGTCTCGGGATGGGAAAGGTAAGGTGGTTGCTGTCCTGATGTGCAAACATCAATTGATGTACTCTGCCCGGCAGCAAGGTATTTTTCTGGAAGGAGTTTGTTATTGATATAAACTTTGCCAGCCTTGAGTTCTACCCTTTCTCCGGGTAAGCCAATCACACGTTTAATAAAGGCATCTTGGTATTGTTCCTTTTGTAGCTCTTCTGTAGGCATAAATACCACTATATTGCCCCGTTGAGGATCAGAAAATTTATAACTTAATTTATCGACAATGATCTTGTCTGCCTCCCACTGGTTTGGGGTTCCATGCAGGGTTGGTTCCATTGAACCTGAGGGAATCCAACGAGCTTCGGCAACAAAGGTGCGAATTCCTAGGGCTAGCACGATGCTCAATACAATGGTTCTACCTAGTTCTGTGATCCAGGAGGCATCAGGTTTTTGGCTAGAGTTGTTATCAGACACTTGATTTTGCACGAAATTATTTAAGTAAAGATCTTAGATGTAGGCAAGTCAATTGCCTGATCAGGGATAATCTATTTGTTCATCTTAACTATCCCAATTAATTCTCGTAGCTATGTTCTCCTCTTGACAGGGTTGCTCATAGTTAAAAACTATAGACTTTTTTGTAAAAAAATACACAAATCTTTCGCGCTGCCGTCCAACCAAGTTTAAGCTAAATTTATAGTCATCTAAGTTCCCCACACCCCACACCCCATTCTCTTGATACCTCATGCAATCTCCGACCAGCTTATTAATTCGCCACGCTCAAATTATTTTACCCAATGGTGAATTAGTCATTGGGGATGTGCTGACGTGCGATCGCCTCATAGTCGAAGTCGCACCAGAAATCTCCAATGTGACACCAACCATAGAAATTGACGCACAAGGACTAACTTTGTTGCCAGGAGTGATTGATCCCCAAGTACACTTTCGAGAACCAGGACTGGAATACAAGGAAGACCTGTTTACCGCAAGTTGTGCCTGTGCTAAGGGGGGGGTAACCTCATTTCTAGAAATGCCTAATACCCGCCCCCCAACAATTACGCAACAAGCTCTCGATGATAAGCTGCAACGTGCCCAAGAAAAGTGCCTTGTCAATTATGGCTTTTTTGTGGGAGGAACGGCAGATCATCTACCAGATTTGCTGTTGGCTAACCCAACACCAGGAATTAAGATTTTTATGGGGTCGATGCATGGTCAGTTGCTGGTTGCTGAGGACGCAGTACTAGAGACGATCTTTGCTCAAGGGGAGCGCTTAATTGCCGTTCACGCTGAAGACCAAGCTAGAATCAACCAACGGCGAAAGGAATTTGCCGAAATTCATGACCCAGCAGTTCACTCCCAGATTCAAGACAATCAAGCCGCACTTTTGGCAACTAAAAGAGCATTAAAACTTTCTAAAAAATATCAACGTCGTCTACATATTCTGCATATGTCAACAGCGGAAGAAGCAGACTTGCTGCGTCAAGATAAACCGAGTTGGGTAACAGCAGAGGTAACGCCACAGCATTTGCTGTTAAATACTGATGCTTATGAAAAGATTGGCACATTGGCGCAAATGAACCCGCCTTTGCGATCGCCCCATGATAATGAGGTTCTCTGGCAAGCCTTGCGTGACGGCGTCATTGACTTCATTGCCACAGATCACGCACCGCATACCCTAGAAGAAAAAGCCCAAGAGTATCCCAACAGTCCTTCTGGAATGCCTGGGGTAGAAACCTCCCTGCCTTTAATGTTAACAGCCGCAATGGAAGGACAGTGTACCCTTGCCCAAGTTGCTAACTGGATGTCACTGGCTGTGGCCCAGGCTTATGGTATTCCTAACAAAGGGGCGATCGCTCCCGGCTACGATGCTGACTTAGTTCTGGTAAATTTAAACACTTACCACCCAGTTCTGCGCGAGGAACTGTTAACCAAATGTGGCTGGAGTCCATTTGAAGGCTGGAATCTCACCGGATGGCCTGCCATCACTATTGTCGGTGGTCAGATTGTTTACGATAAAGGCGAATTATACACTAACGTGCGGGGTCAAGCTTTAAATTTTATTGATTAGGAGTCAGGAGTTAGGAGTTAGGAGTCAGGAGTCAGGAGTTAGGAGTTGAGTCAGGAGTTAGGAGTTGAGTCAGGAGTTAGGAGTTAGGAGTCAGGAGTTGAGTTAGGAGTTAGGAGTTAGAATTGAATTCTTCTTCATCTTTTTCCTTTGAGTACTCAACTCTCCGGATTTTTGCTCCCTATTAAGAAGAATAAAAAGAAAGAATTCATAATTCATAATTCATAATTCATAATTCATAATTGTTATTGGTAAGCAGAGGCGCTAGTGGAGAAATGCTATCTTGAAAGCTGCAAGGTAGTTTGGGCTGGGAACACCTCTCCCAGTACTAGACAGTTGATAGCTGAACACTTGCGCTGATTAACAACGATTTTGCTCTGTCATAGTTTAGCTGTCTGCGTAAATTTCTGTTTAATACAGTTTGTGCGGTTCTCATAGAAGTCAAATCTACCTGAAGTACAGATCTTTCAGAACCTTGGCACTGATCTGTACTGTATATCACTTCTAAGAGAACTACTAAAGCTGAAAAAATCTTCATTTGATACCAGCTTTAGTAAAAAGATAAGCGATTATACGTAAGTAGTCGCCTATGTATTAATCAAAGAGCCAGCAGATATTAATGCTAGCAAAATTTGCTGTCAAACAATTTTGCAATAAAGATTTGGTAACGAAAATGACAATGTTAGTTATAGCGTTTGATGAACGCGGTAGTGGCAGATTTAACCTAATTGGGATGCAATGCAAATAGTCAATATCCATAGGTTTTTAACTCTTGACTAATGACCAATGACTAATGACTAATGACTACTTCGGTAATTTCGGCTTGACGAGTGTCCTCATCTCCACAAGTCAAATTCACTTTGAGATAGCTATCAGGCTTGTAAGGCATTCGTTCCGCCCACTCAATTGCTACAATTCCTGGCGTAACCTCAACACCTTCCCAATAGGTTTCTAAGTTTAAAGCGGCGACTTCTCTTGGTTCTAAGCGATAGAGATCCAGGTGGTAAAGGGGGAGGCGTCCTTCTGTGTATTCATTAATGAGGGTGAAAGTGGGACTCATGATTGGCAAGGTGATACCCAACCCTTCGCCAATACCCTGTACCAGAGTCGTTTTACCAGCGCCTAAATCACCTTCTAGTAAAATGACGCTGCCAGGAGTTAAAGATTGACCGAGGGAGATCCCAAGTGATCGCGTCGCCACTGCATCTGCCAGGAAAATTTTCATGGGTTTATCGGTGAGATCCACTGTACCACCGCAACAAAACTCGTGCCAGTTTTGGGGAATCGTGACGTACGCAGCCTGTTTCATCTTCATGCATGACATTAGCTAAGACTATCCGCCGTCCTAGTTGGGTGACGGCGTCGCGGTCAAGGAAGACGGGATGGGAATTTTGTTGGGCGTAGCGGATAAGTGCACGGGCGGATGGGGATTTTTTGTGTACGAGTACAGCATTAAATAAGGATTGACCGCAAGCAGCATCAATTGCTCTAATATGGTCAGCAACAGTGTAACCTTGAGTTTCTCCAGGCTGAGTCATAATGTTGCAGACATAGATCCGGGGAACGACGGATGCGGCGATCGCATCAGCAATTTCTGATACGAGTAAATTCGGGATGACGCTAGTGTAAAGACTGCCAGGACCCATAATAATATAGTCTGCTTCTTTTATTGCTTTGATCACTGCTGGTAATGCGGTCGGATTTTCAGGAGTGCAGCCAATTTTGACAATATTACCCCCAGCAGCGGTAATATTGGACTCACCCTCAATGCGGCGACCGTCGGACAATTCTGCCCAGAGGCGAACATCACTCAGGGTAGCTGGCAAGACTTGTCCCTGGATAGCGAGGACTTTGGAACTGGCGGCGATCGCACGTTCTAAATCACCAGTAATATCACTGAGTGCTGTCAAAAATAAATTACCAAAACTGTGACCCGTCAAACCATCTCCAGCACGAAAGCGGTACTGAAACAGTTCTGTTAATAACTTTTCTTCATCTGCCAACGCCGCCAAACAATTGCGAATATCGCCTGGTGGCAGAACGCCAATTTCCCGGCGTAACCGCCCTGAGGAACCGCCATCATCTGCTACCGTCACTATCGCGGTAGTATTAGCGCTGTAAGTTTTTAGTCCCCTGAGTAATGTAGAAAGTCCCGTGCCACCTCCAATCACCACAATCTTTGGGCCTCGATACAATCGGCGATGTGCTAGTAGAACATCAATGAGTTCTTCATCCCCTTCCTGTCTGAGTACCTTAGTAATTGAACCTACTGTGCGGGTTTGTCCCCAAAGAAGCAACAGTAAGCCAGCCAACAGCACAATGGGCCCACTAATGTAGTAGGGTAAAATGTCTGTGATTAGTCCCAGAAAGTCCCTCAGTAACTGAATCATCCAAAAAATTGGTGTCAGTTTAATCGAAATAGCTAACCCCAGACTGGCAAGCAGCACACCTCCGACGCTAATCAGCAACCAGCGTTTTACCGAGAGTCCAGGCGACAACCACTTGAACCATTGGCTGACTCGGTGGGGAGTGCGACGGCGTGACTGCTGTTGCAGTGCGTTTAGGGCTTGTCTGAGAAAACCAATTGACATACCTTATTTGGAGCAGTGGTACAAACAATGATTAACAGAAAATGTACACTACATGGCTTAAAAGCCAAGTGTGGAATTATTAAATTTTTCGATTCTATTTGACTCAAGGGGCGTAATCAAATATGCCAGCACCTTAGTAATACCATACCCAGACTAGGTTACATAAAAGTTCATGGAAAAGCGAATTTTAGGATTAGATCCGGGTCTGGCAATTTTGGGATTTGGGGCAATTATTTGCCACCAAAATCAAACCAAAGTGCAAGATGCTTCAGTAAGCCTATTAGACTTTGGTGTAATTAGTACACCAGCACATACGGAAATGGGACAGCGGCTGTGTACTTTATATGATGATTTGCACACCTTGATGGAGGAATTAAAACCTGAGTTGGTAGCAATTGAAAAATTATTCTTTTATCGTATGTCTAGTACTATACTAGTGGCTCAGGCGCGGGGAGTGTTAATGTTGGTGTTGGGGCAGTGTGGTATTCCGACTGTAGAATTTACCCCTGCCCAAATAAAACAAGCTTTAACCGGGCACGGTAATGCTGATAAATATGACGTGCAGCAGGCAGTAGCGCGGGAGTTAAATTTGGATCAGATTCCTAAGCCAGATGATGCAGCAGATGCGCTGGCGGTGGCGCTGACGGCGTGGTTTCAGGTGTAGGGCAAGGTGGGTAGTTCACCTTGTGACTTTCTTAATAGACAGATATGTGGAGTTTGTAACTATGACCCCATCTCTTCCCATCATCCATTGTGAGGCAGCATTATTATCCGATGGCACATTATGGATTTGTTGAATAAGAGTAGCTGCCACCCGAAGCGTTAAACTAAGGACACCTCAACAAAAGTACTCAAAATTCCTATGCCTCGTTGGTTTAACACCGCAGGTCCTTGTAAAGCAGATATTCACTACATGCTACCGCCAACTGTTCGGTTGCCAAATTTAGAGCGATTCATTGCCCAAGAAAGCTATTTTGTCATCCATGCTCCTCGCCAAACTGGTAAAACTACTGCAATGCTAGCCTTGGCAAAACAACTGACAGAAAGTGGACGCTACACAGCAGTTACGGTATCTGCGGAGGTGGGCGCACGGTTTAGCGATGATCCTGGAACAGCGGAATTAGCAATTCTTGGTGCTTGGCGTGATACAACCGCAGTCCGCTTACCTCAAGAACTACAACCACCTGCTTGGTCGGAAGCTGAGACAGGAGAAAGAATTCGAGCTAGTTTGCAGGTATGGGCACAAGCTTCACCACGACCTTTGGTACTGTTTATCGATGAAATTGACTCTTTGCAGGATACAGCACTGATTTCAATTTTACGGCAGTTACGCGATGGTTATCCAGAACGCCCTAAAAACTTTCCTTTATCCGTGGGGTTAATAGGTCTACGAGATGTGCGGGATTATAAGGTTGCTTCTGGGGGTAGTGATAAATTAAATACAGCAAGTCCCTTTAATATCAAAGTCCGCTCCCTAACCTTGAGAGATTTTAATGCGATGGAAGTTGGGCAACTATACCAACAACATACTGACGATACGGGACAAGTTTTTACAAAAGAAGCAATTGAGACAGCATTTGATTTGACTCAGGGACAGCCTTGGTTGGTAAATGCCCTTGCCAAAGAAATTGTCGAAGAAATGGTAACGGATACTTTGATCGCAATCACACCTAAGCATATTCACGCAGCAAAAGAAGTGCTGATTAAAAGGCAAGATACCCATCTTGATTCCCTTGCGGAAAGGCTACGAGAACCGAAAGTCAAGGCAATTATTCAACCGATACTTGCAGGTTTAGAACTAGGGGATGTACCTAATGATGACATTCAGTTTGTGATTGACCTGGGTTTGTGCAAAATGGATCCCTTGGGAGGATTAGCGATCGCCAATCCAATTTACCGTGAGGTGTTACCCAGAGTATTAACAGTCACACCGATGGCTTCTTTGCCTCAAATCGCACCTACTTGGTTAACTAAGTCAGGTGAGTTAGACACAGATGCTTTATTGCAGGCGTTTTTAGCATTTTGGCGACAACATGGGGAACCATTACTTGGTAGCGCAGCTTACCATGAGATTGCACCCCACTTGGTACTCATGGCATTTTTGCATCGTGTGGTGAATGGAGGTGGAACCTTAGAACGCGAATATGCAATTGGACGGGATCGCATGGATTTGTGTCTAAGATATGGGAATGTCACATTGGGAATCGAGTTAAAAGCTTGGCGGGATCAAAGGGGAGACCCAACCCAATCAGGTATTGAACAATTAGATTCCTATTTGGCAAGGTTGGGGGTAAAATTTGGTTGGTTAGTTATTTTCGATTTACGTACCAAGGCTTTGCCTATAGATGAACGTTTAGCAACTGAAGTTACAGCTACAAAAAATGGGCGTTCTATTACTATCGTTTGGGCATAGTTGGGTCTCTTTATTTCGCCACACCACCATTCGTTCCTACTCATTTCATTGACTTTTTGTTAAATTTAATTAAGCTATTAGCTACTGATTGATGGAGATGCATTTGGTGGAATCGATCAACCTGGAAGTCAAACAGCGCGTGCAAGAATTGCGGCAATTACTACAACAGGCTAGCTATGCTTACTATGTCCTAGATTCTCCGATCATGGAGGATGCGGTCTATGACCAACTGTATCGAGAATTGCAACAGTTGGAAACCCAATACTCAGAATTGGTGACACCGGATAGCCCGACTCAGCGAGTGGGTGAAAAGCCAGTTACCCAGTTTACTTCGGTGCGCCACAACATTCCACTGTACAGTTTAGAAAATGCCTTTAACATTGATGAATTAAAGGCGTGGGATCAGCGTTGGCGGCGACAAGTACCTAACCTAGAGACGGTAGAGTACGTCTGCGAACTGAAAATTGATGGTTCTGCCTTGGCGTTAACCTATGAAAATGGTACTCTCACTAGAGGTGCAACTAGGGGTGATGGAGTGATGGGCGAAGAAATCACCCAAAATGTGCGGACAATTCGCTCAGTTCCTTTGCAGTTAAATTCTCTACCGGAGAGGGTAGAAGTGCGCGGTGAGGCGTTTTTGCCACTGTTTGTGTTCAAACAAATTAACCAAGAAAGGCAAAAAGCAGGTGAGGGGTTATTTGCTAATCCTCGAAACGCTGCGGCTGGTACACTGAGGCAACTTGATTCTCGGATCGTAGCGCGACGGCGGCTAGATTTTTTTGCTTACACGTTACATATTCCTGGTAGGGATGATGCGAGTATTGCTAATACGCAGTGGGAATCTCTCTTATTGTTGGAAAAGATGGGGTTTCGAGTCAACCCTAACCATAAGCTGTGTTGCTCTTTAGATGAGGTTGCAGAATATTATGAATACTGGGACACAGAGCGGCTGAATTTACCATACATGACTGATGGGGTCGTGGTGAAGCTAAATTCTTTTAAGCTGCAAGAACAACTAGGGTTTACGCAGAAGTTTCCCCGTTGGGCGATCGCACTCAAGTATGCAGCAGAAGAAGCACCCACCCGCGTCGAAAATATCGCTGTGAATGTGGGTAGAACGGGTGCACTGACTCCCCTAGCAGAAATGCGACCTGTACAACTTGCTGGAACTACTGTTTCCCGCGCAACGCTACACAACAGCGATCGCATCACTCAATTAGATATCCGCATTGGCGATACCGTCATCGTCCGCAAAGCTGGAGAAATTATCCCGGAAGTGTTGCGGGTTCTTCCAGAACTCCGTCCATCTGACGCCAAACCCTTTGTTATGCCTACCCATTGCCCAGTCTGTGGTCAACCAGTCGTGCGGGAGATGGGTGAGGCGGTCACTCGCTGTGTCAATGCTTCCTGTCCAGCTATCCTCAAAGGGGCGATAGAACATTGGGTCAGTCGTGATGCTTTGGATATTCGAGGTATAGGGGAAAAGCTTGTACATCAACTCGTGGATAAAGCGGTGGTGCATTCTGTTGCTGATTTATACAACTTGACAGAAGACAAGTTATATGAATTGGAACGCATGGGGAAAAAGTTGGCACAGAAGTTAGTGGAGGCGATCGCTTTATCCAAAAATCAACCTTGGTCACGGGTGTTGTATGGTTTAGGTATCCGTCATGTTGGCAGTGTCAATGCCCAATTGTTGACTGAGAAGTTTCCCACAGTCGAACAGTTGGCGGAAACTTCCCAGGCAAAAATTGAAACTGTTTACGGTATCGGTGCCGAAATAGCCCAATCTGTCTACCAGTGGTTTCGCATTGATGCGAATCAAATTTTAATCTCTCGCCTGCAAGAAGCTGGGTTGCAACTTGCTGGTACGGAGGAAGTCCCTGCAGTTGATGCTAAAAATCAACAATTTGCAGGTAAAACTTTTGTGATTACTGGTACACTACCCACTTTAAAGCGGGATGAGGCAAAGGCATTGATCCAAAAAGCTGGTGGGAAGGTGACAGATTCTGTAAGCAAAAAAACAGACTATCTGGTTGTGGGAGAAGATGCGGGTTCTAAGTTAACAAAGGCACAAGAATTGGAGATTAATCTGTTAAGTGAGGCACAGTTATTGGTGATGTTGGCAACAGATGAGTTAGTGTCGGAGGTGTAGGAAGACAGATACTGATACCAAACTCTGATAAATTCTGGCTCCTGACTAAAAAGTTACATTAGCACTGCTTCTTTTAGCAAGAATACCCTGTTTCTGTCTCTGCGTAGAATTGCTCAACTTTTGGACTACCTTGTTGTCTCAACCTTGACTAAAAGTGACCACATTTTCATGCATGGTGGTGAAGTTTTTTCCCTGGAACTGTCCTCTCTCTGCCTTATTCTAACCTCAGTAAACCAAAAGTTAGTTGCCAAGAATCACAATTTTTCGCTCTGGTCAAATAATTCGTCGAATATCAGCACAAAGAGTAGCCAGGATTTTTACTTAGAAAAATAAAAATATAGTATGACGTGAAACGTCTATCATACGGTTTACAAACCTTCCTCAATAACTGAGGATATATTTGTACTTAATATCAAGGTAAAAATTTAATGGGGTGGCACGCAAGCTTACAAACCTACAGAATAAATTTTCAAAGGTGATGCGCTTTAAAAAGATCGAAGAAATTGAGCGGCAAAGTTTAACAAAAAATGAGGTTTCTCGTCTTTGCTGATTGAGAATTATTTCCATAACCTCCAAATTTCTCCTGTAGCTTTTTATGTCATAGCAAACTCGATTCCTTACTGAAAAATGGTTTGAGAGTGCTTATCACCGCCTACGGTAAAAACAAGATAGTACTAAGAAAATATCTTTCACTTAATCTCGCTACAAGTTAGGTGCAGGTGCAGCGTAACCATCAAAAAAACGACCAAGACAGTTTAGTCTCTCTGAAGAACTCATCTGACTAGAGAGATAAAGTCTAACTGTTTAGAAATTGCCATGAAATTTTCAAAAAGCATGGTGCTTCGATTTCTTGTGACTATTGCATCACTCTTACAATATTTATCGGGATGTTGAATCTTGTCTAATTCAGAACTTAAGCAGCATTGTGAAACTTTCATTACATCCTACAACAAGCAAACTAAAACATCAAAACCCCTGAGACAATCCTATTGTTTATTACCTTAAGTAAACCATTTAATTTGACTTAGCAAAAGACAAGGATATGCGGACACTCTTAGAAAAGACAGCTAAATACGCAATTCGTTATCTTGAGGGGTTAGATAAGTGCATGTAGATGGAGCCTTTGGACTTTGGGCAGCTGCTGAGCCGTCTTTGGCTCACCTCACAACTGGCGTGGAACAAGCAGACTCTTGGGCAACAACTGATGCTGATGTAGAGCGGAGTTTGTCAGCTATGCTGCGAATTGCTGAGAAATATCGTTCTGATAGACTACCCACCTCGATCACAGCACAACAATTCACCAATGTTGGTTAAATTTTCTTTTAACCTTGAGCGTTAAAATATGTTAAAACAAAAATCTAAAAATTTTGTTTCTTCCAAGAATGTGTCTGAAAATTATTTCAGGCGACGACGACTACAAGGAAGTGCTGATTCTTTCCTTTTATGGGGTTTAGGTGTTGGCGCTGTCATCTCTGGTGATTTCTTTGGTTGGAACTATGGTCTAGTAGCAGGTGGGTTTTGGGGTTTAACGATCGCTAGTATCCTGATGGGAATCATGTACACATGCATGGTCTGCACTCTTGCTGAACTGTCGGCAATGCTACCCCATGCTGGTGGGTTGTATTCTTTCACTCGCAACGCCTTTGGTTCATTTTGGGGATTTATTTGCGGTGTAGCCGTCACCATTGAGTATGTACTGGCAACTGCCGCACTAGTCTTTGGGATGAGCAACTACCTCAAGCCTTTGATTCCCTCAATACCGAGTTATCTTGTATGGCTACTTCTCTATGCTATTTTCGTGGCGATTTGTATTCATAGTTTGGAACTCACTTTGCAGGTAAGTCTTTTCATGACTCTAGTCGCAATCATGGTGTTAGGCATATTCTATTTGAGTATGTCCGAATCAGGTGTTTTCAAACCAGAACTACTTTTCAATATTCCTGCTGAACCAGGGCAATCAGCGTGGCTACCTAAAGGTTGGCAAGGTGTTTTTGCCGCAATCCCCTATGCTATTTGGTTCTACCTGGCGATCGAACTTCTCCCAGTGGCAAGTGAAGAAACTGAAAACGTGCCGAGGAAGATGCCAGCCGCACTGATCTCAGGTATGGTCACCCTAATTGTCCTTTCCGTTTTTACCCTAGTGCTGAATTCTGGAGTAGGTGGTGGCGCTGCTGCAATTGGTAAATCAAATGTACCGCTTGCAGACGGACTGGAGGCTTACTTTGGCAAGGGTTCTACTAGTGAAGTTCTCACAGTGTGCTCGTTAACTCTTGGCTTGGGGGCTAGCTTACTAACCTTGATCTACGGCTATGGGCGTATACTCTTCTCTCTTTCTCGTGCTGGCTATATACCGCGCTGGATTTCTGTCACTAGCAAAAACCATCTGCCTTCTAGAGCACTCATTCTCGGAACATTAGTCGGATTGATCTGTGTTGTATTAGTTGCCAATGGTAAAGCGTCTGCCGTAGATGCTGTGATTTTGAATATGTCTGTTTTTGGAGCAGTGATCTCTTATATTCTCGCCATGCTCAGCTACATCAAGATCAAGCTCAGTCGTCCTCATTTACACAAACCCTATGAAAGCCCATTGGGGATTTGGGGGGCGGTAGTTGGGGTGACACTCGCAATTTTTGCCTTAGTTGCGTGTGTCTCTGTACCTGACTACCAGCCTGGTATCTGGGGGGTTGGAATTGTCCTGCTTGTGGCGACTGTCTACTACTTTTTCTATAGTAGACATCGATTAGTTGCTCAGGCTCCAGAGGAAGCCGCTGCACTCTACAAAGAGGGAGCTCTTAGCAGGGAGAATCCCCATCATTAAAATTAGGGGATTTGTAGGTAAAAATTGCTGTAATATGAAACAAACACAAAACATACAGCGAAGCCTGCTTGTTAGGCATCTACACCAAATATTAAACAGCTTGCGCTGACGCCAACATCTCAATTTTCATGACCAACGAACACCAACTCAGCCTCTTTGAGGAATCCAGCTTTGATCAAAAAGATCTGATCCCTACAAATGCTAAAATTCCGATTCCTTCAGGAACCTATGCCAGCATGACTGAGTTAGCACAGCACTGTAACCATTGTCATCGCTGTGCATTAGGAAACACCCGTACTCATGCAGTTGTTGGACGTGGGAACCTTAAGGCAACAATTATGATTATAGGGGAGGGCCCAGGTCAAAATGAAGACGAAACTGGGTTACCTTTTGTCGGCAAAGCAGGACAGTTGTTAGATAAAATTTTGGCATCTGTAAACCTGGATACAGAAAAAGACATTTACATCTGCAACACGGTTAAATGCCGCCCACCAGAGAACCGAGTTCCTACTAATGAAGAAATGGCGGCTTGTAAACCCTATCTATTAGAACAAATTCGTCTAGTTGAGCCAAAAATCATTCTCTTGACAGGTGCAACTGCCGTCAAAGATTTAACTGGTGATAAGCGTGGCATTAGCAAAATTCGTGGACAGTGGATGGAGTTGGAAGGACGTTTGTGTATGCCAATTTTTCACCCATCTTACTTGCTGCGTAATGCTTCGCGTGAAGTCGGTAGTCCCAAATGGTTAATGTGGCAAGATATACAAGCAGTGCGTACTAAGTTTGATGAAATCCAGAGAACTTCTAGATAAAGATTTAATTGATTTTATCTAACAGAATTGACCAACAGATGAAGATCTATATTTTCTGTTGTTGGGACATCCTTTGATGGGCACGTAAACTTTTGAAATACTCAATCAAGAAAATTTGTCTTGATACTCCAATTTCCGTGAGGGTATAGCCAAAGCATTTATATTTATTTATCCAACCTCTAGTCAAACAGCCAATCTCGAACAGAGACTCGAAAGTATCAAAGACAAAAGCTCGCTCACAATCATATGCTGAATGGCGTAGATTTTCCGTCATTTCACTAGGGGTGATCCAACTATGATTCAACATAGCCACGAAAATCAAGAGCTGCAACTCCAACTCATCCAATAAATCGCCATTCTTAAGCAGCACTAATTCACTCATTAGTCCTTGTTCCTTCGTGGGCTAGTTTTTGAATAATAAGATCTGACGCTGGATTCATCATAGCCAACTTCTGGCACGAAGTATAATAGCAAGATCGCTTCTAGTAGACATAGTGGTGAAAATTAATTATGCGTTCGCTGAAATCCTTGGTAGGGGCGTATTGCAATACTCCCCTACATGATTCCTGGAGATGTCTAGTATAAACTCTTGCATCCCTGCCTTGACGGTGGCAACTAGTGAAGAGGGAGCAGGGAGCAGGGAATAGGGAGCAGGGAGCAGGGAGCAGGGAGCAGGGAGCAGGGAATAGGGAGCAGGGAATAGGGAGTAGGGAATAGAAGGAGTTTCTTTCATTCATAACGGGTGGTGCGCCGCCTGTCGGGTCCTCTCAAGAGGACCGATCAAGGATTTCAGTCCATTTCAAGTGCCGTTAAGCTATTAGCCCGGAACTTCAGTTCTGGGCGGGATATCGGGCTGATTCAGAATGGTGCAATCCTGCTGGCTTAGAGTCGCTTGCTAAAGCACACTGGCGGGTCTAAGCCCACGGATTTATCCGTAACAAAAACGGTTAGCTGTTACGAGACGCGCCGCCCCTTGGGCGAGGAACTTTCTCGTCTTTGCTTAAATCTCAGCACTTAAGCCGTGGGTTCCTTCAGCATAGCTGCCTTCTCAACTAAATTTAGCTGAGATTTTAAGTCCTGAATTTAACTAAATTTAACTGAGATTTTAAATCCTGAATTTCACTGAACTATCGAATTGAGAAGCCTTCTAGAGCCTAGTTCCGGTTAAAAACTAGATGCGTGATAGATCATCACCTAAATTTACCTGAATTTACCTGAGATTTTAAATCCTGAATTTAACTGAACTATCAAATTCAGAAGCAAAGTATGTTAAAGGTATAACTTCTGAGCCAAGAAAACATTATTAGTGTTCAGAAAATTTAGTGATTTCAAATAGTTGATTACTAAGAAGGAATTGCTCTCTCTTGGTAAAAAAGATCAAAAGTTAAAAACCATTGATGTTCATATCGTTTTAACACCTCAAGGAGCTAATCGATGACTGCTACTACTAGCAATTGGAAAACAGATACATTTCAAGATGCTTATCTTAAAATTGAACATTCATATTTCTCTGAAGTTTATACAGATCCTACTTCTCCCTTAGTGATTAAAGGAGAAATCAAATTCTCTAATACTGGACTTTTAAGTATTTTAGACCTGAATTTCGTGCTGAACCCTGATGATAATTCCGCAACTTGGGAAGGTTATCTTACTAATGCTCAAGGCGAGTTAGTTCCAGATACTACTGTACATAAAATCGGCAATATTCCTCCTGGTCAGTCTGCTAGTGTATATACTTATTGGTGGAAACCTAAGCATCTTTTTGGCTCTAGCACAAAGGATTTTGATGTCCAATTCAATATTATTCCCACTTACACTATCCAATACTCTGGTGAAGCAGATTTTCGTAGCACGGCTAATGTTTACTTATCCAAAGGTAAATTTGAAGTTCCAGGTATCTTAGAAGCAGGGATAGAATTTACAAACAATCACTCTAAACAACTTAATTTCATCTTTTCCCCTTCAGGTACGTGGGATTGTAACCCAACAACAAATCCCACAGTTACAGCAGCCGGAGTACCTAGCGCCAATGCTAGCGGGTTTACATATCCCAAGAATACGCCCCTTGCTCTGTTAGCTATCAATAAACAAACCTCATCTGTAGCGGCAGAAGTAGGTACAACTAAGACCATTCGTTTGAACCCAGGAGAAACTTTGATTTTTAAGATGAATGATTCTCCAAATGGTTACTACAATAATGCGGGGGTAATTACTGTCAATTGGTCTATCCAATCTTAATAGTCAAGGTAATAATAATAATCGAACAAGGGTGGGGTGAGAGGAAAGAGCTTTAAGTAGTTCCTCTTACCCTTTTTCATGATTATTTATGCGGAATGAAGCCAGAATGCACACCTACTTTTGCTGCTTGACAATCTCGCAACCAGATGTTAATTGCTTGGGCAATGTCACCGTTGCTACTATCTTGTGGTGGTGTGGGAAGTTTTTTAGCTTGATAATAGCCAGTTTGGGAAAACATCATTACCAGACGCCAACCGCTCTTTGTTTTTGTTAAAAATAGCCAATGGAATTGCTGTAAGTTTACTGCTTTTCCACTTGTGTACAGCCGCTCTAAAGTGGTAAAAAAGACTTGCTCAACTCCTGGTGAAGCATTTTTGGTGACATCCGTACTGTATCCTTCAGGATTAAGAGGCAGAGGTGTAAAATCAGGTTTTCCTGCTACCAGCATATAACTGTAGACATCAGGTAATTTGCTTAAGAGGGGAGGGCGGGCGCGTTGGATAGTGCGATTGGCGTAACTCGGTAAATCCCGCAACATCTGAGTTGTTAATGTTTCTATATTTTGGTTTGAGCAAACAGACTTCACACCGCCTGTGACACCGCTGTTTGCTTTTCCAGAGGAACTAGAGTCATTTCTTGTTAAAAGCGCCCCACGGGCGGCACGCCACCCGTTATGAAACGAGAGTAGGAGCCATAAGCTACAACAAAGAAGCCACAAGCCATGATTTCTCTTTTTGACTTTTGGCTTCATGGGACTGTAATCAACTCGTCGCAAATCCTCTTCCAGGCTAACTCTGGATTAGTAGATGCGGTGATTGGACGCCCAATAACTAGGTAATCTGCTCCAGAATGAAGTGCTTGTGCTGGTGTAAATACTCGCTTTTGATCATCTACATCAGACCAAGTTGGGCGTATTCCCGGACAAACGAGGACAAAGTCGTCTCCACAAGTTTGTCGTAACTGTGCTACCTCTTGAGGTGAACAAACAGCCCCATCCAACCCCATCTCTTGAGCCATCAACGCCATTTCTAATGTATACTCTGGCAGTTCTAGCGGAATTTTTAGATCAAACGCCAGTTGCCGTGAAGAAATGCTCGTTAACAGAGAAACAGCAATTAACTTTGGTGGTTTCACACCTGAAGCGGCAGCCCCCGCTTGTACTGCCTCAGTCGCCGCCTTCAGGGCATCTCTACCAGAAGTCGCATGAATCGTCAGCAAATCAATGCCGAAAGACCCTGCAACACGGCAAGCACCAGCAATAGTGTTGGGGATGTCGTGCAACTTCAAATCCAGGAAAATTCGCTTTGAATGGGTTTTTAGCACCTCTAGGATTTTTGGTCCAGTGCTGACAAACAACTCTAAACCAACTTTCCAGAACCTGACTTGATCTAGCCCTTCAACTAGAGCGATCGCTTCTTCTAGTGTCGGCACATCTAGGGGAACAATAATCCGTTCCGAAGTGTTCATGCAACTCACCACTAACAACATTAAGGCACAAGTCGGACAAACTTATTTTTACCCACTTGCAAAACTCGTCCGTACAACTCACTTGGGTTCTGGAAAGTTGTATCGATATCGGTCATGCGATCGCCATCTAGCCTTACCCCATTTTCTTGAATTTTGCGTCTACCTTCTGAACTACTTTTGCACAAATTAGTTGCACTCAGAATATAGGTCAACTTAGAGGGAAATGAGACTTCTGAAAGTGAAAATTCAGGGACTTCGCCTTTTTCAATCTCAACCAGAGCATTCTCGCCATGATACTGTTTGACAATTTCTTGTCCTAGTAGTTTTTGGCGATCGCGTGGATTTTCCGGTAGATGATCCAACGGTAAATCTGTCAGCAGTGTAAAGTACTGCACCAGAAGATGATCTGGAACTTGTTGTAGCTTCTGATACTTTTTAAATGGGTGTTCCGACAAGCCCACATAATTCCCCAGAGACTTAGACATTTTTTGCTCGCCATCAAGACCAATCAAAATCGGCAAGAGTAGACCATACTGGGGTTTTTGCCCAAAATGGCGCTGTAAATCTCGCCCTACAGCAATATTAAATTTTTGGTCCGTTCCGCCTAATTCCACATCCGCATCAACGGCAACAGAATCATAACCTTGCATCAAGGGGTACAAGAATTCGTGCAAAAAAATAGGATTCTCTTTTTTATAGCGTTCAGCGAAGCCCTCCTTAGCCAGCATCTGCCCCACAGTCATGGTAGAGAGTAGATCCAAAATTTTGCCCAAGTCTAGTTTTGACAACCATTCAGAGTTATAACGTACCAAGAGTCTCCCTGGTGTGTCAAAATCCAATATAGGTCGTACTTGATCAAGATAAGTCTGAGCGTTCTGCAAAACTTCTGTTTCCGAGAGTTGGCGACGCATTTCAGATTTACCTGTCGGATCGCCAATGCGAGCTGTAAAATCACCAATAATTAGCACTGCTGTATGCCCTGCATCTTGAAAAGCTCGCAGTTTTCGCACTGGTATGCTATGACCAAGATGAATATCCGCTCCTGTAGGGTCAATTCCCAATTTGACTCTTAAAGGTCGGGTTGTACTCGCCAATAGCTTTTCTAAGCTTTCAATTTCACTGTCAGAGTCTATTGGTTGGGGGAAAATCTCAGATGTCCCACGACCCAGCCAAGACAAATTTTGCGTCATACTCGGAGATTAACTGTTAACTATGGAGTTTACTTTAAACCAAGGATTGATTCTAGTCACTGGCAATTTGTCTGATATTTCATCTGCAAAACTCTTATAATTACAAAAAATTAACGTAAGAATACATCCGTCAGCATTGTTAAATAATCGGGAGATAACAGGATGTCGTCAAGAGCCACCAAGACAAATACCACTCATAAAGATAAATTCTGAGTCCTGACTCCTGACTCCTGACTCCTGACTCCTGAATTCTTAAGAAATTACACTGATATTTATAAGTGAGGAAGTGAGATAGCCGTGTCGTTTAGGACTTTTGAAGATAATCAGCCGCAACGCCAGGCATCATCAGGCTTTGAGTTTTTCAAAGGAGTAGGTCAGATCGCTGGCGGTACTCTACTATCAGTCACTATGCTGGCTAGTTCTATTGTAGCGGGAGGACTGGTTGGCTTAGCTGTCAGTTTCCGTAATTTGCCAGATGTCAGACAGCTTCGTAACTTCTTTCCGTCAGAAACGACTTACATCTATGACATTAAGGGCAAGTTACTCACGAGTATCCATGGAGAAGCTAATCGAGAGGTCGTACCCCTAGATAGGATTTCTCCAGAACTAAAACGGGCGGTACTGGCGAGTGAAGATAGCGACTTTTACTATCATCACGGCATTAATCCCAAAGGTGTTGGACGTGCTGTGGTCACTAACTGGACAGCAGGTGGAGTCAAAGAGGGTGGTTCAACCATCACCATGCAGTTGGTGAAAAACCTGTTTTTGTCTCAAAAGCGTGAATTTACCCGCAAAATTGCCGAGGCTGTGCTGGCGATTCGTTTAGAGCAAATTCTCAGCAAAAACCAAATTTTAGAGATGTACCTCAATCAAGTTTATTGGGGTCATAACAATTATGGTGTACAAACGGCATCCCGCACCTACTTTGATAAGTCCGCTGAAAATTTAAACTTAGCTGAGTCAGCGATGATGGCAGGGTTGATCCAAGCGCCAGAACAATACAGCCCGTTTGTCAACATGGCTAAGGCAAAAGAGCAACAAAAAATAGTTTTGGGTCGGATGCTAGAGTTGGGCTGGATTACACAGCCAGAGTATGACAATGCCCTCAAACAAGAAATCAAGCTGGGTAGAAGATCCAAGTCGTTTCAAGGTAGTGCCCTGCCTTATGTGACGAATGCTGTAGCACAGGAGTTGGCGAAGAAATTTGGTCGTGAAGCACTCTTAAAAGGTGGAATGCGTGTACAAACGACCATTGATGCCGACTTTCAGGAGATGGCAGAGGAAACGGTAAAACGCTGGCATGAAAGACTGCTGGGAGAGGGATTGTACAAGAATCAAATTGCTTTAGTCGCAATTGATCCCCGGACTCATTTTGTGAAAGCATTGGTGGGCGGCGTTGATTACAAAACCAGCGAGTTTAACCGGGCAACCCAGGCATTGCGGCAACCAGGATCTTCCTTTAAGCCGTTTGTTTACTACACTGCTTTTGCCAGCGGGAAGTTTACCCCAGACTCGAGCATCTATGATGGCCCAGTGGGTTATCGGGATGGAGACGGTTGGTACTATCCAAAAAACTATGATAATAGCTTTGGTGGATCGATGTCGATTCGCTATGCTGTCGCTCAGTCTCGCAACATCCCCGTGATCAAAGTTGGTAAGGCGGTAGGGATGAATAGAGTTGTCGAGACTTGCCGCACTCTAGGAATTACAAGTCCCATGGAACCTGTAACTTCTTTGCCTTTGGGTGCGATCGGTGTGACCCCGTTGGAAATGGCTAGTGCTTATGCTACCTTTGCCAATTATGGCTGGCAATCTCCAGCAACAGTCATTGCCCGTGTGACTGATAGTAGTGGCAATGTCCTGCTAGATAACACACCCAAACCCCAGCAAGTTCTCGATCCTTGGGCATCAGCAGCAATTCTTGATGTCATGCGATCGGTTATTAGTGAAGGTACTGGTAAACATGCCGCGATAGATCGCCCTGCTGCCGGCAAAACGGGAACAACTTCCTCTGAAAAGGATATTTGGTTTGTCGGTACAGTGCCACAGTTAACTGCCGCTGTCTGGGTGGGTAGAGATGATAACAGAACTTTGGCACACGGTGCGACAGGTGGCGTTCTGGTCGCCCCTGTTTGGCGTGATTTTATGATGAAGGCGCTCAAGAATGTACCAGTTGAGAACTTTAAGCCACCTTCCCAGTTCACCCGACCTAAGGGGTAGGGAGTGTGGGGAGTGTGGGGAGTGTGGGGAGTGTGGGGAGTGTGGGAAGAATTAATTTTTCCTCCTCTGCTTCCCCTGCTCCCTGCTCCCTGCTCCCTGCTCCCTGCTCCCTGCTCCCTGCTCCCCGCTCCCTGCTCCCTGCTCCCTGCTCCCTGCTCCCTGCTCCCTGCTCCCTCTTAAGTCTGTTTTTCAAGTTCCGATTTCATCCTGAGTAGAGTGAGGTGCATCTGCTCAAACATTTGTTGAGGCGTTACACCAAACTGCCCGAGTTGAGTTTTGAGTTGTTCCATCGTCATTTGTGCCATGAAGTCGTCTGAGAGTTCAAAGCGCTTCATAAAGATGCTATATCTCTCCATCATGGCTTCCATTTGCTCAATAAACAGCTTTTTGCCATCACGGTCAAATTTGCCGTAGTTATTACCTAGCTTGATCAGTGCTTGATAGTCTTCAAACAACTGCTTTGCTTCATGCTGAACTATTTCAGAGTCGAAGAATCCCATTTTGCTTCTCTTCAGCAGCTCTTATACTTTTGCCTCTTCCTCTATTTTAATCTAGCGAACTTATCTAAAGAATAGCCTTGGGGCTAAGTCATCTTTTTTACAGGGATTTTAACACTTGACAAGGAGTGTGTTTACTTGTAAGAAAAATTTAATTTCTGACTCCTGACTCCTGACTCCTGACTCCTGACTTCTGACTCCTGACTCCTGACTCCTGACTCCTGACTCCTGACCTATTGCTCACGAATGATTTAGGATTGCTATATTAATAGTTTTATTGAGAAAATGTTTAATCAACGAAAAAGCCGCAGCATTGCCGCAATTTTAGCTTTTGCTGGTACGCTGACAATATCTGGATTACATAAGTTTTATCTGGGACAGCCACTTTGGGGTCTCGTGTATGTGTTGCTTTCCTGGACACCTATTCCTAAGGTAGCTAGCGCTATTGAGGGAGTTTGGTATTTAGCCCAAGACGAAGAGGCTTTTGAGCGTAATTTTAATCTGGGTAAAAAAGCCGTGGGCACATCACAGGAAACTCTTCACAAAATGGGGGCGATCGCTGGTACTTTGCGTGAATTAGATGCTTTGCGTCAAGATGGATTAATTTCTGAGTATGAATTTGAACAAAAGCGTCGCCAGTTGCTGGACTAAATCGCTTAAAGAAGGAGTCAGAAGTCAGAAGTCAGAAGTCAGGAGTTAGAATCACTATCGTTGGGGATTGCACCCGTCACTCGCACAGAATACCCTTGCTGAATCCTGACTCCTGACTCCTGAATTCTTTTAAATTATGAATTGGCTACCTTTAAACCCCAAGTTGCAAAAGCTGCGATCAAAACTTCTCAACGACCCTTACTACCGATTACAATCTGGGGAGGAAATTGCGATCGCCGTAGAACTAGGTATCCGTATTGATGCGAATCAAGCATCTGTAGATGATTGGCTGCGTTTACCAGGTTTATCAATTCACCAAGCGCGATCGCTTGTGGAACTACAAAGTGCAGGAGTGAAATTCTACTGTCTAGAAGATATTGCTGCTGCCTTGAGTATGCCTGTACATAGGCTAGAACCACTGAGACCAATTCTAAATTTTAGTTATTATGACGAAGAAGCACTAGGGGATTATACTCCCAAAATTAATCCCAATACGGCAACAGTCGAGAGTTTAGCTCAAGTGCCGGTGATTGATTTGTCTCTTGCACAAGCAGTCGTGCAAAACCGTGCATCGTCTGGACCCTACCGAAACTTGGTTGATTTCCAGCGCCGCCTGAATTTATCTGGTAATGCGATCGCCCAGATTATGTATTATTTACGATTTTAATTGTTAGTTGTTAGTTGTTAGTTGTTAGTGGGTAACTTTTCAGCCTAATTCCAAAAGAGTGTTTTCTGTGGCAGCATTTACGAATACTCCATTTTGAACTTTGGACTACTTGTAGCCCAGGATTATATTGCTGGGCTTCACAATTGTTTTGAATTGCTAGCAGTCTTCTTTAAATCGAACCTATTCGGTTGAAGGGCCAAAAGCGAAATACTGCGTGACCGATGATATTTTTTCTAGGCAAAAAGCCCCAGTAACGGGAGTCGTTACTATCGTTACGGTTGTCTCCCATGACAAAAAATTTGTCTTCAGGGACTTTTACTGGGGGGAATGGTTGATCTGGGGGTTCGGCGATGTAGTCTTCTTGCAAGGGATGACCGTTGAGGTAAACTTTACCATCCGCAACCTCAATGATCTCTCCAGGTCTCCCAATAATGCGCTTGATGAAGGCTTGGTCTTGAGTATATCCTCGACTTTGTAGTTCTTCTGGGGGCTGGAAAACGACGATATCGCCAAAGTGTGGTGGGTGAAAACGGTAGGAGATTTTTTCTACCACCAAGCGATCGCCTGTATGCAAGGTTGGTAACATTGAATCTGAGGGAATGTAGCGGGGTTCAGCAACGAAAGTCCTGATTAAGAATGCTAAGCATAAGGCGATCGCGATCAACGTGAGATTTTCTTGCAAAATGCGCCATACTCGCGACGACGCAGGAGTTTCTTGCACATCACTTTTCTGAACAGTCATACTAAGTCAAAAGCCAGGTTAAGAATTTAGACAAATACTTTGATTATTTTGACGCTAAAGGTATGCTTCTGGGTAGTTTTTGTGTGAAAATGCTTTGTAGCTTCGTCTAACTACGCTGCGCTTATTTGCTTTATCTTACCCTGACACCGAGTTTTTTATCCCAGTGAAGTGGTTTATCGGCTTTTTGCAGAGGAGATTCTGGGATTTGACCCACCGATATACCGTATTTCCAATCTGGCGGACAAATAGCGATATAACGTGCATAACCTCCCAAGCCACCTTTCAATTTAGGATAACCGATAGCCACCAGTGCGCCTGTCTCAGGCACTTGATCTAGATTTGCAACACCCTCTGCTTGAGTATATCCGTTCCTCAACAGCCAAGCTTCTCCTTCAAGGGTCGGCGTGCTATCAGTATCAAGGGCTTCGTGACCGTGGAACAGGATGTGACGTTTTAGGTGTAGGAACTGGAGAGCCTCCAACTTAACTCCAGAAAACTGAGTCCTTATGGCTAGTTCAGGGTTTGGCCATTCTTTAGACCAGTCGGAGCGTACAAACACTACTGAGCCTTCAGGAATTCTACCATGCTTTTTCTCCCAATCCTGAATATCCTTAACATTGAGGTGATAGTTAGGATCATGAGCAACTTTGTCCTGAATGGGAATGATGACTAAGGGACGAACAGCAAAGGTTGCAGGTAACTCATCAATAGCTGGATAGTCAGGGTTCCAGTGGGCTGGTGGATCGAGTTGGGTTCCAAGTTGATCGGTAGACAGGTCATAATGGGTTGCTTCAAAGCCATCTTCTTTATAGGTATATGGCTTTCCCGTTTTTGGGTTGATTGTGGCTTCAAACTTGGACGGACCAAAACCTGACCAGACAGGTATTGTTGGGGCGATCGTATGGGTGAGATCAACGTATTTGGCACTTTTAAGTGACTGCTGATAAACCTGCCATAAGGAAGGTTCTTGGTGGGGCTGTGCTGCATTTATAGACAGGCAAGTAACAAGGCTAAAGAGGATTACAAAAAATAAAAGTCCCACTCTTTTCATCTCTTTGAGTCATCTATCAACATCATTATGTATAGATTAGAACAAGTTTGGCTGGCAATCACAATGAAACCGTTAGAAATGGCGATAGCAGCGTATAAAAAAAGATTTGATAAGGAATTGCGCCTTTACATAAAAGCAAACAACCGTTTCATGAACCAAAACCTCTTAGAACTCATATCTTGCATCTACGTTTTTATCCGCCTAGAAATAACGTGAAGCCCGGATCTAATAATTCGTTTGTAGTTGCTGAGAGCGCTAAAGTGCAACTACAAACGTAGTGTGAATGTTCATCCAATAGATCTCGCCTTCAAGCAGGATGAAAATAATTGTAAATTTCTTGGGCTAAATGCGATCCAATTCCGGGAACTTCTGCTAACTGTATGGGTGTCGCTTGCCGAATATAATCAACAGAGCGAAAATGCCCTAAAAGGAGCTTTTGCCGATGGTGTCCTAAACCAGGAATTTCATCTAAGCGCGATCGCCGCAATTTATCACTGCGCTGCTGTCGATGAAAACTCACAGCAAAGCGATGCGCCTCATCCCGCAGTCGTCGCAACAGTTGTACTCCTGGTTGTTCTGCATCGGTTTCCAGTGGTTGAGACTCTCCTGGTAAAAAAATCTCTTCTTGTCGCTTTGCTAGGCTGACAACTCGCAAATCTTCTAATAAATTCATCTCTTGTAAAACGGTAACAACAGATGATAGCTGACCTTTACCACCATCAATCATGATTAAGTCAGGCCAATCAGGATCGCCCCCTTTTGGCAATTGCGGGTCTATAGCATACTTGCGGAAGCGACGCTGGATCACTTCGGCTAGACTGGCAAAGTCATCTGAATGTCCTGCTGTTACTGTAGGATTTTTAATTTTGTAATGACGATAGTGCTGTTTAGCAGGTAACCCGTCGATAAACACGACTTGGGAAGCAACTGCATTTGCACCTTGAATATGAGAAATGTCGTAACCTTCAATGCGATGGGGTAAGTCGGGTAAGTCGAGAGTAGTGGCTAAATCTTGCATCGCCTGTTGGTTGCGATCGCCCAACTTTTGCATTCTTTGCAATTCATACTGGGCATTTCGCTCCACCATCTCAATTAATTCTGCCTTAGTTTGCCTCTGAGGGGTCAAAATCGTCACTTTTCTCCCTTTACGTCCAGTCAAGATATCCGCCAACAACTCCCCATCTGGCAACTCATGCTGTACTAAAATCTCTGTAGGAATTTCCACTGAGTCAGCAGTTTGGTAATGCTCCTCTAAGACACGTTGTAATATGGCTCCTAGTTCTAGCATAGAAACAAGGGTGCTTGTCTCTCTAGAGGAGGGGACTTCAGCAACAAATGCTAGTCTCCCGACTAATTGCCCTGCACGAATCTGGAATAATTGGATGCAAGCGTGTTGTTCGTCTGCTGCTAGGGCGATCGCGTCCCGTGAAACTGTATCGTCCGGTAGAGAAACTTTTTGATTCGCACTCAGTGACTTCAAACCAGCAATTTGATCGCGAATTCGCCCCGCCGATTCAAAGTTCAACGCCTCGGCTGCTGTGTGCATTTGCGCTGTCAAGGTATTAATCAGTTCTTGAGTCCGACCTTGGAAGACCATCGCACATGATTGTACAATTTTGCGATATTCTTCTGGTGAGATCAATTGTTGACAGACACCCGGACAGCGCCCTAAGTCGTAATTCAAACAAGGGCGGTCTTTAAAGAGTGGTTGAGGTCGTTGTCGCAGGGGAAAGATCCGCTTGCATAAGCGCAAAATTTCCCGCAATAGGTGAGAATCAGTATAAGGACCGTAAAATTTATCTTTTTCTTTACTTAGTTGCCGTTTACGGGTGATGAAAATACGGGGATAGTCTTCTGACCATGTGATGCAAACGTAAGGATATTTTTTGTCATCCTTCAGCAGCACGTTGAAGTATGGTTGGTGTTGCTTGATCAGATTAGCTTCCAACGCTAATGCTTCGGCTTCGGTGTCAGTGACGATGAATTCAATTTCTGTCACCTGTTTGACCATCGTGGCGATGCGGTCGCTCAATCTTTGTGAATCCCGGAAATAGGAACGGACACGCGATCGTAACTTCCGCGATTTACCTATATATATGATGCGATCGCTACCATCCCGCATCAAATAAACTCCCGATTCCGGCGGAATTTCCAGGAGGCGACTTTCTAGGCGTTCTTGGTCTTTAACTAGTGGTTCTGTTTGAGCAGATTTTGTCACAACCTAACTCCTAACTCCTAACTCCTAACTCTTATCTCAAGTGAGGGGCTAACTCTTCTTCAATTGCTACGATCAGATTTGAGAGTTTTATCGGTTTAACAAAGTAGCGACGAACACCTAATGTTATAGCTCGCTCCCGATCAGCTTTAAAAGCCAAAGCTGAAACGACAATCACAGGTATCTTAGAGATCTGAGGTTTTTGCTGGATTGTTTCTAGTAGCGAATAGCCATCAATATCTGGTAATTTCAAGTCTAATAAAATTAACTCTGGCTGGAATTCGTTTATAGTTGAGAAAAAATTAGACGCTTCTGGCAAGCTTTGGACTTCATATCTACAGTAAATAAGATAGTCACTCAGCAATATCCTATTGACATGGTTGTCTTCAATTAGCAAAATTCGTTTAGCCTGGTGCAACTTAAAGTATTTCTCTAAAAAGAGGATTTATGCTGCTATTTTTGGAACACTATAATTTTATATCAAAAGTCAACTGTTATTGCCAGAATACGCAACAAATTTTAGAGGGAGTAGGGAGATCTTAGCAGGGAGAACCCTTCTTTTGTCAGGACTTAACTTTTTTTGATCAAATAGCGTCGGGTAGCAAAATAGCAAAAAATTGCAATTACTCCTGGCAATACGGAGGGTTCTGGTACTTTTCTTTTAAGATGAGGTGTAGACGCTTTAGAGATATTGCTATATATATTTGTATGATATTCCCCGTAATTCGTATTTAAAGTGTTATAATACTCAGCCTCGATGCTTTGATCAATATAGGCTGTTTTGCCGTCGTTGATTTCCACCTCAGCCACTGTGCTAGCTTGTTCTACAGCGTCTATCGTGTCTTCCAGTTCTTGCGGTAACCCATGCCAAACTTGATTACGAGGTGTGAATTCGGGTTCACCCAAAATTTGCGGCTTGATCTTGTCTTGGAATTCCAGAGTTGAGTTGAACTCGCCTGTATCGTTGTTCGCAGCAGGGTGATTTTCGATTTGTGTGATTAGAGTCCCGGCTTCAGATGTGTTGATCAGTGAGGTTGCTTGTACTGGAGCACTGACGACTGCGCCCATAACTGTGACAATTGAAGTGTAACCGCCAATTTTTTTGAAAGTCTTTGCCATGTCCCCTGCATCCTTCACTTTACTTTACGTAAAGCTAAAATAAACCACAGAGAAATTCAGTAGTTTTTCTGTAGTGTATCGTGGAAATACTACAAGCAACCATAGCAGGGAATAAATTTATCGTGAATCGTACATGAAGAATTTTTGAAGAAGAATACATCCATAAAAAGGTTGTAGCGTGTGGGTTTCCCCATAATTAAAATGAAGGGGAAACCCCTAAGATAGTACTGCTTCACCATCTGCCTCCTGACTCCTGCCTCCTGACTCCTGACTCCTGCCTCCTGACTCCTGACTTATAAAATCTGAGCAATCTTCTCGACAGCAGTTTCCAGGATAGATGGTTCCTTGACCAAGGCAAAACGGACATACCCTTCTCCAAATTTGCCAAACCCAGCACCTGGGGAAGCAGCTACTCCAGTTTTTTCCACCAGATGGGTACAAAATTTTACAGAATCTTGACTCCAAGGTTCTGGCAACTTTGCCCAGATATACATTGTTGCCCTAGGAGGGGAGACTTGCCAGCCAATGCGGTGCAAAGCGTTGATAAAGACATCTCGGCGAACTTGGAATGTGGCGACAGCGGCTTTGACTCCTGCTTGGGGGCCAGTAAGAGCTGCGATCGCACCATTTAAAATCCCCTGATACTGGTTAAAATCAACGGCTGCTTTTACCTGACGTAATGCCTTAATCAATTGGGCATTACCAATGGCAAAACCAATGCGGAAGCCGCCCATATGATAGGACTTGGAAAAAGTGAAAAATTCGATCGAAATACTTTTCTCTGGGTCTGCTTGGAAAATAGAGGGAGCAAGGGATTGTTGATTATTGACTGTTTGTTCAAATACCAAATCCACGTAGGGAAAATCGTGGACTAAAACGAGATTGTGTTGCTGACAAAAGGCAACAGCTTCATGAAATAAGGATAAAGGTGCGATCGCAGTGGTAGGATTGTGAGGATAACTCAACACCATCATCCGCGACTGAGCCAATATAGATGGAGGAATATCGGTAAATACGGGCAAAAAAGCATTTTCTACTCGTAGAGGCATTGTATATATTTGACCACCAGCTAGATACACTCCTCCTGCATGGGAGGGATAACCTGGATCTAGCAACAGCGCATAGTCTCCTGGATTCAGAATTGCTAGGGGTAAATGAGCTGTACCTTCTTGAGAGCCGATCAGGGGTAGCACCTCAGTTTGGTAGTCGATGGGAATACCGAATTTGTGTTCATACCAGTGAGCAGCAGCTTGGCGAAACGCCTGAGTGCCATGAAATAGTAAATAGCCGTGGGTGCTTTGATCCTGGAGAGATCGGCTAATCGCTTCAGTAACATGTGCTTCGGCTGGTAGATCGGAAGATCCCAGAGACAAATCAATGATCTGTTGTCCAGCAGCCAAAGCCTTTGCCTTAGCCGTGTCCATATCAGCAAATACATTAGACTGTAGAGGTTGTAAACGCTTGGCGAACTGCATTTCAATTGTTAGTTGTTGGCTGTTAGGTGTTAGTGGTTAGTTATTGGTTTTGATATAACGACTAACCACTAAGAACTAACCACTAACAAGTGACTAATTGAGGTGAGTATCTAAGAGGCTGAGTAATTTGTCTTTGTTGATGACTCCCTCAACAGACGCTAACAGTTTGTCTCCTTGAATCAGCCTGAAGGCAGGTACACCTTCCACTTGGTACTGTTTAACAGTGACTGGATTGGGATCAACTTCCATTTTGACCACCTTCAGGCGATCGCTGTATGTGGTGGCAGTTGAGTTCATCAGTGGTGTCATTAAGTGACAAGGTCCGCACCAAGTAGCCCAAAAGTAAACCAATACTGGCAGGGCGGCTTGCGACACTTCGGTTTCAAACTCAGCATCAGTTATGGTTATTATACCCTCACTCATCTTAAAATCTCGGTAAGTGTAGAAACCGTGTGGCTTTAGCCCACGGAGGGAACAATGACTTGGCATCGATCAAAGTTGGTACACTCAATACTCTATCCCAGAATGGTGGGGCGAGGAAGATTACCTTTCAAAAAGTCATGGGGCAGGGGGCAGGGAGCAGGGAGCAGGCGTTTGGGCAGCAGGAAGCTAACCACATGAAAATTTTCGTAGTGGTGGGTGGCAAGCCAGCGGGTGTATTCCAGCGACTCGGTCGTAGAATAGCCCGTGGTGCCTGGCGGTACGCTCCGAACGTACTCTTTCGGCTGTAGGTAAGAGACTGCCACGTCTTCTTATATTGTCTTACTTGCTAGGGGATTATGGCAGTCTTTATTTGACCATTGCGGCGGTGGGCCAGATCGAAAAGAACTTGCGGGAGCTGGCTAAGCGGTTCTTCGTGGTTAACGAGAAAGCTGGCATTTACCTTGCCTTGCGCCAAAAACTCAAGAGAACGGCGAATATGCGTGGGTGTGTGGTGGAAACTGGCTTTACAGGTGATTTCGGAATAGTGAAGAAGTCCTGTATCCAGACCAACTTTAGTACCGGAGGGGCAACCGCCGAAGAAATTAATCGTGCCACCCTTGCGAACGAGTTGTGTCGCCAATTCCCAAGATTCGGGCTGACCAATCGCTTCGATGACAACATCTGCGCCGCGGCCACCGGTGTGGCGCTTCAGTTCGGTGAGCAGGTCTTGACGGTCGCCAATTAAGATTCCCTCATCTGCGCCTAAACGCTTGGCGCGGTCGACTTGCTCAATGCGGCGGGCGATGGCAATGACGTTGGCGCCGTAAGCATATTTCGCGAGACGCACGAACATAAGACCGATAGGGCCGAGGCCCATGACGGCGATGGTGTCACCGGGGTGCAGATTGCTTTCA
>CAIVAU010000127.1 GCA_903903925.1 uncultured cyanobacterium
GGTAGACTTGAAGGTGAACTCAAAGGTACACAGAAAATAATTATGCGGTTACTCAATCAACGTTTTGGTGAGATTGGACAGCCGCTCATTGAGCAAATTCTTAAATTATCCACTGAGCAATTAGAAGAATTGACTGATGTGTTATTCACTCTCTCTGCTACCACTGACCTCGAACAATGGTTACATTGGAGGCTCTTGTCAGTACACTCATAGTAGATCTCGTACATACGGTAGCCAAGGTAAACTTAAGGGTCAGGTGACAATTCCGAGCGTCAACATGTCAGGTTGTGGTAGCGTTAGACCATCCAGTTCTATGTTGTAGTACGAAACACCGCACTAAGTAAACTCAGGGAGATTGGGTTTTAGAGACTTGTGGACTGCGAATCAGCAGGTGTCCCTTTTCACTTTCCTGTATAGCCAAGACTAATGGTCGTTGATCAGATGTCGCGTTTGCGGGTAATGCTTGAAATAAGTAAATCCAACCGCCTCGTTCCAAAAGTAAGCGCCAGACTCGCGGTGTTAAAGGGTACAGAATTACTCACCCTTGGTGCTTGTCAAACTGCTCAAGAAACTAACTCGGATACAGAAGGTATTGTTAAGGTTGCTTACATCTTTGAGCGTGCTGGTGCTCAAGCTGTTATGGCTAGTTTGTGGTCTGTTGATGACGACGCTACCCATGACTTAATGATTGATTTTTATAAAAACCTGAAGCTTGGTATGACTAAAGGTCAAGCTTTACAACATGCTAAGTTTAATCAAATTCAGCGCCACCCTTATTTTTGGTCTTCATTTATTTTGATTGGTGATGCCTATTGAAAATTACTCCCTTCCTGGTCAAAAATTACCATTATCTCTCTCACTCATATCTCTGTGTCCTCTGCGCCTCTGCGGTTAATTATACTAATGGCAATTTTTCCTCACTCTATTTGAGAGAGATTTGTTTGTACGTAGTTTTGAGGACTGAAGTCCTCACTACGAACCACCATTACTACGACGATGATTTGCTGCTTGGGTTAATAAGGATTCCGCAAAGGCGATCGCATCCTGCCCCGATTTCCCACCAGCTAACTGTGCCAGTTCTTCCCGCCGCTTCGTTAAATTGTCCAAGGTCGTGACTCGCACAACAGTACGTTCTTCGCTACTCCCATTTTTTTCTTTTTGCTCCTTAACTTGATTAATAACCTGCTTATCTACCCGGAAATGACGGTCTGCCATAGCGGCAACTAAGGGTTGGTGGGTGACACATAATACTTGGTGACCTTGACTTAGCTGGTGTAATTTTTCGGCGATCGCCTGCGCAACTCGTCCAGAAACTCCAACATCGATTTCATCAAACACCATTGTCTCTACAGCATCAGCCTGAGAAAAACACGCTTTCAAGGCTAGCAAAAATCGGCTCATTTCACCGCCGGAGGCAATTGCTGTCAAAGGTTGTAGTGGTTCTCCAGGGTTAGGACTAAACATAAAGGTAATTTTATCTGCTCCCATTGGCGTGGGGGTAGTGGGTACAATCTCAACTTGAAACTGCACTTTTTCCATTGCTAAGGGTTTGAGTTGCTTTAAGAGTTCTGCTTCTAAGTGTGCGGCGGTGGTACGTCGCAACTGAGTTAATTTCTGACAAGCTTGTGTGAGTTTTTTCAGAGACTCCTGTTCTTGCATCTCCAGACTTTCGATCGATTGTTCAGTGTCGGTGAGTTCGGCTAATTCTCCTTGGATACGCTGGTAGTAGGCGATCGCTTCTTGGAGTGATGGGCCATACTTACGGCAAATTTGCTTTAATTCCTGTATCCGTTCTTCTACTTCCTCTAAACGCTGGGGATCAGCCTCCAAACCTTCCCCGTAGGCATTAATTTGCCTTGCTACTTCCATCACAGTTGCCTGAGCATCCCTGACTAAGTCCAATAACGTCTGCAACTGAGTATCATATTCTACCATGTCATTTAATATTACCTCGCTGTCTCCCAGCAAGTCTCCTGCTACTGGAGTTTCGCCGTCATTTTGGTATAAGTACTGATAGACTTTATAACTCATTTGCTGCAATTCGACGACATGACTGAGGCGATCGCGTTCTTGAAAAAGCTGTTCTAATTCATGATCATCAATCAGATTTGCGGTTTTCAGTTCCTGCACTTGATACGTCAGCAAATCCAGTTGTTGCAAGCGTTCGCGTTCTGAGGTGCGGCGTCCTTCTAAGGCTAGATGTGCTTGTTGGTAGGCTGTAAACCTATTCATAATCATGTGACGCTGCTGCATGAGAGAGTCGCCACCGTACACATCTAGCCACTCCCGGACTTGAGCCGACTGTCCCACCTGTACAGTTTGACCTTGGGCAGTGATTTCTAGTAGGCGATCGCGTAGCCCTCCCATCACCTGCCGATTTACCAACACTCCATTGACCCGCGATCGACTGCGGATATTACTGGAACTCGTTGTAATTTCTCGACTGATCACAACACAGTGATCATCGATCGAATCAATTTCCTGTTCGCTTAACCAAGCGGCTAATGCTGAATTAGAGGTGAAACTGGCTTCTACCATTGCTCGATTTGTGCCAGAGCGAATCACTCGACTAGAAACTTTACCACCCAATGCCGCATCAATGGCATCTAGGATGATCGACTTTCCAGCACCGGTTTCGCCTGTCAGTACATTCAGTCCAGTGCCAAATTCCAACTCTAATTGGTCAATTAAGGCAAAGTTTTCTATTCGCAGACAGAGTAACATGTTTGTCAAATTCTTCGTAAGGACAGACGCCGGATAATTCGCATTTAAGGGATACTAGAATTGTGTTTACGCAAATAGCTATACTTAATACCATTAGATAAGTACACCCAAATGCAGTGTACCAAACCTAGATGAGTTTGACATTGATCATTTGGTCGTTCATGGCTCCCACCAACCCCAAACAACTAACAACTCTTCAATTAAAATGTTACGATTTGTTTAAATATTTAAAGTATTGACTTTCATACACTGGTAAGTTCATGATTCCTAAGACAGTTCCCCCTACCGCCCGACCGATGAAGCAGGACAGTGACACGTCTGAGGATAGTCGCGCAGGTAGCTTGCGCCAAGACAAACTGTCTGTCACTGAGCTAATGCCTGCAAACGGGAAGGTCGTACCAACCCTAGAGTCAGCCCAAAGGCACAAGACCATAGTAAATAAAATCGAAACAGAGACAATATATTACAAGCCGCTAGAGATTGCAGCCCACTATCAAAAACGAAAGTTGCAAGTTCTGCGGCGCATTCTCGCTGTTTTGTTCCCAACTCTTGCCTTTGTGTTTGGGTTGTGGTGGGATGGGAAACGGGGGGTTGTCGTCAAAAATGATCGGCAGCGAGCAATAGAGTTGCGAGAACTGCTCACAAAACTGGGCCCAGCCTACATCAAAATTGGACAAGCTTTGTCCACTCGACCCGATTTGGTTCCTCCGATGTATTTAGAGGAACTCACTCAACTGCAAGATAAATTGCCAGCTTTTCCCAACGAAATTGCATACCAGTTTATCAAGGAAGAACTAGGCGCTTTTCCAGAGGAAATTTACGCTGAAATATCAGCCGAACCAATTGCAGCCGCTTCCTTAGGGCAAGTCTACAAAGGTAAGCTGAAAACTGGGGAAGAAGTCGCGATCAAAGTCCAACGCCCTGACTTACGAGAGCGCATTACCATAGACTTATACATCCTGCGCCGACTAGCAGCATGGGCGCAGAAAAGTATTAAGCGGGTACGGAGTGACCTTGTCGGTATCCTCGATGAATTAGGGACTCGCATCTTTGAAGAGCTGGACTATATCAACGAGGGAGAAAATGCTGAGAGATTTTTCCAGTGTTACGGTCACATGAAAGACGTTTATGTACCGAAAATTTACTGGGAATATACGAACCGCCGCGTCTTGACGATGGAGTGGATCACAGGGCTGAAATTAACTCAGGTAGAAGAAATTCACGCTTTAGGCATAGATGCTCGTTATCTAATAGAAGTCGGTGTGCAGTGTTCGTTGCGTCAACTACTGGAGAATGGTTTTTTCCACGCTGACCCCCATCCAGGTAATTTGTTAGCCACCCTAGATGGAAAGCTGGCTTATCTGGATTTTGGCATGATGAGCGTGATTCAGCCACCGCAGCGCTATGGTTTGATAGAGGCGATCGTCCACGTTGTTAACCGCGACTTTGAGGCTTTGGCAAAGGACTACGTTAAGTTAGATTTCTTATCGCCAGAGACTGATTTAACACCGATTATTCCGGCTTTTGCCAGGGTATTTGCCGATGCTCAAGGCGCTAGCGTTGCCGAGTTAAATATTAAAAGCATCACCGATGAACTATCGACTTTAATGTATGAGTATCCCTTCCGCGTACCACCCTACTACGCTTTGATTATTCGCTCCTTAGTAACGTTGGAAGGTATTGCGATCTATATAGATCCTAACTTCAAAGTTCTGAGCGAAGCTTACCCCTACGTTTCTAAGCGGTTGTTAACTGACCAGTCTCCGGAATTAAGAGCATCTCTACAAGATTTGCTATTTAAAGATGGGCGATTTCGCTGGAATCGTTTAGAAAACCTATTACGGAATGCTCGCAATAGTCAAGGCTACGACTTCGACCAAGTCTTGAATCAAGGGATAGACTTTCTGTCTTCGGAACGAGGCGCTTTTATTCGTAACAAACTAGTAGACGAAATTGTCAAAGGACTTGATGGTTTAGGTAAAAATATTTTGTATGGGTTCACAGAACGACTGCGGGAAACGGTGGGTTTGACAGCAGTCAATGAAATTTCTGCTGCTACAACTGAGCAACAACAAACCTTGGAGCATATTAAAAATATATTAAACATTCTCCAACAAACTCCTGGTTTCGACCCAGCGAAACTTGCTCCCCAATTTGTCCAGTTGGTGTTCAATCCAGGAGTACAACGTTTGGGTCAACAAATTGCTAGTCAGTTACTGCAAAAAGCTTTAGTTAGGTTGATCCGGGAATTGTTAGCGTCAGAAGAAGGTAAACCTGTTGACTTAGACCAGCCAGCTAGATTATCTTTACCTCCTGCAAGAGTGATTGAAAAACTCCCTTGATCACTAACGGGAACTGTAGAATTGCAGCCTTCCATAGCTGAGGAATTGACCATGAACTTTCTCACCTGCTGGAAACGCCGTGACTCCAAATAAATAGACGCCTGAGCTCGTCGGATTTTGCTCAGGTTTGAGAGCAATTGTAATGGTTCTCCCCGGAGTTACTGGTGGATCAAATGTAATTGATACTGTTCGCGTTTTGGGATCGCTTGTCACATCTTTCAGTGTTAGATTTTGTCCTTTGTGAGAACGGTCTCCTTCAAAAGCAGAAGTCTGTTTCAAATCAAAGTGAATGTGGTCTAGTCCTTTATACTGATTAATCGTGACCTGTTGCAATGGTTCTCCAGCATTCTCAGGTATACTGATCACAAAGTAGTATGTGGCACCCACTAAATAAATTTCTTTGTAGCTAGCCTGTGCTTCAACAAGGCTTGGCGGCTCGACAAAATATACTGTACCATCTTGCAACGTCACCGCTTGGCTCAAGCCGACGTTGTATTCACCAATTGCTACTGTGCAAGCAATAGTTGTAGCAAATAACAATCCTAGATGCTTTACCCGACTCATATTACCTTGATCCCTGTCAATAGACTTAACATAGTAGTGCTCTGTGTCATTAATTTTGACGGGTTGGTAGTGTGAGCGTCTCGCTCACGAAGCGAGCTTTCCGGCTCGCACTACCTAACTACGAACCCATCAAAACGATGTTGACAGCCTAATAGTGGTTCGTGTCATTAATTCTCACGGGTTGATCAGTTCGTAATAAGGACTTTAGTCCTTAACTCCAAGAGCGCTTAAGCGCAACTACGAACCCTTCAAAATTAATGACACAGACCAATAGTCTTGATAATATCTAGGACGACTTAATATTTCTACGATCTTTAGGTAGATAGATATATGTTACATATCTAATGGCGCAAATTAATCTAGGCTAAAACCTTATACTTCAACTCATTGCTATACAGAGCGTGGAAATGTAGGCAAAGGAGGCTCGGGAGCATCCCAGTTTTGCAGAAAGACGATCAGTAGTGTGAGCCGGAAAGCTCACGTGTATTATAAGCGAGCTTTCCGGCTCGCACTACGAATTGTCAAAAATGGGATGCACCCAGGAGGCTCTGCCTCTATGGCACGACATTATGATTAATTTGTAAAGGATAATTGATATTTGTTGTCAAAATAACTGATTTAGGTTGAAACTAAGAGTGAATGGCATTCACGCAATTATTCCTTCATCATGAATACTCTTTCTAGCATTGAATTCAAGCGACCGATTTGGTCAACTATTGCTATCTTGACTTTAGGCTTCTGGCTCAGTGCTAGCCTAATTTTAGACTTAGTAATTATGCCTAGCCTTTGTGTTTCTGGCATGATGACTCAAGACAGTTTTGCTACAGCAGGCTATGTCATTTTTTGGAATTTTAATCGCATCGAATTAGTCGCTGCTGGCTTAGTATTAACTTCCGTGTTGGCTCTTTTGCACACCCAATATAACTGGCATCGTGTTGGTCTGATTCTATCCGTACTACTGCTAGTGGTGTCTCTATTTGATACCTATATGTTGACCCCACAAATGTCATCTATTGGAATGCATCTCAACCTATTTCAGGCAACCACTGAGATTCCGGCAAGTATGAATCTATTACATGGTGGTTACTGGTTGTTGGAAGTAGTCAAACTAGTTGCAGGTGGCACACTTTTTAGCTGGTACTGGCGACGGGCTTGATGCTGAAAAATCGATAGCTAGTAAATTAGGACTTACGCACTAACAGAAAAATAATTGGCGTAAGTCCTAATTAAGAAAGAACATCTGAAAGCTACTCATATCAATTCTTTCAACTACTTGGTATCTTGACGCCGCCTTGACTGATGGGTGAACTCCGCAGACCATAAGGCTCATCAAATTCACGAGTTTTTTTCTCTGCATCCAGTTTTATGCCCTAAATACTTGTAGCTTCTGCGTGTACAGGTGGGAATACTAACAGAAAGTCCTTGTACGACGTTCTAAATGAAAGCTCTAAGTATTTTGGCAACAGTATTTTTATTCACCAGCGCTGTACCTACTTTTGCTGATGCCAGCAACTACCAGCAATGGAGGTGGGACACGAAGGATATCAAAATATTTGACATTAGATTTAACCCTGAATTTTTAAATCTCTCGGTGCCTACAGAAGATTCTAAAGGCAGCAAATTTACATTGACTATACAGTGCGGGAATAATCCAAATTTTTACTACAAGCAATTAGCATTACAAAGCAGAGTTGAAACAACGAGAACCGACGAAGAGTTGGTAACCAAGCTTTGTAGTCAGGCTTTTGAGATCAGAGATGTGTACATCCGTCAATTGCTGACGACAGAAACCTGCAAACGGATCAATTGGCAATACGGTATTAGCAGCATTCCCGTTGCTATATATGGCGAAGTTGCCAGAAAAAAAGACATCAACCGTAATGAATTTGCGTGTGATTTGTGATTTGACCAAGAACGGGGAGTGGGGTGTGGAGGAATTTTCATCTCCCACGACTGAAATAGGCACAGCAAGGCTCGTCTATAACAGGTACGCCGTGGGATTCTTAGCCCAAATCAACTTCAAAAGTTTGTCCTCCCACCGTCACTCGATCTCCCGACACTAATTTCCGTCCTCGTCGGGTTTCAAGCATATCATTCACTTTTACATCACCGCCCTGAATCATCAGTTTGGCTTGCCCACCAGTCACTGATATACCTACTAACTTCAAAAACTGGTCGAGTTTAATCGTGTTGCAGCTTGTGTTCATCTTTGACCTTTTTAATGCTTACTGAGGAGGTTGTTGTGCAGCTTGCTTTACCTCGTCCACAGTTAAACCTAAAGCTTGTGCGATCTGTTCCACTGTCAACCCAGCAGCTAACATTGGTGGTACAGCAAGTAACTTGCCTCTAAGTTCTCCTTTTTGTTCACCTTCTGCAAAAGCTTGCTGATAGACTCGTGTTTGTTTCAAATCGCTTAATCCAAACATTTCTTGTATCTCCTCGATCTTCATGCTGGGGAATTTATAAACCAAAATCGTCTCGATTAATTGTA
>CAIVAU010000128.1 GCA_903903925.1 uncultured cyanobacterium
TTAACTAAAAGATTTTTAGCAATGCATTCTGGCATTGATTCTAGCAGATTAATTCGTAATCAGATCTACCGAGATGAGATAGAGAATTTAAAGCAAGCAATGGAAGCATTAAACCAACTGCCTATTATTATTGATGATACATTTAGTAGCATTCAAAACCCCGGACGCATATCTTCTATACTGCGAAGAGTTCAATCAGAAAGAGGGAATTTAGGTTTAGTAGTTATGGACTATATTCAAAAGTTAGGTGATAGAGCAGCGACTAATAGAGCGCAAACGATTGGTAAATTTTCTGGTGCATTTAAAGACATTGCTAAAGAATTTGATGTTCCATTTCTAGCACTAGCCCAAATTAATAGAGGTGTGGAAAATCAAACTAATAAACGTCCAACTATGGCTGATATTAAAGACTCAGGAGATATTGAACAAGATATGGATCTAGGACTGCTTCTTTACCGAGATGAATATTACAATCCAGACACACTAGATTTGGGCGTCATGGAGATAAATGTGGCAAAAAATCGCAATGGTGCTACAGGAATTTGCAAAGTTTTATTTGCTCCTCAAGAAGGAACATTTCGTGATGTACCAGTTTCTTAAGATCAACAGATGCTAGTATTGTTTACAGGCTTGAATATCGTTGTGTAAAGCATTAACAACAATAGAAGCCTTATCTTGCAGTCGTTGTACAGATAGTGTATTACATAACTCAAACTGAATTATCACACCCATTTTTTTGCTTGGATATCGTCCACTCACATTTCCAACTTTTGAACTGACTCGTCTAGAAGGTGGAGAACTCCGTATTTCTTGAATCATTGTATACTGCTGTGCAGACAAACCTAGTAACTCAGACCATTCCTTTAACTCGGATTCTGTCAACATTGCTACCTCGGTATGCAATTTATACGTCCGTTGCATACTTCTATTCAAGCTAATCTCAGAGCTAAAAAACTCCAAAAGTATTAATTCTTTTTACTTACTGCCACCATCTGCTTCCACAAAAACGGCATCAAAACCTTCAAAACCCTTACCTTAACTACTGAAAGCGCGTTTTATGCCATCAGAAAATATTAGTCTCGTTCTGTCATTAAAATTTGTCTCTATAGTACTCATATACCATCACTTCATTGTTCTTTCAGTATCTTCGTACTAATCAATCCCCCATTTTCCACGCTTCTTGCTCATGCTTTCACAACTTTCGTTGTTTCATCAATCTGTACATATCACCTCATAACCTTTGCCCATAAAGGTTTTGCTCCTTTTTCTCATCTGCACATACTTACTGCCACGATAGTGCTTCCATTTTTCTACTTACTGCCATCCACTGCTTCCACTTTTTGATTAATTCCATCAAACACTACAACGCTATCATCACCCTTTCAGTCTTTTTTACTGCCATCAACTGCTTCCACCTCACTGCCATCATCTGGGTAAAGTGACAACTTTCATAGTCTTAATTGGAATCATGGTTTCAATCCCGCGAACGGGTTTCATTTAATTGAAAGCTACAAGACGAAATCCTTCAGCATGAGGATGCAAGTTTCAATCCCGCGAACGGGTTTCATTTAATTGAAAGCATCGGTAGTCGTTCCAGCTCCAACTGCTCCTGTCGTGTTTCAATCCCGCGAACGGGTTTCATTTAATTGAAAGTGATTTAATCATCAGCACGTTGCTTTTAGAGCGGAAGAAGTTTCAATCCCGCGAACGGGTTTCATTTAATTGAAAGGTCCAGTGTCTGGTCAGTTGCCTGTTCTTCGTCTGCCAGTTTCAATCCCGCGAACGGGTTTCATTTAATTGAAAGCATCTTGACCAAATCTTTAACAAAAGAAGTAGTTGTTTCAATCCCGCGAACGGGTTTCATTTAATTGAAAGACACAACTCTTTGACCCAGATGTAGGTGTATTTGGGGGTTTCAATCCCGCGAACGGGTTTCATTTAATTGAAAGCCAGTAGACCGTTTAACGGTGGGCAATGCTCGTGGTTTCAATCCCGCGAACGGGTTTCATTTAATTGAAAGCATAGCGCAATGGCTGCTTTAATCAAATTGTCAAATGTTTCAATCCCGCGAACGGGTTTCATTTAATTGAAAGCTCCCTGTAGTTACGTTTGAGAATCCTACCATTGGTTTCAATCCCGCGAACGGGTTTCATTTAATTGAAAGTTTGAGCAGAACTAGATCAAAGTTTTGAGGTTTTTCGTTTCAATCCCGCGAACGGGTTTCATTTAATTGAAAGTTAGCCCTCGCTATCAGTTGTGGTAAGTACACGTTATGTTTCAATCCCGCGAACGGGTTTCATTTAATTGAAAGATCCATGTATATGCTCTCTTCGATAATCAGGACGGGCTGGTTTCAATCCCGCGAACGGGTTTCATTTAATTGAAAGGTCAGTCGGGTACGGGTTCAACCTTAGCTGATTGGTTTCAATCCCGCGAACGGGTTTCATTTAATTGAAAGACGTTAATAGTGCGAATACAAATATCAACAATGTAAGGTTTCAATCCCGCGAACGGGTTTCATTTAATTGAAAGTTTGAATAATATCACTAACAATGTTAATAATGTTAAGTTTCAATCCCGCGAACGGGTTTCATTTAATTGAAAGATCTTTTCTTCTAAGTAAGGCGTTGTTAGTTAGGAGTTTCAATCCCGCGAACGGGTTTCATTTAATTGAAAGAGTTGGCGAGAAGCTTGCGACTCATATCCAAGATGGTTTCAATCCCGCGAACGGGTTTCATTTAATTGAAAGTGGGACGGAGTTTGGTCTGACAATAAAATTGGTCAAGCGGTTTCAATCCCGCGAACGGGTTTCATTTAATTGAAAGTTAGCATTGAACCACCATACATCAAACCAAATCCATGTTTCAATCCCGCGAACGGGTTTCATTTAATTGAAAGGGGTAAACAATCTAATCTCTGCGCAAATATTTCTGTTTCAATCCCGCGAACGGGTTTCATTTAATTGAAAGTTGGGATGGTCTTTGCAAAAATTCCGCGCCAGGTCTTCCGTGTTTCAATCCCGCGAACGGGTTTCATTTAATTGAAAGCGGGTCTTCTCCAAGTTGCCCGTTACTGGCATCAGTTTCAATCCCGCGAACGGGTTTCATTTAATTGAAAGTCCGCCAGCCAGAAGCTAACGATAGAGCCATTCCCACCAGCATTTTTGGCAGGTCTACTTTAAAAGTCGGTTTCCGGCATTCATTAACAGGCTCTACAGTCATACTCAAACCGCTGAAACTATTGAATTGTCAAGGTTCTGTCGATTTGGCGGGAGGTGGGGGGTTTTTGCCCGTGCTTTCCCCTGCCAAAAAATTTTAGCAGCACTATATCATTATAGTATTATCGTCTCTTACTGTCGAGGTTGCTGGGAACCATTTTGACCCTATCGTTGAGGCAAGCTTAAAAAGCGTTGCAGGTTCCGTTTGCGACCCGATCGCCACCAAGAGACTCCTAACTTTTAACTACTTAGACATAGAGTTCTCCGTAGTTCTCTCAAGGAGATTTGCTACCATTGTCAGCAACTTGTGTTCAATATAGGGCTTGGTCATATAAACGGTTGCCCCCAATTGCGAAGCCAGCAAGCGGTGCTTGTCGCTACTTTGGGATGACAAAATTAGGATCGGAATATCTGCCAAAGCAGGAATTTGTTGACGTTGTCGGAGAAATTCAAATCCGTTCATGTGAGGCATCTCGAGATCACAAATCACGAGATGAATATCGGTTTGGCGCTGGAACTGTTCAAGTCCTTTGTTACCATCTTGTGCTTGAAATACACAGTAGCCAGCTTTTTGAAGCCCGATCACTAAAGATTGGCGTGTAGTAATTGAGTCATCCACAACGAGAATTTTTTCTCCTGCTGTGGCACTGAACTTTGAAGCCGGGAATGCTGGGACAGTATGGGACTGAGGAAGGAAGGGTTGTTGGGGACTCGGTAGAGGCATTGAAGCCATAGAATCACCCCAGATACCAGATGTTTTGTTGTTTTGCTGCTGAGCAAATACTTTTTGAATCAACTTTGCCCCATCAATCACTAATGCCATCTGACCGTCAGCCAGAATAGTGGCACCGTGAACATAGCTGGGTGCTGCGATCATTGCCCCTAAGGGACGAATAACCAATTTCTGCTCTCCAATAAGTTGATCGACTTCCAAACCAAAGAGTGTATCTTGGTAGCGAATCAGCAACACGGGGAGTGGAGGTGTAGGGGACTCAGGGCTCCCTGTGGGAATGACAGAGTGGGAGAGTAGGGGGAGAGTAGGTATGTTATAGTTCAGAGTGTGGGTAAGGGAGTAAATTGGAACCAATGTCTCTTCCTCACCTTGACTCCAGCGCAGAAATTTGTTAGTGTTCCCTTCTATAATCTGTGTTGATAAGGGAATGAGAACCTGTTCAAAGGCATCGTCCAGCAAGGCATAAGTTTTGGAGCCAACTCGACAGATAAACAACTGAGCGATTGTCAGGCTTAAGGGAATTTGCAACGTGAATGTAGTACCTCCATGAAGTTCAGAATCAACTTTGACTGAACCTTGCAGAGATTTCAACTGGTTATGTACTACATCAAGTCCAACACCACGTCCAGAAAGGTCATTAACCTGCGACACAGTGGAAAAGCCTGGCTCAAACAGTAAATCGGTTAGCTGAGCCTGATTTAAACTATGTGCCTGTTCAAGGGAAATGAGCTGTCGCTCGACTGCGCGTCGTCGAATCTGATCGAAATCCAAGCCATTCCCATCATCCTGCACTTCAATGACCAGATATCTGCTTTGATGATAGGCCGAGATGGTAATTTTACCCTTGCTTGCCTTACCTCGCTGTTGCCGAACTGCAGCAGGTTCAATTCCATGATCGAAGGCATTGCGTACTAGGTGTAGTAAGGGATGAAATAGTTGTTCAGCCACTGCCTTATCAACTAGGACTTCACTCCCACGCAGTGTTAGCGATATCGGCTTATTGTGCAGAGTTTCTAGCTGTTGCAGGATGTGGGGAAAGCGACCGAAAATCTCACCCAAGGGTAACATCCGGGCTTCAATTAAGGCATTCTGGGTGGTGGTTAGCAGTTGCTCCTGCTTTTCCTGTATTTGATGAGACGCTTGAGTGAGCAGGTCAATTGTCTCAGATGTTTCTGCTAGTTGTACAATGTGATCTAGAAGTGACTGAATCAGGTGAGCGCTGTAGTCCCGCACCCAAAATCCAGAAGCTTGCTGCAAAGCCTTAGAGGTTTTACTTGCTGTCTTGGAAGGATTCTGCGATCGCTCTAGCAACCTAGCCTGACGATGAGACTGATCTTGAAGTTGGGTGAGGAGTTTTTGATGTTGCTTGATCTGGCTGAGAAGTGTTCTGCTTGCAGCCTGTAGCTGCTCAGTCTGAAGCAACTGCCTGTTTTGGTTGGTGGCTAATTCTCCAACTGAGTAGTTGAGGCGATCGAGATGCTTAACACTAACCCGCACTGTGGGAGAGGATGAAATCGGCTCTTTCTCAGGTAAAGGATTTACAGGACTAACCGATTCCTGAGGTTGGGAGTTGTAAATCGGGCTTAAGTCCTCCTCATCGCTCATCTCTTCCTCAGATTGTGGTACTTCTCCCAAGAGTTGATCGAGCATTGGCTCAGCAGGGTTTGCCTGCTCAACCCAGATACTTTCCAGAAATCGAATGTTGTCTGGCTGATCTGCTGGTAACTCGCTCACCTCTAACAGAGGAGTAAAATCGATCACATCAAGGTCAGTGGTGAAATTTGTGAGTTGTTGTAATTCGCTAGAGGGTTCACCCCCACAGCTACGATCGCCCGCAAGTACTGCTTGTTGTCCGGCTCGAAAGTCCAACAACGCAATTTCAGCGATCAACACTGCTTGATTTGGATGGTGATCTAAAGCAGCAAGCACTGATTGGGCGATCGCTCCAAATCCTGGTAAATTCAGAGATTCAGCTAAGCCAAGCAAAACCTCCACTTGAGTTCGGAGCAAGGTGGCGATTTCTTCGGGCTGGGGATGATCTTCTAACGCTGTGGCGATTTGCTCTAAGCGTTGAGTAACGCCAACTTCAAATAGGGATTGAGTCAAATCGAAGCCCAATTCTGCCGAGGTAGGAAGGTACGGTTCTCGACCAAAAAAGTCTCCCAGTTTCTCTTGCAGTAGAGCAAAAATAGCAGCGGCTCGATCAAGAATTTCAGCGTCGTTTACCGATCCGCCAGTGAATTCCGCAACCAGAGGTAGTCGCAAGCACTCAAACCCTTCAAAGAGTAAGGCTTCAACCTCTGGATCAATGAACATATTTGGCTGGCAGAGGGCTTTAAAAATATCCTCGAGAGAGTGAGCCACCGTGGCAATGGTTTCTAACCCTACGCTTGTTGCTGCTCCTTTTAGGGTGTGGGTGGCTCTCATTAAGTTATTAACTTGATTGATGCCGCTGTTTTCCCTGAGGCTCAACAAGCCTTGTTCTAGATCTTGCAGGAGTTCCGGTGCCTCCTGGAGAAAGTATGGATAGGTTTGCTCACGAATAATTGGGTCTAGGGTCATAGGGAGGAGAGAGGGGGGAGTGTGGGGGGGGTGGGGAGTGTGGGGAGAGGGGGGACTAGGTACTGGGGACTGGGAAAATGCTTCTGTAAACCCAGTCGCCAATCCCCAATCGCCAGTCCCCAATCCCTTCAGGTGATTTTGAATTTTTCGCTTTTAGACTGGAGGTCTTGAGCCATTGCCATCAGATCTTTGAAAGATGCAGAAATTTTGACGGCATCTTTTGAGGTTTTGTTGGCAATGGCTGCTACTTTGGTCATGGTTTGGGTGACTGATTGGCACTGCTGGGTCTGTTCTTGGGTTGCCTCGGTAATGCCTGTCACAAGTTGGCTAATTTGGGCTGTGGCATTGACGATCTCGTTGAGATTCTGGCGGGCCTCATTCACCACGGTTGTTCCTGATTCAACTTGTTGGATGCCGATGTCCATTGCCATAGAAACTTCAGCTGTACTTGCCTGGATTTCTTCTACAAGTTCCTCAATCTCAGTGGCAGCATTGGCTGACCGACGAGCAAGCAAGTTTACTTCATCGGCGACGACGCCAAAACCACGCCCAAATTCTCCGGCGCGTGTGGCTTCGATCGATGCATTCAAAGCCAGCAGTTGGGTTTGTTCTGTAAAGCTGGTAATCAAGCTGACGACTCTGGAAATTTTCCGGGAAGATTCACTCAGACGCTGTAGCCGCTGGTTGGTTTCCACCACGATCTCTCGAATGTCTTCCATTTCATCAACGGTACGGTCAATTGCCGCATCCCCTGCCATGACGGTCTGGTTTGCTTGCTGGACTGCAGCTTCGACGAGGGCGGCGTTCATCTTCACAGCTTCAGTCGAGGCAACCATCATCTGAATTCTTTCGAGGGCTTGCTCCTGCGCCCATCCTTGCTCCTGAGCCTGTGCTGCGAGCCTCGTGATGGCAGAGCCATTGGCTTGGGAGGTTTGGGTGACTTGATTGGCGGCGATCAGCATTTGGGTAACGATTTGCCGTAAGCTACCTAATGTGTTGTTATAGGCATCGGCAACAGTACCCACTTCTGTATCTGTGACTTGAGCGCGGACGGTGAGGTTACCTTCCAATGCAGGTCGGACTGCCAGTAGCAATTGGATTACCTCCTGCTGAAGCTGCTCTTTGGCGCTCTTCTGTTGTTGGACTGCCTCTGCCAACTGCTGGGATTGTTGTTGGAGTTGGTTGACGTACTCTCCCTGCTGGATGGCAAAGTTAAGCTGAGCAGCAATTTGTTTGACAAATTCTATGTCTTCTGCTTGCCACTGCCGAGGTCCGCTGCACTGGTGGATACATAACAAGCCCCAAAGTTCCTCGCCTTTTAGTAAGGATATCACTAAGTTGGCTCGTACCTGAAACTGGGAAAGAATTTCGATGTAACAATTTGCCAGCCCTGCCTGGTAAATATCGTCGATAGCACAGATCCGCCCATTTCGATAATGCTCTGCAAATCCTTGACGAAAGCAGTGATCTGTGACTGTGACTCCTAATGCTGAAACATAACCCGGTCTGACATCCTCAGCAATGGTTGTTCCATCACTATAATCAAGCTTGAAGATTGCAACTCGATCAGCCTCCATAAAGGTGCGGATTTCTCTGGCAGTTATTTTAAAAGTATGAAGTAAATCGAGAGACGAATGTATCCGATCAACTGTCTTACCGATAAAACGTTCCCGTTCTGTTGTCTTCGCTAGCTGTGCTGATTTTGTTTGTAGTTCTTCGATGTAGTCTATTTGTCGCATTGCTACACCCATTTGCACGGAGATCTGTTTCAAGGCGCTGATTTCCACCTCTGTCCAGGAACGATCTTCACTGCTGTGGTAGATACCGAGTAAACCCCAGAGCAAGTCGTCCTTGAAAATTGGCGTGATCACATAAGTCTTGACGCCAAGTTCCTCCAACATTTCAATTTCATCGGGGGAGTGATTAGATGTATTAATATTGTTAACGACTAAGCTTTCACGATGGCGATACAGACTTTCCTGGGCAAATGACCCATCAGGTTTTGGGAAGATGACTCCCATGTAAAATTGCTGCCAAGCATCTAAGCCTTTGGCTGCCCACTCCGTAACCAGATCGTTACTCCCATCGGCATTGCAGCGACAAATTGCGACGCGATCGCACCTCAGCAACTGGCGAACTGCAAGGCTTGTCACGCGAAAAATCGTGTCTAAGTCCTGAGACTGGAGGATCTTTGGAATGGCTAAAGCGACTGCATGGTCTACTTGAGCCGCTTCAGCCATTTGGGTGGCTTGTGCCTCTAGCTGCGAGACGTACTCTCTTTCTTGCAGAGTTGTCCCCAGTTGCAGAGCAATGCCAGTCAGCAAGTTGACATCAATTTCCAGCCAATGCTTGGTTTCGCTGTGTTGAAATGCACTCAGTAAACCCCAAAGCTTGTCCTGGTGTCTAATGGGAACAGTTAGGCAGGATTTTATGCCAAAGTACTCTAAGGTTTCTAAATGGCAATCGCTCAGACCAGCCGTGTAGACGTTATTGACGATATAAGGCTCGTCGTTGCGAAACCTGCCGCCTTGGTGTTGTTGTATATAAGTGTCTTCCCAAGCACTGCCAACCAGCTTGGGCCATCCCCCAGACTCAGACTCAAAGATAAAGTCACCGAAATAGTCTGGGCGAAATTTGTAAATGGCTACTCGTTCTACACCTAGAAGTAGCCGGACTTCTTGCACAGCCGTTTCGCATGCTCTCTCAAATGTTGCTGCGTTAATTTTTTGGATGATTGCGGGGAGGGACTGCTTGTGCTTTGCAGCTTTGGCCTTTTCTTCTAATAACTGTGCCTGTTGTAAGGCGATCTCAAGTTGGTTAGTAAACTGCTGCAGAAGCTTGATTTCATTTTCTACCCAATGCCGTGGGTTACTGTGCTGATAGACACATAGCAAGCCCCAAAGTTCCTGGTCAACAAAAATTGGAGCGATCGCATAAGCTTTGATCTCAAAGTTCTCTAAAAGTTGCAGATGGTAACCGATTAACCCGGCGCTGTGGACATTTTCTACAACATAGGGTTCATGATTGCGGAATCGCTTGCCAAGGTCTTCTTTTATAGAAGTGTCTTCCCAAGTCCTGCCAACCATTTGGGGTAAATTCCCAACCTTAGACTCAAAGACAAAGTCGCCGCAATAGTCTGGGCGAAACTTGCAAATGACGACTCGTTCGACATCCAGCAGTTTCTGAACTTCTCGGGTTATAGTCTGAAAAATGGTCTCAATATCCGATGAGGAGCGGATCTGATCGCTCACACGGAAGAGTGATTCCCGTTCATTGCGGAAGCTCAATGACTGCAAGCTTAGCCTCAGTTCCCTCACAACCTGTTCAAGCCGATTGACGACAATATCCTCCCATTTGTGGGGGTTAGAACATTGCTGGACCACGAGTAAACCCCAGAGTCGCTCCTCGGTCCAAATCGGTAGGCTCAAACACGATAGCACTTGAAACCGTTCCAGTAACTGAAACTGATAAGGGGTTAGGGAGCGGTTGGCAACGCGATCGACGGTGATGAAGGGTTGTTGCTGGTAGTCCTCTAGTTTCTCTGCTCCGAAGGCGATCGCGGGGAGAGACACTTTCAGGCTAGGCGTGTAGCCCCTCACCATTGACTCAGCCACGACAACACCCTGATTTTCTCCCTGAAAGCGATAAATCAGCACTCGGTCAGCTCGTAAGTATTGCTGAACTTGAGTTACTATGTTTGTCAACAGAGCATCAATGGTTTCTGCGGAGTGCATTTGGTTAGCAATGGCAAATAACCAATCCAGACTGGCACGATCCTGATGTTCAGCAAGCGACTTACTGCTGCTGCCAGGATCAACAGGATCGATGGGGTAGGATCGCTCTAGTTTCTGCATAGTTGTCTTTTTATTTCCCTCATCGTCTGGTTGGGAAAAACGTGAAGGAGCTACCTGATCGGTCAGGTTCAAATCTTCTAGTTGCTGGTCAGTACTTGCTTGGTTTTGTGGAATATCACCTGTCATGAGTTGCCTCATGAATCGTATGATCCCTGATGTTTTTTCCATAGAGGGCAATGAATAATGGCTTTGAGATCTAAGACAGCATCGCTGGACCCAGGTAAAGTCCCTTGCACAAGTGGCAGGAGATCGGGTGGAAATAAACCGAGAGGCACGCTTTGGAGTTGTTGTAAGTCGTGTAGCTCAATATCGTTGACTTGCTGCACTCCTAGTCCTAATGACTGGTGATTAATTTGAACTACTATGACTGTTAGAGAGGTTAACATTGGCTCCAATTCAAAGGTTGAGGGGTAGCCAACAAAGTTGTTGAAATCTAACAGCCACAGCATTTCTAAGCGCCAGTTGCAAATTCCCAGAAGGCAACTAGGCATTTCCGGAACTGGCAAAATTTCTGTTACATCTATTTTGATAATTTCTGTAATTTGCTCCAGAGGCAACAGCATACTGTTCTGGGAACCCAAAGGAAAGCGGAGCAGGCGCACTCTAGTTTCTGGAGGGAGTGGGTCTAACATCAGCGTATCAAGGTTGCTAGTTGCTATTAGCTTTGAATCGCGTGATTCTATCATAGATCTAGGTTTCTATACAGCCGTTAAGCGCAAGACCGTGGTTGTCAACTCTTTTTGGTCTACTGGTTTGGGGAGATAAGCATCAGCCCCCAGCATTGCCCCCCAGAGTTTGTCAACGTCGGTTCCTTTGGTAGAGCAAATCACGACCGGGATTTGCGAAGTATTGGCATGGGTCTTGAGTTCACGACAGAGTTCAAACCCGCTTTGCCCTGGTAGGATCACATCAACAATCACCAGATCCGGTTTTTGCTGACTGAGCTTAATCCGAGCTTCTTCGCAATTGGTGGCACTAAGCACTGCCATACCCACTTTTCTGAGGTAGCAGGTTAGCACTTCAGTTTCTGTCAAGCTATCTTCAACTAAAAGGACTGTGGTCATTCGATTTTGGATTTTAGATTTTGCGAAAAGTTGTACTTTAGGGTTTCCTTCGTGGCCAACTTTCCAAGACGGATGGTGGATTGATCCCAAACCCTTGTTAAGCCAGCAGGGGTGAAGCTGGTAGGTATTTCTCTAACACAGACAGCACCTTGTCCTGCTCTATCGGCTTTGCTAAAAAGCCTGAAGAGCCGACAATCCTTGCCCGCACGCGATCAACAATGCCATCATTATTAGTAAGAATAATTACTGGGGTGTCTTTGAATGCCGAAATCCGACGGATTTGAGCACACACTTCATACCCGTTTGCCACAGGCATGAGCAAATCCAAAAAGATCAGGTCAGGCTTGTACTCAAGCAGCATCGGCAGTGCCTGTATTGAGTCTCGAATATTGACGAACCGATAGCCAGCCGGAGCGAGAATGTGCCCCATGATCTCGCTATCAAATCGGCTATCCTCAATGTAGGCAATTAAAGGACCAATGACCGGCTTTACGTAAAAGCTGATATCCCCAACGTGGGTCAATCCCATCACCCCTTGGTTGATATAAGGCATGATGGATTGTGTCAAGGGCACTAAGGGTTGTTTCAACTTAACGGCTAAATCCCTCAAAGTCGAACTGCCGTTTGCCATTGCAGTCAGTTTTTGGTAAGCAGGTTGTGAAATCTGCTCCCGTAGTCCTTCGTGATCCCAGATCACGGGAGCCATATTAGGTGAAAAGCTGGCAAAACCAGCGGATAGCCAGATCGTCCAAGCTTTCTCTGCTTGCTGCCAAGCTTGGTTAAGCTGGAGCGAAACCAACTTTGAGTCATCAATCAAGTCTTGCGGAAACTTACTGTAAGCCAATTGCATTTCTGAATACTGGCGACGTAAGTATATCACTTGTAGAATATCGAACAAAAGCTCTAGTATGTTTCCTTCCATGATCGCTGCTAGCTTTCCTGGCTGGATTTTTCCCTGTTTCACCTGATTAACCAGAGAAGCGTAATCCCAATGATGAGGGCGCTCTGTTTTCTGCCCAGAAAAGTCAGCAGCCAAATGTGGACAGTGTTGATATAATTGTCGATTCCAACAACGCAGCGGATGCAACTCACTAGCACTCCAAGCTAAGTAACCTCGGCGAAAAAACAAACTCCACATCGCCCCCTCGCTGCCTGTGATACTTAAATCCAGCCGACTTGAAATTTTATCTCGACTACACATCTGAATATGCTTGGCTAGTTCATCGCTGTTCTCTACTTTGTAAGTCGCAATTGGGGGATTTATAGATCTCACAGATGAAGGAGTCAACATTGTTGAGAAGTAAAATATTGGTATAAGCTAATTGTCGAGATCAAAAATAAGGTATTGAGCCGAGTAGCAACCTGGAGGCTAGACGTCCAGCTTGTTACTAGGCTGATGCAAGATATCAGTTTCAACGTGATTGTGTAGACGTACGGTAAGTAGCTTGCCACAGGATAAACCTGCGATGAAGCCACGACGGGATAGCCGAGTGTCCCGCAGGGTAGAATTGCACACCTTTGTGTTCGCGTCTACGCAATGAAGAATAATCAGTAATTAACTGGACATATAGGGAATCTAAATTATTTAGCACTCCTTTATTCTAGATAATAGACTAAAATGAACAACTTAGAAAATTTCTTGATGTAAAAAATTTATTGATGAAATTTGGTATATAAAGCAAGTTGCTACTTATTTGCATCCTAGTAAAGAGAACCCATCGCTTTACGTGATTCTTTTTCCTCTGGGTCTTGGCGGGTTTTTTATCGCTAGACAATAGCATGAGTGAGTAGAATTCCGCCACATGATTTCAAGCGTTCTGTTAAAGCATTCACATTTAAATGTCTAGTCATTAGACATCTCCAGAAATGATGTAGGGGCGTATTGCAATACGCCCCTACCAAGGATTTCAACGGACGCACAATTAATTTCCACGCCTATGTCTATTACCAGAAATTTATATTTTCATTGCTAACAAAGAGACTTCATGTCCCTGTTTGTGAATTGTCATAACATGGTTTTTTGTATCTTGCGATACTTTTTAATTAATAATGCTCTAACCAGCAGATATGGTTACTCCCTTCCCTCCTTCCCACCCTTTAGATTACCTATCTAATTAACCGCAGAGGCGCAAAGGAAATCAACCTGCATCATTTTGACTGATTTCTAATGTTTCGACAAGCATTTTTTGATGCTTCTCTTTTATAGTTAGAGGAGAAGCGAGAGATTCTTCTAAAGCTGGAAGGGAAATACTCCCATCATTAACATCACTCTCGAATGTTCTGGGTAACTGTAACCCTAGCATCATCATTCTAATAGCATAGAATAAAGACAAAGCTAGCCACAAGAGATCGTTACTAAAAAACTTAATGGCAGTAAAGTCTGTAGGTAAAAATCCCACGACTAGAGCAGTTAAGCTCACATTACGGAGAGTCTGCCCTTCTGCCAAACCCAAGAAGTACCCATCCAGCATAAAACCTATAGAACCAAATATTATTGTGAGTAGCAACCAAGGAGTAAAAGAATTTATAGTTTCGGTAACTTCATTGTGGTTAGTTAATAAACCAAAAACATTACCAGGAAATAGCACACACACTCCGCCAAAAAACACTGCCACTAGCAAAGCAGTTGCCACAGAAACACTAGCTAGAGGTCTTAACTGTTGTGCAGATCCTTGTCCTTTAAAGTTTCCCACCAGAGTTTCTGTTCCATATCCCAATCCTGCTATAAAATACAGGCTCAAGCTGAATATCTGGAAAAGTAAGGCATTTTGAGTATAAATAGTTACTCCCATTTGTGTTCCCTCGTAATTAAATGTTAGGGAGGTAAACATAATAGCTAAATTGCTGATAAAGATGTTTCCATTTAGAGTTAAAATAGCTTTAAAAGCTGAAGGGTTCCAAAATTTGCCGACTATGGCTGGTACCTCAGACCCCTGGATTTCTCTACATAAAAATATTAATCCTACCAATAGCAACAGATATTGGCTGATTGCGGAGGAAACGCCAGCACCTGTACTTGACCAGTCTAAGTAAATAATAAACACATAGTCAAATGTAATTTTTGCTCCACTGCCAATGACTGATAATAGTAGAACTAGGTTATTTCTTTCGAGTCCTAGAAACCAACCGATCAAGACAAAATTGAGCAGAACCGCTGGGGAACCCCAAATCTGAGTGTGGAAATAGGCTTGACCTGAAAGTTTGATCTCCTGAGCAACATCTAGCAAGTCAAACGCTAGTTCTCCTAAAGGGTACTGTAGGAGTATGAGCACAATACCTATCACCAGAGCGATTAGACCATTACGCAATCCTATCAACAATACACCCTCTCGGTCATTTCGTCCGACTGCCTGCGCGGTGACTCCTGTGGTACCCATTCGTAAAAAGATTAAAATCAAGTAGAGGAAGTTAAGGAAGCTTCCAGCGAGGGCAACTCCAGACAGGTGCTGGATTTTTTCTAGATGACCGAGAAAGATGATGCTGACTAAATTAGCCAGTGGAACCATAATATTCGATAGGACATTCGCAATAGCTAGTCGGAAGTAGCGAGGTACAAAGTCATATTGGTTTGGTAATGTCAATTCCATTGATGTAATCAGTCCTTTTTTTTGACGATATAGTAGGTTTTCAGTTGTTGATACACTATCAATATGTATGTCTATAGATTTTCCCAATCTAGTGCGATTCCAGTTGTGAAAAACCAGAAATTTTCTTTAAAAATTTGAGCTAATTCCTTTAGCTTATGATATCATAAAGAATATATGCTTTGAATAAATTGTTGTTGACACTTTTCCGAAAATTCAATTAGATTAATCATAAAAAATCATCCGATTTCCAATAATTAGAACAGGAAGTCAAACACAACAGATTTACACTTTAAAACTGCTGTAGCAAGCAGATGAATCATGCCAGCACTTCGTATTCTTTATCTAGTCGGATCTGCATACAACGATTTTTACTGTAATTTATCACGCCTTTACGCCCAAGATTGTTTGGCAGCAATGGCGGAAGGATCGCCCTATGATTTTCACATTGCATACATCACACCTGATGGTCAGTGGCGATTTCCTCACTCCCTAAGTCGAGAAGATATTGCTATTGTTGAGCCGATTCCTCTGTTCTCAGCAATAGAGTTTTTAACAACGCAAAACATTGACATAATGATACCACAAATGTTTTGTATCCCTGGAATGACTCACTATCGCGCCCTATTTGACTTACTCAAGATACCTTACATAGGTAATACTCCAGATATTATGGCAGTAACGGCTCACAAAGCCAGAACCAAAGCAATTGTCGAAGCTGCTGGTGTGAAAGTCCCTGATGGAGAACTTCTACGCCAAGGAGATGTTCCGACAATTATACCTCCAGTCGTTATCAAACCTGTTACCTCGGATAACTCTTTAGGAGTGACTTTTGTCAAAGAGGTTGCTGATTATGATGCTGCATTGAAGAAAGCATTTGCATATGCCGATGAAATTATTGTAGAATCATTCATAGAACTTGGTAGAGAAGTCAGATGCGGCATCCTTGTTAAAGACGGAGAGTTAGTTGGTTTACCCCTTGAAGAGTATCTGGTTGACCCTGACTCCAAACCCATTCGCATTTATGCTGATAAACTCCAACAGACGGAGGATGGCAACTTGAGTTTGACTTCTAAAGATAAGAGCAAGTCTTGGATTGTAGACCCTAGCGACCCTCTCACTCAAAAGGTTCAGCAAATAGCTAAAAAGTGTCACAAGGCTTTGGGTTGTCGCCACTACAGTTTATTTGACTTCCGCATTGATCCAAAGGGACAACCTTGGTTCTTAGAAGCCGGGTTATATTGTTCTTTTGCGCCTAAAAGTGTGATTTCCACTATGGCGAAAGCAGCAGGAATCTCTCTAAATGAGTTATTAATGACGGCTATTAACGAAACATTAGGTAGTCATAAAAAGCTCATAGCTTAAACTTTTTCTAGCGTGTTATTCCCGTCACGGGAAACCCTCCTATCTCTGTGCCTCACCGTGCAAGGGGCGTCTACATCTGCAATTTCTTAACTCTATTTTTTAGTCACCTCCTAATTCTACTAACTTGCCAATATTGAAATCAATCTTCACCCAACTCTTTAATTTTCTCAAGTTGTCCAGCAATAGTAAGGTAATCTGCCAATGGTGGACTGCTAAAAAAGGCAGAGGATCGTCAAACTGAAAAATAGCATCAGTCCCCTTGACAATCTTCTCTAACCATGCATTTAGTTGGGACCATGACCTAATCTCAGTCAGTCGCCACAGTTCATGATATAACCAATAGGTTGGTTTACTATCTGGAAGCGGTTCAATGGGTGGTTCGTTTTCACCCTGACTATCTTTAAGATAAGCATCTGCCACTCCTGGATGGTCGTGGAATGTGGTAATTGCTGAGTGAATTCTAGGGTTACATTCAATAGCGTAAACTTCGCCGTCTTCAGCTTCGATAAAGTCGAAGGAAATCTGTCCTGTAATTTTTAATTCCCTGAAAAAATGAGTCACCCATTCCCGAATTTTCAGGTTTTTTACATCTTTATAGTTAACTTGAAAAGCTGAAGATTCACAGCAGGTATGTAGTCGTAATTTACCATCTCGCACAGTACTGTGGGTGCAGAACTCTTTGCCAGAAATAAATTCTTGCATAATCCAAGGCTTCTCAGGACTAATAGGCAAACTCCTAACAAATGCTTCTGTTTGCTCTGGAGTTTCACAGGGAAGCTTAGTTAAATTTAAACGATTTACTGAGTCGTAGGGAATGCTCTTAAGGATGTATTTACGAGTCTGTTGAGAAAAGTCGAAATTCAGGACTTGTTCAGGAGAAGTAATTTTAAAGGATTTGGGAACTGATAACCCAAATTGACGCGCTTTCTCGCTGAAGGTATACTTATCATCCAGCATTTCACAAACATCAGCATCTACATGGAAAACTTCACAATATTGCGATAACACTGGTTTAGCCACGGAATCGTAATAGCTGGCTACTGGGCTGGTTACGGGAATATAAACATCGATATTTTCTCTCTTGATAATCTCAATGAGAGCCTGGGTATAGGCATCTGGATCTTTTTCTGGAACAGGAGTTGTATAAAACTTATCAACAGCTTGTGAAAACCGGTGACCCGACAACCAGTATTTGTGAGTTTCAATCAACACAACCCTGTGTCCAGCGGCGTAGAATGAGCGTGCAAGCTGCAATGCTTTCGTCATCTTACCACCACTGATGAGAATATTTTTGGGGTGTGTCGCTGTTGAGGAATGCTGAAAAAGACGAGCTAATCTACTCCACAGCAGAGACAATAAAACAATGGTAGCGTTAATTGGCAGTGCCAATAAGAGTAACGTTAAGGTAGCAAAGCTCTGAAAAAAAGCAGCTACTTTGACCCCCAAAGAAATAGGTTGAGTCGTTGTTTTAGATGTAGATATTAATTGTGCCATAGAACTCCCGATGAGGGGAAGTCAAAAGTAAAAAATTGATGACCCTTTACTCTTGACCTCTCTATTTGTATTAAACTGCTCCCGAAACGCTACAAGATTCTTAGTACAGCGTTTGCTCTTACTCCCTGACCGGTCAATCTCTCTAACTCATATCTCTGTGTCCTCTGCGCCTCTGCGGTTAATTAGATCATCTTCTAGCAGTTCGGAATGAGCCACTCAGCACTAAACAGGTAATCGCCGAATGATAGTCAACCCATCACGCAGTGGCAAAAGGACCTGTTCTACGCGCTTCTCAGCAGCGACGACACGGTTAAACTCAGCTATCGCTTCACCGTTGACAGTGCGATCGCCCACCGACAGATAGACCTGTCCTTGAAGCAGCGTGTTGTCAACACAGATAAATCCTTCAGGGATGAGCAAGTTTTTATCTAGTAAGGCTTGGAAGTACTGCACATACTCCTTCTTATCCGCATCGATAAACACAAAGTCAAAGGATTCCCCAGCCGCAGCTAATTTATCCAAGGTGGATAGCGCCGGACCGAGTTCCACACGAATTTTCGACCCATGGGGAGATTCACGAAAGATCGATTTACCGAATTCAGCGGCGTATGGATCGACCTCGCAAGCGACGACTTCTCCGTCAGAGGGTAATGCTTCTGCTATTGCGAGTGCAGAGTAGCCAGTAAACATACCGATTTCCAGCACTCTTTTAGCTTTGGTCATATGGATGAACATTTTCAAGGTTTGTCCCTCAACATGACCAGAGAGCATTTCCTGTTCCAACTGACGAACTGTTGCGCCTTCATTGAAGCGTTGGGTCCATGCTTCCACAGCTGTTTTTTTGGCAAGGGCTGCTAAAGCAGGTGATTCACCAGTGGTGCATTCTTCCAGATAGGGGTCTAAACCAGCTGCCAAACGCCATGCAAAGTTGAGCTTGGCTTTAAGTTCACTGGACAAATCTGGTTGTTCATTAACTGCTTGCACAATGCTTTCCAATTGCATCGCCAATATCCCCAGAGGCGTTACTGGTCTTGCAGTCGGTTGTTCAACAACAGGAGTCATTATTTTTCACTTCCTACAAGTTCTGCTTCTAGTTGATAAGTGGGGTAAACATCTACACCATCACCGCCACGGGGGTAAGTTTTGCATATTTCTTTATGTTCAGCTAATGCGGCTGCTAGTTCTTCACGGGTGAAATCGTTGACAAAGAAGCACTCACCAATTGGTTTTGGCATTGCGGCTCTTTGCAGACCGTCGCGGGTGAGGCTAATAGATAAAGTCGCACGCCACAAGAGTTCTTCCTCCAGTAAGGGGTGGTCGAGGGATAGACCAATACGACTCATCAGTCCTAAGATACGGTCTCTGTCTTCTCCAGAGATATAGCCTCTGCGTGCGGCAATGGTGGCAGATAGCGCCATGTCGATATTGACTGCATGACCATGGAAAATCGGTATACGAGGTGCAAGTTCAAGGGTTGGACTCCAAGTGTGACCATAAGCAATCACCCGGTCTAAATCTAGTTCATGGAGGTTGGGGACTTCAAATTCCAACATACGTTTGATGGATTTGTAAGTCACTTTTTGAGCAATTTCCTTGATTTCCGGTGTAGCATCAATGTTACCGAAGTGTGTACGCAGCAAATCCTCTCCGTATTGTTCCAGTAAATCGAAAACCTCTTTGCAACCAACCACCGCAATTTTCACTAGTTCTGCCATACCATTGCGTACTTGCTCTATTGGTAGAGTTCCTAAGAAGGAAAAATCAAGCAGCACTTTCGAGGAGGCATGATAAGCACCCAGACGATTTTTCAGCTTCTTATGGTTAACAGCTACCTTAATGGCAACACTCGCATCAATCAGTCCAATTAGAGTAGTAGGAATGCGGATGTAATTGGTGCTACGACGGTAAGCCGAACAGGCGAAACCTGCTACATCTGTAATCAGTCCGCCGCCAATGACTAAGACAGGTTCTTTCCGAACTAACTTAAAGTCAGCAAAAGCATCAATAATTTTCTCAAAGGTTTGGATTGTCTTGTTAGGTTCGGTGATTGTAATTGGAAGTACTGTCAGATCAATACCGTAATACTGAAAATATTCTTTCATTGATCTGTTGTAAAATGTATATGCATTTGCATCTACAACAGCTAAGCATCGCCCAAAATTTTGGTAACAATCAGCCAATTCTCTATTATTGATGTCGAACACTCCATCAACATAGACGAGACTGTATTCAATCTTCTCGTAAGCTTCTATATGGAATGCTTTTTCGCTAACTTGCAGCTTTGACTGAACAATACTCATGACAATCTACCTTTTCTTGAGATTAGCACTCTGAAAAAAAACAGCGGAGAATATTTAACAAAAATGGCTTGATTCAGTCAATTTGAAATGTCTTTGAGATCAAGTCCAAGGCATTTCAAGCTGTCAAGAATCTAGAGCATTTTTTGCCATGTTTCTTGGATTAATAGATTTCGTGTTTCACGAATTGGTTTGTGTTCCCAGAACAAAATTTTTCTGAGAATTCAAAATTATTGGTCGCACCACATAAATACGTGGGCTTGAATATAATGTTTCTCCATGTTTAAAGACAGAGACCTATATCCTTAATTAAAAATTTAAGAAATAACCTTGAATTTTTAATTAAGAATTCAAAACATGGTCAGATTTGCTCTATGAACCAAGGCTTGGCATAGAGATATTTTCATACGATCAGATCACGACAATACTCAGAAAAGTCCATCGTTAGGTTTGACTTTTAGTTAGCGGTAGTGCCCACTAAATTGCTGTCAACTCAGATCATTCTGTACTATTTTTTTAGTATATATACAAATGTAAATTTTAAGCAAGATTTTTTACAAAAAACCTAAATGAGGCTTGAGAGCTTCTAGAGACTAATCCTTACACTCTCACCCTTTAAGCCTATGCTGCTCAGAGGCTGATTTCAAAGAATAGCTAAAAATCGTTTATAACTGGCGATAGAGGTTTATGATATCACATTGCTAATACATTACATCTTACAATTATTGTCAATACTTCCTTGGATAGAAATAAATTTTCTGAAAATAATATTTATGATATGGAGACAGAGGCAGGTGACCGATCGCTCTAATTTTTTCGTCATCTTCTACATTGGTAAGCTGGCGAACATGATATAATTTACAAGCTTTTCGCGTTCAAGCTACAGTCCACTCATAATGATTCCATCCTTAGCCCGCATATAAAGCACTGGTGTAGCAAAGTCGCGTCGGTCCAGTCCAATTTCTATCGAAATAGCATTGCGGGTTGTTTGGATCGCCGCGTCTACGGGCCAGCCTAGCGCCAGAGTGCGGTAGAACTCATCGGCAAACAGTTTTGCTGTAGTATCGTAGATAGAGTATTGCATCGCCACAACTGCGGGTATTCCTCGACGTACTAAGTGAGGTGCTATACCTGTAAAGATTTGCAGGTCAGACACCGTCGCACCTTGACAGGAATTTAGCACAGCTAATCCCAAACTCTCGTAACCCAAGAACAGGTTGGCAAAGCGCTCATCATCCAAAAGTTGAGCTTTACTATCGTGATCTATAAGGGCAATGGAGCCTTTATTGTTCTCAAAGATGCCATGACCGATAAAATGGAATACATTGTAGGGCTTTTCCCGTAGCTTTTGGTTAATATTACGGATAGTAGCTTCTCGTACCACGTCTAATTCAATTTTACCTGTCTCAATGTGCTTTGCTAGTGCCTCACAAAGCAGTTGTTCTTCCCCAGCAACGTCCAATTGAGGTAAATTAGTAGGACTAGAGATGACTAACAGGACTTTGAGCGGTTGGCTAACGGCTTTAAGATTGCGCTTTTGTAGGGGAACGTCAATATAACGCGAGAGTACGGTTTGGGTGTTGTTTGCTAAGAAAGTCTTAGTTCCGTCGTCGTAGAGAAATTCCCATGGTAAAGCGGCTAGTTCCGGAGATTCAAACACTAGGCGCAGGCGCACGTTGTATCTATCCGCTTTTGCCCCTGCCATTGTAGCCCGTAATTGACCGTGAATTTTGTTGGGGAAAAGCGCTTGGTAGAGTTCACCGCCTAACGCTTTGAGTAAATCTGCATCTGTCTCTCCCCGCTCTATGAGTTTTAGTGTAAGTTTAATTCTATTCATATCTAACCGCAATTCGCCCTGCTCATCCCCTTCTTCAGAAGAAGCACGAATTTTTCCTTCTGCTGTCACCAAGACTTGAAAATCTTGGTAATTCATGGTAGTCTGATTCGTTATTAATAATAAAGATTCTTTTTTGTCTTGCTCCAGTTTCCGTTGCAACGGTGTAGGTTGATTGTTGAATTCCTGATTTTCTCCAAGAGGTGGCAAATTCACATCGTCAATTAGCCTGCGCACATCAACCATTTCATAGCTATTGTCGCACTCAACTTGATATCGATTAGCCCTTAAGCGCTTGTGAAGTGCTTCCAAAGCGTAAGAATGAGGGATGGAACTTCCTTTACAACTAGTGCAGTTACAGGGGACACGTATCTCATACTGCAAACGTTCAAAAGACTGATGAATTTTTTCCAGTTCGTAAGTGACGACAGCGAGCAATTCTTTCTTGCGGTTTCCAGCTACACAGATTTTGATTTCTTTTTGATTGTAGTGTTCAATGACTGCGGCACGAGTTTGATCTTTGTTGAGAATAACGCCACTTCTCCAAACGAGTTTTTGTTGTTCAATCCAAGGGTGTGTCTCAACAATGAAGCGTGTGAGAATACCCTTGGGCATGAATTCGTATTTGTAGCGCAAAATGAGATTATTAGTATCTTGCCAGGTGTAGTCAGGTTGGTTGATATCAAGTAGTTGCGGTGCAATATAGTTACCAGGACGATGAGGAATTGGGTAGCAAAGTTTGAAGCGCATCATGAGATGAAGCAGTTCATCTCGCATATCAGCATATTCGCCGTCTTTCCAAATTTCAACAAGATACTCCTGAGTAAAACACCCCAGATTTTTCTTAACGGTTTCGTTGTCTAAAACCTTGTAAACGGCAGTTGTACCCCACTCCGGTTTGAGGATGATGTAGTGTTTAAGTGTAGCATCGTCTTGAAAGTGCAGGCAAACCCCCAAGTCATGCAGATAGCGACTCAACCGCAACATATCTTGACGATCAGTTAAACTATTAAGTCGGCAAAGTTGGCGGTATTCATCAAAACTAATATAGTTACGGGAATCGTTTTCTAGAGCAGAACGGACTCTCACCCAAAGTTTTGGCAGAGGTATACCAACGTGGGGAAGTCTGCTGATATATGTTTGAATGTTGTCTTTAATTTCGTCTAAACCGCGATTAGTGGCTAAGTTAGTTGCTAGAATTTCTTTCAGGTTAGTGAATTCTGCACGCAACTGGCGATCGCTAACCTCGCACTGACGGTCTTGTTTTTCATTTTTAATAATGAGAACCGGGCTATTACCGCTTAAGAGTTCAACAACCTTAAGCCACCAGTAAAAGTCAGTATTTTCTTGACGAGTATCAGCAACTAATGCATACAGAGAACGCTTAGTGAGGAAGAACTGGTGGGTTTGGTGATAAATTTCTTGACCACCAAAATCCCAAATATTGACGCGAAAGTCTTTGCCATTAGGCTGTGTAAAATGCCACTGAATCACATCAATGCCTTCAGTTGATTTTTCATCTGATTGAAGTTCGTAGCTTTCATTTTCAATTTTCTTAGCTAAAGAGGTTTTCCCAGATCCCCCTTCACCAATAATTAAAAATTTTGCTTCATAAAAAGGTTCAGTTTCAGATGGATCTTGCACCGGGAAATAGAAATCAAGGATTTCTTTCACATTACCCGGATCTTTATATAATTCTTTTGGTTCCAAAATCTCAGGTGGAATGGGAACTGGGTTTCCACGCAGATCCAGCTTTTCCAGGTTTGGCATTTGCCTAATTTCTGATGCTAAACTGCTCAGTTGATTGCCCCTGAGGTTGAGGGATTGCAAGTTGGTGAGTTGACCTATTTCTGATGGCAAGCTGCTCAGTTGATTGCCGCTGAGGTCGAGGGATTGCAAGTTGGTGAGTTGACCTATTTCTGATGGCAAACTGCTTAGTTGATTGCCGCTGAGGTAGAGGGATTGCAAGTTGGTGAGTTGACCTATTTCTGATGGCAAATTTCCTAGTTGATTGTCGCTGAGGTAGAGGGATTGCAAGTTGATAAGTTGACCTATTTCTGATGGCAAATTTCTTAGTTGATTGCCGCTGAGGTCGAGGGATTGCAAGTTGGTGAGTTGACCTATTTCTGATGGCAAATTTCTTAGTTTATTGCCCCAGAGGTGGAGTGATTGCAAGTTGGTGAGTTGACCTATTTCTGATGGCAAATTGCTTACTTGATTGACGCTGAGGTAGAGGGATTGCAAGTTGGTGAGTTGACCTATTTCTGATGGCAAATTTCTTAGTTGATTGCGGCTGAGGTGGAGGGATTGCAAGTTGGTGAGTTGACCTATTTCTGATGGCAAATTGCTTACTTGATTGGCAGCTATTTGAAGTTCCTCAAGATTATTAAGTAATCCAATTTCTACGGGAAAAACCCTCAGATTGTTGCCGATAATATCAATATAATTACCATTTTCGTCATATTGATATTTACCGAGAATCAATTTTTTCAGTTGAGTCAAATTCCCAATTTCAGGCGGTAAAATACTCAGATTTTGACCAGAGAGATCAAGTTCTATTGTTCCCTCTCTTTCTGCTTGTTCAATTACCTGTAGCAGATTCGCTTTAATCATGAGGAATTATATAAATAAATAGTATAATTTTTCTCATTGAAATTTTAGGTTTAACTTTTCCATTGTAATGCAGAAGAAACATTTTGCTGAGCGATCGCAGTGGCAATAAAATAAAGGAAATTCCCTGACTTGATGCATTTGTTGCGCGATTATCTAAAAGCATTACTGCTCATTCAACAACTTCTGTATTTGTTCATGTAAAGGCTGTACCTTATTTTGCACAACATTCCAGATAATCTCATTCTCCACCTGAAAATAAGTATGAGCTAGAATATCCCGTAAACCCGCTATTTTCCTCCACTCGATTTGCGGATTGCGATCGCGCATATCCTGGGGAATGTTTTTGATCGCTTCCCCAATCACCAAGAGATTCCGGATCACCGCATCAAATGTAAGCTCATCTGCGACAAAGTCCTCAAAATTCATGCCTTGGGTATAGCGTAATACTTTGGCGCAGCTAGCCGAAATATCCTGCAAATAAAGCTGAATATTACGTGACATAGATCATCTCTTGCTCTACAGCAGACCGAATCAGAGGATGAAGGGACTTACGCATCACCACATCTACCTTAGTTCCCAGATGATCTTCTAAATACAATTTTACATTCATGTAGCAATCAAAGGTTACAGGTGGCTCCAAATCAACTAAAATATCAACATCACTATCCGATCTCGCTTCATCTCGTGCCACAGAACCAAATAAAGCCAAGGATTGAACCCCTAGACTTCTCAAGTGTGCTCGATGTTTTGTAAGTATATCAATGACTTGATCGCGCTGCATAAAGTAAAGAGTTAGATGATGACTAAATTTTTTCCCAAAGCTAGCTCTACTACCATTTTACGCGACTGATTTGGAACGTGAGGGGTTATTAGCAAAGTTTAGTTCGGATTGGTACATATAGGACTACTATTTGATTTTTGAACAGATACCTAGAGTGCATTACTCTGCGAAGATTGCACCCTAAGTATCTGTGACCTGACTCTGAAACATAGCCGTTGTTTTCTCAGCAATAACCATCTAAACTGATAGTAGTGTTGAGTCTTACAGCAGTTTAACCCAACCTTTAATTGCTTTTCTCGTTAAGTCAAAAACTCATCATCGGGTGCATCCCAATGAGCGTAAATTCGTAGTGCGAGCCGGAAAGCTCGCTTGTTGTACACGTGAGCTTTCCGGCTCACACTACTGATCGTCTTTTTGCAAAACTGGGATGCTCCCGCCATAATTCGATTTGCTTGAGCCAAGTCTTCAATTTCTACAAACAGATAAGTAAAGCTTCCTTCAACAAGGTCTTCCAGAAACGCCCTAGCAACTCTTTCACCGCTTGTTCAATGACCTCTAGTAAATTCGCTTGAATCATGAGCAATTATAGTAGAATACATCCGTCAGGAGTCAGAAGTCAGAATGGATTTCAACTCCGTTGACGGAGGATCAGCAATCGCACTAAACTCAAGGGTAAAGGTTTTCGACTAATGGTATTGATGTAATTTGCACTGAGGTAGGGCTGGTAATTTGGCTGCTGGGCAACGTAGGTTTGGAAGAAGGCAAGACTTAGAACATCGATATAGCGACGCGCTAGGGCAGGACTAGGGCCAACGACCTGTTCAGGAAGTGGTATAGCACCAGGATCGTTTGCTTCTCCTCCAATTGTCGAAAAATGCGTACCACCATTAATTAACGCTAAATACTTGCTTTGAGTCGTTAACCAGGTGAAAGGTCGAATCTGTTCTGGCAGAGCCGGAGCTACAGTATCAGCACTACCTGAGACAATCATGAGGGGGATTTTAATTTGCTCCAAACTAGCTTGACCCATAATACTGCTGTCAACTGGGTCAATGGCGATCGCCGCCTTCACCCGAGAATCGGATAGGTTGTAATTTATAGATTTAGGTAACTTTACAGCCAAGCACTGAAGCAACAACGAAACATTAAGTGAGTTATTCAAGGGTGGGCACTTCTTTTGGAGTAGCTGAAAGTCAATTGGTGCTCCAGCCAATGCCAAAGCAGTGTAACCACCAAAGGATTGCCCCACCACCCCAATCTGTTGCAGATTCAAGTGCCCCCGAAACACTGGGCTAGACTGAGATAGGCGAGTCAGTTCATCCAGAAGATATTTGACATCTAATGGTCGGTCAATAAACTCTCTAGGACTAGTCACCTCTTGTGCTTTGCCTGCTAATAGTGCTTGCAGCTGTTTAGCATCGCTACCAGGATGTTCTGGAACAGCAACCACAAAACCATAGGAAGCAAGATGTTTAGCTAGATAAGCAAAACTTGTTCGGTCGGAACCAAGTCCGTGGGAGATGACAATCACCGGGCAAGGTTTGGACACCTGCGGTAAGTAAATATCAGCAGGAAACTTACGCTGACGCGATACATCAAAGAGGTTAATAGTCTGCTTTTGCCATTTAAAACTTCCTGGTTTTACCAAGTTCATCACCAAGGACTTTTTTGATGCAGGCTTTGTGGTTGCATTTTGGCTGGATTGATTGTTAATGAGTGCGACCGCATCCTGAGTCTGGCTGACCATATTTTTTAATTGATTCGCAATCTCCAAACTGCGGCCTAAATCTATCGTAATTGCGTCTGAGGGGAACTTGCGCAACACATTTAATAAAGTGAAACCTTGTGGGTCAGATGCTGCCAGAATCAGCGCAGATCGAATTGCATAAAACCCACTGTTGCGGGTTTCTTGCTGAATAACTTCTCCGAGTTTTGCTAACAATGTCTCACCAATAGGCGTGTAGAGAAACTGTGAAACCTGTACCGCATTTAGGGGAATGGGAGTCATCAAAGCTTGCCGTAGCTGAGGTAGATTCTTCTTATCTGTATATTTAAGATATGCAGACAATTCCTCATCCGCTTTGCCTGTCTTGGCATAGTTTTCAAGAGAATTAATCGAGATAGATCGCTCAAAAAGACCATAGGAGAGGTTCAGCCGTTGAGCACCCAGTACAGGACGGATGATCAAAGTAGGTAGCATGAGTCCGAGGCTAAAAGATCTCAACACTATTTTTAGCCAAATTGATCCCTTACCCCCAAGATGAGGGCGCGGCTCAATAAATCTAGCGATCGCAGACGAAATTGGCGAACAATTCATGTTTAAAACCTACTAGAATGCATCGGGCATTGGGCATCGGGCATCGGGCATAGAAAAATTTATTCCCCACTCCCCACTCCCCACTCTCGTTATAATAACTGCAATTGATCAGGAGACGAGATGGGCAATCATCGCTGGAGACTGACTGGAAAAAAAGCCTTAATCACCGGAGCAACTAAGGGTATTGGACTGGCGATCGCCCAAGAATTTCTTTCCCTAGATGCGGAGGTTATGATTGTAGCTCGGAATGCACAAGCAGTGGAGCTACAGCTTGAGAAGTGGCGATCTCAAGGATGGAAAGCTGATGGAATTGCCGCAGACGTTGCAACATCTGATGGTCGTCTGGCAATTTTTGAGCAGGTGAACGCAACGCTAGGAGGACTGAATATTCTCGTCAACAATGTCGGTACAAATATTCGCAAAAAGGCACTAGAGTATACAGAGGACGAGTACACGTCTATTTTCCAAACTAACCTGACCTCAGTCTTTGAAATGTGCCAATTAGCTCATCCTTGGCTCAAAGATGGAGAAGATAGTAGCATAGTTAATATTGGTTCCGTTGCTGGGCTAACCGCAGTTCGGACAGGCGCACCTTACGGAATGACAAAAGCAGCACTTGTGCAACTCACCCGTTCTCTTGCTGTGGAATGGGCGGGCGATCGTATTCGGGTTAACACCGTCGCCCCTTGGTTTATTCACACCCCACTGACTGAAACGCTGTTGAACAATCCAGATGTTCTCACCTCAGTTAAATCCCGCACACCCATGGAACGAGTCGGTGAACCAGAAGAAGTCGCAGGTCTGGTAGCATTTTTGTGTATGCCTACAGCGACCTACATTACCGGACAGTGTATAGCCGTTGATGGTGGCTTTTTAGCCTTTGGCTTCTGAAAGATGTAGCCAATTTATCAAAAAGATTTCCGGTTGCTTACTGACGAAACTCATCCAAAAGACAGATAAATTCATCAGGCATAACTACATCTAAGAGAGAAGAAATCGTATTTACAATCTCTTTAATATAGACACAACTTTAAGTAATCGGAATCGAAATCATGACTGAAGCAAACGAAACACAAAACCAAACACCTGAAGACAATACGACTGCTTCTGGTGGCTACCAAACTACCATTAATGAAGAAACCCGTAAGACTGGCGTTGCTGAGAAAACAGATGCTAAGCCCTCAGCTGCACCAGAATCTGGAAGTAGTGACCACTCTGTTGAAGGCGGGCCCAGTCAAGGCACTGAAAAGCGATAAGTTACAATATAAAAGCAGAAGATCCATGAGGTGGAGAGTTGCGCGAGGCGAAATTCTCCACCTCATCGGCGCTGAGGGGACGCCACTGGCGTCCCAGACAACATCAGATCCATCATCAAATGAATCAGTTTCAGCAGCCTCATTTACCCATCCCGGAGCAACTCATAGTTTCAGAGGAAGGGTCATTTGCTTACTTTACCTTCACCCAGCGACTACCAGTCATCATAGAACGGGTCATAGCAGAAAATAACTTTTCCCCATCTGTTGTTGAGAGACTCAAAACACTAGCCCAAGATATTCTTCATGGATTAATCCGCCCCTTAGAAGACGACAAGGGAGCAGATGTAGCCGCATGGGCTACGTATGTTGAACCTTTCATTGGAAAACCTTGGGTAGATACCCCATTTTACTTTGCCGAAACTTACTTCTATCGCCGTATTTTAGAGGCTACACAATATTTTAGCTCTGAAGCAGAACACAGAATCGACCCATTTGAACTTCAGAAGCGTCTAAGCCTAGAAACCGTGATGGATTCGGTGCGAACAGCAAGCATACAACTTAAGAATTTGAATAGTGTCTATTCACACAGAGATTTTAGCTGGAAGAAAACTTTAACTAATTTACTCTATTTAGACTTATGGGGAAATAGAGCCGATCTAAGTCTCCATCCTCAAGCAGCGGGTAAGTTCGACCGTGAATGTTTGGAAATTCACCGCGAGCAAAGACATGTTCTTTTAGACGATACAAATCTTGTCGTTAACAAAATAAGTAATTTTCACAAATCACGCATTGATTTTCTGGTTGACAACGCTGGTTTTGAATTAATAAATGACTTATTTTTAGGATTCTTTCTACTTGCAAGTCATGCGGCAGAAATAATTTACTTACATCTTAAATCACACCCTACATTTGTCTCTGATGCAATGGTGAAAGATGTAAACTACACTTTAAATTTTCTAGCTAATGACAGTGAAAAAGATGTTCAAGATATAGCAATTAGTCTACAAAAATATATCGCCGATGGTCGCTTACGTTTAATTGATCACCCATTCTGGACAGCACCTCTATTTTTCTGGAAAATGCCCGACTTACTAAGACAAGATTTAGCCCAGTCTGACTTAGTTTTTATTAAAGGTGATGCCAATTATCGCCGCTTGATCGGAGATTGTCACTGGCCTTTTACCAGTATATTTCAGGATATAGTATGTTACTTTCCAGCACCACTTACTGTTCTGCGTACCCTAAAATCAGAACTTATAGTCGGACTTCAGCAGAATCAGGTAGAAGAAGTCAGTCGTGAAGATTCTCAGTGGCTGACAAATGGACAATGGGGTGTAATTCAGCTTGTCGCACGATGAATCCGTTACGAATTCATCATACCCCCTTTAGAACTAAGGATAGACGCATATCCTTTAAAAGGGAATCCAATGGTTAATAGTCTAATACCTTAAAAGTGGAATGGGGTGTAGGAAGAGTAGTTGCGTTTTTTCAACTTTAGAGTTACGATAGTTACATTGTAACTAAAGGCAGTCAATGTCCCACGTCGTGAGTATTCGCTTTCAGGACGATCAAATGAAGCGACTTAGACGCCTTGCAAGGCGTCTCGGGCGTACACCAAGCGAGACAAGTGCGCTTCTTGTCGAGGAGTCCTTACGAGAAGCCGAGTTCGGGCACATCGACTTCAGGGATTCAGGAGAAGGACGCCAAGCATACGTGAAAGCCAGTAGTCTTGCTGTTTGGGAGGTGGTGAGACTTGCGCGAAGCTACCATATGGATGTCACCAAAACCGCTCAACATCTGAAGTGGCTCCCACTTCGCGTTCAAGCGGCACTTAACTATGCAAAAGCTTACCCCGAAGAGATTGAGGCTGTGATAGAGGACGCAGCAGTAAAGAGCGATTTTCAGATCCTCTCCCGGATGCTTCCACAGGCAGAAGAGTGGGTCCTAGAAAGCGATCTGGGAGAGTAAGTGCTAAAGCTTCTTCTTGACGAGCATATTTCACCTACTATTGCCGTACAATTACGAATAAAACGGGCAGAAATTGAGGTTTTAAGCCTTAAGGAGTGGGGGTACTTAGGTGAAAGTGATGAAGTTATTCTGACAAACGCTTACGAGGAAGGGCTCACCCTTGTAACATACGATGTCAGTACAATTCCACCCCTTCTTAAGTCGTGGTGCGAAGAGGAAAAGACCCACGGAGGAGTCATTTTCATCGATTGGCAGACAATAGCACCCGACGATTTTGGTGGGCTTATTCGGGCGCTTTGCCATGTGTGGGACAAGACCGCTGAAATGTCTTGGCGGGACCGGGTAGTGTACCTTAGGGGCGGCGTTTAACCTGGAACCTACGGCTTAAAGCTATGAGTTTGTTTACAATCAAGATGAAGGACTACTTCGTAACTTGAAAACCATGAAACGCATCGTCTTGATTGCTGGGTTTGAATCGTTCAACGCAGACTTGTACCGGAAAGCGGCGTATCTAGCGAACTCTCGCGTGCAAGAGTTGGATATTCGGGTATTTAGCGATCGCGACATCACCACAAAACGGGCTGAGGTGGAAGTAGCACTTCATAGTGCTGATGTGTTTTTTGGGAGCTTACTCTTTGACTATGACCAGGTTTTGTGGTTGCGCGATCGCATCGCCCACATTCCCATCCGCCTCGTGTTCGAGTCAGCCTTGGAACTGATGAGTTTAACTCAACTAGGTGCTTTTGCCATTGGTGACAAACCCAAAGGAATGCCCAAACCAGTAAAATTTATCCTAGATAAATTTACCAACGGCAAGGAAGAAGACCGACTTGCAGGTTATATTAGCTTTTTAAAGATTGGACCAAAGCTATTAAAATTTGTGCCAGTGCAGAAAGTGCAAGACTTACGCAACTGGTTAATTATCTATGGTTACTGGAATGCAGGCGGGCCAGAAAATGTTGCAGCTTTATTCTGGACACTTGCAGAAAAATATCTGGGCTTAAAAGTAGGCGATATTCCTCCACCATTGGAAACCCCCAACATGGGGCTATTACATCCCGACTATCCAGGTTATTTTGAATCACCACGGGCGTACCTAGAATGGTATCAGCAAACAAGGATAAAAAGAGAATCTAAAATCCAAAATTCTGTTGTGGGAATTTTACTCTACCGTAAACATGTTGTCACCAAACAACCATACATTCCCCAATTGATTCGCCATTTTGAAGCAGCTCATTTAATCCCCTTACCTATCTTCATCAACGGTGTTGAAGGTCATGTCGCTGTGCGGGATTGGATGACAACCGATTACGAAACTCAGCAAAGACAACTCGGTCATGTAGAAATTGCTTCCCTTTCTCCTGAAGCAGCGAAAGTGGATGCAATTATCTCGACTATCGGTTTTCCCCTCGTAGGTGGTCCCGCAGGTTCAATGGAAGCCGGGAGACAGGTAGATGTGGCAAAACGCATTCTTTCTGCTAAGAATGTACCCTATATCGTTGCCGCACCACTACTTATTCAAGATATCTACTCTTGGACACGTCAAGGTATTGGAGGATTACAAAGTGTTGTTTTATACGCCTTGCCTGAATTAGATGGGGCAATTGACACCGTTCCCCTTGGTGGATTGGTGGGGGAAAATATTTATCTGGTTCCCGAACGGTTACAGCGATTAATTGGTAGGGTGAAAAGCTGGGTTTCCCTCAGGCAAAAACCTGTTGCTGAACGGAAAATAGCAGTTATTCTGTATGGGTTTCCACCTGGGTATGGTGCTGTGGGCACAGCTGCACTGTTAAATGTACCGCAGAGTCTGCTGAAATTCCTCCAAGCACTGAAAGACCAAGGTTATACTGTTGGGGATTTACCTGAAGATGGGGAAGAGTTGGTTCGCAAAGTGAAAGAGGCGGATGAAGAGAGAGGGGGGACTGTTAATGTTCGCACTTTAGAGAAATGGTTGGGATATCTCCGCACATCCCGGATTGAGAAACAATGGAAATCTCTGACGGGTACAGGGATTAAGACTTATGGGGATGAATTTTATATTGGTGGTATCTATCTGGGAAATGTTTGGATAGGTGTCCAACCACCTTTGGGGATACAAGGGGACCCGATGCGGTTAATGTTTGAACGGGATTTAACGCCCCATCCCCAGTACGCTGCTTTCTACAAATGGTTGCAAAATGAGTTTCAAGCTGATGCTATAGTTCATTTTGGTATGCACGGTACTGTGGAATGGTTGCCTGGATCTCCTTTGGGTAATACGGGTTATTCTTGGTCTGATATTTTGTTGGGGGATTTGCCGAATCTCTATATATATGCGGCAAATAATCCTTCGGAATCTATTCTGGCGAAGCGTCGGGGTTACGGTGTCTTGATTTCTCACAATGTACCACCTTATGGTCGTGCTGGTTTGTATAAGGAATTGATGGCGTTGCGGGATTTGATTTCGGAGTATCGCGAAGACCAAGAGAAGAATTATTTACTGAAGGAAGCGATTTGTAAAAAGATTGTAGATACGGGTTTAGATGCAGATTGTCCGTTTGAGGATGGACAGCTGTTGGGGATTGCTTTTACTCCGGAGAATGTGCGGTTGTTTAGTGGGCGTGCTTTTGATGATTATCTGGTGAAGTTGTACGAGTATTTGCAGGTGTTGGAAAGTCGTCTTTTTTCTTCTGGGTTGCATGTTTTGGGGGATGCGCCTGATGAGGAGGATATGGAGGGGTATTTGGAGGCTTATTTTGGGGGGGAACCGCAGAGGCGCGGAGAACGCGGAGAGGAGGAGGGGTTGGTTAGGGAGTTGTTGGGACAAACGACTGATGAGTTGAGGAATTTGTTGCGGGGATTGAATGGGGAGTACATTTTGCCTGCGCCTGGGGGTGATTTGTTGCGGGATGGACCGGGTGTTTTGCCGACGGGGAGGAATATTCATGCTTTAGATCCTTATAGAATGCCTTCTGCGGCTGCTTATGTAAGGGGGCGGGAAATTGGGCAAAAAATTATTGGTCAGCATTTACAGGAGTCTGGTTTGTATCCGGAGACTGTGGCGGTGATGTTATGGGGTTTGGATGCGATTAAGACTAAGGGGGAATCTTTGGGGATTCTTTTGGAGTTGGTGGGTGCGGAACCTGTGAAGGAGGGGACGGGTAGAATTGTTCGTTATGAGTTGAGGTCTTTGGCTGAGGTGGGACATCCCCGGATTGATGTGTTGGCGAATTTGTCGGGGATTTTCCGGGATAGTTTTGTGAATATTATTGAGTTGCTGGATGATTTGTTTCAACGGGCGGCTGATGCTGATGAACCGGAAGACCAGAATTTTATTCGGAAACATGCTTTGGCTTTGCAGGCGCAAGGTGTTGAGAATGCGTCTGCAAGGTTGTTTTCTAATCCAGCGGGTGATTTTGGTTCGTTGGTAAATGACCGTGTGGTTGATGGGAATTGGGAGTCTGGGGAGGAGTTGGGTGATACTTGGCAAGGTCGCAATGTGTTTAGTTTTGGTAGAGAAGATAAAGGTCAGGCTAGACCGGAAGTGCTGAATAAGCTGTTGCAAACAAGCGATCGCCTTGTTCAGGAAATCGATTCGGTAGAGTATGGTTTAACGGATATTCAGGAATACTACGCTAATACGGGTGGTTTAAAAAAAGCTGCGGAAAAGCAACGTGGGAAAAAAGTGAAAACCAGCTTTGTGGAAAGTTTCTCGAAAGACACCACACCCCGTGATTTAGATGATTTGCTGCGGATGGAGTATCGCACTAAGTTGCTGAATCCGAAATGGGCGGAAGCTATGGCGAATCAAGGTTCGGGCGGTGCTTTTGAAATTTCCCAACGGATGACGGCGTTAATTGGTTGGGGTGGTACTGCGGATTTTACTGATAATTGGGTATATAATCAGGCTGTGGATACTTATGCGTTCAATGCAGAGATGGCAGAGAAGTTGCGGAAAAGTAATCCGGAGGCTTTCCGTAATATTGTGGCTAGGATGCTAGAAGCGTATGGGCGGGGTTTTTGGAATGCTGGTGAGGAGAAGTTGCAGAAGTTGCGGGAGTTGTATGAGTTGACTGATAAGGAACTTGAGGGTGTGACCGAATAAGGGCTGATGCTGTAAAATTGGGAAATATTAACTGTATTTGCAAGGTATCTGGCGATGCGCTTAAATCTTGGGTGTGGGGCAAAGCATCTCGATGGCTACATCAATGTTGATAAATTTGGCAATCCTGATCTTCGCTTCGATCTTGAAACATTCCCCTATCCTTGGAACGATAATAGTGTCGTTGAGATTGAGATGCACCACGTTCTAGAGCATCTTGGACAACAAACGGAAACTTATCTGAAAATCATTCAGGAATTGTATCGAATTTGTGCGCCAGGAGCAAAGCTACACATTACCGTTCCCCATCATCGTAATGATAGCTTTTTCCACGATCCCACACATGTTCGTCCCATCACGACAGTTGGGTTAAGTATGTTTTCAAAACGGCTAAATCTGGAGTGGCAGGAAGCGGGGAAAGCCTTTACACTTCTTGCTCTTTACCTAAACGTCGATTTCGAGTTGACTGAAATAGTCCATAACCCGAGCGAGGTTTGGTTAGAGCGGTATCCAGAAAGCACATCGGACACGGAGAAATTACTAAAGGAGAGCGAAATCTACAGCAATTTGATTAGAGATGTAAAAATGACATTGGTAGTAGTAAAATAATCGCTCTTTGGGTATCAGGATGCCAGTCTTTTTCTCAGTTCTGCCTCTAGCTGTTCATCAGTACTGACCACTACTCGCCCTGGTTTGGCTCTCATGATGCTGAGGAAATACTGAAATGCTTCTTCATCCTGAGGATGAGCTTTAACGTATTCCCGTAGTTCTTTCTCTGACAAATTTAAATAGTCGCTCATCCGATAATCTCCTCTCCGTTACTCAATATTTCTACTTGGATGGTTTCACCTATCAACACTACAATTCTATTTGTTCTTTCGTCGTACCGGACTAGCTCAATGTTTCGTAGCAGATTGCTAGTGCGAACGCATAATCGGAAAAAGGCTTTGAGTTGGTCTATGGTCGGTTCCATTATTTTTAGGTGAATTAATTCAATTGTAGGGTTCTTTTCCTACGATCAAGTGCTTCCTTGATGTTCGCGGTTTATACAATAGATATCTGCCCGTCTGGTATCAACCAAAGGAAACTTGGAAATTATGGCGCGACTCGCACTGCTAAGTGTATCTAATAAAACAGGTTTGATCGACCTAGCCCGTAGTTTAGTAGAAGAATTCAGCTTTGATTTAATCAGCAGTGGGGGAACAGCCCAAACCCTTAAAGATGCGGGATTACCAGTGACGAAAGTTGCTGATTATACAGGTTCGCCAGAAATTTTAGGTGGTCGAGTCAAAACCTTGCATCCTCGGATTCATGGCGGAATTTTAGCACGACGGGATGTCACCCAAGATGTGACGGATTTGGCAAATAACCAAATTCGCCCAATTGATTTGGTCGTTGTGAATCTCTACCCTTTTGAAGAAACCATTGCTAAAGAGGAGATTACCTTATCTGAAGCGATAGAGCAAATTGATATTGGTGGCCCTGCTATGCTGAGGGCAGCGGCGAAAAACTTTGCCCATCTCACAGTTTTGTGTGATCCTTCCCAGTACGGGGAATATTTAGAGGAATTGCGTCAATATGGCGGTGAACCATCGCTACCGTTCCGCCAAAAGTGTGCCAAGCGGGGATTTTTACAGACTTCTCACTACGATCAGGCGATCGCCTCTTATCTCATACAGCAGTCAGCATCAGAATCAACATTACCCGAACAATACACCTTTTCCGGGAAACAACTTCAATCTCTGCGCTACGGTGAAAATCCTCATCAAAGCGCAGCTTGGTATCAAACTGGCACTACTCCAACTGGATGGGCAGTTGCTACCAAACTTCAAGGTAAGGAACTCAGTTACAATAACTTAGTTGACTTGGAAGCAGCACGCCGCATTATTTCGGAATTCACCGATAGTCCTGCTGCTGCGATTCTCAAACATACCAATCCTTGTGGTGTTGCTTTGGGGAGTCGTCTGAAAGAAGCTTTTGACAAGGCTGTCAACGCTGACCCTGTTTCTGCCTTTGGCGGAATTGTCGCACTGAACCGTTCAATTGATGTTGCTACCGCCACTGAGTTAACAAAGATATTTTTAGAATGCGTAGTTGCACCAGGTTGTGAACCGGAGGCCCAGGAAATTCTGGTGGCTAAATCTAAAGTGCGGGTGTTGATTTTACCTGACTTGAGTTGTGGCCCAAAGGAAACCGTGAAAGCGATCGCAGGCGGGTTCCTTGTACAAGCTACAGATGAGGTGGTCGCCGATACAAGTCAATGGCAAGTTGTGACCGACAGAAAACCGACTGATCAGGAGTTGGAAGAATTGCTGTTTGCTTGGAAAGTTTGCAAGCACGTCAAATCGAATGCCATCGTCGTGAGTGGCGATCGCGCTACACTAGGAGTAGGTGCTGGTCAAATGAACCGCGTCGGTTCAGTTAAAATAGCATTAGAGCAAGCTGGGGAAAAAGCTAAAGGAGCAGTTCTCGCCAGTGATGGATTCTTTCCCTTTGATGACTCGGTCAAAACAGCAGCCGCATCGGGAATTACTGCTCTTGTGCAACCAGGGGGAAGTTTGCGGGATCAAAATTCCATTAATGCCGCGAATCAACTAGGCTTAGTTATGGTGTTTACGGGTATTCGCCACTTCTTACATTAAAGTATCCATCTAGTCAAGGAACAAAGTGCAGTTGTTAAAGTGTCACTTAATATATTTGGCTTTTCATTTAACCTGTGATATCTTTAAGTAGTGTGTGAGGAGTAAGTTGAAGACAGAAAGCGCTTGGGGTGGAAACACGGCAACACTCCCAGGCGCTTTTTGCTTTTTCAGTTTTTTCAGAAGATGTTCAGTTCTCAAAGTGTCACTTCCCATAGTTGTTATTAGATGAAGTCAGTGATATCTTTAGGTAGTGTGTGAGGAGTAAGTTGAAGACAGAAAGCGCTTGGGGTGGAAACACGGCAACACTCCCAGGCGCTTTTTGCTATTGGTCTTGTTACTAGGTTGAAGGAAACACCACCATTCCTGTAAGGGCGGGGAGACCCCGCCCCTACACACGAACAATGCCCCATGCCCAATGACCAATGTCCAATGCCCCATTCATCAAACAAGGCGATGGGTCAGTCCAACCCACTCATCTAATCGTTCACTATCGACGACCTGGAATCCTGCTTCCGTTAAGGCTGCGATCACGTTGTCCTCTTGATCGACGGTAAAACCGGCTGTAATGAGTAGTCCACTTTGTAGAGGAGTCTGGCGAAGCGCACGCTGGAAGTCATTTGCAAGGGCAATATGCACCCGTGCTTGGATATTCGCGACGATGAGGTCAAAGGCTTGTATGGGTTCGATTTTTGGTACATTGTTGAGGGTGTCTCCGCCCATCCAATGCCCTAGGTTACTTCCATATCCCAAACTTCCTTCCATGACCGTTACCTGTTGTTCTACGCCATTACGGCGCACAGCATCCTGAGTCGCTTCTACAGCAATACTGTCGTTGTCTAGTGCTAAGACGGTTACTCCAAGTTTTGCCATCGCCACACTTAGAATACCTGAACCTGATCCTAGGTCGAGAGCATTCATTTTAGGGACAATGTGTCGTTCAATCAGTTGGAGGCTGAGAATGGTTGCTGGATGTAGACCGCTACCAAAGGAGAGGGTTGTCTTCAGTCTCAAGGTGATGTCGTCTGCTGTTTTGGATTGATAGGGTGCATCAGGAGTCAGTACGACAAACCGGTTCCCAATCCGATGAACGAGGGGTTTGTCGGTTATGTCTGTGGGTTTTTCCTCAACCACAGTCGTTTGAATCTCAGTTGCTAATCCGGTACGATGCAAGGGCAAAAGTAGATTCACAATTTTGTCTACCCGTGACCTTGAATGACTATTATAGGGTAGATATAAGCGAATCGTGAACGTCCAGTGGGGTTGTGCTACATTTTGCCTAGCTAAATGTGGCTGGTTCGGTTCGGTAAATTCTGTAATATGAACATTAGCAATATCGATAGTCTCAGCAAGCAGCGTACAGACCCAATCGACAGCCTCGTGTGTTGTATCGAGGCTTAATTCTATCCACGCCATATTTCTCCCTATGATCTGCATCCTTGCAGATTATTATTGAAATTGGTACTCCACTCAACTGCTCAAGATGAATGAAGATTTAATCGCAAATATTTACAATTCGTTTCATCCTTATGAACCACTACAACCAGGCAGTCCAGCCTATGTAGATTGTAGCGCAGTCAGGGGAAATGAAAATATTTTTAAAAGTGATATCTTCTTTATTACTGGAATTGAAAAATCATTTGTTAACTACATTCAGCCCGGAATTGGTGGAGAAGTGCGATCGCTTCCTATGACAAAGCCGTGGAAATTAAACCCGACAAACACGAAGCTTGGTACAACCGGGGGAATGCGTTAGATAGTTTGGGAAAATACGAAGATGCGATCGCTTCTTATAACAAAGCGGTGGAAATTAATCCTGACGACGGGGTGAAATGAGCAGTGAAGCAGAAAGTTCTGGGAAATCTGCTAAATTGTATCAGGGTCAATGTTTAACTCTCGCAATTTAGCAGCCAATCTTTCTGCTCTATTTCGTTCAGATTCAGCTTCTTCTTCAGGTGTTGCAACTAACTGTCCTGATGGGGTAAAAAATCTCAATAAACCCTGATGAATTCCCAGATATAACCCTAGCTGCTGACTCCATAAATGCCCTTGATTATTTGCTTCTAAGGGGTGATACTTAGCATCTACTAAATGAAACCCAGCAAATTCTAATGTGTATGGATCGAACCAAAAGTAATCGGGTGTGCGAAAAGTATTTTGATAAAGTTCTTTCTTAAGTTTTTTATCAGTATTGGCTGTGGATTCCGAAAGAATTTCTAGAATTAGATTGGGATATTTACCATCTTCTTGCCAAACTACCCAACTTTTCCGAGTTTTGCGTTCGGTGTCTAGCACGACAAAAAAATCAGGTCCCCGGAAATCCTCTGATTTGCGTTGGCTGAGGCTGTAGTAAATGGTAAGATTACCAGCAGCATAAAAATCAGTTCTGTCTCGCCACAACCATTTTAGACATTTAATTAAGAGCATGATTTGCTCTAGATGTAGCTCATTTTCCAAGGGAGGCTCGTCGCTATATAAATCACTTGGGGGAAGGATAACATCTTGTGGGATGTCTTGGTAAGAGTCTAATTCTTTGGTCAGGGACATGGCTTGGGCCATCAAGTATTTATGGGTTTATTCTAACGTTGTTGCATTGAAGGAGGCAGGAGGCAGGAGGAGCAATTCAACTGGTCATGATGTGGGTCTGTTTTACAACCGCCATTAGCGTCCGTCTCATCCAGCTGAATAGGTGAACAAATCTCGCCTCCAAATCGTCAATTTCATCATTGAGCCTTTGTCTCTCAAGCTTTTAGGGGAGCAATTAAAGAAGAATTCAGGAGTCAGAATTAAAAATATCTATCGTTGAAATATTTACAGTCGGCTAAAGATGCGACACAGTTATATTTTACCCTTTACTTATTTAGAGTCTTGACTATGAGTCTGTCAGAGATTAGAATCAAAAAATTTCGGTTTGGTATTTTGCTATTTACAATGCTTGGTAGTTTTGCAAGTCCACTCAGCGCTAGAGCCGATTTAAGCAGTAATTTAACTGTTGAAATTGATGGGCTGAAAAATCGCGATGGGCAGGTTTGCATCAGTATTTTTTCAAGTAGTAAAGGCTTTCCTAGTAATACTGCAAATGCAGTGCAAAATCAGTGTGTGCCAATTACCAATACATCATTGCTTGTAAGTTTTAAGAATTTGAAGCCAGGAAGCTATGGTATAGCAGTACTGCATGATGCTAAAGGCGACGGGAAACTTCATCGCAATATCTTTGGAATTCCAACTAATGGTTTTGGGTTCTCTAGAAATCCAACAATTCTCACTGGACCACCTAAGTTTGGAGATTCAGCATTTTTTGTAGCAGGTCCAAACACAAGCATTCAAATTCAAGTGATGTATTTGGGAGGGTAATAGAATTATGAATTATGAATTTATAAGACTTGAATAGCCCATCTCCATAATTTGAAGAAAATCAAGCAGGCATACAACCCTTGATTTTTCACCCATTCTGACTCCTGACTCCTGACTCCTGACTCCTGAATTCATAATTCAACTAGAACTGTTACAGCAGCAATAGCTATCAACATTTCGTCGTTTTTATCGTTGAGTGCAGGAATTGCTCTACCTTGGACTACCATCCCCCCAGACTCAATAGTGAGGGTTTTGCGCCCAAAGGGTAGTACAGCAAGTACCTCCTCTTCTCGCACTTGCTCTGGGTAGGGGACTGCCACCTTGACCTCTATAATCATTTCATTTGGATCGCTTAAATTAGCAACTTCCCATACACCTGGTAAGGCATTGTGAGCGATCGCATTTCTCACAGCCCTCGCTGCTGCAACGGTTGGTTCTTGTCCGTGCTGATCTACCCCCATTCCCATCTCGATAATTAAGCGTTTACGAGCCACGGCAACCTCATTTATGAATTATGAATTATGAATTCTGTATAAGCATGAATTGTGACTATCCGGTCAGTACGGAGGGCAAATTCACGCTTATTCACCAGTTGATATTACACTACCGTGCCACTGTAAATAGTCTAACAAAAATTCACAGAAATTTTACCGGGAGTTTTTCTTTACCTTAGTAATAAATAATTATATAGTACGAGCTATGTATGATTACCATGTGACTACATAGCCAAAATGGACGTTTCCGCATGTTGTGCCAAACTTGAGACATATTTTTGATGTATGCTACCAGTGTCAGTTTAGAAACTGTCACTCATCAGATTCCCCGTTTCATTACAGAAGCGATATCCTTAGTTTGTGCAAGGAGTGATACCACTTCACCGAATGTTTGCTACAGGTTATCTTTGTGATCGCTCTCTCCTAAAGAGGATTGCGAATTTTGAATGTTGCATCAAGCAAGTGGATTGGTATAAAGTTATGCGGAGGAGCGCTTGGGTGAGCAAAATTCTCAAGCGCTTTTTAGTGTAAAAATAAAACTATTGTCATTTTTACTCAGGAGTCAATTAACACTATCAAAACAGATGAAATATCCAAAACCGATTTGGTTACATAAAAAAGGGAGGAGGTAAAGTTTTTGACTTTCTGCCTCTTCCCTGTTCTGCCTCTGTATTGTGTTAATTAGCTGCTATTAGCGTCCAGAAGTAGCCATCGGGTGCAACGAATGAAAAACTCTCCTCGCCAAACTCGTTGTTAACAATACTTGTCAAGTTTTCTGCTGCACTTGCTTTGATGCGATCGCAGTACAGATTTAGTTCCTGCACTCGGTAAGTGTACAAACACATTCCCAAGCTACCTGGTTGCGCTGCTTCAAACTGGGAATTTAACTGAATAGAATTGGGAAACCGAATGATGTAAAGTCTACCGGAACGTGCAGCTAACAGGTCAGTTGTGGAAGAACGCGGATCATCAAAAGCCGTGACAAAAAACTTTTCACCCTTGTTTAGGTCAAAAATCTCTCGACCAGCTAAGGATGATTCATAACTCGTCTCTACATCATCACGCACCCGCAGTAAACCCAAAACCTCTTCATAAAATTTGAGTGTTTCCTTGCTATCATCCTGAGTAATCATCCCCATATGGGTGAACTGGCTAGTCTTAAGGGCAGAACTTGCGTGGATATTTCCGTAATGTGGTAAGGTATAACCGTACCTTTGAAATAAAACCTGTCGTGTTAAAGGTTGCAGCATCAGCATTTCTCGCACTCCTATTGCTGCATCGATAAAAGGACGGCTTTTCCTCTCCTTGTTGTAGATAATTTCCCAGTGAGGATTGGTGTATCTAATCGCCCAGCCCGCTGTTTTTGCTTCCTCCACATGATTTAAAATGTTCAAGACATCAGCAGTTAAAGTTGTTGCCCAGCGATTACCCTTCACCTTCATTGACCCCATCCCCAACCCCTCATTCCTATGGTTTTGCCAAACCATAAGACGAATCAAACCATGATCTGCACTTTGGTGGTAAAGGCGAATCGAACGTAAAGACGAATCCACCCCATATAATTGCTTGGCTGCTGTTGCAGGTAATTCTCCGATTTGACCAACGCGATAACCAAATTGCTCCCAATATTGAATCGCAGAAATTGGTTCTAGAACGCCAATACACACCTCATAGATACCTTCAATTGTCGTTTGTTGTTGAGTCATAGTGATTTTAGATTTAGATTTCATTTCATAATATACAAATTGCTTTAAGAACTTGTAGTAACTCGATAGCTCGCTCAGGTTCCATTAAGTGTAATATGGGCATTAATAGATAAGTCGGGGGATTTCCCTGTAGGAGATAGACAAACTGATAATCCTGTCCGTTACTGACTAGTCCCCAAACCGATTTTTGAGCTTTGAGACTGTTATAAGCATAAGCAAGTAACTGTGGTAAACCTTCTGATACGGCAACACCACTATTTTTAGATTCAACCACCAGCACCCAAAAATATGTATCAGATTTTGTTCGGTTAGATTTGTTAATTGCTAGGATATCTATCCTACCCGTGATTCTTGTATCCTCATCTTCAATATCAATATCGGCAATGTTCTCCTCCAGGGTAATTTTGATAGGAAAGCGATATAATCCAGCCAACCGCATTAAAGGAAAGATTGTTAAAGCCTTAACGAGTCCTTCTGAAACTTTTCCTTCTGTTAGGTAGTTATCAAAATCTTGCTGAATTTGTACCAATTCCTGTTGTTCAAACTCAGTTAAGGATTCTAGAGATAACAAATCTGTGAAGGAATTATTGTATTGCCTTTGAAAGCCAAAAAGACGATGTATATCACCCAAAGATAGGTTTTTTGCTTGAAGAATTGTCATAGGTTATATTGTTCTAATTGTTAAAATTATTTCAAGAAACACGGGCAATGGGCAATGTCCGTCCGTAGGGGCGGGATCTCTCCGCCCTTACATTTTTAATGAAACCGGAAAGCGAATTCTATATCCAGTAGAAGAACAGCTTTTTCTAGGTTTTTGGGAAGGTAAGACTTATGAAGATATTGCTCCTAAGACTTATCTGGCTAATCAGTCCTTAAGAGACAGGGGTGCAAAATTATGCAAAAAGATTAAAGAAGATTTAAAAATAAATGCGATCGCATCAAACTAAAGTATAGGAGCATAGTAGTGTGAGCATCTTGCTCACGTATATTATAAGCGAGCAAGATGCTCGCACTACGAATTTTCAAAAAAGATTTCCTTGGGTATCTGCGGGGATTGGTGCAAAAGAGTCCTAAACTAGCCTTCACCTTTGCAGGGTTGCACACCTTAGGAATTAATGAGTATAAAATTGATACACAGTACCCAATCCTGTTATGACGTTTCTGATTACAAAAAAAGATGATATAGCGCTTCTCATCCGAATGAGGTACAGATTTATCTGCGTCCATCTGCACGCCAGTCGCTTCAAGTCGGCAGAGCCTTTCGCCAGTCGCTCATGGGGGAAACCCCCAAGACCCTCACGGGTTCGTCAGTTGCTCTACTTGGGGAGACCCCAAGACCGCACTGACTCACCGCGCTGGCTCACCAACGCGCTGGCTCGTTCATCTGCGGTTTCAAAATTCTTAATGTACCGCACCCAATTAAAACCCGCTATATCCAATCGATCCGTAAAGATCCTCCTGTATCAGGCGGAAGCGGCGCTGTATTAATATCTATCAGGGATTGCAACAAACATGGAACACAATCAAGAAAAGCGCCGCGCTGCTGCTCATGAATTTTTTCGATCTCTCGACCAACTAGAGGATATTTTGCAAGTAGATGAAAATCAGGATGAAGCAATGCCAAAATTAGAAAGTGGTAGCGCAATTGAGGATCAAGTCTCCACAAGTGATCTAGCAATTGATCTGGAAGCTCTTGAGGAAGCAGTGGCTGATATTGAGCAATATTTTGACAAGGGGAGTAGTGGTTCGTGTCATTAATTTTGATGGGTAGTGCGAGCATCTTGCTCGCTTCTAATGACTATTGACTATACCTTTTTGCCTTCGGGCTTCATACAACATTAAAGCAGCGGCGATCGCCACGTTTAAAGACTCTACTCCTGGACTCAGAGGAATCTTGACTTCAAAATCGGCGATCGCCCCCAATTCTGCTGATAACCCAGCACCCTCATTGCCCAATAAAATTAAACTTGGTTGACTCCAGTCTACCTCCCAGTAAGTTAAAGTTGCACTGGCGGAGGTTCCAACTACCTGCATTCCCGCTTTTTTAGCTGTATTCACTGTACTTTTTAAGTCAGGACTCACCGCCATTGCTAAGCGAAACCACTGTCCAGCTGAAGCACGTAAAACTTTAGGGTTGTCTAAATCTACACTATCTGCACTTACCCATAATCCAGATGCTCCAGCAGCGGCTGCTGTACGAATGATTGTACCAAGGTTACCAGGATCTTGCACCGTTTCCAAAGCGAGAACTAAGCCAGTAAAGGGAACTTCGGCATAGGGATAGTCCCGTTTTGCCGTTGCGACAACCCCATCTGGTTGTACTGTGGTGGCGATCGCATTTAACACTTCCCCACTGACAACTTCTGCCCGTTCACAGCGTACCACTGTTTCCTGCCATAGCAAAGGATGGGCTGCTTGCCATTCTGGAGTACAACACACAGCGACTAACGGGTAATTTACCGCACAAGCTTCTTCCAACAGATGCGTCCCCTCTAGTAAAAATAACTGTTGTTTGTGCCGTTCTTTAACGGAGTGTAGTTTGCGAATTTGCTTTACTAGGGGATTTTGTACACTAGTCAACATTGGGGAGTTAGAAGTACCCTTGTTAAGGTGTACTAAAAAAAGAGTACATCTACGACTATAATCTGTAGAAGCTACTAATTAAATTAAGCTTTTTGGTAATTTGTACCTAAGTTCTAGAATAGATTGCCAAAACTTTAAACAAATCTCAACTTTGGGAGGTTGTACCATGACAACGACGATGAGTCAAAATCAGAGTTTCCCAGCACCTCCGGTTGCAGACTGGGAACCTCCCATGCCACCGACAGATTTAATTTTTGATGATGGAGAACCCTTGGAAAGTAACCGCCACCGTATTGCTATGAACCTCTTGATCCGGTCGTTGCAACAAGCTTGGTCAGACCGCAATGATTACTTTGTCGGTGGTAATATGTTTGTTTACTATAGTCGTACCCAAGCGCGAAATCGTGATTTCAAGGGACCAGATTTTTTTGTAGCCCTCAATGTCGATGGGACTCATTCTCGTCAAGGTTGGGTCGTGTGGGATGAGGACGGGCGCTATCCTGATGTGATTGTCGAGTTGATGTCTCCTTCAACCAGAAATGTCGATCTCACAACGAAAAAGAATCTCTATGAAGGAGTTTTTAAAACTAGAGACTATTTCGTTTTTGACCCCTTTGATCCTAACTCCTTACAAGGATGGCGCTTGGAGGCGAATTTTCGCTATCAGCCTTTAGTTACCAATGAGCAAGGTTGGTTGTGGTGCGAAACCATAGGATTTTGGTTGGGGATTTGGGAAGGAACTATAGACCGAGAAACTGCCCCTTGGTTAAGATTTTACGACCAAGAGGGCAATTTGGTTTTCTTGCCTGAGGAAGCAGAACGCCAAAAAGCAGAAGCAGAGCGCCAAAAAGCAGAAGCAGAACGCCAAAAAGCAGAAGCAGAGCGCCAAAAAGCAGAAGCAGAGCGCCAAAAAGCAGAAGCAGAACGCCAACGAGCAGAACGCTTAGCTGCACGCTTAAGAGAGTTAGGAGAAGACCCTGAGGAGTTAGGAATTATTAAAAACTCCTAACTCCTAACTATGCTTTACCGGTCATAAGCTGAGTGTTCACGTAAATGAACAACAGCCATTGTAGGGGCGCAGTGCCTTGTGCCCCTACATGGTTTCAAAAGCGCAATTTGTGCCCGTGAGAAGTATAAATATGCGGAACCCGGGACTCGAACCCGGAAGCCTTGCAGCACTAGAACCTGAATCTAGCGCGTCTACCAATTCCGCCAGTTCCGCTGGAGTTGCCTTTGAATCAGGCATTTCCTATTGTTACCGAACTATTTACTTTTGTCAAGCAATGATTTTATTGGGGTAAGTGCTGAGCTATGGAGAACATAAAGCAGAGCTTTTGGCAGTAAATTTATCAATCGCGAGGGTAGTGCAATAATTAATGTAGACAAATGAGATTTTTCCGGTAGAATCGAAACCAACTTTAAGTTTTTAAAATTTACTCTTTTCTTTTGGAGGTAGGCTTATTAATTCTTCTTGCAGCTTACCAGATGTCAAGTCTTCACCTGCGGCAGACTCCTCAGTTCTGCAAATATGGGGTGGGCATCGTTTGCAAGGTCATGTAAAAATTAGCGGGGCGAAAAATTCAGCACTGGTAATCATGGCTGGAGCATTGCTCTGTTCGGGTGATTGTCGCATCCGCAACGTACCGTCATTGGCGGATGTGAAGCGGATGGGTCAGGTTTTGTCGGCTTTGGGTGTTCGATTGGAGCAACATGATGACATCTTAGAGATTAATGCGAGTGAAATTAAAACCTCTAAAGCTCCCTACGAACTGGTGACTCAACTTAGGGCGAGTTTTTTTGCGATCGGCGCAATTCTGGCACGACTAGGAGTAGCGCAAATGCCTTTGCCAGGCGGATGTGCTATTGGAGCAAGACCAGTAGACTTGCATGTTCGAGGACTGCAAGCGATGGGGGCTGAGGTGCAGATTGAGCATGGCATTTGTCATGCCTTTGTTCCTGGCAAGAGTGGCAGGTTACAAGGCGCTAAGATTTACCTAGACATTGCTAGTGTGGGAGCGACGGAAAACTTGATGATGGCGGCTACCCTAGCAGAAGGCGAAACTATCATTGAAAATGCTGCACGGGAGCCAGAAGTGGTAGATCTGGCAAACTTCTGCATCTCAATGGGAGCGAATATTAAGGGTGCTGGGACGAGTACAATTACAATTCTTGGAGTTCCCAAGTTGCACTCTACTGACTACACGATAATTCCCGATCGCATTGAGGCTGGGACGTTTCTAGTAGCAGGAGCAATTACTCGCTCAGAATTTACCCTCTCGCCAGTGGTATCAGACCATTTATTGCCAATCATTGCTAAGCTACGGAATATTGGAGTTCCAGTCATAGAAGAAGGATCTGACTGCTTGCACATCCTGAGTGCGGAAACCCTGAAGGCAACGGATATAGAAACCTTACCCTATCCAGGCTTTCCCACGGATATGCAAGCACCATTCATGTCTTTGCTTAGTCTGTCTGAAGGTGACAGCTTGATTAATGAATCCGTATTTGAAAATCGCTTGCGTCATGCCTCAGAGTTGAATCGTTTGGGAGCAGACATTCGGATTAAAGGTAACACAGCCTTCGTTAGGGGAGTACCTCTTTTGTCGGGTGCACCTGTGATAGCTACAGACTTAAGGGCAGCAGCAGCGTTAGTTTTGGCAGGACTGGCAGCAGAAGGACAAACGACAATTCAGGGATTGCATCATCTTGATCGGGGCTACGATCAACTTGATGTTAAGTTGCAGCAGTTGGGAGCTAAAATTCTTCGTGTGGAAGCAAAAACTCCGGTTGAAACACACTTTGTCTCAAATACTACCCTTCCTGAACAATCGATTCAAATCTAGTAAGCTGTCAACATCGTTTTGATGGGTTCGTAGTTTGCGCTTTAGCCCTAAAGCGCAAACTATGAACGAAGGTTATACTAAGTTTATGGGCTAGCCCTCCAAAATTAACGTTTTCTCGCTTGCTTCGCCATGTCCTTTTTCAAGACTCAGCTCATTGGTCTCAAAGCAGACTCTTTTCGCCACCCACTGGACCTAGAGGCTACCAAAGCCCTCAAGCAGATACCTGGTGTAGACATGATCGTGCGGAATCTGTTGGGACCTGTAGCAGAGCAGGTTTTCTATGCAGAAAACATTGCATCCAGTGTTCTGGTCAGTGAAAAACAACTGCCTGACTTGCATGGATTGTTGTTAGAAGCCTGCAAAATATTGGATTTGGAACCACCATCATTGTATGTTAGGCAGCATCCGGCTCCTAATGCCTACACTTTTGCTATGCGAGGTAAGCAGCCTTTTATTGTGGTGCACACTTCTCTGATTGACCTGCTCACACTAGAGGAAATTCAGGCGGTGATTGCCCATGAGTTGGGACACCTCAAGTGTGACCATAGCGTTTACTTGACCCCAGTTAATTTATTGATTTTAGCAGCAGCTACTGTTCCCAATGTCGGTGCATTTCTTGCCCAAGCACTACAGGCACAACTTTTAGAATGGGTACGGTGTGCTGAATTTACGTGCGATCGCGCCGCGTTGTTGGCAACCCAAAAACCCAGAGTCGTGATGTCAGTGTTGATGAAACTGGCAGGCGGCTCACCTACTTTATCCCCGCAACTTAACTTAGATGCCTTTATTGCTCAAGCTCGTGCTTACGATGATATTAGCAAGACAGAACTGGGTGAAATGGTCAAGGCAGCACAAACAGCCCAATTGACTCATCCAGTACCAGTTCTACGAGCACGGGAAATTGATCGATGGGCAAGTAGTAAAGAATATCAAAACTTGTTGCAAAATCAAAAAATAGAGTATAATGATGGAGTTGCACCCAAGGGCGGGTGGCGAAACTGGTAGACGCACCACACTCAAAATGTGGCGACCTTGCGGTCATAGGAGTTCGATTCTCCTCCTGCCCATAATCAATTTTTGAACACTAAGGGAGAAAAACAGTTATGCAATTAAAAAGGTGGGAATCGCCCCGCAGAGAGGGTAGGAACGATAAAGGCAGAGGAGGAGCAGCAAGGAAACGACAACTTAAGAAACAGCAGCAGATGCTCCGGAAACGACTTAAGGAAGATAACACAGCAGATAAAAAGAAAAACAAAGAACAGGGGGAAGAAAATTTAATCTTCCCCCTGTTTTTTTGCTCTGCTCTGTAGTCAACTATGCAGATAAATGAGTGTTGAATTATTGCAAATATTTGTGTAAAAAAGATAAAAAGACTTCATAAAGTATATGAAGTAAATATAAAGTTTGTAAAAAGGGGCTATCGGCAGGTATGAATTTAGAGTAAATTAATATACATACTAAAAATGTACAAATTATTGCCAGGGAATCTAGTTTAAAGATTACTAAAAAAGGTATTGCATCTCCGTGTGTAAATATTGATGCTAGTATGCCAGCTTTAAAAAAGTCATAGGTGAGATCAGAACCTGAGGGTTTTAATGTTGGTAAGTATCAGGTTGGTGTGTTTATGTTCAATAAGACACAAGGAGTGGCCTATGGTAGGAAAAGTGATTCTTCCTACTCGAAAAGTGCTTGATTTTCCTATCACTGCATTACGATTTCACGATCAGATACAAACAATACTGAAGTGGGCGATCGCCCGCGAGAGCAAAACTGTATGTGTAGCAAACGTACATATGCTGATGGAAGCTTATTGGAATGCAGAGTTTGGCAGGGTATTGAAAAGTGCAGACCTTGTCACTCCTGATGGTATGCCCTTAGTTTGGATGATGCGGCTTCTGGGAGCACGTTACCAAGACCGGGTAGCAGGGATGGATATTTTGTTAGCGTTGTGTCAGTTAGCCCAAACACAGAACATAAGTGTTTGTTTTGTAGGTTCTCAGAACGAAATTTTCGGTCTCATGAGAAAACGGTTAGAGGTGGAATTTCCACAGCTAAAAATAGCTGCGATGGAACCCTTGCCATTTCGTCCTTTGATTCACGATGAAGATGAAGCTTTAATTAAAAAAATTAATGCTAGTGGTGCGGGTTTGGTGTTGGTATCTCTGGGGTGTCCCAAGCAAGAGAATTGGATGGCGCAGCATCAAGATAAAATTCAGGGAGTCATGATTGGCTTGGGCGGAGTTTTTCCAGTCTACGCTGGAATTCAAAAAAGAGCACCCCGCATGGTGCGAGACTTAGGGCTTGAATGGCTTTACCGCATCGTTCAAGAACCGCGCAGACTTTGGCGTCGTTATGTTAAGACAATACCACCATTTATCTGGCTGGCTATCAAACAACTACTAACATCAAATCGTTTGGGAGAAACCTTTATTGACGTGACTGGAGATTGAAAAATAGGCATTCGGCAAATGATGTAGGGGCGCAAGGCATTGCGCCCCTAGCAGTAGCAGAGAAAAATAAAAAAATGAGCAAGGTGTACAAAACGTCATAAAATATGAAGCATGACGCAAAAACTTGTTGAAAAGGCTCTATTGCTGGAGAAAATCCAAAGCATAGAAGAAGATCTATTGCAGCCCATTTCCTTCTGTACAACCAAATACTCATCTGATCACGAATAACTGTTTCCTTTCCTATCTCCTGCTATATACTCATTAGCCCTCATTTATGCACGAAGAAAAAACTCCATGGTTTTTCAACTTCCTGGTGTCAAATTTGATCTGGATACAATCAAAAAGTATGATACTCCTACACCTAGATATACGAGTTACCCACCCGCAACTCAGTTAAGTGCAGCATTTACTGAAGGGGATTTTCAAGCTGCGATCGCGACTTCAAATCAAAGGAAATCTCCCCTTTCTTTGTATTTTCATATACCATTCTGCCAAAGTGCTTGCTACTTTTGCGGCTGTAATGTGGTAATTTCAAACAACAAGAATATTGCCCAGCCATACCTGGATTATTTGGTTCGCGACATTAAAAACACAGCATCCAAGATTTCTCCCGATAGAATAGTAGACCAGATCCACTGGGGAGGCGGAACCCCAAACTACTTGAGCCTTGAACAAGTGGAATTATTGTGGGAAAGTATCAACCGCCACTTCACAATCAATCCTAAAGCAGAAATTTCGATAGAGATTAACCCCCGTTCTATCGATAAAAACTACATCTTTGCTCTTAGAGAGATTGGGTTTAACCGGATTAGTTTTGGCATCCAGGATTTTAATCGTCAAGTTCAAGTAGCTGTGAATCGCGTTCAGCCAGATGAAATGCTGTTTGATGTTATGACCTGGATCAAAAAAGCTAAGTTTGAAAGTGTGAATGTAGACTTAATTTATGGTCTACCACATCAGACTCTCCAGACTTTTCGGGAGACCATAAAAAAAACCATCGACTTAGACCCTGACCGGATCGCTGTTTTTAACTTTGCCTATGTACCGTGGATAAAGCCTGTGCAGAAAAACATTTCCCAAGATGCGCTACCCACACCGCAGGAGAAGTTAGAAATTCTGAAAATGACTATTGAGGAACTCACGAGTAGCCAGTATCTATTCATTGGCATGGATCATTTTGCTAAACCTGATGATGAACTGGCGATCGCCCAACGTAATTCCACTCTCAAGCGCAACTTCCAGGGCTACACCACCAAAGCCCAAACAGAACTTTTTGGTTTTGGCGTAACATCAATTAGTATGCTAGAAGATACTTACACCCAAAACCATAAGGAATTAAGAGATTATTATCGAGCAATAGACGCTGGTATTTTACCAACTAGTAAAGGCATTAAACTGAGTTGGGATGACATGATTAGACGAGATGTTGTTATGGGCATTATGTCACATCTCAATCTGCATAAGCAAGATATAGAACAAAAGTATCACATCAGTTTCGACGACTATTTCTTTCGTGAACTAGAGGAATTGAAGTTTCTTGAAAAAGATGGATTAGTCAAGTTATCATCAAACCACATCAGCATTACAGAAATTGGTAGGTTACTCGTTAGAAATATTGCTGTCATCTTTGATATGTATGCGACAACGCAAGAGCAAAGATTTTCTCGGGCAATTTAAATTAGTTGTTAGTCATTAGACATAGTCGTGAAAATTAATTATGCGTCCGTTGAAATCCTTGGTAGGGGCGTATTGCGATACGCCCCTACATCATTTCTGGAGATGTCTATTAGTCAAATGACTAACAACTAATGACTAATTCTTTCAAAACCAGATCACCATCCCTAAATACTGACCACCCATCACCCACGAGTACAGCCTCTATGCTACTCATCTGTGCTAGCCTAGAAACCGAGGTCACGGCTTGTTGGCGGTTTGAAAGTTTGGCATCAGGTAGAATCGTCAAACTTCCTGCTTTGTTTGATCGCACCAAGTCGCCTATAATCAGGGTAGTTTTTTCCAAAAGCAGTGCTAACTCACCTGGAGTTTTTGATCCATGCAATTCTATAACCTCTAAGCCTGGGATTAATTCTTCACCATCTGAGAGCCAGCGATCGCAACGAATCGGAAAACTATCTTGTTCAGCAGATGGACCTGCGATCTGGGCATTGGTAACTTGAGCAATTTCCTTAGCAGCGCGGACATGATCGGAATTGGTAATTACGATCCAAAGCGCACCACCCAAGGACTTGAGGTGGCTATGGTCATGGGCTGACAAAGGCAACGGGTCGATCAAAACATTACCTTCTGGATGAATCCAAGCAATGCTATTGAAATCTATATTGCGTTCCTTGTCAAAGGACGACCAACTGTATAAATCATGACGGTGTAGTAATTTCATAGAACTTTGTCACTTAGGTACTACATAGTTGCTCTGTTATGTTGCAACCGTTCATATCCCCCCTACCTCTCAACGAAAAATCAGGAGGTTCGAGGATTTTGCAGGGGGGAGTGAACAGTTACGTTATGTTTATACAAAGATTACTTTAAAAGTATTAAGCTTTAGTGATAAAAAAATTAAATTTTCTTTTAAAAACAGAGTGATCAAAATCACAAGTTAGGAGTCAGGACTCAGAATTAATTGCTGGGGAATTCAAATGTAGACTGCTAAATCTTCGATTTAGCAGGGGTCTTAAACCCAATTATTCATCCACCACTCTTACAAAATTCAATTCTGACTCCTGACTCCTGACTTCTTCTTTTGTGACAGTTTGTTGAAAAAAATATATTTGCTTATACAAGTTTTGTGGAAATGTTAAGTCTTCGTGTGTTTTATTATTTTATAACTATTTAACGAGAGAAAAATACTAAAATCTCTCAAAAGAGGGATGAAAATGGGAACGTACTTGTCAAACAAACGTTGATTTTGATTGTTGAGGCTGCTACCAAATCTAAATAGCATAACCAGGGAGTAAATACTGAATTTTGCTCTTAAATATTTTATTTCATCCCATCCACGCCAGCACTACCACAATATAGGTTTTATTTAAGTCATGCAGGACTTATTACTTCACAATAAACTCAATCAGCAACTACTTGACTCCACTGGTTGGAACGTTATAGAAACAGAGTTTGACCCCACTAGACTACACCATAAAGAAACCGTTTTCACCCTTGGTAACGGTTATTTGGGAACGCGGGGCACATTTGAGGAAGGGTATCCCAACGAATCAGTAGGAACGCTGATTCATGGCATTTACGACGATGTTTCTATTGCCTATACTGAGCTGGCAAACTGCCCTAGTTGGCTACCCTTTGTCATCAAGGTGGGTGGGAAAAGCTTCCACCTAGACACTGGTGAGGTTCTCAACTACGAACGGCGGCTTGACCTGCGTTTAGGTATAGTTAGCCGTGATGTCCAGTGGCGTTCTCCCACAGGTCATACCTTGGAGTTTCACTTTGAGCGCTTCCTCAGTTTAGCAGATCAACATGTTTTGGCAATCCGTTGTCAGATCACATCTGTAGACTTTGAAGGTGAAGTCTCCGTAGAAGTTGGGTTTCATGCCGAACCGGATACTAGAGGCGTCAAACACTGGAAAACCCTCAAACAAGGTGGTGCAGACAATATTCTTTGGCTGCATAGCCAAACTCTCCACTCAGCCATACAACTGGGAATGGCAGCTAAGCTTGTGGTAGAGGGAGAAGATGCTGTACCTGTGCATGTACATCAATCCGACAGTCCAAAACTCCAGGCTACCTTTGTGGTTCAGCCAGGAGAAACAGTATCTGTAGAAAAGATTGTTACCCTATTCACCTCACGGGAAACACCAACCCCAGCCGAACTAGCACTGATTCGTCTAGTGGGTATGCCTTGTTATATGACCCTGCTAGCTGCTCACATTGCTGCATGGGAGCAAGTGTGGCAAGACAGTGATATTGTGATAGAAGGCGACCTCAAAGCTCAACTAAGCGTCCGCTACAATCTCTTTCAATTACTTGCTGTCGCACCGCGTCATGATGATCGGGTCAGCATTCCTCCCAAAACCCTTTCTGGTTTTGACTATCGCGGACATATTTTTTGGGATACAGAAATTTTTATTCTTCCCTTTTTGACTCTAACTCAACCTGCCATAGCACGTAACTTACTTGCCTACCGCTACCACACTTTGCGTGGGGCGCGACGGAAAGCGCAGGAAGCTGGATACTCTGGGGCTATGTATGCATGGGAAAGCGCCGCCACTGGCGATGAAGTGACTCCCCGTTGGTTACCGGATTCAAAAGGTGAGTTAGTTCGGATCTGGTGTGGTGAAATTGAAGTGCATATTAACACCGATGTCGCTTATGCTGCTTGGCACTACTGGCTTTACACAGGCGATGATGAGTGGATGCGTGATTATGGATCTGAAATTATCCTAGATACAGCTGTTTTCTGGGAAAGTCGGGTTGAGTGGAACGTACAGCGGGGCAGTTACGACATCCGTGATGTGATTGGACCAGATGAAAATCATGATCGTATAGACAATAACGCCTTCACTAATGTCATGGTGCAGTGGCACTTGCGGACTGCTTTAGCGCTGCTTAACTGGCTTAAGCAAGCTTACCCTGACGCAGCAGCACAACTAGAAGACAAGCTCAACTTGGCGACTGAAAGGTTAGAATGCTGGAATAAGATTAAGAATCATCTATTCTTGAATCAAGATCTAGAAACTGGCTTAATTGAGCAGTTTGAGGGCTTCTTCCAGCTAGGAGATGTCAATTTAGCTGATTACGAACCTCGTACCAAGTCGATGCAAGGTCTGCTGGGAATTGAAGCAACAAGTCAAAAGCAGATTCTCAAGCAGCCAGATGTGTTGATGCTTCTGTATTTGTTGCGTAATGTCCGGTCACAAGACTCCCAAGGGACGCATTTACGCTACGATCATCAAACCCTCGAAGCCAACTGGAACTATTACAACCCTCGCACCGACCACACCTATGGTTCCTCTCTTGGTCCGGCAATTAGCGCTATCTTAGCTTGTGACCTTAATCTACCATCAGAAGCTTATACTCACTTTATGCGAGCAGCGATGGTAGATTTAGAAGATGTGCGAGGTAACGCAAGTGATGGAGTTCACGCCGCAAGTGCTGGTGGAGTATGGCAAGCTGTCGTCTTTGGGTTTGCTGGTATCCGGATGACTCAATTTGGTCCGATCGCCTGTCCAAATTTCCCCTCTGGCTGGACGCGCTTAAAGTTCCGGTTGCAATGGCGCAACGAGTGGTATGAGTTTGATTTAACTCACAACCAAGCTGTAGATGAAAACAACAGTGTTGCCAAGGAGCAAATCGCTAGTAGCGATCGACTAGACTCAGTAGAAGCAACTATATGACCGAATAATTTGTTTGTAGTTGCTAAGAGCGCTCTTAGCAACTACAAACAAATTATTCGGTCATATAGTTGCTTCTACTGAGTCTAGTCGATCGCTACTAGCGATTTGCTCCTTGGCAACACTGTTGTTTTCATCTACAGCTTGGTTGTGAGTTAAATCAAACTCATACCACTCGTTGCGCCATTGCAACCGGAACTTTAAGCGCGTCCAGCCAGAGGGGAAATTTGGACAGGCGATCGGACCAAATTGAGTCATCCGGATACCAGCAAACCCAAAGACGACAGCTTGCCATACTCCACCAGCACTTGCGGCGTGAACTCCATCACTTGCGTTACCTCGCACATCTTCTAAATCTACCATCGCTGCTCGCATAAAGTGAGTATAAGCTTCTGATGGTAGATTAAGGTCACAAGCTAAGATAGCGCTAATTGCCGGACCAAGAGAGGAACCATAGGTGTGGTCGGTGCGAGGGTTGTAATAGTTCCAGTTGGCTTCGAGGGTTTGATGATCGTAGCGTAAATGCGTCCCTTGGGAGTCTTGTGACCGGACATTACGCAACAAATACAGAAGCATCAACACATCTGGCTGCTTGAGAATCTGCTTTTGACTTGTTGCTTCAATTCCCAGCAGACCTTGCATCGACTTGGTACGAGGTTCGTAATCAGCTAAATTGACATCTCCTAGCTGGAAGAAGCCCTCAAACTGCTCAATTAAGCCAGTTTCTAGATCTTGATTCAAGAATAGATGATTCTTAATCTTATTCCAGCATTCTAACCTTTCAGTCGCCAAGTTGAGCTTGTCTTCTAGTTGTGCTGCTGCGTCAGGGTAAGCTTGCTTAAGCCAGTTAAGCAGCGCTAAAGCAGTCCGCAAGTGCCACTGCACCATGACATTAGTGAAGGCGTTATTGTCTATACGATCATGATTTTCATCTGGTCCAATCACATCACGGATGTCGTAACTGCCCCGCTGTACGTTCCACTCAACCCGACTTTCCCAGAAAACAGCTGTATCTAGGATAATTTCAGATCCATAATCACGCATCCACTCATCATCGCCTGTGTAAAGCCAGTAGTGCCAAGCAGCATAAGCGACATCGGTGTTAATATGCACTTCAATTTCACCACACCAGATCCGAACTAACTCACCTTTTGAATCCGGTAACCAACGGGGAGTCACTTCATCGCCAGTGGCGGCGCTTTCCCATGCATACATAGCCCCAGAGTATCCAGCTTCCTGCGCTTTCCGTCGCGCCCCACGCAAAGTGTGGTAGCGGTAGGCAAGTAAGTTACGTGCTATGGCAGGTTGAGTTAGAGTCAAAAAGGGAAGAATAAAAATTTCTGTATCCCAAAAAATATGTCCGCGATAGTCAAAACCAGAAAGGGTTTTGGGAGGAATGCTGACCCGATCATCATGACGCGGTGCGACAGCAAGTAATTGAAAGAGATTGTAGCGGACGCTTAGTTGAGCTTTGAGGTCGCCTTCTATCACAATATCACTGTCTTGCCACACTTGCTCCCATGCAGCAATGTGAGCAGCTAGCAGGGTCATATAACAAGGCATACCCACTAGACGAATCAGTGCTAGTTCGGCTGGGGTTGGTGTTTCCCGTGAGGTGAATAGGGTAACAATCTTTTCTACAGATACTGTTTCTCCTGGCTGAACCACAAAGGTAGCCTGGAGTTTTGGACTGTCGGATTGATGTACATGCACAGGTACAGCATCTTCTCCCTCTACCACAAGCTTAGCTGCCATTCCCAGTTGTATGGCTGAGTGGAGAGTTTGGCTATGCAGCCAAAGAATATTGTCTGCACCACCTTGTTTGAGGGTTTTCCAGTGTTTGACGCCTCTAGTATCCGGTTCGGCATGAAACCCAACTTCTACGGAGACTTCACCTTCAAAGTCTACAGATGTGATCTGACAACGGATTGCCAAAACATGTTGATCTGCTAAACTGAGGAAGCGCTCAAAGTGAAACTCCAAGGTATGACCTGTGGGAGAACGCCACTGGACATCACGGCTAACTATACCTAAACGCAGGTCAAGCCGCCGTTCGTAGTTGAGAACCTCACCAGTGTCTAGGTGGAAGCTTTTCCCACCCACCTTGATGACAAAGGGTAGCCAACTAGGGCAGTTTGCCAGCTCAGTATAGGCAATAGAAACATCGTCGTAAATGCCATGAATCAGCGTTCCTACTGATTCGTTGGGATACCCTTCCTCAAATGTGCCCCGCGTTCCCAAATAACCGTTACCAAGGGTGAAAACGGTTTCTTTATGGTGTAGTCTAGTGGGGTCAAACTCTGTTTCTATAACGTTCCAACCAGTGGAGTCAAGTAGTTGCTGATTGAGTTTATTGTGAAGTAATAAGTCCTGCATGACTTAAATAAAACCTATATTGTGGTAGTGCTGGCGTGGATGGGATGAAATAAAATATTTAAGAGCAAAATTCAGTATTTACTCCCTGGTTATGCTATTTAGATTTGGTAGCAGCCTCAACAATCAAAATCAACGTTTGTTTGACAAGTACGTTCCCATTTTCATCCCTCTTTTGAGAGATTTTAGTATTTTTCTCTCGTTAAATAGTTATAAAATAATAAAACACACGAAGACTTAACATTTCCACAAAACTTGTATAAGCAAATATATTTTTTTCAACAAACTGTCACAAAAGAAGAAGTCAGGAGTCAGGAGTCAGAATTGAATTTTGTAAGAGTGGTGGATGAATAATTGGGTTTAAGACCCCTGCTAAATCGAAGATTTAGCAGTCTACATTTGAATTCCCCAGCAATTAATTCTGAGTCCTGACTCCTAACTTGTGATTTTGATCACTCTGTTTTTAAAAGAAAATTTAATTTTTTTATCACTAAAGCTTAATACTTTTAAAGTAATCTTTGTATAAACATAACGTAACTGTTCACTCCCCCCTGCAAAATCCTCGAACCTCCTGATTTTTCGTTGAGAGGTAGGGGGGATATGAACGGTTGCAACATAACAGAGCAACTATGTAGTACCTAAGTGACAAAGTTCTATGAAATTACTACACCGTCATGATTTATACAGTTGGTCGTCCTTTGACAAGGAACGCAATATAGATTTCAATAGCATTGCTTGGATTCATCCAGAAGGTAATGTTTTGATCGACCCGTTGCCTTTGTCAGCCCATGACCATAGCCACCTCAAGTCCTTGGGTGGTGCGCTTTGGATCGTAATTACCAATTCCGATCATGTCCGCGCTGCTAAGGAAATTGCTCAAGTTACCAATGCCCAGATCGCAGGTCCATCTGCTGAACAAGATAGTTTTCCGATTCGTTGCGATCGCTGGCTCTCAGATGGTGAAGAATTAATCCCAGGCTTAGAGGTTATAGAATTGCATGGATCAAAAACTCCAGGTGAGTTAGCACTGCTTTTGGAAAAAACTACCCTGATTATAGGCGACTTGGTGCGATCAAACAAAGCAGGAAGTTTGACGATTCTACCTGATGCCAAACTTTCAAACCGCCAACAAGCCGTGACCTCGGTTTCTAGGCTAGCACAGATGAGTAGCATAGAGGCTGTACTCGTGGGTGATGGGTGGTCAGTATTTAGGGATGGTGATCTGGTTTTGAAAGAATTAGTCATTAGTTGTTAGTCATTTGACTAATAGACATCTCCAGAAATGATGTAGGGGCGTATCGCAATACGCCCCTACCAAGGATTTCAACGGACGCATAATTAATTTTCACGACTATGTCTAATGACTAACAACTAATTTAAATTGCCCGAGAAAATCTTTGCTCTTGCGTTGTCGCATACATATCAAAGATGACAGCAATATTTCTAACGAGTAACCTACCAATTTCTGTAATGCTGATGTGGTTTGATGATAACTTGACTAATCCATCTTTTTCAAGAAACTTCAATTCCTCTAGTTCACGAAAGAAATAGTCGTCGAAACTGATGTGATACTTTTGTTCTATATCTTGCTTATGCAGATTGAGATGTGACATAATGCCCATAACAACATCTCGTCTAATCATGTCATCCCAACTCAGTTTAATGCCTTTACTAGTTGGTAAAATACCAGCGTCTATTGCTCGATAATAATCTCTTAATTCCTTATGGTTTTGGGTGTAAGTATCTTCTAGCATACTAATTGATGTTACGCCAAAACCAAAAAGTTCTGTTTGGGCTTTGGTGGTGTAGCCCTGGAAGTTGCGCTTGAGAGTGGAATTACGTTGGGCGATCGCCAGTTCATCATCAGGTTTAGCAAAATGATCCATGCCAATGAATAGATACTGGCTACTCGTGAGTTCCTCAATAGTCATTTTCAGAATTTCTAACTTCTCCTGCGGTGTGGGTAGCGCATCTTGGGAAATGTTTTTCTGCACAGGCTTTATCCACGGTACATAGGCAAAGTTAAAAACAGCGATCCGGTCAGGGTCTAAGTCGATGGTTTTTTTTATGGTCTCCCGAAAAGTCTGGAGAGTCTGATGTGGTAGACCATAAATTAAGTCTACATTCACACTTTCAAACTTAGCTTTTTTGATCCAGGTCATAACATCAAACAGCATTTCATCTGGCTGAACGCGATTCACAGCTACTTGAACTTGACGATTAAAATCCTGGATGCCAAAACTAATCCGGTTAAACCCAATCTCTCTAAGAGCAAAGATGTAGTTTTTATCGATAGAACGGGGGTTAATCTCTATCGAAATTTCTGCTTTAGGATTGATTGTGAAGTGGCGGTTGATACTTTCCCACAATAATTCCACTTGTTCAAGGCTCAAGTAGTTTGGGGTTCCGCCTCCCCAGTGGATCTGGTCTACTATTCTATCGGGAGAAATCTTGGATGCTGTGTTTTTAATGTCGCGAACCAAATAATCCAGGTATGGCTGGGCAATATTCTTGTTGTTTGAAATTACCACATTACAGCCGCAAAAGTAGCAAGCACTTTGGCAGAATGGTATATGAAAATACAAAGAAAGGGGAGATTTCCTTTGATTTGAAGTCGCGATCGCAGCTTGAAAATCCCCTTCAGTAAATGCTGCACTTAACTGAGTTGCGGGTGGGTAACTCGTATATCTAGGTGTAGGAGTATCATACTTTTTGATTGTATCCAGATCAAATTTGACACCAGGAAGTTGAAAAACCATGGAGTTTTTTCTTCGTGCATAAATGAGGGCTAATGAGTATATAGCAGGAGATAGGAAAGGAAACAGTTATTCGTGATCAGATGAGTATTTGGTTGTACAGAAGGAAATGGGCTGCAATAGATCTTCTTCTATGCTTTGGATTTTCTCCAGCAATAGAGCCTTTTCAACAAGTTTTTGCGTCATGCTTCATATTTTATGACGTTTTGTACACCTTGCTCATTTTTTTATTTTTCTCTGCTACTGCTAGGGGCGCAATGCCTTGCGCCCCTACATCATTTGCCGAATGCCTATTTTTCAATCTCCAGTCACGTCAATAAAGGTTTCTCCCAAACGATTTGATGTTAGTAGTTGTTTGATAGCCAGCCAGATAAATGGTGGTATTGTCTTAACATAACGACGCCAAAGTCTGCGCGGTTCTTGAACGATGCGGTAAAGCCATTCAAGCCCTAAGTCTCGCACCATGCGGGGTGCTCTTTTTTGAATTCCAGCGTAGACTGGAAAAACTCCGCCCAAGCCAATCATGACTCCCTGAATTTTATCTTGATGCTGCGCCATCCAATTCTCTTGCTTGGGACACCCCAGAGATACCAACACCAAACCCGCACCACTAGCATTAATTTTTTTAATTAAAGCTTCATCTTCATCGTGAATCAAAGGACGAAATGGCAAGGGTTCCATCGCAGCTATTTTTAGCTGTGGAAATTCCACCTCTAACCGTTTTCTCATGAGACCGAAAATTTCGTTCTGAGAACCTACAAAACAAACACTTATGTTCTGTGTTTGGGCTAACTGACACAACGCTAACAAAATATCCATCCCTGCTACCCGGTCTTGGTAACGTGCTCCCAGAAGCCGCATCATCCAAACTAAGGGCATACCATCAGGAGTGACAAGGTCTGCACTTTTCAATACCCTGCCAAACTCTGCATTCCAATAAGCTTCCATCAGCATATGTACGTTTGCTACACATACAGTTTTGCTCTCGCGGGCGATCGCCCACTTCAGTATTGTTTGTATCTGATCGTGAAATCGTAATGCAGTGATAGGAAAATCAAGCACTTTTCGAGTAGGAAGAATCACTTTTCCTACCATAGGCCACTCCTTGTGTCTTATTGAACATAAACACACCAACCTGATACTTACCAACATTAAAACCCTCAGGTTCTGATCTCACCTATGACTTTTTTAAAGCTGGCATACTAGCATCAATATTTACACACGGAGATGCAATACCTTTTTTAGTAATCTTTAAACTAGATTCCCTGGCAATAATTTGTACATTTTTAGTATGTATATTAATTTACTCTAAATTCATACCTGCCGATAGCCCCTTTTTACAAACTTTATATTTACTTCATATACTTTATGAAGTCTTTTTATCTTTTTTACACAAATATTTGCAATAATTCAACACTCATTTATCTGCATAGTTGACTACAGAGCAGAGCAAAAAAACAGGGGGAAGATTAAATTTTCTTCCCCCTGTTCTTTGTTTTTCTTTTTATCTGCTGTGTTATCTTCCTTAAGTCGTTTCCGGAGCATCTGCTGCTGTTTCTTAAGTTGTCGTTTCCTTGCTGCTCCTCCTCTGCCTTTATCGTTCCTACCCTCTCTGCGGGGCGATTCCCACCTTTTTAATTGCATAACTGTTTTTCTCCCTTAGTGTTCAAAAATTGATTATGGGCAGGAGGAGAATCGAACTCCTATGACCGCAAGGTCGCCACATTTTGAGTGTGGTGCGTCTACCAGTTTCGCCACCCGCCCTTGGGTGCAACTCCATCATTATACTCTATTTTTTGATTTTGCAACAAGTTTTGATATTCTTTACTACTTGCCCATCGATCAATTTCCCGTGCTCGTAGAACTGGTACTGGATGAGTCAATTGGGCTGTTTGTGCTGCCTTGACCATTTCACCCAGTTCTGTCTTGCTAATATCATCGTAAGCACGAGCTTGAGCAATAAAGGCATCTAAGTTAAGTTGCGGGGATAAAGTAGGTGAGCCGCCTGCCAGTTTCATCAACACTGACATCACGACTCTGGGTTTTTGGGTTGCCAACAACGCGGCGCGATCGCACGTAAATTCAGCACACCGTACCCATTCTAAAAGTTGTGCCTGTAGTGCTTGGGCAAGAAATGCACCGACATTGGGAACAGTAGCTGCTGCTAAAATCAATAAATTAACTGGGGTCAAGTAAACGCTATGGTCACACTTGAGGTGTCCCAACTCATGGGCAATCACCGCCTGAATTTCCTCTAGTGTGAGCAGGTCAATCAGAGAAGTGTGCACCACAATAAAAGGCTGCTTACCTCGCATAGCAAAAGTGTAGGCATTAGGAGCCGGATGCTGCCTAACATACAATGATGGTGGTTCCAAATCCAATATTTTGCAGGCTTCTAACAACAATCCATGCAAGTCAGGCAGTTGTTTTTCACTGACCAGAACACTGGATGCAATGTTTTCTGCATAGAAAACCTGCTCTGCTACAGGTCCCAACAGATTCCGCACGATCATGTCTACACCAGGTATCTGCTTGAGGGCTTTGGTAGCCTCTAGGTCCAGTGGGTGGCGAAAAGAGTCTGCTTTGAGACCAATGAGCTGAGTCTTGAAAAAGGACATGGCGAAGCAAGCGAGAAAACGTTAATTTTGGAGGGCTAGCCCATAAACTTAGTATAACCTTCGTTCATAGTTTGCGCTTTAGGGCTAAAGCGCAAACTACGAACCCATCAAAACGATGTTGACAGCTTACTAGATTTGAATCGATTGTTCAGGAAGGGTAGTATTTGAGACAAAGTGTGTTTCAACCGGAGTTTTTGCTTCCACACGAAGAATTTTAGCTCCCAACTGCTGCAACTTAACATCAAGTTGATCGTAGCCCCGATCAAGATGATGCAATCCCTGAATTGTCGTTTGTCCTTCTGCTGCCAGTCCTGCCAAAACTAACGCTGCTGCTGCCCTTAAGTCTGTAGCTATCACAGGTGCACCCGACAAAAGAGGTACTCCCCTAACGAAGGCTGTGTTACCTTTAATCCGAATGTCTGCTCCCAAACGATTCAACTCTGAGGCATGACGCAAGCGATTTTCAAATACGGATTCATTAATCAAGCTGTCACCTTCAGACAGACTAAGCAAAGACATGAATGGTGCTTGCATATCCGTGGGAAAGCCTGGATAGGGTAAGGTTTCTATATCCGTTGCCTTCAGGGTTTCCGCACTCAGGATGTGCAAGCAGTCAGATCCTTCTTCTATGACTGGAACTCCAATATTCCGTAGCTTAGCAATGATTGGCAATAAATGGTCTGATACCACTGGCGAGAGGGTAAATTCTGAGCGAGTAATTGCTCCTGCTACTAGAAACGTCCCAGCCTCAATGCGATCGGGAATTATCGTGTAGTCAGTAGAGTGCAACTTGGGAACTCCAAGAATTGTAATTGTACTCGTCCCAGCACCCTTAATATTCGCTCCCATTGAGATGCAGAAGTTTGCCAGATCTACCACTTCTGGCTCCCGTGCAGCATTTTCAATGATAGTTTCGCCTTCTGCTAGGGTAGCCGCCATCATCAAGTTTTCCGTCGCTCCCACACTAGCAATGTCTAGGTAAATCTTAGCGCCTTGTAACCTGCCACTCTTGCCAGGAACAAAGGCATGACAAATGCCATGCTCAATCTGCACCTCAGCCCCCATCGCTTGCAGTCCTCGAACATGCAAGTCTACTGGTCTTGCTCCAATAGCACATCCGCCTGGCAAAGGCATTTGCGCTACTCCTAGTCGTGCCAGAATTGCGCCGATCGCAAAAAAACTCGCCCTAAGTTGAGTCACCAGTTCGTAGGGAGCTTTAGAGGTTTTAATTTCACTCGCATTAATCTCTAAGATGTCATCATGTTGCTCCAATCGAACACCCAAAGCCGACAAAACCTGACCCATCCGCTTCACATCCGCCAATGACGGTACGTTGCGGATGCGACAATCACCCGAACAGAGCAATGCTCCAGCCATGATTACCAGTGCTGAATTTTTCGCCCCGCTAATTTTTACATGACCTTGCAAACGATGCCCACCCCATATTTGCAGAACTGAGGAGTCTGCCGCAGGTGAAGACTTGACATCTGGTAAGCTGCAAGAAGAATTAATAAGCCTACCTCCAAAAGAAAAGAGTAAATTTTAAAAACTTAAAGTTGGTTTCGATTCTACCGGAAAAATCTCATTTGTCTACATTAATTATTGCACTACCCTCGCGATTGATAAATTTACTGCCAAAAGCTCTGCTTTATGTTCTCCATAGCTCAGCACTTACCCCAATAAAATCATTGCTTGACAAAAGTAAATAGTTCGGTAACAATAGGAAATGCCTGATTCAAAGGCAACTCCAGCGGAACTGGCGGAATTGGTAGACGCGCTAGATTCAGGTTCTAGTGCTGCAAGGCTTCCGGGTTCGAGTCCCGGGTTCCGCATATTTATACTTCTCACGGGCACAAATTGCGCTTTTGAAACCATGTAGGGGCACAAGGCACTGCGCCCCTACAATGGCTGTTGTTCATTTACGTGAACACTCAGCTTATGACCGGTAAAGCATAGTTAGGAGTTAGGAGTTTTTAATAATTCCTAACTCCTCAGGGTCTTCTCCTAACTCTCTTAAGCGTGCAGCTAAGCGTTCTGCTCGTTGGCGTTCTGCTTCTGCTTTTTGGCGCTCTGCTTCTGCTTTTTGGCGCTCTGCTTCTGCTTTTTGGCGTTCTGCTTCTGCTTTTTGGCGCTCTGCTTCTGCTTTTTGGCGTTCTGCTTCCTCAGGCAAGAAAACCAAATTGCCCTCTTGGTCGTAAAATCTTAACCAAGGGGCAGTTTCTCGGTCTATAGTTCCTTCCCAAATCCCCAACCAAAATCCTATGGTTTCGCACCACAACCAACCTTGCTCATTGGTAACTAAAGGCTGATAGCGAAAATTCGCCTCCAAGCGCCATCCTTGTAAGGAGTTAGGATCAAAGGGGTCAAAAACGAAATAGTCTCTAGTTTTAAAAACTCCTTCATAGAGATTCTTTTTCGTTGTGAGATCGACATTTCTGGTTGAAGGAGACATCAACTCGACAATCACATCAGGATAGCGCCCGTCCTCATCCCACACGACCCAACCTTGACGAGAATGAGTCCCATCGACATTGAGGGCTACAAAAAAATCTGGTCCCTTGAAATCACGATTTCGCGCTTGGGTACGACTATAGTAAACAAACATATTACCACCGACAAAGTAATCATTGCGGTCTGACCAAGCTTGTTGCAACGACCGGATCAAGAGGTTCATAGCAATACGGTGGCGGTTACTTTCCAAGGGTTCTCCATCATCAAAAATTAAATCTGTCGGTGGCATGGGAGGTTCCCAGTCTGCAACCGGAGGTGCTGGGAAACTCTGATTTTGACTCATCGTCGTTGTCATGGTACAACCTCCCAAAGTTGAGATTTGTTTAAAGTTTTGGCAATCTATTCTAGAACTTAGGTACAAATTACCAAAAAGCTTAATTTAATTAGTAGCTTCTACAGATTATAGTCGTAGATGTACTCTTTTTTTAGTACACCTTAACAAGGGTACTTCTAACTCCCCAATGTTGACTAGTGTACAAAATCCCCTAGTAAAGCAAATTCGCAAACTACACTCCGTTAAAGAACGGCACAAACAACAGTTATTTTTACTAGAGGGGACGCATCTGTTGGAAGAAGCTTGTGCGGTAAATTACCCGTTAGTCGCTGTGTGTTGTACTCCAGAATGGCAAGCAGCCCATCCTTTGCTATGGCAGGAAACAGTGGTACGCTGTGAACGGGCAGAAGTTGTCAGTGGGGAAGTGTTAAATGCGATCGCCACCACAGTACAACCAGATGGGGTTGTCGCAACGGCAAAACGGGACTATCCCTATGCCGAAGTTCCCTTTACTGGCTTAGTTCTCGCTTTGGAAACGGTGCAAGATCCTGGTAACCTTGGTACAATCATTCGTACAGCAGCCGCTGCTGGAGCATCTGGATTATGGGTAAGTGCAGATAGTGTAGATTTAGACAACCCTAAAGTTTTACGTGCTTCAGCTGGACAGTGGTTTCGCTTAGCAATGGCGGTGAGTCCTGACTTAAAAAGTACAGTGAATACAGCTAAAAAAGCGGGAATGCAGGTAGTTGGAACCTCCGCCAGTGCAACTTTAACTTACTGGGAGGTAGACTGGAGTCAACCAAGTTTAATTTTATTGGGCAATGAGGGTGCTGGGTTATCAGCAGAATTGGGGGCGATCGCCGATTTTGAAGTCAAGATTCCTCTGAGTCCAGGAGTAGAGTCTTTAAACGTGGCGATCGCCGCTGCTTTAATGTTGTATGAAGCCCGAAGGCAAAAAGGTATAGTCAATAGTCATTAGAAGCGAGCAAGATGCTCGCACTACCCATCAAAATTAATGACACGAACCACTACTCCCCTTGTCAAAATATTGCTCAATATCAGCCACTGCTTCCTCAAGAGCTTCCAGATCAATTGCTAGATCACTTGTGGAGACTTGATCCTCAATTGCGCTACCACTTTCTAATTTTGGCATTGCTTCATCCTGATTTTCATCTACTTGCAAAATATCCTCTAGTTGGTCGAGAGATCGAAAAAATTCATGAGCAGCAGCGCGGCGCTTTTCTTGATTGTGTTCCATGTTTGTTGCAATCCCTGATAGATATTAATACAGCGCCGCTTCCGCCTGATACAGGAGGATCTTTACGGATCGATTGGATATAGCGGGTTTTAATTGGGTGCGGTACATTAAGAATTTTGAAACCGCAGATGAACGAGCCAGCGCGTTGGTGAGCCAGCGCGGTGAGTCAGTGCGGTCTTGGGGTCTCCCCAAGTAGAGCAACTGACGAACCCGTGAGGGTCTTGGGGGTTTCCCCCATGAGCGACTGGCGAAAGGCTCTGCCGACTTGAAGCGACTGGCGTGCAGATGGACGCAGATAAATCTGTACCTCATTCGGATGAGAAGCGCTATATCATCTTTTTTTGTAATCAGAAACGTCATAACAGGATTGGGTACTGTGTATCAATTTTATACTCATTAATTCCTAAGGTGTGCAACCCTGCAAAGGTGAAGGCTAGTTTAGGACTCTTTTGCACCAATCCCCGCAGATACCCAAGGAAATCTTTTTTGAAAATTCGTAGTGCGAGCATCTTGCTCGCTTATAATATACGTGAGCAAGATGCTCACACTACTATGCTCCTATACTTTAGTTTGATGCGATCGCATTTATTTTTAAATCTTCTTTAATCTTTTTGCATAATTTTGCACCCCTGTCTCTTAAGGACTGATTAGCCAGATAAGTCTTAGGAGCAATATCTTCATAAGTCTTACCTTCCCAAAAACCTAGAAAAAGCTGTTCTTCTACTGGATATAGAATTCGCTTTCCGGTTTCATTAAAAATGTAAGGGCGGAGAGATCCCGCCCCTACGGACGGACATTGCCCATTGCCCGTGTTTCTTGAAATAATTTTAACAATTAGAACAATATAACCTATGACAATTCTTCAAGCAAAAAACCTATCTTTGGGTGATATACATCGTCTTTTTGGCTTTCAAAGGCAATACAATAATTCCTTCACAGATTTGTTATCTCTAGAATCCTTAACTGAGTTTGAACAACAGGAATTGGTACAAATTCAGCAAGATTTTGATAACTACCTAACAGAAGGAAAAGTTTCAGAAGGACTCGTTAAGGCTTTAACAATCTTTCCTTTAATGCGGTTGGCTGGATTATATCGCTTTCCTATCAAAATTACCCTGGAGGAGAACATTGCCGATATTGATATTGAAGATGAGGATACAAGAATCACGGGTAGGATAGATATCCTAGCAATTAACAAATCTAACCGAACAAAATCTGATACATATTTTTGGGTGCTGGTGGTTGAATCTAAAAATAGTGGTGTTGCCGTATCAGAAGGTTTACCACAGTTACTTGCTTATGCTTATAACAGTCTCAAAGCTCAAAAATCGGTTTGGGGACTAGTCAGTAACGGACAGGATTATCAGTTTGTCTATCTCCTACAGGGAAATCCCCCGACTTATCTATTAATGCCCATATTACACTTAATGGAACCTGAGCGAGCTATCGAGTTACTACAAGTTCTTAAAGCAATTTGTATATTATGAAATGAAATCTAAATCTAAAATCACTATGACTCAACAACAAACGACAATTGAAGGTATCTATGAGGTGTGTATTGGCGTTCTAGAACCAATTTCTGCGATTCAATATTGGGAGCAATTTGGTTATCGCGTTGGTCAAATCGGAGAATTACCTGCAACAGCAGCCAAGCAATTATATGGGGTGGATTCGTCTTTACGTTCGATTCGCCTTTACCACCAAAGTGCAGATCATGGTTTGATTCGTCTTATGGTTTGGCAAAACCATAGGAATGAGGGGTTGGGGATGGGGTCAATGAAGGTGAAGGGTAATCGCTGGGCAACAACTTTAACTGCTGATGTCTTGAACATTTTAAATCATGTGGAGGAAGCAAAAACAGCGGGCTGGGCGATTAGATACACCAATCCTCACTGGGAAATTATCTACAACAAGGAGAGGAAAAGCCGTCCTTTTATCGATGCAGCAATAGGAGTGCGAGAAATGCTGATGCTGCAACCTTTAACACGACAGGTTTTATTTCAAAGGTACGGTTATACCTTACCACATTACGGAAATATCCACGCAAGTTCTGCCCTTAAGACTAGCCAGTTCACCCATATGGGGATGATTACTCAGGATGATAGCAAGGAAACACTCAAATTTTATGAAGAGGTTTTGGGTTTACTGCGGGTGCGTGATGATGTAGAGACGAGTTATGAATCATCCTTAGCTGGTCGAGAGATTTTTGACCTAAACAAGGGTGAAAAGTTTTTTGTCACGGCTTTTGATGATCCGCGTTCTTCCACAACTGACCTGTTAGCTGCACGTTCCGGTAGACTTTACATCATTCGGTTTCCCAATTCTATTCAGTTAAATTCCCAGTTTGAAGCAGCGCAACCAGGTAGCTTGGGAATGTGTTTGTACACTTACCGAGTGCAGGAACTAAATCTGTACTGCGATCGCATCAAAGCAAGTGCAGCAGAAAACTTGACAAGTATTGTTAACAACGAGTTTGGCGAGGAGAGTTTTTCATTCGTTGCACCCGATGGCTACTTCTGGACGCTAATAGCAGCTAATTAACACAATACAGAGGCAGAACAGGGAAGAGGCAGAAAGTCAAAAACTTTACCTCCTCCCTTTTTTATGTAACCAAATCGGTTTTGGATATTTCATCTGTTTTGATAGTGTTAATTGACTCCTGAGTAAAAATGACAATAGTTTTATTTTTACACTAAAAAGCGCTTGAGAATTTTGCTCACCCAAGCGCTCCTCCGCATAACTTTATACCAATCCACTTGCTTGATGCAACATTCAAAATTCGCAATCCTCTTTAGGAGAGAGCGATCACAAAGATAACCTGTAGCAAACATTCGGTGAAGTGGTATCACTCCTTGCACAAACTAAGGATATCGCTTCTGTAATGAAACGGGGAATCTGATGAGTGACAGTTTCTAAACTGACACTGGTAGCATACATCAAAAATATGTCTCAAGTTTGGCACAACATGCGGAAACGTCCATTTTGGCTATGTAGTCACATGGTAATCATACATAGCTCGTACTATATAATTATTTATTACTAAGGTAAAGAAAAACTCCCGGTAAAATTTCTGTGAATTTTTGTTAGACTATTTACAGTGGCACGGTAGTGTAATATCAACTGGTGAATAAGCGTGAATTTGCCCTCCGTACTGACCGGATAGTCACAATTCATGCTTATACAGAATTCATAATTCATAATTCATAAATGAGGTTGCCGTGGCTCGTAAACGCTTAATTATCGAGATGGGAATGGGGGTAGATCAGCACGGACAAGAACCAACCGTTGCAGCAGCGAGGGCTGTGAGAAATGCGATCGCTCACAATGCCTTACCAGGTGTATGGGAAGTTGCTAATTTAAGCGATCCAAATGAAATGATTATAGAGGTCAAGGTGGCAGTCCCCTACCCAGAGCAAGTGCGAGAAGAGGAGGTACTTGCTGTACTACCCTTTGGGCGCAAAACCCTCACTATTGAGTCTGGGGGGATGGTAGTCCAAGGTAGAGCAATTCCTGCACTCAACGATAAAAACGACGAAATGTTGATAGCTATTGCTGCTGTAACAGTTCTAGTTGAATTATGAATTCAGGAGTCAGGAGTCAGGAGTCAGGAGTCAGAATGGGTGAAAAATCAAGGGTTGTATGCCTGCTTGATTTTCTTCAAATTATGGAGATGGGCTATTCAAGTCTTATAAATTCATAATTCATAATTCTATTACCCTCCCAAATACATCACTTGAATTTGAATGCTTGTGTTTGGACCTGCTACAAAAAATGCTGAATCTCCAAACTTAGGTGGTCCAGTGAGAATTGTTGGATTTCTAGAGAACCCAAAACCATTAGTTGGAATTCCAAAGATATTGCGATGAAGTTTCCCGTCGCCTTTAGCATCATGCAGTACTGCTATACCATAGCTTCCTGGCTTCAAATTCTTAAAACTTACAAGCAATGATGTATTGGTAATTGGCACACACTGATTTTGCACTGCATTTGCAGTATTACTAGGAAAGCCTTTACTACTTGAAAAAATACTGATGCAAACCTGCCCATCGCGATTTTTCAGCCCATCAATTTCAACAGTTAAATTACTGCTTAAATCGGCTCTAGCGCTGAGTGGACTTGCAAAACTACCAAGCATTGTAAATAGCAAAATACCAAACCGAAATTTTTTGATTCTAATCTCTGACAGACTCATAGTCAAGACTCTAAATAAGTAAAGGGTAAAATATAACTGTGTCGCATCTTTAGCCGACTGTAAATATTTCAACGATAGATATTTTTAATTCTGACTCCTGAATTCTTCTTTAATTGCTCCCCTAAAAGCTTGAGAGACAAAGGCTCAATGATGAAATTGACGATTTGGAGGCGAGATTTGTTCACCTATTCAGCTGGATGAGACGGACGCTAATGGCGGTTGTAAAACAGACCCACATCATGACCAGTTGAATTGCTCCTCCTGCCTCCTGCCTCCTTCAATGCAACAACGTTAGAATAAACCCATAAATACTTGATGGCCCAAGCCATGTCCCTGACCAAAGAATTAGACTCTTACCAAGACATCCCACAAGATGTTATCCTTCCCCCAAGTGATTTATATAGCGACGAGCCTCCCTTGGAAAATGAGCTACATCTAGAGCAAATCATGCTCTTAATTAAATGTCTAAAATGGTTGTGGCGAGACAGAACTGATTTTTATGCTGCTGGTAATCTTACCATTTACTACAGCCTCAGCCAACGCAAATCAGAGGATTTCCGGGGACCTGATTTTTTTGTCGTGCTAGACACCGAACGCAAAACTCGGAAAAGTTGGGTAGTTTGGCAAGAAGATGGTAAATATCCCAATCTAATTCTAGAAATTCTTTCGGAATCCACAGCCAATACTGATAAAAAACTTAAGAAAGAACTTTATCAAAATACTTTTCGCACACCCGATTACTTTTGGTTCGATCCATACACATTAGAATTTGCTGGGTTTCATTTAGTAGATGCTAAGTATCACCCCTTAGAAGCAAATAATCAAGGGCATTTATGGAGTCAGCAGCTAGGGTTATATCTGGGAATTCATCAGGGTTTATTGAGATTTTTTACCCCATCAGGACAGTTAGTTGCAACACCTGAAGAAGAAGCTGAATCTGAACGAAATAGAGCAGAAAGATTGGCTGCTAAATTGCGAGAGTTAAACATTGACCCTGATACAATTTAGCAGATTTCCCAGAACTTTCTGCTTCACTGCTCATTTCACCCCGTCGTCAGGATTAATTTCCACCGCTTTGTTATAAGAAGCGATCGCATCTTCGTATTTTCCCAAACTATCTAACGCATTCCCCCGGTTGTACCAAGCTTCGTGTTTGTCGGGTTTAATTTCCACGGCTTTGTCATAGGAAGCGATCGCACTTCTCCACCAATTCCGGGCTGAATGTAGTTAACAAATGATTTTTCAATTCCAGTAATAAAGAAGATATCACTTTTAAAAATATTTTCATTTCCCCTGACTGCGCTACAATCTACATAGGCTGGACTGCCTGGTTGTAGTGGTTCATAAGGATGAAACGAATTGTAAATATTTGCGATTAAATCTTCATTCATCTTGAGCAGTTGAGTGGAGTACCAATTTCAATAATAATCTGCAAGGATGCAGATCATAGGGAGAAATATGGCGTGGATAGAATTAAGCCTCGATACAACACACGAGGCTGTCGATTGGGTCTGTACGCTGCTTGCTGAGACTATCGATATTGCTAATGTTCATATTACAGAATTTACCGAACCGAACCAGCCACATTTAGCTAGGCAAAATGTAGCACAACCCCACTGGACGTTCACGATTCGCTTATATCTACCCTATAATAGTCATTCAAGGTCACGGGTAGACAAAATTGTGAATCTACTTTTGCCCTTGCATCGTACCGGATTAGCAACTGAGATTCAAACGACTGTGGTTGAGGAAAAACCCACAGACATAACCGACAAACCCCTCGTTCATCGGATTGGGAACCGGTTTGTCGTACTGACTCCTGATGCACCCTATCAATCCAAAACAGCAGACGACATCACCTTGAGACTGAAGACAACCCTCTCCTTTGGTAGCGGTCTACATCCAGCAACCATTCTCAGCCTCCAACTGATTGAACGACACATTGTCCCTAAAATGAATGCTCTCGACCTAGGATCAGGTTCAGGTATTCTAAGTGTGGCGATGGCAAAACTTGGAGTAACCGTCTTAGCACTAGACAACGACAGTATTGCTGTAGAAGCGACTCAGGATGCTGTGCGCCGTAATGGCGTAGAACAACAGGTAACGGTCATGGAAGGAAGTTTGGGATATGGAAGTAACCTAGGGCATTGGATGGGCGGAGACACCCTCAACAATGTACCAAAAATCGAACCCATACAAGCCTTTGACCTCATCGTCGCGAATATCCAAGCACGGGTGCATATTGCCCTTGCAAATGACTTCCAGCGTGCGCTTCGCCAGACTCCTCTACAAAGTGGACTACTCATTACAGCCGGTTTTACCGTCGATCAAGAGGACAACGTGATCGCAGCCTTAACGGAAGCAGGATTCCAGGTCGTCGATAGTGAACGATTAGATGAGTGGGTTGGACTGACCCATCGCCTTGTTTGATGAATGGGGCATTGGACATTGGTCATTGGGCATGGGGCATTGTTCGTGTGTAGGGGCGGGGTCTCCCCGCCCTTACAGGAATGGTGGTGTTTCCTTCAACCTAGTAACAAGACCAATAGCAAAAAGCGCCTGGGAGTGTTGCCGTGTTTCCACCCCAAGCGCTTTCTGTCTTCAACTTACTCCTCACACACTACCTAAAGATATCACTGACTTCATCTAATAACAACTATGGGAAGTGACACTTTGAGAACTGAACATCTTCTGAAAAAACTGAAAAAGCAAAAAGCGCCTGGGAGTGTTGCCGTGTTTCCACCCCAAGCGCTTTCTGTCTTCAACTTACTCCTCACACACTACTTAAAGATATCACAGGTTAAATGAAAAGCCAAATATATTAAGTGACACTTTAACAACTGCACTTTGTTCCTTGACTAGATGGATACTTTAATGTAAGAAGTGGCGAATACCCGTAAACACCATAACTAAGCCTAGTTGATTCGCGGCATTAATGGAATTTTGATCCCGCAAACTTCCCCCTGGTTGCACAAGAGCAGTAATTCCCGATGCGGCTGCTGTTTTGACCGAGTCATCAAAGGGAAAGAATCCATCACTGGCGAGAACTGCTCCTTTAGCTTTTTCCCCAGCTTGCTCTAATGCTATTTTAACTGAACCGACGCGGTTCATTTGACCAGCACCTACTCCTAGTGTAGCGCGATCGCCACTCACGACGATGGCATTCGATTTGACGTGCTTGCAAACTTTCCAAGCAAACAGCAATTCTTCCAACTCCTGATCAGTCGGTTTTCTGTCGGTCACAACTTGCCATTGACTTGTATCGGCGACCACCTCATCTGTAGCTTGTACAAGGAACCCGCCTGCGATCGCTTTCACGGTTTCCTTTGGGCCACAACTCAAGTCAGGTAAAATCAACACCCGCACTTTAGATTTAGCCACCAGAATTTCCTGGGCCTCCGGTTCACAACCTGGTGCAACTACGCATTCTAAAAATATCTTTGTTAACTCAGTGGCGGTAGCAACATCAATTGAACGGTTCAGTGCGACAATTCCGCCAAAGGCAGAAACAGGGTCAGCGTTGACAGCCTTGTCAAAAGCTTCTTTCAGACGACTCCCCAAAGCAACACCACAAGGATTGGTATGTTTGAGAATCGCAGCAGCAGGACTATCGGTGAATTCCGAAATAATGCGGCGTGCTGCTTCCAAGTCAACTAAGTTATTGTAACTGAGTTCCTTACCTTGAAGTTTGGTAGCAACTGCCCATCCAGTTGGAGTAGTGCCAGTTTGATACCAAGCTGCGCTTTGATGAGGATTTTCACCGTAGCGCAGAGATTGAAGTTGTTTCCCGGAAAAGGTGTATTGTTCGGGTAATGTTGATTCTGATGCTGACTGCTGTATGAGATAAGAGGCGATCGCCTGATCGTAGTGAGAAGTCTGTAAAAATCCCCGCTTGGCACACTTTTGGCGGAACGGTAGCGATGGTTCACCGCCATATTGACGCAATTCCTCTAAATATTCCCCGTACTGGGAAGGATCACACAAAACTGTGAGATGGGCAAAGTTTTTCGCCGCTGCCCTCAGCATAGCAGGGCCACCAATATCAATTTGCTCTATCGCTTCAGATAAGGTAATCTCCTCTTTAGCAATGGTTTCTTCAAAAGGGTAGAGATTCACAACGACCAAATCAATTGGGCGAATTTGGTTATTTGCCAAATCCGTCACATCTTGGGTGACATCCCGTCGTGCTAAAATTCCGCCATGAATCCGAGGATGCAAGGTTTTGACTCGACCACCTAAAATTTCTGGCGAACCTGTATAATCAGCAACTTTCGTCACTGGTAATCCCGCATCTTTAAGGGTTTGGGCTGTTCCCCCACTGCTGATTAAATCAAAGCTGAATTCTTCTACTAAACTACGGGCTAGGTCGATCAAACCTGTTTTATTAGATACACTTAGCAGTGCGAGTCGCGCCATAATTTCCAAGTTTCCTTTGGTTGATACCAGACGGGCAGATATCTATTGTATAAACCGCGAACATCAAGGAAGCACTTGATCGTAGGAAAAGAACCCTACAATTGAATTAATTCACCTAAAAATAATGGAACCGACCATAGACCAACTCAAAGCCTTTTTCCGATTATGCGTTCGCACTAGCAATCTGCTACGAAACATTGAGCTAGTCCGGTACGACGAAAGAACAAATAGAATTGTAGTGTTGATAGGTGAAACCATCCAAGTAGAAATATTGAGTAACGGAGAGGAGATTATCGGATGAGCGACTATTTAAATTTGTCAGAGAAAGAACTACGGGAATACGTTAAAGCTCATCCTCAGGATGAAGAAGCATTTCAGTATTTCCTCAGCATCATGAGAGCCAAACCAGGGCGAGTAGTGGTCAGTACTGATGAACAGCTAGAGGCAGAACTGAGAAAAAGACTGGCATCCTGATACCCAAAGAGCGATTATTTTACTACTACCAATGTCATTTTTACATCTCTAATCAAATTGCTGTAGATTTCGCTCTCCTTTAGTAATTTCTCCGTGTCCGATGTGCTTTCTGGATACCGCTCTAACCAAACCTCGCTCGGGTTATGGACTATTTCAGTCAACTCGAAATCGACGTTTAGGTAAAGAGCAAGAAGTGTAAAGGCTTTCCCCGCTTCCTGCCACTCCAGATTTAGCCGTTTTGAAAACATACTTAACCCAACTGTCGTGATGGGACGAACATGTGTGGGATCGTGGAAAAAGCTATCATTACGATGATGGGGAACGGTAATGTGTAGCTTTGCTCCTGGCGCACAAATTCGATACAATTCCTGAATGATTTTCAGATAAGTTTCCGTTTGTTGTCCAAGATGCTCTAGAACGTGGTGCATCTCAATCTCAACGACACTATTATCGTTCCAAGGATAGGGGAATGTTTCAAGATCGAAGCGAAGATCAGGATTGCCAAATTTATCAACATTGATGTAGCCATCGAGATGCTTTGCCCCACACCCAAGATTTAAGCGCATCGCCAGATACCTTGCAAATACAGTTAATATTTCCCAATTTTACAGCATCAGCCCTTATTCGGTCACACCCTCAAGTTCCTTATCAGTCAACTCATACAACTCCCGCAACTTCTGCAACTTCTCCTCACCAGCATTCCAAAAACCCCGCCCATACGCTTCTAGCATCCTAGCCACAATATTACGGAAAGCCTCCGGATTACTTTTCCGCAACTTCTCTGCCATCTCTGCATTGAACGCATAAGTATCCACAGCCTGATTATATACCCAATTATCAGTAAAATCCGCAGTACCACCCCAACCAATTAACGCCGTCATCCGTTGGGAAATTTCAAAAGCACCGCCCGAACCTTGATTCGCCATAGCTTCCGCCCATTTCGGATTCAGCAACTTAGTGCGATACTCCATCCGCAGCAAATCATCTAAATCACGGGGTGTGGTGTCTTTCGAGAAACTTTCCACAAAGCTGGTTTTCACTTTTTTCCCACGTTGCTTTTCCGCAGCTTTTTTTAAACCACCCGTATTAGCGTAGTATTCCTGAATATCCGTTAAACCATACTCTACCGAATCGATTTCCTGAACAAGGCGATCGCTTGTTTGCAACAGCTTATTCAGCACTTCCGGTCTAGCCTGACCTTTATCTTCTCTACCAAAACTAAACACATTGCGACCTTGCCAAGTATCACCCAACTCCTCCCCAGACTCCCAATTCCCATCAACCACACGGTCATTTACCAACGAACCAAAATCACCCGCTGGATTAGAAAACAACCTTGCAGACGCATTCTCAACACCTTGCGCCTGCAAAGCCAAAGCATGTTTCCGAATAAAATTCTGGTCTTCCGGTTCATCAGCATCAGCCGCCCGTTGAAACAAATCATCCAGCAACTCAATAATATTCACAAAACTATCCCGGAAAATCCCCGACAAATTCGCCAACACATCAATCCGGGGATGTCCCACCTCAGCCAAAGACCTCAACTCATAACGAACAATTCTACCCGTCCCCTCCTTCACAGGTTCCGCACCCACCAACTCCAAAAGAATCCCCAAAGATTCCCCCTTAGTCTTAATCGCATCCAAACCCCATAACATCACCGCCACAGTCTCCGGATACAAACCAGACTCCTGTAAATGCTGACCAATAATTTTTTGCCCAATTTCCCGCCCCCTTACATAAGCAGCCGCAGAAGGCATTCTATAAGGATCTAAAGCATGAATATTCCTCCCCGTCGGCAAAACACCCGGTCCATCCCGCAACAAATCACCCCCAGGCGCAGGCAAAATGTACTCCCCATTCAATCCCCGCAACAAATTCCTCAACTCATCAGTCGTTTGTCCCAACAACTCCCTAACCAACCCCTCCTCCTCTCCGCGTTCTCCGCGCCTCTGCGGTTCCCCCCCAAAATAAGCCTCCAAATACCCCTCCATATCCTCCTCATCAGGCGCATCCCCCAAAACATGCAACCCAGAAGAAAAAAGACGACTTTCCAACACCTGCAAATACTCGTACAACTTCACCAGATAATCATCAAAAGCACGCCCACTAAACAACCGCACATTCTCCGGAGTAAAAGCAATCCCCAACAGCTGTCCATCCTCAAACGGACAATCTGCATCTAAACCCGTATCTACAATCTTTTTACAAATCGCTTCCTTCAGTAAATAATTCTTCTCTTGGTCTTCGCGATACTCCGAAATCAAATCCCGCAACGCCATCAATTCCTTATACAAACCAGCACGACCATAAGGTGGTACATTGTGAGAAATCAAGACACCGTAACCCCGACGCTTCGCCAGAATAGATTCCGAAGGATTATTTGCCGCATATATATAGAGATTCGGCAAATCCCCCAACAAAATATCAGACCAAGAATAACCCGTATTACCCAAAGGAGATCCAGGCAACCATTCCACAGTACCGTGCATACCAAAATGAACTATAGCATCAGCTTGAAACTCATTTTGCAACCATTTGTAGAAAGCAGCGTACTGGGGATGGGGCGTTAAATCCCGTTCAAACATTAACCGCATCGGGTCCCCTTGTATCCCCAAAGGTGGTTGGACACCTATCCAAACATTTCCCAGATAGATACCACCAATATAAAATTCATCCCCATAAGTCTTAATCCCTGTACCCGTCAGAGATTTCCATTGTTTCTCAATCCGGGATGTGCGGAGATATCCCAACCATTTCTCTAAAGTGCGAACATTAACAGTCCCCCCTCTCTCTTCATCCGCCTCTTTCACTTTGCGAACCAACTCTTCCCCATCTTCAGGTAAATCCCCAACAGTATAACCTTGGTCTTTCAGTGCTTGGAGGAATTTCAGCAGACTCTGCGGTACATTTAACAGTGCAGCTGTGCCCACAGCACCATACCCAGGTGGAAACCCATACAGAATAACTGCTATTTTCCGTTCAGCAACAGGTTTTTGCCTGAGGGAAACCCAGCTTTTCACCCTACCAATTAATCGCTGTAACCGTTCGGGAACCAGATAAATATTTTCCCCCACCAATCCACCAAGGGGAACGGTGTCAATTGCCCCATCTAATTCAGGCAAGGCGTATAAAACAACACTTTGTAATCCTCCAATACCTTGACGTGTCCAAGAGTAGATATCTTGAATAAGTAGTGGTGCGGCAACGATATAGGGTACATTCTTAGCAGAAAGAATGCGTTTTGCCACATCTACCTGTCTCCCGGCTTCCATTGAACCTGCGGGACCACCTACGAGGGGAAAACCGATAGTCGAGATAATTGCATCCACTTTCGCTGCTTCAGGAGAAAGGGAAGCAATTTCTACATGACCGAGTTGTCTTTGCTGAGTTTCGTAATCGGTTGTCATCCAATCCCGCACAGCGACATGACCTTCAACACCGTTGATGAAGATAGGTAAGGGGATTAAATGAGCTGCTTCAAAATGGCGAATCAATTGGGGAATGTATGGTTGTTTGGTGACAACATGTTTACGGTAGAGTAAAATTCCCACAACAGAATTTTGGATTTTAGATTCTCTTTTTATCCTTGTTTGCTGATACCATTCTAGGTACGCCCGTGGTGATTCAAAATAACCTGGATAGTCGGGATGTAATAGCCCCATGTTGGGGGTTTCCAATGGTGGAGGAATATCGCCTACTTTTAAGCCCAGATATTTTTCTGCAAGTGTCCAGAATAAAGCTGCAACATTTTCTGGCCCGCCTGCATTCCAGTAACCATAGATAATTAACCAGTTGCGTAAGTCTTGCACTTTCTGCACTGGCACAAATTTTAATAGCTTTGGTCCAATCTTTAAAAAGCTAATATAACCTGCAAGTCGGTCTTCTTCCTTGCCGTTGGTAAATTTATCTAGGATAAATTTTACTGGTTTGGGCATTCCTTTGGGTTTGTCACCAATGGCAAAAGCACCTAGTTGAGTTAAACTCATCAGTTCCAAGGCTGACTCGAACACGAGGCGGATGGGAATGTGGGCGATGCGATCGCGCAACCACAAAACCTGGTCATAGTCAAAGAGTAAGCTCCCAAAAAACACATCAGCACTATGAAGTGCTACTTCCACCTCAGCCCGTTTTGTGGTGATGTCGCGATCGCTAAATACCCGAATATCCAACTCTTGCACGCGAGAGTTCGCTAGATACGCCGCTTTCCGGTACAAGTCTGCGTTGAACGATTCAAACCCAGCAATCAAGACGATGCGTTTCATGGTTTTCAAGTTACGAAGTAGTCCTTCATCTTGATTGTAAACAAACTCATAGCTTTAAGCCGTAGGTTCCAGGTTAAACGCCGCCCCTAAGGTACACTACCCGGTCCCGCCAAGACATTTCAGCGGTCTTGTCCCACACATGGCAAAGCGCCCGAATAAGCCCACCAAAATCGTCGGGTGCTATTGTCTGCCAATCGATGAAAATGACTCCTCCGTGGGTCTTTTCCTCTTCGCACCACGACTTAAGAAGGGGTGGAATTGTACTGACATCGTATGTTACAAGGGTGAGCCCTTCCTCGTAAGCGTTTGTCAGAATAACTTCATCACTTTCACCTAAGTACCCCCACTCCTTAAGGCTTAAAACCTCAATTTCTGCCCGTTTTATTCGTAATTGTACGGCAATAGTAGGTGAAATATGCTCGTCAAGAAGAAGCTTTAGCACTTACTCTCCCAGATCGCTTTCTAGGACCCACTCTTCTGCCTGTGGAAGCATCCGGGAGAGGATCTGAAAATCGCTCTTTACTGCTGCGTCCTCTATCACAGCCTCAATCTCTTCGGGGTAAGCTTTTGCATAGTTAAGTGCCGCTTGAACGCGAAGTGGGAGCCACTTCAGATGTTGAGCGGTTTTGGTGACATCCATATGGTAGCTTCGCGCAAGTCTCACCACCTCCCAAACAGCAAGACTACTGGCTTTCACGTATGCTTGGCGTCCTTCTCCTGAATCCCTGAAGTCGATGTGCCCGAACTCGGCTTCTCGTAAGGACTCCTCGACAAGAAGCGCACTTGTCTCGCTTGGTGTACGCCCGAGACGCCTTGCAAGGCGTCTAAGTCGCTTCATTTGATCGTCCTGAAAGCGAATACTCACGACGTGGGACATTGACTGCCTTTAGTTACAATGTAACTATCGTAACTCTAAAGTTGAAAAAACGCAACTACTCTTCCTACACCCCATTCCACTTTTAAGGTATTAGACTATTAACCATTGGATTCCCTTTTAAAGGATATGCGTCTATCCTTAGTTCTAAAGGGGGTATGATGAATTCGTAACGGATTCATCGTGCGACAAGCTGAATTACACCCCATTGTCCATTTGTCAGCCACTGAGAATCTTCACGACTGACTTCTTCTACCTGATTCTGCTGAAGTCCGACTATAAGTTCTGATTTTAGGGTACGCAGAACAGTAAGTGGTGCTGGAAAGTAACATACTATATCCTGAAATATACTGGTAAAAGGCCAGTGACAATCTCCGATCAAGCGGCGATAATTGGCATCACCTTTAATAAAAACTAAGTCAGACTGGGCTAAATCTTGTCTTAGTAAGTCGGGCATTTTCCAGAAAAATAGAGGTGCTGTCCAGAATGGGTGATCAATTAAACGTAAGCGACCATCGGCGATATATTTTTGTAGACTAATTGCTATATCTTGAACATCTTTTTCACTGTCATTAGCTAGAAAATTTAAAGTGTAGTTTACATCTTTCACCATTGCATCAGAGACAAATGTAGGGTGTGATTTAAGATGTAAGTAAATTATTTCTGCCGCATGACTTGCAAGTAGAAAGAATCCTAAAAATAAGTCATTTATTAATTCAAAACCAGCGTTGTCAACCAGAAAATCAATGCGTGATTTGTGAAAATTACTTATTTTGTTAACGACAAGATTTGTATCGTCTAAAAGAACATGTCTTTGCTCGCGGTGAATTTCCAAACATTCACGGTCGAACTTACCCGCTGCTTGAGGATGGAGACTTAGATCGGCTCTATTTCCCCATAAGTCTAAATAGAGTAAATTAGTTAAAGTTTTCTTCCAGCTAAAATCTCTGTGTGAATAGACACTATTCAAATTCTTAAGTTGTATGCTTGCTGTTCGCACCGAATCCATCACGGTTTCTAGGCTTAGACGCTTCTGAAGTTCAAATGGGTCGATTCTGTGTTCTGCTTCAGAGCTAAAATATTGTGTAGCCTCTAAAATACGGCGATAGAAGTAAGTTTCGGCAAAGTAAAATGGGGTATCTACCCAAGGTTTTCCAATGAAAGGTTCAACATACGTAGCCCATGCGGCTACATCTGCTCCCTTGTCGTCTTCTAAGGGGCGGATTAATCCATGAAGAATATCTTGGGCTAGTGTTTTGAGTCTCTCAACAACAGATGGGGAAAAGTTATTTTCTGCTATGACCCGTTCTATGATGACTGGTAGTCGCTGGGTGAAGGTAAAGTAAGCAAATGACCCTTCCTCTGAAACTATGAGTTGCTCCGGGATGGGTAAATGAGGCTGCTGAAACTGATTCATTTGATGATGGATCTGATGTTGTCTGGGACGCCAGTGGCGTCCCCTCAGCGCCGATGAGGTGGAGAATTTCGCCTCGCGCAACTCTCCACCTCATGGATCTTCTGCTTTTATATTGTAACTTATCGCTTTTCAGTGCCTTGACTGGGCCCGCCTTCAACAGAGTGGTCACTACTTCCAGATTCTGGTGCAGCTGAGGGCTTAGCATCTGTTTTCTCAGCAACGCCAGTCTTACGGGTTTCTTCATTAATGGTAGTTTGGTAGCCACCAGAAGCAGTCGTATTGTCTTCAGGTGTTTGGTTTTGTGTTTCGTTTGCTTCAGTCATGATTTCGATTCCGATTACTTAAAGTTGTGTCTATATTAAAGAGATTGTAAATACGATTTCTTCTCTCTTAGATGTAGTTATGCCTGATGAATTTATCTGTCTTTTGGATGAGTTTCGTCAGTAAGCAACCGGAAATCTTTTTGATAAATTGGCTACATCTTTCAGAAGCCAAAGGCTAAAAAGCCACCATCAACGGCTATACACTGTCCGGTAATGTAGGTCGCTGTAGGCATACACAAAAATGCTACCAGACCTGCGACTTCTTCTGGTTCACCGACTCGTTCCATGGGTGTGCGGGATTTAACTGAGGTGAGAACATCTGGATTGTTCAACAGCGTTTCAGTCAGTGGGGTGTGAATAAACCAAGGGGCGACGGTGTTAACCCGAATACGATCGCCCGCCCATTCCACAGCAAGAGAACGGGTGAGTTGCACAAGTGCTGCTTTTGTCATTCCGTAAGGTGCGCCTGTCCGAACTGCGGTTAGCCCAGCAACGGAACCAATATTAACTATGCTACTATCTTCTCCATCTTTGAGCCAAGGATGAGCTAATTGGCACATTTCAAAGACTGAGGTCAGGTTAGTTTGGAAAATAGACGTGTACTCGTCCTCTGTATACTCTAGTGCCTTTTTGCGAATATTTGTACCGACATTGTTGACGAGAATATTCAGTCCTCCTAGCGTTGCGTTCACCTGCTCAAAAATTGCCAGACGACCATCAGATGTTGCAACGTCTGCGGCAATTCCATCAGCTTTCCATCCTTGAGATCGCCACTTCTCAAGCTGTAGCTCCACTGCTTGTGCATTCCGAGCTACAATCATAACCTCCGCATCTAGGGAAAGAAATTCTTGGGCGATCGCCAGTCCAATACCCTTAGTTGCTCCGGTGATTAAGGCTTTTTTTCCAGTCAGTCTCCAGCGATGATTGCCCATCTCGTCTCCTGATCAATTGCAGTTATTATAACGAGAGTGGGGAGTGGGGAGTGGGGAATAAATTTTTCTATGCCCGATGCCCGATGCCCAATGCCCGATGCATTCTAGTAGGTTTTAAACATGAATTGTTCGCCAATTTCGTCTGCGATCGCTAGATTTATTGAGCCGCGCCCTCATCTTGGGGGTAAGGGATCAATTTGGCTAAAAATAGTGTTGAGATCTTTTAGCCTCGGACTCATGCTACCTACTTTGATCATCCGTCCTGTACTGGGTGCTCAACGGCTGAACCTCTCCTATGGTCTTTTTGAGCGATCTATCTCGATTAATTCTCTTGAAAACTATGCCAAGACAGGCAAAGCGGATGAGGAATTGTCTGCATATCTTAAATATACAGATAAGAAGAATCTACCTCAGCTACGGCAAGCTTTGATGACTCCCATTCCCCTAAATGCGGTACAGGTTTCACAGTTTCTCTACACGCCTATTGGTGAGACATTGTTAGCAAAACTCGGAGAAGTTATTCAGCAAGAAACCCGCAACAGTGGGTTTTATGCAATTCGATCTGCGCTGATTCTGGCAGCATCTGACCCACAAGGTTTCACTTTATTAAATGTGTTGCGCAAGTTCCCCTCAGACGCAATTACGATAGATTTAGGCCGCAGTTTGGAGATTGCGAATCAATTAAAAAATATGGTCAGCCAGACTCAGGATGCGGTCGCACTCATTAACAATCAATCCAGCCAAAATGCAACCACAAAGCCTGCATCAAAAAAGTCCTTGGTGATGAACTTGGTAAAACCAGGAAGTTTTAAATGGCAAAAGCAGACTATTAACCTCTTTGATGTATCGCGTCAGCGTAAGTTTCCTGCTGATATTTACTTACCGCAGGTGTCCAAACCTTGCCCGGTGATTGTCATCTCCCACGGACTTGGTTCCGACCGAACAAGTTTTGCTTATCTAGCTAAACATCTTGCTTCCTATGGTTTTGTGGTTGCTGTTCCAGAACATCCTGGTAGCGATGCTAAACAGCTGCAAGCACTATTAGCAGGCAAAGCACAAGAGGTGACTAGTCCTAGAGAGTTTATTGACCGACCATTAGATGTCAAATATCTTCTGGATGAACTGACTCGCCTATCTCAGTCTAGCCCAGTGTTTCGGGGGCACTTGAATCTGCAACAGATTGGGGTGGTGGGGCAATCCTTTGGTGGTTACACTGCTTTGGCATTGGCTGGAGCACCAATTGACTTTCAGCTACTCCAAAAGAAGTGCCCACCCTTGAATAACTCACTTAATGTTTCGTTGTTGCTTCAGTGCTTGGCTGTAAAGTTACCTAAATCTATAAATTACAACCTATCCGATTCTCGGGTGAAGGCGGCGATCGCCATTGACCCAGTTGACAGCAGTATTATGGGTCAAGCTAGTTTGGAGCAAATTAAAATCCCCCTCATGATTGTCTCAGGTAGTGCTGATACTGTAGCTCCGGCTCTGCCAGAACAGATTCGACCTTTCACCTGGTTAACGACTCAAAGCAAGTATTTAGCGTTAATTAATGGTGGTACGCATTTTTCGACAATTGGAGGAGAAGCAAACGATCCTGGTGCTATACCACTTCCTGAACAGGTCGTTGGCCCTAGTCCTGCCCTAGCGCGTCGCTATATCGATGTTCTAAGTCTTGCCTTCTTCCAAACCTACGTTGCCCAGCAGCCAAATTACCAGCCCTACCTCAGTGCAAATTACATCAATACCATTAGTCGAAAACCTTTACCCTTGAGTTTAGTGCGATTGCTGATCCTCCGTCAACGGAGTTGAAATCCATTCTGACTTCTGACTCCTGACGGATGTATTCTACTATAATTGCTCATGATTCAAGCGAATTTACTAGAGGTCATTGAACAAGCGGTGAAAGAGTTGCTAGGGCGTTTCTGGAAGACCTTGTTGAAGGAAGCTTTACTTATCTGTTTGTAGAAATTGAAGACTTGGCTCAAGCAAATCGAATTATGGCGGGAGCATCCCAGTTTTGCAAAAAGACGATCAGTAGTGTGAGCCGGAAAGCTCACGTGTACAACAAGCGAGCTTTCCGGCTCGCACTACGAATTTACGCTCATTGGGATGCACCCGATGATGAGTTTTTGACTTAACGAGAAAAGCAATTAAAGGTTGGGTTAAACTGCTGTAAGACTCAACACTACTATCAGTTTAGATGGTTATTGCTGAGAAAACAACGGCTATGTTTCAGAGTCAGGTCACAGATACTTAGGGTGCAATCTTCGCAGAGTAATGCACTCTAGGTATCTGTTCAAAAATCAAATAGTAGTCCTATATGTACCAATCCGAACTAAACTTTGCTAATAACCCCTCACGTTCCAAATCAGTCGCGTAAAATGGTAGTAGAGCTAGCTTTGGGAAAAAATTTAGTCATCATCTAACTCTTTACTTTATGCAGCGCGATCAAGTCATTGATATACTTACAAAACATCGAGCACACTTGAGAAGTCTAGGGGTTCAATCCTTGGCTTTATTTGGTTCTGTGGCACGAGATGAAGCGAGATCGGATAGTGATGTTGATATTTTAGTTGATTTGGAGCCACCTGTAACCTTTGATTGCTACATGAATGTAAAATTGTATTTAGAAGATCATCTGGGAACTAAGGTAGATGTGGTGATGCGTAAGTCCCTTCATCCTCTGATTCGGTCTGCTGTAGAGCAAGAGATGATCTATGTCACGTAATATTCAGCTTTATTTGCAGGATATTTCGGCTAGCTGCGCCAAAGTATTACGCTATACCCAAGGCATGAATTTTGAGGACTTTGTCGCAGATGAGCTTACATTTGATGCGGTGATCCGGAATCTCTTGGTGATTGGGGAAGCGATCAAAAACATTCCCCAGGATATGCGCGATCGCAATCCGCAAATCGAGTGGAGGAAAATAGCGGGTTTACGGGATATTCTAGCTCATACTTATTTTCAGGTGGAGAATGAGATTATCTGGAATGTTGTGCAAAATAAGGTACAGCCTTTACATGAACAAATACAGAAGTTGTTGAATGAGCAGTAATGCTTTTAGATAATCGCGCAACAAATGCATCAAGTCAGGGAATTTCCTTTATTTTATTGCCACTGCGATCGCTCAGCAAAATGTTTCTTCTGCATTACAATGGAAAAGTTAAACCTAAAATTTCAATGAGAAAAATTATACTATTTATTTATATAATTCCTCATGATTAAAGCGAATCTGCTACAGGTAATTGAACAAGCAGAAAGAGAGGGAACAATAGAACTTGATCTCTCTGGTCAAAATCTGAGTATTTTACCGCCTGAAATTGGGAATTTGACTCAACTGAAAAAATTGATTCTCGGTAAATATCAATATGACGAAAATGGTAATTATATTGATATTATCGGCAACAATCTGAGGGTTTTTCCCGTAGAAATTGGATTACTTAATAATCTTGAGGAACTTCAAATAGCTGCCAATCAAGTAAGCAATTTGCCATCAGAAATAGGTCAACTCACCAACTTGCAATCCCTCCACCTCAGCCGCAATCAACTAAGAAATTTGCCATCAGAAATAGGTCAACTCACCAACTTGCAATCCCTCTACCTCAGCGTCAATCAAGTAAGCAATTTGCCATCAGAAATAGGTCAACTCACCAACTTGCAATCACTCCACCTCTGGGGCAATAAACTAAGAAATTTGCCATCAGAAATAGGTCAACTCACCAACTTGCAATCCCTCGACCTCAGCGGCAATCAACTAAGAAATTTGCCATCAGAAATAGGTCAACTTATCAACTTGCAATCCCTCTACCTCAGCGACAATCAACTAGGAAATTTGCCATCAGAAATAGGTCAACTCACCAACTTGCAATCCCTCTACCTCAGCGGCAATCAACTAAGCAGTTTGCCATCAGAAATAGGTCAACTCACCAACTTGCAATCCCTCGACCTCAGCGGCAATCAACTGAGCAGCTTGCCATCAGAAATAGGTCAACTCACCAACTTGCAATCCCTCAACCTCAGGGGCAATCAACTGAGCAGTTTAGCATCAGAAATTAGGCAAATGCCAAACCTGGAAAAGCTGGATCTGCGTGGAAACCCAGTTCCCATTCCACCTGAGATTTTGGAACCAAAAGAATTATATAAAGATCCGGGTAATGTGAAAGAAATCCTTGATTTCTATTTCCCGGTGCAAGATCCATCTGAAACTGAACCTTTTTATGAAGCAAAATTTTTAATTATTGGTGAAGGGGGATCTGGGAAAACCTCTTTAGCTAAGAAAATTGAAAATGAAAGCTACGAACTTCAATCAGATGAAAAATCAACTGAAGGCATTGATGTGATTCAGTGGCATTTTACACAGCCTAATGGCAAAGACTTTCGCGTCAATATTTGGGATTTTGGTGGTCAAGAAATTTATCACCAAACCCACCAGTTCTTCCTCACTAAGCGTTCTCTGTATGCATTAGTTGCTGATACTCGTCAAGAAAATACTGACTTTTACTGGTGGCTTAAGGTTGTTGAACTCTTAAGCGGTAATAGCCCGGTTCTCATTATTAAAAATGAAAAACAAGACCGTCAGTGCGAGGTTAGCGATCGCCAGTTGCGTGCAGAATTCACTAACCTGAAAGAAATTCTAGCAACTAACTTAGCCACTAATCGCGGTTTAGACGAAATTAAAGACAACATTCAAACATATATCAGCAGACTTCCCCACGTTGGTATACCTCTGCCAAAACTTTGGGTGAGAGTCCGTTCTGCTCTAGAAAACGATTCCCGTAACTATATTAGTTTTGATGAATACCGCCAACTTTGCCGACTTAATAGTTTAACTGATCGTCAAGATATGTTGCGGTTGAGTCGCTATCTGCATGACTTGGGGGTTTGCCTGCACTTTCAAGACGATGCTACACTTAAACACTACATCATCCTCAAACCGGAGTGGGGTACAACTGCCGTTTACAAGGTTTTAGACAACGAAACCGTTAAGAAAAATCTGGGGTGTTTTACTCAGGAGTATCTTGTTGAAATTTGGAAAGACGGCGAATATGCTGATATGCGAGATGAACTGCTTCATCTCATGATGCGCTTCAAACTTTGCTACCCAATTCCTCATCGTCCTGGTAACTATATTGCACCGCAACTACTTGATATCAACCAACCTGACTACACCTGGCAAGATACTAATAATCTCATTTTGCGCTACAAATACGAATTCATGCCCAAGGGTATTCTCACACGCTTCATTGTTGAGACACACCCTTGGATTGAACAACAAAAACTCGTTTGGAGAAGTGGCGTTATTCTCAACAAAGATCAAACTCGTGCCGCAGTCATTGAACACTACAATCAAAAAGAAATCAAAATCTGTGTAGCTGGAAACCGCAAGAAAGAATTGCTCGCTGTCGTCACTTACGAACTGGAAAAAATTCATCAGTCTTTTGAACGTTTGCAGTATGAGATACGTGTCCCCTGTAACTGCACTAGTTGTAAAGGAAGTTCCATCCCTCATTCTTACGCTTTGGAAGCACTTCACAAGCGCTTAAGGGCTAATCGATATCAAGTTGAGTGCGACAATAGCTATGAAATGGTTGATGTGCGCAGGCTAATTGACGATGTGAATTTGCCACCTCTTGGAGAAAATCAGGAATTCAACAATCAACCTACACCGTTGCAACGGAAACTGGAGCAAGACAAAAAAGAATCTTTATTATTAATAACGAATCAGACTACCATGAATTACCAAGATTTTCAAGTCTTGGTGACAGCAGAAGGAAAAATTCGTGCTTCTTCTGAAGAAGGGGATGAGCAGGGCGAATTGCGGTTAGATATGAATAGAATTAAACTTACACTAAAACTCATAGAGCGGGGAGAGACAGATGCAGATTTACTCAAAGCGTTAGGCGGTGAACTCTACCAAGCGCTTTTCCCCAACAAAATTCACGGTCAATTACGGGCTACAATGGCAGGGGCAAAAGCGGATAGATACAACGTGCGCCTGCGCCTAGTGTTTGAATCTCCGGAACTAGCCGCTTTACCATGGGAATTTCTCTACGACGACGGAACTAAGACTTTCTTAGCAAACAACACCCAAACCGTACTCTCGCGTTATATTGACGTTCCCCTACAAAAGCGCAATCTTAAAGCCGTTAGCCAACCGCTCAAAGTCCTGTTAGTCATCTCTAGTCCTACTAATTTACCTCAATTGGACGTTGCTGGGGAAGAACAACTGCTTTGTGAGGCACTAGCAAAGCACATTGAGACAGGTAAAATTGAATTAGACGTGGTACGAGAAGCTACTATCCGTAATATTAACCAAAAGCTACGGGAAAAGCCCTACAATGTATTCCATTTTATCGGTCATGGCATCTTTGAGAACAATAAAGGCTCCATTGCCCTTATAGATCACGATAGTAAAGCTCAACTTTTGGATGATGAGCGCTTTGCCAACCTGTTCTTGGGTTACGAGAGTTTGGGATTAGCTGTGCTAAATTCCTGTCAAGGTGCGACGGTGTCTGACCTGCAAATCTTTACAGGTATAGCACCTCACTTAGTACGTCGAGGAATACCCGCAGTTGTGGCGATGCAATACTCTATCTACGATACTACAGCAAAACTGTTTGCCGATGAGTTCTACCGCACTCTGGCGCTAGGCTGGCCCGTAGACGCGGCGATCCAAACAACCCGCAATGCTATTTCGATAGAAATTGGACTGGACCGACGCGACTTTGCTACACCAGTGCTTTATATGCGGGCTAAGGATGGAATCATTATGAGTGGACTGTAGCTTGAACGCGAAAAGCTTGTAAATTATATCATGTTCGCCAGCTTACCAATGTAGAAGATGACGAAAAAATTAGAGCGATCGGTCACCTGCCTCTGTCTCCATATCATAAATATTATTTTCAGAAAATTTATTTCTATCCAAGGAAGTATTGACAATAATTGTAAGATGTAATGTATTAGCAATGTGATATCATAAACCTCTATCGCCAGTTATAAACGATTTTTAGCTATTCTTTGAAATCAGCCTCTGAGCAGCATAGGCTTAAAGGGTGAGAGTGTAAGGATTAGTCTCTAGAAGCTCTCAAGCCTCATTTAGGTTTTTTGTAAAAAATCTTGCTTAAAATTTACATTTGTATATATACTAAAAAAATAGTACAGAATGATCTGAGTTGACAGCAATTTAGTGGGCACTACCGCTAACTAAAAGTCAAACCTAACGATGGACTTTTCTGAGTATTGTCGTGATCTGATCGTATGAAAATATCTCTATGCCAAGCCTTGGTTCATAGAGCAAATCTGACCATGTTTTGAATTCTTAATTAAAAATTCAAGGTTATTTCTTAAATTTTTAATTAAGGATATAGGTCTCTGTCTTTAAACATGGAGAAACATTATATTCAAGCCCACGTATTTATGTGGTGCGACCAATAATTTTGAATTCTCAGAAAAATTTTGTTCTGGGAACACAAACCAATTCGTGAAACACGAAATCTATTAATCCAAGAAACATGGCAAAAAATGCTCTAGATTCTTGACAGCTTGAAATGCCTTGGACTTGATCTCAAAGACATTTCAAATTGACTGAATCAAGCCATTTTTGTTAAATATTCTCCGCTGTTTTTTTTCAGAGTGCTAATCTCAAGAAAAGGTAGATTGTCATGAGTATTGTTCAGTCAAAGCTGCAAGTTAGCGAAAAAGCATTCCATATAGAAGCTTACGAGAAGATTGAATACAGTCTCGTCTATGTTGATGGAGTGTTCGACATCAATAATAGAGAATTGGCTGATTGTTACCAAAATTTTGGGCGATGCTTAGCTGTTGTAGATGCAAATGCATATACATTTTACAACAGATCAATGAAAGAATATTTTCAGTATTACGGTATTGATCTGACAGTACTTCCAATTACAATCACCGAACCTAACAAGACAATCCAAACCTTTGAGAAAATTATTGATGCTTTTGCTGACTTTAAGTTAGTTCGGAAAGAACCTGTCTTAGTCATTGGCGGCGGACTGATTACAGATGTAGCAGGTTTCGCCTGTTCGGCTTACCGTCGTAGCACCAATTACATCCGCATTCCTACTACTCTAATTGGACTGATTGATGCGAGTGTTGCCATTAAGGTAGCTGTTAACCATAAGAAGCTGAAAAATCGTCTGGGTGCTTATCATGCCTCCTCGAAAGTGCTGCTTGATTTTTCCTTCTTAGGAACTCTACCAATAGAGCAAGTACGCAATGGTATGGCAGAACTAGTGAAAATTGCGGTGGTTGGTTGCAAAGAGGTTTTCGATTTACTGGAACAATACGGAGAGGATTTGCTGCGTACACACTTCGGTAACATTGATGCTACACCGGAAATCAAGGAAATTGCTCAAAAAGTGACTTACAAATCCATCAAACGTATGTTGGAATTTGAAGTCCCCAACCTCCATGAACTAGATTTAGACCGGGTGATTGCTTATGGTCACACTTGGAGTCCAACCCTTGAACTTGCACCTCGTATACCGATTTTCCATGGTCATGCAGTCAATATCGACATGGCGCTATCTGCCACCATTGCCGCACGCAGAGGCTATATCTCTGGAGAAGACAGAGACCGTATCTTAGGACTGATGAGTCGTATTGGTCTATCCCTCGACCACCCCTTACTGGAGGAAGAACTCTTGTGGCGTGCGACTTTATCTATTAGCCTCACCCGCGACGGTCTGCAAAGAGCCGCAATGCCAAAACCAATTGGTGAGTGCTTCTTTGTCAACGATTTCACCCGTGAAGAACTAGCAGCCGCATTAGCTGAACATAAAGAAATATGCAAAACTTACCCCCGTGGCGGTGATGGTGTAGATGTTTACCCCACTTATCAACTAGAAGCAGAACTTGTAGGAAGTGAAAAATAATGACTCCTGTTGTTGAACAACCGACTGCAAGACCAGTAACGCCTCTGGGGATATTGGCGATGCAATTGGAAAGCATTGTGCAAGCAGTTAATGAACAACCAGATTTGTCCAGTGAACTTAAAGCCAAGCTCAACTTTGCATGGCGTTTGGCAGCTGGTTTAGACCCCTATCTGGAAGAATGCACCACTGGTGAATCACCTGCTTTAGCAGCCCTTGCCAAAAAAACAGCTGTGGAAGCATGGACCCAACGCTTCAATGAAGGCGCAACAGTTCGTCAGTTGGAACAGGAAATGCTCTCTGGTCATGTTGAGGGACAAACCTTGAAAATGTTCATCCATATGACCAAAGCTAAAAGAGTGCTGGAAATCGGTATGTTTACTGGCTACTCTGCACTCGCAATAGCAGAAGCATTACCCTCTGACGGAGAAGTCGTCGCTTGCGAGGTCGATCCATACGCCGCTGAATTCGGTAAATCGATCTTTCGTGAATCTCCCCATGGGTCGAAAATTCGTGTGGAACTCGGTCCGGCGCTATCCACCTTGGATAAATTAGCTGCGGCTGGGGAATCCTTTGACTTTGTGTTTATCGATGCGGATAAGAAGGAGTATGTGCAGTACTTCCAAGCCTTACTAGATAAAAACTTGCTCATCCCTGAAGGATTTATCTGTGTTGACAACACGCTGCTTCAAGGACAGGTCTATCTGTCGGTGGGCGATCGCACTGTCAACGGTGAAGCGATAGCTGAGTTTAACCGTGTCGTCGCTGCTGAGAAGCGCGTAGAACAGGTCCTTTTGCCACTGCGTGATGGGTTGACTATCATTCGGCGATTACCTGTTTAGTGCTGAGTGGCTCATTCCGAACTGCTAGAAGATGATCTAATTAACCGCAGAGGCGCAGAGGACACAGAGATATGAGTTAGAGAGATTGACCGGTCAGGGAGTAAGAGCAAACGCTGTACTAAGAATCTTGTAGCGTTTCGGGAGCAGTTTAATACAAATAGAGAGGTCAAGAGTAAAGGGTCATCAATTTTTTACTTTTGACTTCCCCTCATCGGGAGTTCTATGGCACAATTAATATCTACATCTAAAACAACGACTCAACCTATTTCTTTGGGGGTCAAAGTAGCTGCTTTTTTTCAGAGCTTTGCTACCTTAACGTTACTCTTATTGGCACTGCCAATTAACGCTACCATTGTTTTATTGTCTCTGCTGTGGAGTAGATTAGCTCGTCTTTTTCAGCATTCCTCAACAGCGACACACCCCAAAAATATTCTCATCAGTGGTGGTAAGATGACGAAAGCATTGCAGCTTGCACGCTCATTCTACGCCGCTGGACACAGGGTTGTGTTGATTGAAACTCACAAATACTGGTTGTCGGGTCACCGGTTTTCACAAGCTGTTGATAAGTTTTATACAACTCCTGTTCCAGAAAAAGATCCAGATGCCTATACCCAGGCTCTCATTGAGATTATCAAGAGAGAAAATATCGATGTTTATATTCCCGTAACCAGCCCAGTAGCCAGCTATTACGATTCCGTGGCTAAACCAGTGTTATCGCAATATTGTGAAGTTTTCCATGTAGATGCTGATGTTTGTGAAATGCTGGATGATAAGTATACCTTCAGCGAGAAAGCGCGTCAATTTGGGTTATCAGTTCCCAAATCCTTTAAAATTACTTCTCCTGAACAAGTCCTGAATTTCGACTTTTCTCAACAGACTCGTAAATACATCCTTAAGAGCATTCCCTACGACTCAGTAAATCGTTTAAATTTAACTAAGCTTCCCTGTGAAACTCCAGAGCAAACAGAAGCATTTGTTAGGAGTTTGCCTATTAGTCCTGAGAAGCCTTGGATTATGCAAGAATTTATTTCTGGCAAAGAGTTCTGCACCCACAGTACTGTGCGAGATGGTAAATTACGACTACATACCTGCTGTGAATCTTCAGCTTTTCAAGTTAACTATAAAGATGTAAAAAACCTGAAAATTCGGGAATGGGTGACTCATTTTTTCAGGGAATTAAAAATTACAGGACAGATTTCCTTCGACTTTATCGAAGCTGAAGACGGCGAAGTTTACGCTATTGAATGTAACCCTAGAATTCACTCAGCAATTACCACATTCCACGACCATCCAGGAGTGGCAGATGCTTATCTTAAAGATAGTCAGGGTGAAAACGAACCACCCATTGAACCGCTTCCAGATAGTAAACCAACCTATTGGTTATATCATGAACTGTGGCGACTGACTGAGATTAGGTCATGGTCCCAACTAAATGCATGGTTAGAGAAGATTGTCAAGGGGACTGATGCTATTTTTCAGTTTGACGATCCTCTGCCTTTTTTAGCAGTCCACCATTGGCAGATTACCTTACTATTGCTGGACAACTTGAGAAAATTAAAGAGTTGGGTGAAGATTGATTTCAATATTGGCAAGTTAGTAGAATTAGGAGGTGACTAAAAAATAGAGTTAAGAAATTGCAGATGTAGACGCCCCTTGCACGGTGAGGCACAGAGATAGGAGGGTTTCCCGTGACGGGAATAACACGCTAGAAAAAGTTTAAGCTATGAGCTTTTTATGACTACCTAATGTTTCGTTAATAGCCGTCATTAATAACTCATTTAGAGAGATTCCTGCTGCTTTCGCCATAGTGGAAATCACACTTTTAGGCGCAAAAGAACAATATAACCCGGCTTCTAAGAACCAAGGTTGTCCCTTTGGATCAATGCGGAAGTCAAATAAACTGTAGTGGCGACAACCCAAAGCCTTGTGACACTTTTTAGCTATTTGCTGAACCTTTTGAGTGAGAGGGTCGCTAGGGTCTACAATCCAAGACTTGCTCTTATCTTTAGAAGTCAAACTCAAGTTGCCATCCTCCGTCTGTTGGAGTTTATCAGCATAAATGCGAATGGGTTTGGAGTCAGGGTCAACCAGATACTCTTCAAGGGGTAAACCAACTAACTCTCCGTCTTTAACAAGGATGCCGCATCTGACTTCTCTACCAAGTTCTATGAATGATTCTACAATAATTTCATCGGCATATGCAAATGCTTTCTTCAATGCAGCATCATAATCAGCAACCTCTTTGACAAAAGTCACTCCTAAAGAGTTATCCGAGGTAACAGGTTTGATAACGACTGGAGGTATAATTGTCGGAACATCTCCTTGGCGTAGAAGTTCTCCATCAGGGACTTTCACACCAGCAGCTTCGACAATTGCTTTGGTTCTGGCTTTGTGAGCCGTTACTGCCATAATATCTGGAGTATTACCTATGTAAGGTATCTTGAGTAAGTCAAATAGGGCGCGATAGTGAGTCATTCCAGGGATACAAAACATTTGTGGTATCATTATGTCAATGTTTTGCGTTGTTAAAAACTCTATTGCTGAGAACAGAGGAATCGGCTCAACAATAGCAATATCTTCTCGACTTAGGGAGTGAGGAAATCGCCACTGACCATCAGGTGTGATGTATGCAATGTGAAAATCATAGGGCGATCCTTCCGCCATTGCTGCCAAACAATCTTGGGCGTAAAGGCGTGATAAATTACAGTAAAAATCGTTGTATGCAGATCCGACTAGATAAAGAATACGAAGTGCTGGCATGATTCATCTGCTTGCTACAGCAGTTTTAAAGTGTAAATCTGTTGTGTTTGACTTCCTGTTCTAATTATTGGAAATCGGATGATTTTTTATGATTAATCTAATTGAATTTTCGGAAAAGTGTCAACAACAATTTATTCAAAGCATATATTCTTTATGATATCATAAGCTAAAGGAATTAGCTCAAATTTTTAAAGAAAATTTCTGGTTTTTCACAACTGGAATCGCACTAGATTGGGAAAATCTATAGACATACATATTGATAGTGTATCAACAACTGAAAACCTACTATATCGTCAAAAAAAAGGACTGATTACATCAATGGAATTGACATTACCAAACCAATATGACTTTGTACCTCGCTACTTCCGACTAGCTATTGCGAATGTCCTATCGAATATTATGGTTCCACTGGCTAATTTAGTCAGCATCATCTTTCTCGGTCATCTAGAAAAAATCCAGCACCTGTCTGGAGTTGCCCTCGCTGGAAGCTTCCTTAACTTCCTCTACTTGATTTTAATCTTTTTACGAATGGGTACCACAGGAGTCACCGCGCAGGCAGTCGGACGAAATGACCGAGAGGGTGTATTGTTGATAGGATTGCGTAATGGTCTAATCGCTCTGGTGATAGGTATTGTGCTCATACTCCTACAGTACCCTTTAGGAGAACTAGCGTTTGACTTGCTAGATGTTGCTCAGGAGATCAAACTTTCAGGTCAAGCCTATTTCCACACTCAGATTTGGGGTTCCCCAGCGGTTCTGCTCAATTTTGTCTTGATCGGTTGGTTTCTAGGACTCGAAAGAAATAACCTAGTTCTACTATTATCAGTCATTGGCAGTGGAGCAAAAATTACATTTGACTATGTGTTTATTATTTACTTAGACTGGTCAAGTACAGGTGCTGGCGTTTCCTCCGCAATCAGCCAATATCTGTTGCTATTGGTAGGATTAATATTTTTATGTAGAGAAATCCAGGGGTCTGAGGTACCAGCCATAGTCGGCAAATTTTGGAACCCTTCAGCTTTTAAAGCTATTTTAACTCTAAATGGAAACATCTTTATCAGCAATTTAGCTATTATGTTTACCTCCCTAACATTTAATTACGAGGGAACACAAATGGGAGTAACTATTTATACTCAAAATGCCTTACTTTTCCAGATATTCAGCTTGAGCCTGTATTTTATAGCAGGATTGGGATATGGAACAGAAACTCTGGTGGGAAACTTTAAAGGACAAGGATCTGCACAACAGTTAAGACCTCTAGCTAGTGTTTCTGTGGCAACTGCTTTGCTAGTGGCAGTGTTTTTTGGCGGAGTGTGTGTGCTATTTCCTGGTAATGTTTTTGGTTTATTAACTAACCACAATGAAGTTACCGAAACTATAAATTCTTTTACTCCTTGGTTGCTACTCACAATAATATTTGGTTCTATAGGTTTTATGCTGGATGGGTACTTCTTGGGTTTGGCAGAAGGGCAGACTCTCCGTAATGTGAGCTTAACTGCTCTAGTCGTGGGATTTTTACCTACAGACTTTACTGCCATTAAGTTTTTTAGTAACGATCTCTTGTGGCTAGCTTTGTCTTTATTCTATGCTATTAGAATGATGATGCTAGGGTTACAGTTACCCAGAACATTCGAGAGTGATGTTAATGATGGGAGTATTTCCCTTCCAGCTTTAGAAGAATCTCTCGCTTCTCCTCTAACTATAAAAGAGAAGCATCAAAAAATGCTTGTCGAAACATTAGAAATCAGTCAAAATGATGCAGGTTGATTTCCTTTGCGCCTCTGCGGTTAATTAGATAGGTAATCTAAAGGGTGGGAAGGAGGGAAGGGAGTAACCATATCTGCTGGTTAGAGCATTATTAATTAAAAAGTATCGCAAGATACAAAAAACCATGTTATGACAATTCACAAACAGGGACATGAAGTCTCTTTGTTAGCAATGAAAATATAAATTTCTGGTAATAGACATAGGCGTGGAAATTAATTGTGCGTCCGTTGAAATCCTTGGTAGGGGCGTATTGCAATACGCCCCTACATCATTTCTGGAGATGTCTAATGACTAGACATTTAAATGTGAATGCTTTAACAGAACGCTTGAAATCATGTGGCGGAATTCTACTCACTCATGCTATTGTCTAGCGATAAAAAACCCGCCAAGACCCAGAGGAAAAAGAATCACGTAAAGCGATGGGTTCTCTTTACTAGGATGCAAATAAGTAGCAACTTGCTTTATATACCAAATTTCATCAATAAATTTTTTACATCAAGAAATTTTCTAAGTTGTTCATTTTAGTCTATTATCTAGAATAAAGGAGTGCTAAATAATTTAGATTCCCTATATGTCCAGTTAATTACTGATTATTCTTCATTGCGTAGACGCGAACACAAAGGTGTGCAATTCTACCCTGCGGGACACTCGGCTATCCCGTCGTGGCTTCATCGCAGGTTTATCCTGTGGCAAGCTACTTACCGTACGTCTACACAATCACGTTGAAACTGATATCTTGCATCAGCCTAGTAACAAGCTGGACGTCTAGCCTCCAGGTTGCTACTCGGCTCAATACCTTATTTTTGATCTCGACAATTAGCTTATACCAATATTTTACTTCTCAACAATGTTGACTCCTTCATCTGTGAGATCTATAAATCCCCCAATTGCGACTTACAAAGTAGAGAACAGCGATGAACTAGCCAAGCATATTCAGATGTGTAGTCGAGATAAAATTTCAAGTCGGCTGGATTTAAGTATCACAGGCAGCGAGGGGGCGATGTGGAGTTTGTTTTTTCGCCGAGGTTACTTAGCTTGGAGTGCTAGTGAGTTGCATCCGCTGCGTTGTTGGAATCGACAATTATATCAACACTGTCCACATTTGGCTGCTGACTTTTCTGGGCAGAAAACAGAGCGCCCTCATCATTGGGATTACGCTTCTCTGGTTAATCAGGTGAAACAGGGAAAAATCCAGCCAGGAAAGCTAGCAGCGATCATGGAAGGAAACATACTAGAGCTTTTGTTCGATATTCTACAAGTGATATACTTACGTCGCCAGTATTCAGAAATGCAATTGGCTTACAGTAAGTTTCCGCAAGACTTGATTGATGACTCAAAGTTGGTTTCGCTCCAGCTTAACCAAGCTTGGCAGCAAGCAGAGAAAGCTTGGACGATCTGGCTATCCGCTGGTTTTGCCAGCTTTTCACCTAATATGGCTCCCGTGATCTGGGATCACGAAGGACTACGGGAGCAGATTTCACAACCTGCTTACCAAAAACTGACTGCAATGGCAAACGGCAGTTCGACTTTGAGGGATTTAGCCGTTAAGTTGAAACAACCCTTAGTGCCCTTGACACAATCCATCATGCCTTATATCAACCAAGGGGTGATGGGATTGACCCACGTTGGGGATATCAGCTTTTACGTAAAGCCGGTCATTGGTCCTTTAATTGCCTACATTGAGGATAGCCGATTTGATAGCGAGATCATGGGGCACATTCTCGCTCCGGCTGGCTATCGGTTCGTCAATATTCGAGACTCAATACAGGCACTGCCGATGCTGCTTGAGTACAAGCCTGACCTGATCTTTTTGGATTTGCTCATGCCTGTGGCAAACGGGTATGAAGTGTGTGCTCAAATCCGTCGGATTTCGGCATTCAAAGACACCCCAGTAATTATTCTTACTAATAATGATGGCATTGTTGATCGCGTGCGGGCAAGGATTGTCGGCTCTTCAGGCTTTTTAGCAAAGCCGATAGAGCAGGACAAGGTGCTGTCTGTGTTAGAGAAATACCTACCAGCTTCACCCCTGCTGGCTTAACAAGGGTTTGGGATCAATCCACCATCCGTCTTGGAAAGTTGGCCACGAAGGAAACCCTAAAGTACAACTTTTCGCAAAATCTAAAATCCAAAATCGAATGACCACAGTCCTTTTAGTTGAAGATAGCTTGACAGAAACTGAAGTGCTAACCTGCTACCTCAGAAAAGTGGGTATGGCAGTGCTTAGTGCCACCAATTGCGAAGAAGCTCGGATTAAGCTCAGTCAGCAAAAACCGGATCTGGTGATTGTTGATGTGATCCTACCAGGGCAAAGCGGGTTTGAACTCTGTCGTGAACTCAAGACCCATGCCAATACTTCGCAAATCCCGGTCGTGATTTGCTCTACCAAAGGAACCGACGTTGACAAACTCTGGGGGGCAATGCTGGGGGCTGATGCTTATCTCCCCAAACCAGTAGACCAAAAAGAGTTGACAACCACGGTCTTGCGCTTAACGGCTGTATAGAAACCTAGATCTATGATAGAATCACGCGATTCAAAGCTAATAGCAACTAGCAACCTTGATACGCTGATGTTAGACCCACTCCCTCCAGAAACTAGAGTGCGCCTGCTCCGCTTTCCTTTGGGTTCCCAGAACAGTATGCTGTTGCCTCTGGAGCAAATTACAGAAATTATCAAAATAGATGTAACAGAAATTTTGCCAGTTCCGGAAATGCCTAGTTGCCTTCTGGGAATTTGCAACTGGCGCTTAGAAATGCTGTGGCTGTTAGATTTCAACAACTTTGTTGGCTACCCCTCAACCTTTGAATTGGAGCCAATGTTAACCTCTCTAACAGTCATAGTAGTTCAAATTAATCACCAGTCATTAGGACTAGGAGTGCAGCAAGTCAACGATATTGAGCTACACGACTTACAACAACTCCAAAGCGTGCCTCTCGGTTTATTTCCACCCGATCTCCTGCCACTTGTGCAAGGGACTTTACCTGGGTCCAGCGATGCTGTCTTAGATCTCAAAGCCATTATTCATTGCCCTCTATGGAAAAAACATCAGGGATCATACGATTCATGAGGCAACTCATGACAGGTGATATTCCACAAAACCAAGCAAGTACTGACCAGCAACTAGAAGATTTGAACCTGACCGATCAGGTAGCTCCTTCACGTTTTTCCCAACCAGACGATGAGGGAAATAAAAAGACAACTATGCAGAAACTAGAGCGATCCTACCCCATCGATCCTGTTGATCCTGGCAGCAGCAGTAAGTCGCTTGCTGAACATCAGGATCGTGCCAGTCTGGATTGGTTATTTGCCATTGCTAACCAAATGCACTCCGCAGAAACCATTGATGCTCTGTTGACAAACATAGTAACTCAAGTTCAGCAATACTTACGAGCTGACCGAGTGCTGATTTATCGCTTTCAGGGAGAAAATCAGGGTGTTGTCGTGGCTGAGTCAATGGTGAGGGGCTACACGCCTAGCCTGAAAGTGTCTCTCCCCGCGATCGCCTTCGGAGCAGAGAAACTAGAGGACTACCAGCAACAACCCTTCATCACCGTCGATCGCGTTGCCAACCGCTCCCTAACCCCTTATCAGTTTCAGTTACTGGAACGGTTTCAAGTGCTATCGTGTTTGAGCCTACCGATTTGGACCGAGGAGCGACTCTGGGGTTTACTCGTGGTCCAGCAATGTTCTAACCCCCACAAATGGGAGGATATTGTCGTCAATCGGCTTGAACAGGTTGTGAGGGAACTGAGGCTAAGCTTGCAGTCATTGAGCTTCCGCAATGAACGGGAATCACTCTTCCGTGTGAGCGATCAGATCCGCTCCTCATCGGATATTGAGACCATTTTTCAGACTATAACCCGAGAAGTTCAGAAACTGCTGGATGTCGAACGAGTCGTCATTTGCAAGTTTCGCCCAGACTATTGCGGCGACTTTGTCTTTGAGTCTAAGGTTGGGAATTTACCCCAAATGGTTGGCAGGACTTGGGAAGACACTTCTATAAAAGAAGACCTTGGCAAGCGATTCCGCAATCATGAACCCTATGTTGTAGAAAATGTCCACAGCGCCGGGTTAATCGGTTACCATCTGCAACTTTTAGAGAACTTTGAGATCAAAGCTTATGCGATCGCTCCAATTTTTGTTGACCAGGAACTTTGGGGCTTGCTATGTGTCTATCAGCACAGTAACCCACGGCATTGGGTAGAAAATGAAATCAAGCTTCTGCAGCAGTTTACTAACCAACTTGAGATCGCCTTACAACAGGCACAGTTATTAGAAGAAAAGGCCAAAGCTGCAAAGCACAAGCAGTCCCTCCCCGCAATCATCCAAAAAATTAACGCAGCAACATTTGAGAGAGCATGCGAAACGGCTGTGCAAGAAGTCCGGCTACTTCTAGGTGTAGAACGAGTAGCCATTTACAAATTTCGCCCAGACTATTTCGGTGACTTTATCTTTGAGTCTGAGTCTGGGGGATGGCCCAAGCTGGTTGGCAGTGCTTGGGAAGACACTTATATACAACAACACCAAGGCGGCAGGTTTCGCAACGACGAGCCTTATATCGTCAATAACGTCTACACGGCTGGTCTGAGCGATTGCCATTTAGAAACCTTAGAGTACTTTGGCATAAAATCCTGCCTAACTGTTCCCATTAGACACCAGGACAAGCTTTGGGGTTTACTGAGTGCATTTCAACACAGCGAAACCAAGCATTGGCTGGAAATTGATGTCAACTTGCTGACTGGCATTGCTCTGCAACTGGGGACAACTCTGCAAGAAAGAGAGTACGTCTCGCAGCTAGAGGCACAAGCCACCCAAATGGCTGAAGCGGCTCAAGTAGACCATGCAGTCGCTTTAGCCATTCCAAAGATCCTCCAGTCTCAGGACTTAGACACGATTTTTCGCGTGACAAGCCTTGCAGTTCGCCAGTTGCTGAGGTGCGATCGCGTCGCAATTTGTCGCTGCAATGCCGATGGGAGTAACGATCTGGTTACGGAGTGGGCAGCCAAAGGCTTAGATGCTTGGCAGCAATTTTACATGGGAGTCATCTTCCCAAAACCTGATGGGTCATTTGCCCAGGAAAGTCTGTATCGCCATCGTGAAAGCTTAGTCGTTAACAATATTAATACATCTAATCACTCCCCCGATGAAATTGAAATGTTGGAGGAACTTGGCGTCAAGACTTATGTGATCACGCCAATTTTCAAGGACGACTTGCTCTGGGGTTTACTCGGTATCTACCACAGCAGTGAAGATCGTTCCTGGACAGAGGTGGAAATCAGCGCCTTGAAACAGATCTCCGTGCAAATGGGTGTAGCAATGCGACAAATAGACTACATCGAAGAACTACAAACAAAATCAGCACAGCTAGCGAAGACAACAGAACGGGAACGTTTTATCGGTAAGACAGTTGATCGGATACATTCGTCTCTCGATTTACTTCATACTTTTAAAATAACTGCCAGAGAAATCCGCACCTTTATGGAGGCTGATCGAGTTGCAATCTTCAAGCTTGATTATAGTGATGGAACAACCATTGCTGAGGATGTCAGACCGGGTTATGTTTCAGCATTAGGAGTCACAGTCACAGATCACTGCTTTCGTCAAGGATTTGCAGAGCATTATCGAAATGGGCGGATCTGTGCTATCGACGATATTTACCAGGCAGGGCTGGCAAATTGTTACATCGAAATTCTTTCCCAGTTTCAGGTACGAGCCAACTTAGTGATATCCTTACTAAAAGGCGAGGAACTTTGGGGCTTGTTATGTATCCACCAGTGCAGCGGACCTCGGCAGTGGCAAGCAGAAGACATAGAATTTGTCAAACAAATTGCTGCTCAGCTTAACTTTGCCATCCAGCAGGGAGAGTACGTCAACCAACTCCAACAACAATCCCAGCAGTTGGCAGAGGCAGTCCAACAACAGAAGAGCGCCAAAGAGCAGCTTCAGCAGGAGGTAATCCAATTGCTACTGGCAGTCCGACCTGCATTGGAAGGTAACCTCACCGTCCGCGCTCAAGTCACAGATACAGAAGTGGGTACTGTTGCCGATGCCTATAACAACACATTAGGTAGCTTACGGCAAATCGTTACCCAAATGCTGATCGCCGCCAATCAAGTCACCCAAACCTCCCAAGCCAATGGCTCTGCCATCACGAGGCTCGCAGCACAGGCTCAGGAGCAAGGATGGGCGCAGGAGCAAGCCCTCGAAAGAATTCAGATGATGGTTGCCTCGACTGAAGCTGTGAAGATGAACGCCGCCCTCGTCGAAGCTGCAGTCCAGCAAGCAAACCAGACCGTCATGGCAGGGGATGCGGCAATTGACCGTACCGTTGATGAAATGGAAGACATTCGAGAGATCGTGGTGGAAACCAACCAGCGGCTACAGCGTCTGAGTGAATCTTCCCGGAAAATTTCCAGAGTCGTCAGCTTGATTACCAGCTTTACAGAACAAACCCAACTGCTGGCTTTGAATGCATCGATCGAAGCCACACGCGCCGGAGAATTTGGGCGTGGTTTTGGCGTCGTCGCCGATGAAGTAAACTTGCTTGCTCGTCGGTCAGCCAATGCTGCCACTGAGATTGAGGAACTTGTAGAAGAAATCCAGGCAAGTACAGCTGAAGTTTCTATGGCAATGGACATCGGCATCCAACAAGTTGAATCAGGAACAACCGTGGTGAATGAGGCCCGCCAGAATCTCAACGAGATCGTCAATGCCACAGCCCAAATTAGCCAACTTGTGACAGGCATTACCGAGGCAACCCAAGAACAGACCCAGCAGTGCCAATCAGTCACCCAAACCATGACCAAAGTAGCAGCCATTGCCAACAAAACCTCAAAAGATGCCGTCAAAATTTCTGCATCTTTCAAAGATCTGATGGCAATGGCTCAAGACCTCCAGTCTAAAAGCGAAAAATTCAAAATCACCTGAAGGGATTGGGGACTGGCGATTGGGGATTGGCGACTGGGTTTACAGAAGCATTTTCCCAGTCCCCAGTACCTAGTCCCCCCTCTCCCCACACTCCCCACCCCCCCCACACTCCCCCCTCTCTCCTCCCTATGACCCTAGACCCAATTATTCGTGAGCAAACCTATCCATACTTTCTCCAGGAGGCACCGGAACTCCTGCAAGATCTAGAACAAGGCTTGTTGAGCCTCAGGGAAAACAGCGGCATCAATCAAGTTAATAACTTAATGAGAGCCACCCACACCCTAAAAGGAGCAGCAACAAGCGTAGGGTTAGAAACCATTGCCACGGTGGCTCACTCTCTCGAGGATATTTTTAAAGCCCTCTGCCAGCCAAATATGTTCATTGATCCAGAGGTTGAAGCCTTACTCTTTGAAGGGTTTGAGTGCTTGCGACTACCTCTGGTTGCGGAATTCACTGGCGGATCGGTAAACGACGCTGAAATTCTTGATCGAGCCGCTGCTATTTTTGCTCTACTGCAAGAGAAACTGGGAGACTTTTTTGGTCGAGAACCGTACCTTCCTACCTCGGCAGAATTGGGCTTCGATTTGACTCAATCCCTATTTGAAGTTGGCGTTACTCAACGCTTAGAGCAAATCGCCACAGCGTTAGAAGATCATCCCCAGCCCGAAGAAATCGCCACCTTGCTCCGAACTCAAGTGGAGGTTTTGCTTGGCTTAGCTGAATCTCTGAATTTACCAGGATTTGGAGCGATCGCCCAATCAGTGCTTGCTGCTTTAGATCACCATCCAAATCAAGCAGTGTTGATCGCTGAAATTGCGTTGTTGGACTTTCGAGCCGGACAACAAGCAGTACTTGCGGGCGATCGTAGCTGTGGGGGTGAACCCTCTAGCGAATTACAACAACTCACAAATTTCACCACTGACCTTGATGTGATCGATTTTACTCCTCTGTTAGAGGTGAGCGAGTTACCAGCAGATCAGCCAGACAACATTCGATTTCTGGAAAGTATCTGGGTTGAGCAGGCAAACCCTGCTGAGCCAATGCTCGATCAACTCTTGGGAGAAGTACCACAATCTGAGGAAGAGATGAGCGATGAGGAGGACTTAAGCCCGATTTACAACTCCCAACCTCAGGAATCGGTTAGTCCTGTAAATCCTTTACCTGAGAAAGAGCCGATTTCATCCTCTCCCACAGTGCGGGTTAGTGTTAAGCATCTCGATCGCCTCAACTACTCAGTTGGAGAATTAGCCACCAACCAAAACAGGCAGTTGCTTCAGACTGAGCAGCTACAGGCTGCAAGCAGAACACTTCTCAGCCAGATCAAGCAACATCAAAAACTCCTCACCCAACTTCAAGATCAGTCTCATCGTCAGGCTAGGTTGCTAGAGCGATCGCAGAATCCTTCCAAGACAGCAAGTAAAACCTCTAAGGCTTTGCAGCAAGCTTCTGGATTTTGGGTGCGGGACTACAGCGCTCACCTGATTCAGTCACTTCTAGATCACATTGTACAACTAGCAGAAACATCTGAGACAATTGACCTGCTCACTCAAGCGTCTCATCAAATACAGGAAAAGCAGGAGCAACTGCTAACCACCACCCAGAATGCCTTAATTGAAGCCCGGATGTTACCCTTGGGTGAGATTTTCGGTCGCTTTCCCCACATCCTGCAACAGCTAGAAACTCTGCACAATAAGCCGATATCGCTAACACTGCGTGGGAGTGAAGTCCTAGTTGATAAGGCAGTGGCTGAACAACTATTTCATCCCTTACTACACCTAGTACGCAATGCCTTCGATCATGGAATTGAACCTGCTGCAGTTCGGCAACAGCGAGGTAAGGCAAGCAAGGGTAAAATTACCATCTCGGCCTATCATCAAAGCAGATATCTGGTCATTGAAGTGCAGGATGATGGGAATGGCTTGGATTTCGATCAGATTCGACGACGCGCAGTCGAGCGACAGCTCATTTCCCTTGAACAGGCACATAGTTTAAATCAGGCTCAGCTAACCGATTTACTGTTTGAGCCAGGCTTTTCCACTGTGTCGCAGGTTAATGACCTTTCTGGACGTGGTGTTGGACTTGATGTAGTACATAACCAGTTGAAATCTCTGCAAGGTTCAGTCAAAGTTGATTCTGAACTTCATGGAGGTACTACATTCACGTTGCAAATTCCCTTAAGCCTGACAATCGCTCAGTTGTTTATCTGTCGAGTTGGCTCCAAAACTTATGCCTTGCTGGACGATGCCTTTGAACAGGTTCTCATTCCCTTATCAACACAGATTATAGAAGGGAACACTAACAAATTTCTGCGCTGGAGTCAAGGTGAGGAAGAGACATTGGTTCCAATTTACTCCCTTACCCACACTCTGAACTATAACATACCTACTCTCCCCCTACTCTCCCACTCTGTCATTCCCACAGGGAGCCCTGAGTCCCCTACACCTCCACTCCCCGTGTTGCTGATTCGCTACCAAGATACACTCTTTGGTTTGGAAGTCGATCAACTTATTGGAGAGCAGAAATTGGTTATTCGTCCCTTAGGGGCAATGATCGCAGCACCCAGCTATGTTCACGGTGCCACTATTCTGGCTGACGGTCAGATGGCATTAGTGATTGATGGGGCAAAGTTGATTCAAAAAGTATTTGCTCAGCAGCAAAACAACAAAACATCTGGTATCTGGGGTGATTCTATGGCTTCAATGCCTCTACCGAGTCCCCAACAACCCTTCCTTCCTCAGTCCCATACTGTCCCAGCATTCCCGGCTTCAAAGTTCAGTGCCACAGCAGGAGAAAAAATTCTCGTTGTGGATGACTCAATTACTACACGCCAATCTTTAGTGATCGGGCTTCAAAAAGCTGGCTACTGTGTATTTCAAGCACAAGATGGTAACAAAGGACTTGAACAGTTCCAGCGCCAAACCGATATTCATCTCGTGATTTGTGATCTCGAGATGCCTCACATGAACGGATTTGAATTTCTCCGACAACGTCAACAAATTCCTGCTTTGGCAGATATTCCGATCCTAATTTTGTCATCCCAAAGTAGCGACAAGCACCGCTTGCTGGCTTCGCAATTGGGGGCAACCGTTTATATGACCAAGCCCTATATTGAACACAAGTTGCTGACAATGGTAGCAAATCTCCTTGAGAGAACTACGGAGAACTCTATGTCTAAGTAGTTAAAAGTTAGGAGTCTCTTGGTGGCGATCGGGTCGCAAACGGAACCTGCAACGCTTTTTAAGCTTGCCTCAACGATAGGGTCAAAATGGTTCCCAGCAACCTCGACAGTAAGAGACGATAATACTATAATGATATAGTGCTGCTAAAATTTTTTGGCAGGGGAAAGCACGGGCAAAAACCCCCCACCTCCCGCCAAATCGACAGAACCTTGACAATTCAATAGTTTCAGCGGTTTGAGTATGACTGTAGAGCCTGTTAATGAATGCCGGAAACCGACTTTTAAAGTAGACCTGCCAAAAATGCTGGTGGGAATGGCTCTATCGTTAGCTTCTGGCTGGCGGACTTTCAATTAAATGAAACCCGTTCGCGGGATTGAAACTGATGCCAGTAACGGGCAACTTGGAGAAGACCCGCTTTCAATTAAATGAAACCCGTTCGCGGGATTGAAACACGGAAGACCTGGCGCGGAATTTTTGCAAAGACCATCCCAACTTTCAATTAAATGAAACCCGTTCGCGGGATTGAAACAGAAATATTTGCGCAGAGATTAGATTGTTTACCCCTTTCAATTAAATGAAACCCGTTCGCGGGATTGAAACATGGATTTGGTTTGATGTATGGTGGTTCAATGCTAACTTTCAATTAAATGAAACCCGTTCGCGGGATTGAAACCGCTTGACCAATTTTATTGTCAGACCAAACTCCGTCCCACTTTCAATTAAATGAAACCCGTTCGCGGGATTGAAACCATCTTGGATATGAGTCGCAAGCTTCTCGCCAACTCTTTCAATTAAATGAAACCCGTTCGCGGGATTGAAACTCCTAACTAACAACGCCTTACTTAGAAGAAAAGATCTTTCAATTAAATGAAACCCGTTCGCGGGATTGAAACTTAACATTATTAACATTGTTAGTGATATTATTCAAACTTTCAATTAAATGAAACCCGTTCGCGGGATTGAAACCTTACATTGTTGATATTTGTATTCGCACTATTAACGTCTTTCAATTAAATGAAACCCGTTCGCGGGATTGAAACCAATCAGCTAAGGTTGAACCCGTACCCGACTGACCTTTCAATTAAATGAAACCCGTTCGCGGGATTGAAACCAGCCCGTCCTGATTATCGAAGAGAGCATATACATGGATCTTTCAATTAAATGAAACCCGTTCGCGGGATTGAAACATAACGTGTACTTACCACAACTGATAGCGAGGGCTAACTTTCAATTAAATGAAACCCGTTCGCGGGATTGAAACGAAAAACCTCAAAACTTTGATCTAGTTCTGCTCAAACTTTCAATTAAATGAAACCCGTTCGCGGGATTGAAACCAATGGTAGGATTCTCAAACGTAACTACAGGGAGCTTTCAATTAAATGAAACCCGTTCGCGGGATTGAAACATTTGACAATTTGATTAAAGCAGCCATTGCGCTATGCTTTCAATTAAATGAAACCCGTTCGCGGGATTGAAACCACGAGCATTGCCCACCGTTAAACGGTCTACTGGCTTTCAATTAAATGAAACCCGTTCGCGGGATTGAAACCCCCAAATACACCTACATCTGGGTCAAAGAGTTGTGTCTTTCAATTAAATGAAACCCGTTCGCGGGATTGAAACAACTACTTCTTTTGTTAAAGATTTGGTCAAGATGCTTTCAATTAAATGAAACCCGTTCGCGGGATTGAAACTGGCAGACGAAGAACAGGCAACTGACCAGACACTGGACCTTTCAATTAAATGAAACCCGTTCGCGGGATTGAAACTTCTTCCGCTCTAAAAGCAACGTGCTGATGATTAAATCACTTTCAATTAAATGAAACCCGTTCGCGGGATTGAAACACGACAGGAGCAGTTGGAGCTGGAACGACTACCGATGCTTTCAATTAAATGAAACCCGTTCGCGGGATTGAAACTTGCATCCTCATGCTGAAGGATTTCGTCTTGTAGCTTTCAATTAAATGAAACCCGTTCGCGGGATTGAAACCATGATTCCAATTAAGACTATGAAAGTTGTCACTTTACCCAGATGATGGCAGTGAGGTGGAAGCAGTTGATGGCAGTAAAAAAGACTGAAAGGGTGATGATAGCGTTGTAGTGTTTGATGGAATTAATCAAAAAGTGGAAGCAGTGGATGGCAGTAAGTAGAAAAATGGAAGCACTATCGTGGCAGTAAGTATGTGCAGATGAGAAAAAGGAGCAAAACCTTTATGGGCAAAGGTTATGAGGTGATATGTACAGATTGATGAAACAACGAAAGTTGTGAAAGCATGAGCAAGAAGCGTGGAAAATGGGGGATTGATTAGTACGAAGATACTGAAAGAACAATGAAGTGATGGTATATGAGTACTATAGAGACAAATTTTAATGACAGAACGAGACTAATATTTTCTGATGGCATAAAACGCGCTTTCAGTAGTTAAGGTAAGGGTTTTGAAGGTTTTGATGCCGTTTTTGTGGAAGCAGATGGTGGCAGTAAGTAAAAAGAATTAATACTTTTGGAGTTTTTTAGCTCTGAGATTAGCTTGAATAGAAGTATGCAACGGACGTATAAATTGCATACCGAGGTAGCAATGTTGACAGAATCCGAGTTAAAGGAATGGTCTGAGTTACTAGGTTTGTCTGCACAGCAGTATACAATGATTCAAGAAATACGGAGTTCTCCACCTTCTAGACGAGTCAGTTCAAAAGTTGGAAATGTGAGTGGACGATATCCAAGCAAAAAAATGGGTGTGATAATTCAGTTTGAGTTATGTAATACACTATCTGTACAACGACTGCAAGATAAGGCTTCTATTGTTGTTAATGCTTTACACAACGATATTCAAGCCTGTAAACAATACTAGCATCTGTTGATCTTAAGAAACTGGTACATCACGAAATGTTCCTTCTTGAGGAGCAAATAAAACTTTGCAAATTCCTGTAGCACCATTGCGATTTTTTGCCACATTTATCTCCATGACGCCCAAATCTAGTGTGTCTGGATTGTAATATTCATCTCGGTAAAGAAGCAGTCCTAGATCCATATCTTGTTCAATATCTCCTGAGTCTTTAATATCAGCCATAGTTGGACGTTTATTAGTTTGATTTTCCACACCTCTATTAATTTGGGCTAGTGCTAGAAATGGAACATCAAATTCTTTAGCAATGTCTTTAAATGCACCAGAAAATTTACCAATCGTTTGCGCTCTATTAGTCGCTGCTCTATCACCTAACTTTTGAATATAGTCCATAACTACTAAACCTAAATTCCCTCTTTCTGATTGAACTCTTCGCAGTATAGAAGATATGCGTCCGGGGTTTTGAATGCTACTAAATGTATCATCAATAATAATAGGCAGTTGGTTTAATGCTTCCATTGCTTGCTTTAAATTCTCTATCTCATCTCGGTAGATCTGATTACGAATTAATCTGCTAGAATCAATGCCAGAATGCATTGCTAAAAATCTTTTAGTTAA
>CAIVAU010000129.1 GCA_903903925.1 uncultured cyanobacterium
CTTGCATTCATGGTTCGGGATAAATCCATCTAAGAGTGCCTTCTGGCCAACAGACGAGCGCTGCCTTTCAAGCTCAGGGGTTGTCAATCAGACTCAAACCCTTTCTCCTGTAGCATGATATTGAAGCGGACTGCTACAGTTTCGTCCTTCTGGTACACCCATTCACTTCCTTTTTCTAGGAGTATAAGGAATATCCAAATTCTCCACAGCCCTACGCTTGGTTTCCTCCCCACGCCGATCATACTTACTGGTAGTCACTGGTGAGGCATGCCCTGCTAACTTCTGCACTGTGACAATATCTGTACCACAGTCCAACAGATCCGAGCAGAAGGTACGGCGGAAATCATGAGGAGAAAACAATTCTACACCAGCCTCTTGCGCCCGTTTTTTCACAATCCAAAGCACTGCTTGCGGAGTAAGCTGCCGCAGTTCCACCTTTTTCCCCTTGCGGATGGGACACAATAGTGGTCCTGGTTTTCTACCCCGAACTGAGAGCCAATCTTCCACCACGGCGACCGCAGAAGTTGGCAAATACACCATCCTGTCTTTTCCCCCCTTCCCACAACGCACCTCTAGCCTCCCAATGCTTGCACTAAAATCCTTTAAATCCAAATTCACTGCCTCAGACCGCCTTAATCCAGCACCACGTAAAATTGCTATCAGTGCCGCATCTCTAGCCCCTTGGGGTGCAGAGTCTTCCACACACACCTGCATCAGTGCCGCAATTTCATCACTTTTTAGTGCCCTGCCTCGGAGATTCTTTTTTACCTGTACACTCTTGAAATCTACAGCCTTTGCGTAATCATTAGCACCCATCAAATCCAGTCTCAGCGCTTCCAGTAAAACTCGCCTTAATGCACACAACATTTTATTAGCAGTAGCAGGAGCAAATCTTCGCATCAAAGCAGTACGGATAGCTGCTGTGTGTTGGTAACGCAATGCTGCCCAATCTAAGGTCATGGCATCACACTCACCATTGGTCAACAAAGACGCGATCGAATTTAAGGCTTGTTCCATTGTCGGTCTTGAACCTGGTGCTAGTGCAGACAGGTAAACCGCCGCTGGATGTAAAGTCAATGGCGCTGGTTTACTTAAGATGAGCGTTTGCGTCTGCATAAAGCCTGACAATTACTACCTTGTGACCATTCTACTAATCAGAAGAGTGATTCTAGTAAGTAAATTTTTTATTATTATATCGTTTTGCAACTATATAAGTATGTAAACGAGACATCTCTGGTCATCAAACCAAGCCAAACGTTCTCCAGATAAGGGGTTTAGCATCGAAAAAAAAGGCGAGCATAAAATCTAGTGCAAGAAATATCTAGTATTTCTTGTACTCATTTTTTAAAAGTAAAAATAAAGTAAAAATTGTTGTGGGTTTGCGCATAAGTTGAAATTTATTGCGCATAAGTTGAAATTTTTGCACATAAGTTGAAATTTTTTTGCACATAAGTTGAAATAGATGCACCCCGCGTTATGCTCATGAGATGAACTTTGGGAGTAGTAACGTGGCGGTTGGAGCCAGAAAAATCAGCAATGCTGTTCCGAGAAAGGTGATTGGCAAGTTTCCCAGCTTGAAGATGAAGACCATCATTTGGTGGGAGTCCCAAATTGAAAGGGACTATATCTACCTGCTGGAAATCGACCCGGATGTGGTCTCATTCTTTGGGCAGCCCTTTAAAATTGCGTATAACTATGAGGGCTTGCCAAGAAAATACACTCCAGATTTTCTAGTCACTAGAACCCAAAAAACACAAGTAGTAGAAGTTAAACCTGTTCAACAAGCGCTCAGTGAGAAAAATCTTCGTCTTTTCCGACACATCGCTCCAATAGTAGACGCCAACAAGATGGAGTTTGTTGTGGTCACCGAGCAATTGATTAGGGTACAGCCAAAGCTGAATAATATCAAGCTGCTCTACAAATACGCACGAGAGCCCCTCTCGCTGTCCAATTATCTCGATTGTTTGAAATATTTTCAAAATCGAGTAGCTACATCTATAGAAGATGCAATGGTTGAGTTAACAGATAAAGGAGTGTCGAAGAATATACTGTTGCGATTATTGTGGAGCGGTTTTTTAGTAACAGACTTAATGAAACCGATTAATTGCGCAAGTTTAATTCAAATGTCGCCAAACGATTGTAACTGGGAGCGTCTTTTTATCCCATGACTAGAATCCAATTTAGACTTGGACTGCGCCTATTGTGGCAAGGTCGGGAATATGTTATTTCCGAGTGTAATAGCGGTGGTCAAATCCAACTAAAAGACCAGATGACCAATAATGTGACTACAGTCAAGGTAGCAGCTTTGGTTCAGTTCCTATTTCAAGGAGATCTGCAATTTCTGGAAGTTGATGCTGATTTAAGTAATAAAAATAACCGACTAGTATACATGAGTGCGGATTTTACTCAACTCTTACCAGAATTGAGAGAGTTAGCTAAAAGAAAGTACTCTTATGTAATCAGGGTTTTGGAATTGAACCCACATAAGTTGACTGGCTCCAACTTAAAACCCATTATCGAACAAGTGTCAAATGAAATACAAGATACGGAGCCTCCCAGTTGGCTGACACTTTATCGGTGGGTAAAAGATTACTTGGCATCAGGAAAAGATATTCGCTCTCTAATCCCCAAACACATAGCTAAAGGAAATCGCCAATCTAGACTCGAACCAGAAGTTAAAAAAATTATTACTAATGCTATTTCTCAGGTGTATTTAAACCCTGAACAACCAACAGGAAGTGATGTATATGACCAGGTCATCCTTGAGATTAATCAGTGCAATCGCATCCGGGAAGCTGTGGGAACAGAAAAATTAGAAATCCCCAATATTGCGGCGATTTATCGTGCCATTAATAAATTAGATAGCTATGAGAAAGCTCGTTGTCGCTATGGTTTGAATATAGCAGCTCAAATGTATGACCCAGTACTTTTGGGTCCGCGTCCCACTCGTCCCCTAGAAAGAGTAGAGATAGACCACACTAAACTGCCATTATTTGTAGTGGATGTAGAAAATCGACTACCAATTGGCACGCCTTGGCTGACCTCTGCCATAGATAAGTATTCAGGACTCACACTAGGTTATTACGCTAGTTTTGAGCCACCAAGTTATTTATCAGTAATGCAATGTCTACTACATGCAATCCGTCCTAAAAATTATCTCGACACCCAGTACCCAAGCGTAAAGAATACCTGGGAGGCTTATGGACTGCCAGAAGTAATTGTAGTGGACAACGGTAAAGAGTTTTACAGCACTCACTTTGAAGATGCCTGTTTACAGTTAGGAATTGTCATTCAATATTCTCCTCCAAAGATGCCTTGGTACAAAAGTGCTATAGAAAGATACTTTGGGGCTTTAAATAGTCAATTGCTTAGCGATAAACCAGGTAAAACCTTTTCTGAGTTATTGATGAAATATGATTACGACCCGAAAAAAAATGCAGTAGTTTCTTTTGAAGCTTTACAAGAAATACTGCATATTTTTATTGTTGATATTCATCACCAAAGTTCTCATCCAGAACTTAAATCACCCCGAGCTAATGTCTGGAAGAAAGCCATCTCATATTTTCCCCCAGCCTTACCACCATCTGGTGAAGAACTACTTGTTTTAATCGGCAACATAACCACGCGCAAAATTACCAGAAGAGGTGTGGAATTTGAAGGGCTTTACTATAATAGCTGTGAACTAGCTCGTCTGCGTTCTTCAAACCAGAAATCAGAAAAAACAATAGTCAAGTATGACCCCAGTAATATATCCCGAATTTATGTTTTCGACTCAAACACCCATAAATTTTTAGAAGTTCCGGCACTTGGACAAGAGTACACCCACAATTTAAGCCTTTGGCAACATCAAGTAGTAAAACAATTAGCACGTCAGGAAGCTCTTAAAGTAGATATTGTGGCTTTAGCCTTAGCGAAAGAGAAAATTCAACGAATTGTCGAGATGGAATGGAGGAGAACTAACAAAGGTAAAACCCGTGCTGCAATGGCTAGATGGTTGAGAATTAACAGTGAACAGTTAAATACAGGCGACGAAGAATTATCACCATCAAAGGACATTTTCCAATTAAATCTTATTCCTGATAATGGTGATATTTCTCAAATTGATAATTCATCTAGCTCCCCGATTGAAATAACAGGTATATCTGATTTAGGAAGTGCTATAGATAGTTACCCATTATCAGAAGCTAACTCTAATGTACCGACGGTTGAAGAGAATAAAATTAACAAAGATAATACAATTACTGTTAGCTCTCTATCGCCAAATCCCAAAAAACCAAAACGCTCAGCAAATAAAAAATTAGAGCAGTCAGGTCAGAATGAAAACGTTACAGCCCCATCGCCCGATGAATGGAAGCCAGACTTATCTGGATGGGACGTCAGTATCGGTTTACCTTAATCCGTATAAACTTTTATGATTTTGGATAATAAACCTTTTAATGAAATGACCTTGTTAGAAAGGTTATACATTGCTAATAACATCTACGTGTCGTACCCTCGATTCAAAGAAATTTTATCAGCCATAAATGATTGTCATCATTTTTCTAACTTTAAAGATGAACCTGAATGCTTATTTTTAAAGGGAGAAACAGGGACTGGTAAAACTACTATATTCAAAAGTTATGCGGCTGATTATCCTAGAAGTGAAACGGACTCAGGTAGTATTGTTCCTCTACTTTCTGTTACGATTCCTTCTCCAGCTACAGTTAAAAGTCTTGTAAGTAAACTCCTGTGGGAATTAGGAGACCCTTTTTGGGACAAGGGAAGCATAAGTAATCAAACTATTAGACTAATTGGATTGATGAAAGATTGTGGAGTATCCCTAGTTTTTTTAGATGAATTCCAACATTTCATTGACCGAGATTCAGCTAAAGTCCTTAAAACAGTATCAGATTGGTTGAAAGATTTAATCTTGGACACCAAAGTACCAATGATATTAATTGGACTACCAGAAGCTGAAACCGTTCTTCAATTGAACTCCCAGCTCAGTCGAAGATTTGCTAATAGACACAATCTTAGTCCTTTTTCCTGGGCAGATGATTCTGGAATAGAATTTCGCACTTTTTTACATGCAGTAGAATCACAGCTTCCTTTAATGGAACCGTCTAACCTCTCCGAGTCGGAGATGGCTTTGCGTTTCTACTATGCTTCTGATGGTATTATTGGTTATTTAATGAAGTTAATACGTTACGGAACACATTTAGCACTTAAGCAAGGGCAAGAAAAACTTGAATTTTCTGTTTTAGCTAGAGCTTTTGAACAGTATGTAAAAGCTGATAAACCTTATAAAAACAATCCTTTTATAACCGATAACTTTCTCCAAGAGCTACAAAATAATTCTTTTAAAAAAGAAGATTCTACTACGGTAGGTGCTACTAGCCAGAGAATGCGACCCAAGAAGAAAAATAAATCAGCGTCTGATGTTTTACATAAATAAAGTAAATGAAATGCTCTCGTAATTCTCGTCTTCTGCGTAGACCTCGCCCTAAGCAAGATGAGAGCCTAGTTGGCTATATTATCCGACTTACTGAAAATAACTATTGCCCAAACATCAACTGGATTTTGAGAATGTCAGGACTGAAGAGGAGAGGAATACATGCCAATGTATTCAGCCCTAATACAGATGATTTATCTAGACTGAGCTTGCTATCAGAAACCGAAGAAAATATTCTTTGGTCAATGGCATTTCCTTTGGTCTACCCCAGCGATAATCCAGCTTTTAATACGGTTAAGGTGTTTAGTAATATTGTTTCTACCTACGCCTTGAATAAAAATTTCATTCAACTTTGTCCAATTTGTTTACAAGTTGAACCTTATTATCGTCGAATTTGGGATTTATCTTGTCTCACAGCTTGTCCCATCCATCAATGTTTACTTATTAATAGATGCCCTCAGTGTCACCAACCCATTATTTGGTCTAGACCTTCAATACTTAAATGCAAGTGTCAATATGACTGGCGTGATTTTCGACCGCAACCTGTTGGATTTGAGCAAGTAACTTTATCTGCTTACATGTATAAGCTTTGTCAGATTAGGGGCGATTTTTCGGGAATTAGCCAGAATTTATCAGACTCAAACCCAGTTGGTAAATTAAGTTTGAGCCAGCTTATCACTCTTTTAGAATCTCTCACTAAATTTTTCAAAATCCCTATAATTAGACGGGGATTGCTCTCTTACACTGCGTCTTTTTATTCGTCAACAGTAACTTCTGATAGATATTATGACAGAGTTTTTATTTTATTGACCGATTGGCCTAACAACTTGTTAATGTTCATTAAGGACTATGAATTTTATCTCAAAAAATATTATCACAGCCAGTACATTCTCCATCCGACAGAGGTAGATATGCTCGATTTTTTCAGAGAGATATTGACTTGTTTAACTCTAAATAATTATCCCTTTTTTACCAAAGTTATCGAGGATTATTTCTGGGATTCCTTAAGGAGGATGTCTCTCAAAAATGTGCAAATATCATTCTTCAAGAACTCCCAATTTTATTCAATTTGTGGTTCCTTAAGAAAAGGGAAAAGTTTCTTTGAGAAACTAATTAATAAATTTGATTTAAAAGGGCTAACCTTGAGTAGACTTTTGACCGATAGCAAGATTAATATCTATGATGAAACTATTTTCTTTAAGATGAGCTACTGGTCTTGCTTACGCTTTTCGTCAACAGATGAGTTATTGCAATCAATACAATAAGCTGACGTTCCCCGTTCCCTTTAACAGACTGTTGTAAAGGGTAACCCGTTGGGTGGACTCGTTGGGTGGTGGGGCAGTCATCGCCGAAAGCTTCACCTGGTGCGGTTCTTGTTCTTGAGAGCGATGATTGCCCCACCCCCTAGAGATACCATCTTCCTGAAGGGGTGCTTCCACTTCAAGATGCATTGCATGAAACACCACGCTTACTTGAGGGGGTGGGAAAAAGACGCGGCAGCCCAACTCTTGCTTAAAGCCTTACCTCATCACCTAGAAGCATCAATCCAAAGAAGGGCTGACCGACGGCTTAAAGCGTTGCGTTCCCACCCCCTCGCCACTGCCCAACCTAGATGTAGCCGCTACCCCCAACCCAGATCACCAAAAGCTGCCAAGAACCACATTATACTTAAAATCACATTTAGTCTACCCTGTAAAATTAGATGCCTAACAGCTTATCAGTAGACTCGTGCGGAAATTTTCATCTTATGCGCAAATTTGGTAGGAAATTTTCACTTTATGCGCAAAATTTTTTCAACTTATGTGCAAATAGTATGCCCGAAAGTACTGTAATATCGTGGCGAAATTTTCAACTTATGTGCAAACCCACATGTGTGTGTGGGGATCCTGTGATCAGGGATGATAGGAGAAGGTTCATTTCAGTTCAGTGGTTCGTTGAAATTCTTGCTAAACCGGGCTAATCATAGGATCATCTTTTTTGTGGAGTTCTCTAAGTTGAAAATTGCGTCTGGTAACCCTGATTCTGTCGTAGCTTTCGGGCGATCGCTTTTTCTACTTTAATTGTCCAAATCCGGTTCTTGCGTACTTCAGGAATAATGACTATGTATAGCATTTTCAGCCAAACTGAACGCCAACGAGTGAGTGATGGAGCAGTGGTACCGATCTTGAGCGGTTGCGAATCCTCAGCTCATCTGCTGGTGCTAATATTGCCACAGCTAGGAGATTTC
>CAIVAU010000130.1 GCA_903903925.1 uncultured cyanobacterium
CACGCTCCTAACCGGGCATTTATCGCACCAGTCAACTATCGGTTTTAACTGTCAGGACATTTAGAAATATACCTGTTAACAGGTCGCAAATTGACTGTTTCTTTCATTCATAACGGGTGGTGCGCCGCCCGTGGGGCGCTCTTAAGAAACAAGAGGGAGCAGGGAGCAGGGAGTAGGGAGTAGGGAGTAGGGAGTAGGGAGTAGGGAATAGGAGGAGTTTCTTTCATTCATAACGGGTGGTGTGCCGCCCGTGGGGTGCTCTTCAGGTTAAGGAGAGTGGTTAGTTGTTAGTTGTTCAGCACAGCATAAATGAACTGGCGCAAAAGCCTAGAATACAATTCTTTTGACTTTTGACTTTTGACTTTTGACTTTTGACTTCCCCAAAGGGGCGCTACCACGTTGGATCACTAAACAGATGAATTGTCAACTCTTCTCGTCCAGGTGGGATGGCAGTAATACAAGCGCGGATTACATCTCCATCCTCCACTTCTACAGTGCAAGCGTGACACGACCCCATCAAACAACCAGTAGGGATAAACACGCCTGCCCGATCTGCTACATCGAGCAGTGGTTCTCCTACTTCGGCTTCAACCGTGACATCATCTGGGAAAAAGTGAACGCTAATAGTCACTCGCTTTGCTCCAATTCAAAATTGGAAATTCAAAATTCAAAATTGAAAACCCTTTGACTTCAAGATAAAAACGGTGTTAAGTCTAAATGGCGTTCTACTTCAGTTGCAAGGGAGTCCAAAAGGTTCTCCCGTTCTTCCCGGTAGTTGGCGACACCCGTAGGCAAAGATTTCAAACCTCGCTGTTGACGCAGGCGATTTAACCAGGCGCGTCGCCAAGGCCCATTATCAAATATCCCATGAAGATAAGTACCCCAAACCGATAGGCAGCTATCCACTAGTCCTAAATTAACATCGTCAAATAAAGGTTGGTAAGATTGGGGATCTATACCTTGGGTTTCTGTGCGCGATCGCCCTTGGTGGATTTCAAACCCAATGACAGGTAAGCCCATTTGTGGAAAATTCGAGCTAACTTGGCGTTGGCGGGCGACTTTCTGTCCTGTAATCACAGTTTTAATCGGTAATAGTCCCAAGCCTTGATATCTACCTGCTTGTCCCTCTATACCTTCAGGATCAGCTATCATCTGACCTAGTATTTGGTATCCACCACAGATGCCTAAGACTGTACCACCAGCAGCTGCATAGTATTGAATCGCTTCTGCCATGCCGCTTTTTTGTAGTTGTAGCAAGTCGGGAATAGTCGTTTTCGTCCCTGGTATAATGACTGCATCAGGATGCCCCAAATCTTGCCTGGGGCTTAAGTATTTTACCGTAACTGAAGATTCCGATTCTAACGGATCAAAGTCAGTAAAATTAGAAATCCTCGGCAGGCGGATGACTGTGATATTGAGTTCGGTTTGCGATTTTTGCGCTTTACGTTCCAGCAGATCTAGGGAATCTTCAGCAGGAAATGCCTGTTCCAAGTAAGGAATAACACCGACAACAGGGATACCAATGCGTTCTTCCAACCACTTGATTCCTGGGTCTAAAAGCGATCGCTGTCCTCGGAACTTGTTGATCACTACACCCCGAATTAAAGCGCGTTCCTCTGGTTCCAGTAACTCCAAGGTTCCCACTACATGGGCAAAAGCACCACCTCGGTCAATATCAACGACTAGCAGAGTTGGTGCGTTCAAATATTTTGCCACTCGCATGTTGGTCAAATCGCGGTGCTTGAGGTTAATCTCCGCAGGACTACCAGCGCCTTCGCAAACAACTAAATCAAATTCTGTTCCTAAATGCTGTAATGATTCCTCAATTGCCCGCCACCCCATTTCAAAATACTGTTCATAGTACTCAGCCGCGCCCACTTTGCCCACGGACTTTCCCTTGATAATCACCTGGGAAGTCATATCACCTTGCGGCTTGAGTAAAATTGGGTTCATTTCTGGCCAAGGAACCACTCCTGCTGCCCAAGCTTGCACTGCCTGAGCATAACCAATTTCTCCCCCGTTGGCAGTAACATAGGCATTTAAAGCCATATTTTGACCTTTAAAAGGAGCTACTCGCCAACCACGTCTTGACAGAATGCGACAAATAGCAGCAGTTATCAGTGATTTTCCTGCGTGGGATGTTGTTCCCACTACCATAATTGCTTTCATAAATTAATTATCAATTTTTTCGGATCGGATCTCTTAATTTAACGGGTGAAAAACATAGTAAGCAGTGTGTTAGTGGTTATTGTTAACAACTAGCAACTAACCACTAATACCCAACAACTAACAACCAACAATAAAGACTTTATGAATGGAGTATGCGCTTCTGTCATTATTGTTCCCACTGACTCCCTAGTCCTAACTCTTTCCCCTTGGATTCTAGAAAGGTAGTCTCAACCAACGAATCACAGTGTCCATAGCGCGATCGCCCCATGAAGGAGTATGCCAAGGTTTAGATTGGAATTGTTCCAACAACTGGCGACCTAGAGGAGTGAGGCGAAAGCTATCTGTAATTCCCTGACCATCGACTTCTCGCCGCAGCACACCTACCTGGATTAACCATACCAAAGCATTGTCCGTTACCAATTCCGACAATGGGCGTTTCGTGTAGCCATGCTGCACACCAGAATTGCCCACAATTTCACTGATCGCTATACGATGAGAGCGCATTGCTTCTAATAAAGACAGAGTGAAGGGAGAACACACAAGCGATCGCTCAGCTCGTTCTAAGGTGCTACGAGAATAGGTTAAATTTTTTTGGTTCTGGGAATCAACACTTGGCATTTGGGCTGTTTTGATAAATTTCTCTTCCGGTAGATATTTCGTACTATGTATTTTGTATCACTAAATATCTAATTTAACAAATATTTACAGAAATTTCAGCGGCAACACTAGGCAATGGGCTATCGGTAATTAACTTAAAAAAAGTACATAAAGTTTGATACAATGACTCCAACTAGGGCAAAAGCAGAATTTAAAGAAGAATTCAGGATTCTGACTCCTGACTCCTGACTCCTGAGTTCTTTCTGTCACTGTTTTTACTCGCCCTGAACTTAACCTTTCACTAGAGAGATTCTAAAAATATGGCTTTAACAGTTGGTTCTAAGGCGCCGGCATTTACTGTCAAAGACACCAATGGCAATACCGTCTCGTTATCTGATTTCCAGGGCAAGACTGTAGTTTTATATTTCTATCCTAAAGACGACACCCCTGGCTGTACCAAACAAGCCTGCAGTTTTCGGGATGCTGCTGACACATATACAAGCAACAAAGTTGTGGTATTGGGAGTCAGTGCTGATGATGAAGCATCTCATCAAGCATTCACCAACAAATATAACCTAAACTTTCCGCTGTTGGCTGACACTGACCAACAACTCATCAAGGCTTACGATGTTGATGGTGGTGGCTATGCCAAACGCGTCACATACGTAATTGATGGCGAGGGTAAAATCACTCACGTTGACGGCAGTGTCAACACAGCTACTCATGCTAACGACATTTTAGCTCAACTAGGTTTGTGAAAAAAAAGGGTGTAGGGTGTGGGGATTAAAAAAATCCTTTTCCCGCAAATACGATCCACGAACAGGTATAAGTTCCCACACCCCACACCCTTTGAAGTTTTAATGGGTTCGTAGTGTGAGCGTCTCGCTCACGAAGCGAGCAAGATGCTCGCACTACCCATCGAAATTAATCACATACTAGTGAGGTGTGTTTACCTGAAAACGGGGATTTAGTTGTTGCTGACTTGGTTGTTTAAGCAGTTGTTGTTGTTTTGTTCTAAACGTAGCAGCCTCGTCGTCAAGTTGTTGATTCTGCTCATTCGCATCCCAAGGAGTATTACTGAGCTGAGCACGGTGAAGAAGGTCGAAAATCCCCGTACCCGTAGAATTTACTTCGCTGCTGTTAGGCGCTAACGGATTGTTATCTTGTGGATTGAGGTTTTGCAGGATATTAGAGCTAGGTTCAGCAAAACTTGGCTGTTGAATTAGTAAGGAAGCAAAGCTAATTCCAGCCACACTGACAGCAATAAATCGGGTAAGTACTGAAAAAGGCTTTTTCATGGAGTTTTGAACCTCCGGGTTCTCTAAGTAACTAATGTTTCTATTCTATGCAAGAGTTCGGCGAAGTTGAGGTTGAATACTCAATAGTGCCACAAGAGCTAAGCCAAGCAACACCAGCAATGCACCGCCAAAAGTGACATCACCCCAAAAAGCATGCATCACGACGCTACCTAACCCCCAATTTTGATGGAGATACAGATAACGAATTGGTTCAATTGCATAGCTCAGAGGATTGAGGGTAGCAACAATCTGCAACCATTTAGGCATGAAGGATAAAGGAGCCAGAGCCGTGCTAGCAAATAATACTGGCAGGTTAGTCACAAAAATTACTGCGATTAACTCGATATGTCCGGGTAAAGCAAAAGCTAAACCTAGTGAGAGAGATGTCACGCCTAGAGCTAAGAGGAAGACAATTAGGGCGATCGCTCCCAAACCAGCTGCATCTGGTAACCCAGCACCTAAGAAGGCTGCTACTGTTACAATCACCGCTGCTTGCAGCAAACTTTGACTAATAATAAAGATCGCTGAAGCCAGAACGATAGAAAACCGTGATGCTAACGGAGCCACCAGCAACCGATTCAAAAAGCCGAATTCCCGGTCAAACATGACAGGCAAACCAGCGTTCAGCGCTCCTGCAAAAGCCGTAAAAACAATGACACCAGCACTTAAGAATTGTCCGTAATTTGCCGTATTGCCAAATATACCCTTAGGTGCATTTTGAAACAGAGCACCAAACAGAACCAACCAAATGATCGGCTGAATAATGCCTGCAACGAGTGTCGAGGGACGTCGCTGCAACTGAATGAACAAACGACGCGTTAAAGCGAACGTCTCTTGCAACAATTCACCAAAAAAATTGGGAGCAGCATCGGTGTAAGCTTGGGGTGCTGCCACTTTCTGCCAGTTAATATCCGATTTGGAAGGTATTAGAGTACCACTCATAGTGATTTGCCTATCTCATATTCTGTTTCTTTTCAGCCTTTGGATCGCGACTTCCAGCAGCTGCTAGTTCTGCATCCAATAGTGTTCTTCCGGTGGCTGCAAGGTAAACGTCATCCAAACTTGGTCGAGATTGGGCAATGCCAAACATTGGTAGCCCAGCAGAATTCAGTGCTTGTTGTATACTAATCAACGCATCATTCTGCGGCGTCACCACCAAGTTGAGAGAATTTCCCTGGGCACTATTGATAATGACTTCCTGAACGAACGCTAAAGAATTCAGCAAATCTTTGGCTTTTTGTGCTTCCTCAATTGGAGAAAACTCGCGGATACGTATAGTGATGCGATCGCCTCCCACATCATCTTTCAACTCTGAAGGTGTTCCTGTGGCAATCACAACGCCGCGATCAATAATTGTCACGCGATCCGCTAACGCATCAATCTCTTCTAAATAATGGCTAGTAATGACTACCGTTGTCCCTGCTTCTCTCAGCTTCCGCAGGAAATCCCATACCACAAAACGGCTTTCTATGTCAAGCCCAACGGTTGGTTCATCTAAAACCAAGACATCTGGTGCATGAAGGAGCCCGGCTGCTAGGTCTAGACGTTTACGTATCCCACCAGAGTAAGTCCCAGTCTTTTTATCGGCATATTCCTGTAAGCCGAGAAGATCTAGCACTGTTTCAATGCGCTGTTTTGCACCCCGACTGGGTAGGTGATAAAGCGCCGCCTGGAGTTGCAGGAGTTCGCGACCAGTCAGCACCTTATCTAGAGCAACTTCCTGGGCTACATAGCCTAGCCTTTGTCTTGCTGCTTTGGGATGGTCTAAGACAGAAATGCCAGAGATTTCTATTTTACCAGCATCTGGTGTGGTCAGAGTACACAAAGCACGTAGCGTGGTAGTTTTGCCTGCGCCGTTAGGCCCAAGTAAACCAAAGATTTCTCCTGGTTCTACCTGAAAGGAGATGTCCTTTACGGCTTCGACTGTACCGTAGCGCTTTTTTAAATTCTTAACTAAAACTGCGGGTGCCATGACAGCATATCCCTAACTATACAAATCTCAACAAAGTCTACTCTTATTGTAGACGAGTGAAGAAACATGAGAGTTAGCAGTTAGGAGTGAGGAGGAGTTTTTTCCATTCGCCCACCCATTGCTTAAGAAGTTATATTCGCCAGATAGTCAGTTAAGTCGGTTTGGCTGGAAAAATCTAACAACGCCTCACCTAAATTATCCAACTGAGGAATAGATAATCCGCGAATCCGCTGTTCTATTTCAGGCTCAACATTACCCAGCCGATGGTTAAGCTGACGGATAATTAATCCCGCCTCTCCTTTTTGTTTTCCGCGTTGCTCTCCACGTTGTTCTCCTTTTTGAAGGATATCTTGATAGATTACAGATTCTTGCATCATCTCCTCCCTAAACAGTTGTCGAATTAAATCTTTCTTAAAGCGCAAACCAGCTAAAATTTGTGTACAAGCTGAGATATTCTGTTGCTCATCCCTTTCCTCAATCATATCGACTTGGGCGGCGACTTGTTGTAGTAAAGAGTTGGGTGAGTCGGTTCTAGCCAAGATTGCTAGTGGTAAGAGAGCAGGATTCGCCAGCAGTGGCTCTGGGTTTTCCTCCCAAAGACGGATGACACGGTATTTATGTCTAGTATTGGTATCGACATACTCAGTTTGAAAAACAATTTCTGATGCGGTTTTTTGTAAGAAAATGACTACCTGCTTGATGTCACACCAGTATTGTCGTTTCAACCGTGTATAGTAATCAAGCATGCGAAAGTCCAAAGGCAGGGTGGATTTCGGTTGGGTTTGAAACTCTAAGTGCAGGATTTGGTCGGATAGTTGCAAGAGTGTCACCGAGTCAGCGCGAATCGGTTCGGTACTGAGTTCGGTTTTGAGTACCCGTACATCTAAATTATTAGCTTCGAGTAGCCATTGGGCAAACTCGTTAGGGTATTTTTCTGCCAGGTATTTGCAGGTGTTGTCGTAAGCCAAGGTCGATCGCTAACTTGAGTATTATTTTAACTAGAGTTGTGTAATATAGTACATCATTGTCAAGGCGATCGCACATCTGTGATTTTCTTGACAAAGAACAGTGGAATGTTAGGCTAGTGCTCTGTGTCATTAATTTTGAAGGGTTCGTAGTGTGAGCGTCTCGCTCACGAAGCGAGCTTTCCGGCTCGCACTACCCATGAGAATTAATGACATGGACTACTAGTCGTATATATAACTAAAATAATGAGTAAACTTACAGTTAACTTACGACTACCAAAAGATTTACTTGAGTCGCTTAACATCCCAGAGACGCAACTAGAAGCACACATTTTAGAACTGGTAGCGTTGGAGTTATTTCGGCAAGAGCGAATTTCAACCGGCAAAGTAGCTGAGTTACTAGGAATCTCGAAGTGGGAGTTTATTCAGCTACTAGCACAGCATAAGATCTTATACTTTAGTGAGTCATCAGCGGAGTTAACAGCAGAAGTTGCAACTGCCCAAACGGTTTTCGAGCGTAAGCATCTGTGATAGTTGCTAAACCCTATATAATGTATAGATAAAAATATACATCATGAGGTTGAAAATGTTAGTTTCCGAACACAAAGATGTGATATTATTTCCCGAAATCCACTCTCTAGAAGACTACGTGGCAAATCCTCCAGAGGGCATGGAGTGGGTAGACGGTGAACTTATAGAGAAAACCGGAATGACATTAAAACACAGTGAAATTCAATTTAATCTTGGCTTTTACTGGAGAAGTTACATCAACTCCAATCAACAAGGCGGGAAAGTTTACACAGAAGTTCCTTGCCGTACCAAAAAACAAGGACGTTATCCTGATGTAGCTTATCTTACGGCTGAATTAGTCGCTCAATTTGGCGATGTTCCCACTTTGCCACAGAGTTTTCCGCTGATTGCTGAGATTGTTTCACCTACAGATTTAGCTGAAGACTTATTTCTGAAAGCACAGGAATATCTACAGTCTGGTTGTGAGGAAGTTTGGCTAGTGTTTCCGGAGAGTCGGTTAGTTTTTATCGTTACTCAGAACCAGATTTTTGGGTTTAAAGCTGGTGATGTGGTGAACTGTTCAAAAGTGTTGCCAGGTTTTACTCTGGCAGTAAACGAGTTGTTAGGTTGAATAACTATTAGAATGAAGATTAAGGCTATCCAGGTGACAGGTATGGCTCTATTAGAAGTTCGCCTTTTGACAGTTGAGGAATATCATCGGATGGGAGAAGTAGGAATCCTTGATCCGGATGAACAAGTTGAGTTGATTGAAGGACAAATTGTTAAAAAGCCTGTGAAAGGAAAGGCACATAGTGCAGCAAATAAGCATGTAGAAAAATTACTAGAAACCCGTCTGGGTGATCAAGTTTTAGTGCGCTTACAAGATCCAATTCAATTGAGTAACTTTTCCGAACCAGAACCAGATATCGCGGTTGTTAAGCCAAACCCCTTATTTTATGAAGACCACCATCCAACATCTGATGAAGTTTATTTAATTATTGAAGTTGCAGATACAAGCCTGAATCGTGATACTGAAATAAAAGCAAAAACTTATGCTAAATCAGGAATTATTGATTATTGGGTTTTAGATGTGAGTAATCGTCAGCTTTATATATTTCGAGAACCGAGTCAGGATGGGTATCAAAATCAGATGATTCTATCAGATGATGATGTCATTTCACTGTTAGCGTTTCCAACTTGCTCGATGGTCGTGAAAGAGATGTTACGACCAACTAATATAAGTTATCGATAAAATCTATATTATATCATTATAATGTTAAATCATATTAAAATTGGTACTAAGATAGGTGCAAGCTTTACATTAGGGTTAACGGTGCTTGCTACTCTAGGTATAGTTTCGTACACCGCTACAAACCAACTCCTGGAAAATTCTTATTGGCAAAACCATACTTATTTAGTGCTTGAGAAGTTGAATGATTTAATTTCTCAGCTAAAAGATGCCGAAACAGGACAACGTGGTTATCTGCTTACAGGGGAAAAGAATTATTTATATCCGTATCAAACTGCAATTCCGGGAGTTGAAAAAGATATCAAAGACCTGCGTAAATTAACAATGGATAACCCCAATCAACAGCGCAGAATTGATATTTTAGAACCAAGAATTTCTGAGAGATTAGCTGTTATTAAAAAAGTGATTTACTTGCGCGACAATCAAGGATTTGAAGCAGCAAAGCAACTGGTGCTAACGAACCAGGGCAATACTTTGATGAATGACATCCGTCGCCTAATTGGGGAAATGCAAGATGAGGAACGTGAATTACTGGAAAAGCGCACCCAGAAAACTCAAGCAGCTACACAGCGGGCAATTAATACTATCACCTATGGTATTCCTTTAACTTTTATACTCTTAACTTTAATTGGCATTTATCTCAGCAGAAACATTTCTAAACCTCTAAGAGAAATTTCTGAAGTAACTGAAAAGCTGGCAACAGGAGATTTATCTGTAAGTGTCGTTGCTGACAGGCGCAGGGACGAAATTGGAATGTTAGGGCGAACACTTAACGAAATGATTGCCAATTTGCGCGAAACAACTCTAAGAAATGATCAACAAAACTGGCTAAAGTCTAACCTGGCTAAGTTTAGCCAAATGCTGCAAGGACAGAGAAGTCTGACATCTGTCGCTAGTATGATTCTTTCAGAACTTGCCCCATTGATTAGTGCAAAACATGGCGTGTTCTACATAATGGACTCTGTTGACGAACAACCAATGCTGAAGCTTCTAGGGAGCTATGCTTATCAACAGCGGAAGCATTTATCTAACCAATTTCGCTTAGGGGAAGGGCTGGTAGGACAATGTGCCCTAGAAAAACAAAAAATTATCCTGACGAATGCTCCTGTTGACTATATCCAGATCAGTTCTGGTTTGGGTGAAGCCAAGCCAGCGAGTATTATCGTGTTGCCTGTGTTATTTGAAACCGAAGTCATAGCAGTTATTGAGTTAGCTTCTTTTCAAAGTTTCAGCGAGATTTCTCTAACTTTCTTGGATCAAGTCGCTGCAACTTTTGGCATAGTCCTCAATACAATCACCTCAGATATCCGCACTCAAGAACTGCTCAACACAGTGCAAGCATCGGAAGAACTCTTGAAGCAGCAGCAACACGAATTGCAGCAGTCTAATGAAGAGTTACAGCAACTAAACGCCGAACTAGAAGAAAAAGCAGAGTTATTAGCCATACAAAACAAAGAAGTCGAGCGCAAAAATCAGGAAATAGAAAAAGCAAGTCGGTCATTGGAAGAGAAAGCCGAACAACTAGCGCTATCGTCAAAATACAAGTCTGAGTTTCTTGCCAACATGTCCCATGAATTGCGGACGCCATTGAACAGCTTGTTAATTTTAGCTAAAATGTTATCAGATAATGTTGAAGGCAATCTGACAAAGAAACAAGTGGAATATAGCGGCACGATTTACTCGTCAGGAAATGACCTGTTGGCATTGATCAATGATATTTTGGACTTGGCAAAAATTGAATCTGGAACTATGTCAATTGACATAAGTCCGGTGAAACTTGCTGAGTTGCGCGACCACCTACAGAGCATATTTTGGCAAGTTGCATCTGACAAAGGGCTTTCTTTCGAGTTAGAGTTTGCTACCGAATTGCCAGTGTCGATTTATACGGATGGTAAACGATTACAACAAGTGTTGAAAAATTTGCTATCCAACGCATTTAAATTTACAGAGCGTGGAGAGGTAAGCTTACGAGTAGAGGTGGCAAAGCAGGGGTGGAGCCACGACCGAGTATCATTGAATAGTGCAGCAAATGTGATTGCCTTCAGTGTCAGCGATACAGGCATTGGGATTGCCCCAGAAAAACAAAAAGTGATATTTGAGGCATTTCAACAGGCAGACGGTACCACCAGTCGGAAATACGGCGGGACAGGCTTGGGCTTATCAATCAGTCGTGAAATCACCCGTTTGTTGGGTGGCGAAATAAAACTCGTCAGCCGTCTTGGTTATGGAAGCACATTTACCCTGTACATACCACAGGCAACAAGAGTAGCACAAGAAGAAATCACCCCCTCCCCCCTCCCCCCACACCCCCCACACTCTCTTCCCTCCCCACACTCTCTTCCCTCGGACGATAGAGAGAACATTCAACAGGGCGATCGCACACTTTTAATCGTGGAAGATGACATTAAGTTTGCGCGGATCTTGTTAGATATGGCACGACAGCAAGAGTTTAAGGGTATCGTTGCTCACGACGGCACTACAGGTTTAGCACTGGCACAGCAATTTCAGCCAGCCGCAATTATCCTTGACGTCCGGTTGCCAGGAATGGATGGTTGGGCAGTGCTAGATCGCCTTAAGCATGACCCCAATACCCGTCATATCCCAGTGCATATTATGACAGTTGAGGAAGGACGACAGCGCGGATTGCAACAAGGGGCTTTAGCCTATCTACAAAAACCTGCAAGTAGTGAGGCATTGAACCAAGCATTAACCACAATCAAAGGTTTTGTCGAACGTTCGGTAAAAAATCTGCTGGTTGTGGAAGACGATGACACGCAACGGCAAAGCATTGTGGAACTCATTGGCAACGGTGATGTGGCGACCACTGCGGTAGCTACAGGGGAGGCAGCGCTAGATGCAATACGTCATGGGCAATATGATTGTGTTGTTCTCGATTTGGGACTGCCTGATATGAACGGGTTTGAACTGATGGAACAACTCAAGCAACAAGCCCATAGTCAAGTTTTACCGATTATTGTCTATACTGCACGGGAACTGACTCGGGCGGAAGATACTCAACTACGACGGATTGCACAGACTATTATTGTGAAGGATGTGCGCTCACCCGAACGTCTGTTAGATGAAACCGCCTTATTCTTGCATCGTGTTCAAGCCGCAATGCCTGCTCCCAAACGACAAATACTCGAACAACTACACACCTCAGATTCGATCCTGCTGAACAAGAAAGTACTGATTGTGGATGACGATGTGCGTAACATCTTCGCCCTGACGAGTTTCCTAGAACGTTATCAAATGCAGGTTTTGTATGCCGAAAATGGTCGTGATGGCATTGCCGCTTTGGAAAATAGACCAGACGTTGATGCGGTTTTGATGGATGTAATGATGCCAGAATTAGATGGTTATGAAACCACCCGCTTGATTCGTCAGCAAAATCAATTTAGATCCTTGCCGATTATTGCACTCACGGCTAAGGCAATGCAGGGCGATCGCGAAAAATGTATCGAAGCAGGTGCTTCTGACTATATCACTAAACCCGTTGATACTGAGCAGTTGCTCTCTCTATTACGAGTTTGGCTCTATCGATAACTTTCCACCTTGGGACATAAATGTTAAGAGTCAGGAGTCAGGAGTCAGGAGTTAGGAGTCAGGAGTCAGGAGTCAGGAGTCAGGAGTTAGGAGTCAGGAGTTAGGAGTTAGGAGTTAGGAGTTAGGAGTTAGGAGTTAGGAGTCAGGAGTCAGGAGTCAGGAGTCAGGAGTCAGGAGTTAGGAGTTAGGAGTCAGGAGTCAGGAGCCAGAATTGTTAAATAATTGGAGCGAAGCAAGTGACAAATTTATGGGTAAAGAGCAACTTGAAGATATCGAAATCCAATTACTTTTAGAAGGCATATTTCGTTACTACGGTTTTGATTTCAGGAATTATGCCTTAGCTTCAATCAAAAGGCGAATTTGGCATGCGATTCATGCAGAGGGTTTAACGAGTATATCCGGGCTGCAAGAAAAAGTCCTCCACAGTCCCGAATGTATGGAACGATTTTTGTACAAACTCTCGGTTAACGTAACTTCAATGTTCCGAGATCCCAGCTTTTTTCTTGTATTTAGAAACAAAGTTGTACCTATACTAAGAACTTATCCTTTCATTCGCATTTGGCATGCTGGATGTTCTACTGGTGAAGAAGTCTACTCTATGGCAATTTTGCTACATGAAGAAGGGCTTTACCATCGTTCTCGTTTATACGCTACTGATATTAACGAAATATCACTGCGAACAGCTAGGGCTGGAATTTTCTCTTTGGAACTCATGCAAGAGTATACCCAAAATTATTTACTCGCAGGGGGTAAAAAGTCATTTTCGGAATACTACACCGCCGCCTACGAAAATGCAATTTTCCCATCATATATCAAGGATAACATTATTTTTTCTCAGCATAATTTAGTCACAGACAATTCTTTTAATGAATTTAATATTATTTTGTGTCGTAACGTTTTAATTTACTTTGATAAAGTCTTGCAAAAACGAGTCCATAATCTTTTCTACGATAGTCTCATCATGTTTGGTATTTTGGGTTTAGGGCGTCAAGAATCAGTCAAATTCACTACACATGAACCAGATTATGAGGAATTAGAGAAAGGTGAAAAGCTTTATCGGAGGATTTGCTAAGTGTTAGTGGAATGTTTAAACTAATTGTTATTGGCACATCTCTTGGAGGGTTACATGCTCTCCAAGTCTTGCTGAACCTTTTGCCAAAAAGCTTTCCAGTACCTGTAGCTATTGTTCAACACCGTCACAAAGGGTCAGATGAAATATTGAGAGCCTTATTGCAGAATTACAGTCGTTTGATTGTCAAAGAGACGCAGGATAAAGAGGATATTTTGCCGGGATTCGTGTATTTAGCACCAGCAAATTATCACCTACTGGTGGAAGATGGAGGTATAGCACCTTGCCCTCATTTTGCCTTATCTATTGATGATCCTGTCACTTACGCACGACCATCTATTGATGTGTTATTTGAAACAGCAGCGGATGTTTACGCACAAAAAGTGATTGGCGTACTCTTAACAGGAGCAAATTATGACGGTGTGCAAGGAATGACAAGAATCAAAGCACGCGGTGGCAAAACTCTAGTAGAAGACCCATCAACAGCCTTTTGTCCGATTATGCCTGAAGCAGCCATAACAGCTGGGGTCGTAGACAAGATTCTCCCACTTGTAGGCATCGCAGATTTTTTAGTTAAAATTTGTCAATTCTAATTAATTATCCAATGAACCAATAAAAAACTGTTAATAGCCAACTGTTGCGGTTTTTACCAGTGTGATGTATAAAATTGAAACCGTCAAAAATTTATAACCTAAGATAGTGGGAATAAGTCAACATTAAACGTCAAAGTCAAAAGAAAGAGGTGAAAACGCCTTAGTCTCTCTCTGAAAGCATACAGATAAAATGTCCCTTGAACCAAAAATTAACGTTCTGTTGGTAGATGATCATCCAGAAAATTTGCTGGTTCTAGAGGCAATTTTGGGTAGCCTTGGTCAAAACTTGGTCAGAGCTTCATCTGGTGCCCAAGCTCTAAGACGTCTACTGAATGAGGATTTTGCGGTGATTCTGCTAGATGTGCAAATGCCAGACATGGACGGGTTCGAGACCGCAGAACTCATCCGACAACGAGAGCGATCGCGCCATACACCAATTATTTTCCTCACAGCATTTAACACGAGCGACAACATGGTATTCAAAGGATATTCCCTTGGTGCTGTCGATTACCTATTCAAGCCCATTGAGCCTGAAATATTAAAGTCAAAGGTAGCGGCGTTTGTTGATTTATTTCAAAAAAGCGCTGAAGTGAAGCGTCAAGCAGCACAGCTGATAGCGATGAATACTGAACTGCAAAAACGTGAGGAAATGTTTCGCTCTTTAAGTGCTTGCTCACCCGTAGGTATTTTTCTTACAGATATTGCAGGTAAATGCACTTATATCAATCCCCGCTACCAAGCTATTTATGGCATCAAACAAGACGAGAGTTTAGGCGATGGTTGGGTAAGAACAATTCATCCAGAAGACCAAGGACGGGTTATTGCCGATTGGTACACTGCATGTGCTGAAGGTCGCGAATACAGAGGTGAGTTTCGCATCCTCACCCCAGGAGAAATTCAGCGTTGGGTTTACGTTTCCTCATCTCCAATGCTTTCTGATCATGGTCAAATCAATGGCTATGTCGGTACATTGGAAGATATTACCGAGCGCAAACAAGCAGAAGAAGAACACATTAAGTTGATCCGCGAGCAAACAGCCCGAGAAGAGGCTGAAACAGCAAATCGTCTCAAGGACGAGTTTTTAGCGACCCTTTCCCACGAACTCCGGACGCCCTTAACATCAATACTTGGCTGGGCTAGACTACTACGCCAGAGAAAATTAGATGAAAAAGCTATTGATCGAGCTATAGAAACAATTGAACGCAATGCTTCTTTACAGGCGCAACTCATTGAGGATATTTTAGATGTCTCACGGATTATTCGCGGCAAGTTGCATCTCAGTCTTTGCCCGGTTAACCTAGCATCGGTCATTTCGGCTGTTTTAGATTCTGTTCGTCTAGAGGTAGAGGTAAAAAATATTCAACTTGAATATTTAATTGGATCTACCTTGAAGGATGGACGGGGTGTAGCGGGGGATTTTTCGTCCTCTGATTCCTCTACCTCCCCAGACCATAGACTTGTTACCTCTCCTTTCTTCGTATCAGGCGATTCCAACCGCTTACAGCAAGTCATTTGGAATTTAGTGAATAATGCAATCAAGTTTACACCCGAAGGCGGAAGGATCGAGGTGCGATTGTCAGTAGAAGGGAGTGGAAGAGATGGGGAAGATGCTTCCTCATTCTCCTTATCTACCCCAAACTATGCTGAAATCATCGTCAGTGACACGGGTAATGGTATCAGCCCAGATTTTCTTCCTTATGTTTTTGATCGCTTTCGTCAGGCTGATGGCAGTCTTACCAGAAGGCAAAGAGGACTAGGACTAGGACTGGCGATAGTGCGTTACTTGGTGGAAATGCATGGGGGAAATGTTTGTGTACAAAGTCCAGGAATTGGACAGGGAGCAACTTTTACTGTGAAGCTACCACTTTTAGAAGTAGGAAGAGGGGGGAATGGGCAACGCAATCATACTCTCTCTGAGTGCCAAGATGGTTGATCATGCAAAAATTCCAACTATGCGACTAGGTCAGGAAATACCTCTTGCACAGCAGGGTGAACCAAGCGATGATCTCGCACATTGATACCCATAGCTAGTGCTGGGTTCTTTTCCAGCACCTGCATACCCAGATTCGCTAACTGCATCACGTATGGCAATGTACTGTTATTAAGTGCTTGGGTCGAAGTCCAAGGCACTGCTCCTGGCATATTAGGAACTCCATAATGTACTACACCCTCTTCAATGTAGACTGGATTTGTGTGGGATGTCGAGTGTACAGTCTCTACACAACCGCCTTGGTCAACAGCAACATCGACAATGACAGAACCAGGATGCATCTGTTTTACCAAATCCCGTGATACAAGTATGGGTGCTCTGCGACCAGGCACTAAAACTGCACCGATCAGTAAGTCAGCTTCTTTGACCGTCGTTTCAATATGGGTGGAGTTGCTGTAAAGCAGTTCCACTCTGGAGCCAAATAGAGTTTCTAAATAGGATAAGCGCTCAACGTTAAGATCTAAAATCTGGACAATAGCCCCCATCCCCACAGCTATCTTGGCAGCTTCTGTGCCAACAACACCGCCTCCTAAAATCACCACTTTGCCTGGTCTAACTCCTGGGACACCGCCGAGGAGAACTCCTCTACCACCTGATGGGCGTTCTAGGAACCTTGCTCCAAATTGGACTGCTAAACGACCGGCAATGATACTCATGGGAGTGAGCAGAGGTAATTTGTTGTTACCTGGTTGTTCTACTGTTTCGTAGGCGATCGCTGTCACACCACAATCAATCAAATGTTCGGTTAATTTGCGGTCAGCTGCTAAATGTAGATAAGTAAACAAAATTTGCCCTTTCTGCAAAAATTTATACTCGCTACTCAGCGGCTCTTTGACTTTGACAATTAGTTCCCGACTCCAGGAAGCTTCTGGGGTAGAGACAATCTCCGCACCAGCACCTCTGTAATCATCATCTGTAAATCCAGCACCAGTGCCTGCTTGAGTCTCTACGAAGATGACATGACCATTTTCTCGTAGTACTCTCACACTAGAAGGACTCAACCCAACTCGAAACTCCTGATCCTTCGTTTCTTTGGGAACTCCAATTTCCATTGACTGCCTCTATATTTATTTTTTTGTCTTCTTTAGTTTGTCAGTCTCATTCTTGGTATTTTGACTCAGAGACTACGAATTCGACTGATTTTTCCTTGATATCACTACTGTAGTTCAAACTTTTTCCCTTGACGATAGCTACAGTGTCCCTAAAATATATTAAGAATCGTAAATTATTATAAAAGGAGTACAGGAGCGAGAATCACAATTCTGGCTCCTGTACTCCCGAATACTTAATCCAGATCAAAAAGAGGTTTGTCCTGATGATCACACAACCACAGCCCAGCATTACACCTAGGCTAGAGGAACCAAAGTTTGGTTTTAATGAATACGCAGAGCGTTTAAATAGCAGAGCTGCTATGATTGGCTTCGTCTTAATGGTGGTGATTGAATACGTCACCAACCAAGGAGTTCTATCATGGCTTGGTCTCAGGTAAGGTTACTGGAAAAAGAGAGGGGGAAGAGGGGGGAGTGTGGGAGGTACTGAATTGTCATTCATGCGCCCATTCTCTTGATTCTCCCCACACTCCCCACACCTCCCACACCTCCCACACTCTCCACACTCCCTTCCCATCATCACCTTGGGCAGATTTGATTGAGCGGTGTGGCGATCTCTACTGTTTTTACTATTCTAAACCTGCTAAAACTCTATACAATAGATTTGATTAGTACACTCGGAGGCAATATTAGGCTACCTGCTAGAGTAATTATAATGATAGTATGTAGGCTCTTATAAAAAGTGCCTATCGCGGGTGAAGGATTTTCAGTAAATTTACAGAAACCCGAAAGTCTATATAGCTCACCTGTATTATAGAAAGTAACACAAAGGTGTGAACTAAAATAAATCAAGCTGTGATGAATATCGTATTACCTCGTTTCTTAAAGTCATTCTACCGGAAAGAACCATTGATCAGCATGTTGATTACGATAGGAGCGGTAGATGCGCTGATTGGTGGACTGGACGATAGCTGGTCATTGTTCGCTTTTGGCTTGGGGATAGCAGGAGTGACACTCGCTTATAGGTGGTGGCGCGTCCAACAGCGTCGCCCTCTTCCCGAACAGCCTATAGTGCAACACTATTTACCCCCCCACTCGTCAAGTCCTACTTTACCAATGCTGAGTATTTCTAAGAAAAAACCACCCCAGTAGATATGGAGCAAGATTTTAGATTTGAGATAAGAATACGGGAGTCAGGAGTCAGGAGTCAGGAGTCAGGAGTCAGGAGTCAGGAGTCAGAATTCTGACTTTTGCCTTATTCGGTGAACATATAAATAATTTTCATGTATAGATTACAGAAAAAATCCAAAACTCAAAATCTAAAATCCAAAATTTCTGGTGCTAGAAATCTCTTGCTGCTAGTAAGCTTGACGGGGGCGGCGGCGATCGCTCCTTTAATCCCAATCCGATCTGCTATCCCCGCTAGCAGTAGTGTCATTAAACTTCTCCCAAATCCCCAACCGCCTACTCAGAGCTTTGCTAATCCACAACTACGATATATCTTTCTAGAGCACACAGGAACGATTAAATCCCTAGCTTTCAGTCCAGACAGCAGAATTCTTGCCAGTGGCGGTTCTGACAACGATGGGATTATTCGCTTGTGGAATACAGAAACTGGTAAAAGGATTGGGATAATCGATAGAGCTCAAAAAACAGCAATAGAATCTATGGTGATTTCGCCAGATGGTCAAACCCTAATTAGCTGTAGTGATGACGACACGATTAATCTTTGGAATCTGGCGACGAACAAATTTACTCGTTCCTTTGTCGGGCATACGAGTAATGTGCTATCGATAGCGGTGACCCCTGATAGTAAAGTGCTTGTTAGTGGTGCGTTGGACGGTATTCGTCTGTGGGATTTGATCCAGCGACGCCCATTAGCTGTTCTAGCAGGTCTTGATAATTCAGTTTATCGATTAGCAATTAGTCCTAATGGTCAAACTTTAGCAAGTGGCGACAATAACGGTGTCATCAAACTGTGGGACTTAAAAGCAGGAAGATTAGTCAGTACATTTTCAGCACACTCTAATACTGTGAGTAGCTTAGCCTTTACCCCAGATGGGTCAACCTTAGTGAGTGCGAGCCGCGATCACACAATTAAACTCTGGAATGTCAGCACAGGAGAACTAGTTCACACCCTGATTGGACATAACAACTGGGTAAATGCTATTACCATCAACCCCAATGGAAGAATCCTCGCCAGTGCTGGTAAAGATGGAATTAAGTTGTGGAGTTTACCGACAGGGAAGTTAATCAAAACACTTTATGGACATTCGGATTGGGTAAGCGCGATCGCCTTTAGTCCCGACGGAACAATGCTTGCTAGTGGTGGATTCGACACCAGAGTGGATATTTGGCTTAGTCAGTAAGGGATTTCTAGGTTCAGTGGATTTGCTGATTTCAGGGAAATGCAAAAGTGGCAATGTATGATTACGGTCCTACATGGCGACTTGTAAAATGAGTGATAGCGAAATTTTAACACCACGAGAAATTGATTTGACAAATTGCGATCAGGAACCTATCCACATCCCTGGTTCAATTCAGCCTCACGGGTTACTTTTCGTCTTAAAAGAGCCAGAATTAACTATATTACAAGTCAGCAATAATACGTTCAAGTTTATCGGCTTACGTGGAGAAGAATTAATCAATAAAAATTTGGATATCTTATTTGATAAATATCATATTGAAATCATAAAATTATGTCTATTACAAAAAAATTTACAGTCCAAAAATCCAATTAAGTTATCACTCAAACTAGAGAATAGAAATCTTGCATTTAACGCAATTATTCATCGGAGAAACGGAGTTTTAATCCTCGAATTAGAATTAGATAGATTTGTTAATAATATTTATTATTCAAATTCTTATGATTTAGTTAGAGCAGCACTTTCCCAGATCCAAAGATCTTCACATTTACATGAACTCTGTCAGACCATAGTCAAAGAAATACGAAAAATGACTGGGTTTGATCGGGTAATGATATATCAATTTAATAGTGAAGGGCATGGGACTGTAGTTGCTGAAGATAAATTAGAACATCTAAATCCTTACTTAGGTTTACACTACCCAGACTCTGATATTCCTAAACAAGCGAGAGAACTATATTGTTTAAATTGGTTGAGGTTAATAGCAGACGTAAATTATCAACCTGTTGAAATTTTGCCGATTAATAATCCTCTAACAAATAGCGCAGTTGATTTGAGCTTTTCTGTTTTAAGAAGTGTATCTCCACTTCATATAGAGTATTTAAAGAATATGGGCGTTAGGGGTTCTATGTCTATTTCTTTGATTAAAGAGCAGAAACTTTGGGGACTGATCGCTTGTCATCATCACTCACCTAAATATGTTTCTTATGAAGTGCGTCAAGCTTGCGAATTTCTCGGTCAAGTCATGTCTCTCGAACTTTCAGCTAAAGAAGATAGTAAAGATTATGAATATCAACTTGAATTAAAATCTCTTCCAGCAATTTTTCTGGAATCTATGTCTTCAGAAAAAAACTTTATTGAAGGTTTAGTTAAGTCTCAGCCAACTTTACTTGATTTGGTTAATGCTCAAGGATCTGTAGTGTCTTTCGAGGGGAATTACAGCAAAATTGGCGAAATACCTCAGGAAGAAGAACTTAAGCATTTAATTAAATGGTTGGAGAGGAATTTTTCCGAGGAAGTATTTTATACAGATTCTCTGCCCAATATTTATAGAGAAGCCGAGAAGTTTAAAAATGTGGCTAGTGGTTTACTAGCTATTTCAATATCTGCAAGTCAGAAAAATTATATTTTATGGTTCCGCCCTGAAGTTATTCAAACCGTAAATTGGGCGGGAAATCCTCAGAAACAGATTGAAACAGCAAATGATGGAAGTGTGCGTTTGTCTCCTCGTAAATCGTTTGATCTATGGCAAGAAACTGTTAAATTAAAATCTTTGCCCTGGAAAAAGTGTGAAATTGATGCTGCACTGGAACTTAGAAAAGCAGTTATTAATATTGTGCTGCGTCAAGCAGATGAACTTGCTAAGTTAAATACAGCTTTGCAGCAATCCGAAGCCCGCTATCGAGAACAAGCAACCCATTTAGAAAGAACTTTGCACCAACTTCGGTACACCCAGGCTCAGCTGATTCAGAATGAAAAAATGTCTAGTCTTGGTCGGCTAGTTGCTGGTGTAGCTCATGAAATTAATAACCCGGTCAACTTTATCTATGCCAATCTCGACTATGCAAACGACTATACCAAAGATTTGATCAACTTGATCTATCTCTACCAGCAGTACTATCCCACTCCCATAGAGTCTATTCAAACAGAGACCGAAGCAATGCAGCTAGAGTATCTCATTGAAGACTTGCCCAAAATACTGTCTTCAATGAGGGTAGGGACTGAACGCATCCGCGAGATTGTGTTGTCGTTACGGAAATTCTCCCGGCTGGATGAAGCCGAGATGAAGTCTGTGGACATTCATGAGGGTATTGATAGCACCCTAATGATTTTGCAATATCGGTTGGAAACGCAAGATCATCACGTTATTCAGATCATGAAAGAATATGGGGATTTGCCATTAGTGGAGTGTTATGCTGGTCAACTGAACCAAGTGTTTATGAATCTGATCAGTAATGCAATTGATGCACTAGAAGAAGGTCTGGGTGATAGAGTTTTAAGTCCGGTACCTACGATTCAGATCCGCACTCTTGTGAACCAGCGCCCATCATCTGACGGCGATCGCCTCGCTTCATGGGTGGAGATTCACATTACAGACAATGGACCCGGTATCCCAGAGGATGTGCAGCATCAAATGTTTGACCCTTTTTTCACCACGAAACCAGTGGGCAAAGGTACTGGTCTTGGCTTAGCCATTAGCTACCAGATTACTGTGGAAAAACATGGTGGTCAGTTGACATGCATTTCCGCACCAGGGGAGGGGGCTGAGTTCGTCATTGCTATTCCAATGAGTCAACGATTGTGGGGAGTAGGGGAAGGGTGATAGGAATCATATTTGATTTTTGAACAAGGTTAAGTATCGTAGCGAGTGTTAGGACGAAGTCCGTAACGCACCATCCCAAGCTTTCGGCGGTGCGTTACGTAGATTTCAAAAATCAAATATTAGTCCTACATTTAAAGTAGATAGAGCAATCCGAAGAGGATAATCCAAATTACGTCAACAAAGTGCCAGTAGATTTCAGCAGCTTCGATGCCAAAGTGTTTTTCGTTGCTGTAGTGACCCTTAACACGCGATCGCCACAATACAGCGAGAATTGCCACAACACCAATAGTGACGTGCAGCCCGTGAAAGCCAGTCAAGACGTAAAATGCACTCGCGAATAAGTTGGTAGTCAGACCAAATTCTAGATGAGCGTATTCATAACCCTGCCCTGCCAAGAAAATAATACCCATTGCAGCAGTAATTGCAAACCATATTTGCATCCCTCGCACATCGTTCTTTTTAATGGCGGTATCAGCATTGTGGATGACAAAACTGCTAGCAATCAGGTTGACAGTGTTGACTGCGGGGAGCAATAATTCCCGTTCTGGAGTTCCTTCTGGAGGCCAAACAGGTAGTGTAGAACGGAAAGCCAAATAGGCTCCGAATAAACCCATAAAAATCATTCCTTCAGCAACCAAGAACATCACGATCCCAAAGAGGCGATGGTCTGGATGCTCTTCGTGATGATCTGCTGCTATAGTCGCACCGTGGTGATGATTAAGGGCAGTCTTAGCTGGGTCAATTGTTTGACTTTGCATGAATTTTAAATCTCTATAATTGTTAGTTGTTAATGGTTAGTTGTTAGTTGTTAGTTGTATTTTCTACTAACTACTAACTTAAGTACTAAGCAGTCCTTAAAGAAGAATTCAGAAATCCAAAATTCATTCTGAATTCTGACTCCTGAATTCTGAATTCTTTCTGTTAACTTTTTACTGCTCTTTTTCCGCGACGATAGATGGATATGGTTCGTCTGGTTCAGCGCGTAACACTGAGTTTGTACCGGCAGACAAAACTGGATCTGGGTCAGATAGGGGTACACCTTCTCTAGCCCTTTGCAGACCATAGTCATAAGGGCCAGTAGCCAAGACTGGTGGTTTGTCAAAATTCTCGATCGCCGGTGGTGAGGTTGTCATCCACTCTAAGGTTAGTGCTTGCCAAGGGTTATTACCTGCTTTGGGTCCATACATCCAACTCCAAATTGCATTAATGATGAAGGGGAATGTTGAGACTGCCAGGATGTAAGCACCGTAAGTACAGATTTCATTCAAAAATGTAAATTTGGGGTCATATTGGGCAATCCGGCGGTTCATACCCATCATTCCCAGTTTGTGCATCGGTAAGAAGGTCATGTTCAGACCAATAACCGTCAAAGCACAGTGGACTTGACCCCAAAATTCGTTGAGCATTCGCCCTGTAATTTTTGGGAACCAGTGGTATATTGCGGCAAAAATGCCGAGAACACTACCACCAAAGAGAACATAGTGGAGGTGCGCTACGACAAAGTAGGTATCGTGAACGTGAATGTCAAAAGGTACAGCCGCTAACATTACGCCACTGATACCGCCAATGACAAAGATACCAACAAAGCTCATGGCAAAAAGCATGGCGCTGTTGAGGCGGATTTTGCCACCCCACATGGTTGCTAACCAACTGAAAATTTTAATCCCTGTGGGCACAGCGATGATCATCGTTGTGATCATAAAGAACATCCGCAACCAGCCAGGGATACCACTGGTAAACATGTGGTGTGCCCAAACGATCAGTCCCAAAAAGCTGATTGCCAAACTTGAATAGGCGATCGCTTTGTAGCCAAAAATTGGTTTACGAGAATGAACGGGGATCACCTCTGAAATTGCCCCAAAGAAGGGCAAAATCATGATGTAAACTGCTGGGTGGGAGTAAAACCAGAACATATGCTGGTAAACAACTGGATCGCCACCACCAGTCGGGTTAAAAAATGTTGTGCCGGCAATTAAGTCAAAGGCGAGCAAAATCAGACCAGCTGCTAGCACTGGTGTAGATAGTAGCACTAGGGCAGAAGTAGCCAACATTGCCCAGCAGAATAAGGGCATTTGATGGAATCCCATGCCAGGAGTGCGCATCTTGATCAAAGTGACGAGGAAATTGATCGCCCCCAAAATCGAAGATGTACCTAGCAGGAGAACGCTCATAATCCAAATGCCCTCACCCACTTGACCTGTTACCAAGCTTAGAGGAGGGTAGGAAGTCCAACCTGCATCCGGTGCATCGCCCACCACTAAACTGCTAATTAGCAACACCCCAGCAGGGGGAACCATCCAAAAAGCAACAGCATTTAGGCGTGGAAATGCCATATCCTTGGCCCCAATCATCAGGGGAAGTAGGAAGTTAGCAAACCCTGCGCCTGCTGGCACAATCCACAAAAAAATCATGATTGTGGCGTGCAGCGTAAACAGACTGTTGTACATTTCAGGGCTGACAAAATCTGATTCTGGAGTTCGCAGTTCTGTGCGAACTAAGTCAGCCAGAACCCCACCAATACAGTAGAAGATAAACGTCGTGACTAGGTATTGAATCCCAATCACTTTATGATCGGTATTAAAGCTAAAGTAGTCTCGCCAATTTCTTAACCCAGGCTCCTCAATCAGAGTCGGGATATTAGCCTTTTCTTGTAGCTGTGCTTGTGTCATAAAAGTCAGGAGTTAGGAGTCAGGAGTCAAAAATATAAACTATTGACTCTTGACTATTTGTGAATTTGATGTAGTATTTCTGGGTGAATTCCCATCTCGGTAGTGTAATGAGAGAGAAATTCAGATGGAGATTGTTCAGCCGGATTAACAGCCACTGCTTGCTTTAGGTCTTCAGTGCTAGCAACGAGCTGTTCTTGTGTCCATTGATCAAATGCATCCTGTTTCTCTACAACAACTTGCGTTCTCATCGCACCGTGGTACGGGCCACACAATTCTGCACAAATGACTGTATATTCACCAACTTTTGAAGGCGTAAAGCGAATCTCGGTTTGCCGACCAGGGATCACATCTTGCTTGAGGCGAAACTCTGGCACCCAAAAAGCATGGATGACATCATTCGCTGTCATATTCAGTTCTACCTCATGCCCGATGGGAACGTGTAGTTCACCACTAGTGACACCAGTATCAGGGTAGGTAAAAATCCAGGCATATTGCAAAGCTGCGACGTTAACCACCAACTTCGGCGCTTTGCCTTGTTTTTCAGGAGTTGATCCCAGAGTTGGAGAAACAATACCTACGCCAGGAGCATTCTGTTTTTGAGGAATTGTTGCTGGGTCTTGCATCGCCTCGTCAGACTTCTCCTGATTGAGGTTGGGTTCTGTACTGGGAGGCGCATCGTCCAAAGTGGCGGCGATCGCTGCCCCAGACATTTTCATAGCTTGTGGTGTTACTGGCGAACTATGCATGGCATGGGGATCAAAGCCACCCATCTCGTTGTAGACGTCAAAACTGTAAATAGATATACCGATAACGATAATTGCTGGGATCGCCGTCCAGAGAATTTCTAGCGGGACGTTGCCATGGACTGGCGAACCATCTGCATTGTCACCTGCACGCCGACGGTATTTAAATGCAGAGTAAATGAGAATACCTTCAACGAGCAGAAAAATACCTATGGAGACAGTCATCATTGCATTGAACAGGCCATCCACTAAGGTGGCTTCATCAGAGGCTGCTGTTGGCAGCAGTCCATGATTTTGACCGTACCAAAGGCTGACTAGGGTCAGCAGGATGCCAATGAGTAATGTCCAGATCGAACTTGGAATTTTCACGGTTGATGGAGTTAACGACTTTACTACTTTGGACAGAGCTGCTTACTTACTACAGTAGTCCAGCCTAAAAGACATATGGTGTTAATGGGTAAAATTTTTATTAATTTTTTTGGCTACTTTTCTCATTTGCGTACAGGGGTCCTCCTAACTCCTGACTCCTAACTCCTGACTCCTGACTTCTGACTCCTGACTTCTGACTCCTGACTCCTGACTCCTGAATTCTTCTTCTAAAGTATAGTAAGAGCTACTTTAAAACCCTAGTCTTTACGCTAGGGTGGAGATGGGTGGGTACTGAATGGCAATAAGGCGAGAAGTCTCTTGCGCGGTAGTTCCTTGCAGTGTCCTCGCTTTGTGCCTCCCAATTTTGGAACTTTGATAGCTCACTAAGAGCGTACAAAAGGTGTCGTTCATGAGCCAATTTGTCCTAGAACAACAAAATGTAGAGGCTGCAGCGCAGCAAAAGCCAAGGGAACGAATTCGTCGCTTGGTGTGGAAAATCTGTATAGCCACTTTAATTTTGATGGCAATAGGCAGTGCCACCCGTGTGATGAATGCTGGACTTGCTTGCCCAGACTGGCCTTTGTGCTATGGGGAGTTAGTACCAACCAAGCAGATGAATTTTCAGGTATTCCTAGAGTGGTTTCACAGGTTGGATGCCGCATTGATTGGTGTAAGTGCGATCATACTCATGGGATTGTCCTGGTGGTATCGTCAATCTTTACCCAGATGGCTTCCTTGGGGATCGACATTTGCTCTGTTTTTGATTGTCTTTCAAGGGGTCTTGGGTGGACTTACTGTCACTGAACTGTTGCGGTTTGATATTGTTACTGCCCACCTGGGAACAGCACTGTTGTTTTTCACTACCCTACTGGTGATAGGCACGGCACTCACTCCTTACCAAGGAACCGGAACAGTTGGTAAATTGCCTTGGCTGGGTTTAACGGCATCTGTTTTGGTTTATGTGCAAAGTCTACTAGGTGCTTTAGTAGGGTCTCGCTGGGCGCTACACCAATGCTTCGGCATATCCCAGCTTTGTGCTGTTATGTACAGCCATATCGGTGGCGTAGTACCGCCAACGGTGGCAACTTTGTTAGTCGTTATTGTCTCTTGGCGCACACCAGCACTGCATCCAGCTTTACGAAGGCTGGCAAATATGGCTGGTGGGCTATTGGTTTTACAAATTGTGTTGGGAGTTGCAACTTTCCGGTTACATCTTCAAGTTGAGCCACTCACTGTCTCCCATCAAGCTGTAGGAGCTGCTTTGCTGGGTGTTTTGGTGGGATTCACAGTTTTAGCACTGCGCGACTGGGTTACTTGCCGTGATGTCAACGCCTATGTCGTTGGTGTCACATCCACTGCTATAAGTGAATAGGCAATTGGATTGGATCTATCTATACTTTGGATTTAGTCATTAGTCATTTGTTATTTGTCATTTGTATTTACCAAGAACCGATGACTAATGACTAATGTTGAAAAATAAGGAACTAGTGCCAAAATGATTGAGACTAATGTGTCTCGCCACCACGAAACATTTCTACAGGTTCTTCACAGCTACTACCAGCTGACAAAACCTCGGATTATCCCATTGCTGTTGATTACTACGGCTGGGAGTATGTGGATTGCAGCTAAGGGGCAAGTAGACCCATTGCTGTTACTAGTAACTCTTACTGGTGGCACTTTGGCAGCTGCTAGCGCCCAGACGATCAATTGTGTTTATGACCGGGATATTGATTATGACATGGAGCGGACACGCCATCGTCCCGTGCCTTCAGGTAGGGTACAGCCGCGTGACGCACTGATTTTTGCTAGTGTTCTAGCTGTGATTTCTTTCACGCTACTGACTGTATTCGCTAACCTACTAGCCGCCCTGCTAGCAATGTCTGGTATTGTCTTTTATGTGTTGGTTTACACCCATTGGCTGAAACGCCATAGCACCCAAAATATTGTCATTGGTGGTGCAGCAGGGGCAATTCCAACGTTGGTAGGCTGGGCATCTGTTACTGGTAGTTTAAGCTGGGCAGCATGGATCATCTTCGCTATTGTCTTTGTGTGGACACCACCTCATTTCTGGGCGCTAGCTTTAATGATTCAGGATGATTACGCAAAGGTGGGGATTCCAATGCTACCAGTAATTGCTGGGAGTAGAACAACGGTGTGGCAGATTTGGTTTTATACCCTAGCAACAGTAGCAGCAACAGTGTTACTGATTTATCCCTTACAGGTTAGTGGAATTGTCTATGGGGCGATCGCCCTGTTGTTAGGGAGTGTATTTATTTACAAAGCTTGGCAATTGTTACAAAATCCAGAGGATCGTAATGTAGCTAAAGGCTTGTTTCTGTATTCCATCTCTTACATGATGCTGTTGTGTTTGGGGATGGTGATTGATAGTCTCCCTGTGACACATTATGTCATTGGTGTTGTGGTAAATAAGGTACATTTGCTCATTGGGTAATACTTATTACCGAAAATCCGGGTTTTTTGCCAAACCCGGTTTCTCAATCCGTTGAGTTAGCTGACCCACATTCAATGATTCAGTATACTGACTAAAATATTCATTAGTTCAGTTAATTCTTCTGGAACTCGATATAATTTAATGTCTTCGGTTATCTGTTTTGCTTGACGATTATACAGAGCAAATCGCCAATCTTCACCAGTAGTTACTGCTCCATAAAGAATTGGGGTATCCGAATTTATCCATTGGTCGAGTGCAATTAACTCGACTGCCAATTGTGTAAACCCCCTACTTAAATCTGCTTGTTTAGCTTCGATAACTAACAATCCTTTACCTTTATTAATATAGTAATCTAAGTTACCTTTAAGTTGGTTGCTAACACTAATCGGATATTCAATATTCAATTGAGTTTGTGTGATTTCGCAAACTTCTAGTAGTATAGGTGCGATAATTGCTTGCTTTCGTGCATCTTCACTAAGTAACTTGACACGTCGGAGGTTGCGTTCAATCACTCGCTGTAATTCTTCGATTTGATTGGGGTTAAATTCTGCTTTCGGTAATTGCAACCGTTCGCGTTGGTAGGAACAGCCAAGTTCTGCAAGAATGTCTTCTGGGGAAAACGGTAGTTCAAAATATTTGCTGAATGTATAGCTTTGGTCAGGCTGGATGATCCGAGGACGACTCATAATTTTTAACTAGGTAAATTTAATCGCTAAAAAACTTTCTCCTCTAATCCCAGACTCAGAATACCTAGAATTTTACCAACCTGGTTCACAAAGTACTCATTCAAATCAACTTCTATCGTTGTTTCTGACAAACGCATAAATTTCCAACTACTTCCAGTAGTTACAGCGCCAAATATTCGAGTCACAGAGTTTCCCTTTTGCTGGTTAAAAATCTGAGATGCGATCATTTCCGCCATACACTGTCCCAAACCAGCCTCAATATTTTCGTTTTTCGCCTCTACTACCGCAATCACTGGTGACATAATCGTCAACTGTTCCGGTGAACGACTGATGAGAAAGTCACAAAAGCCATTTAGACCTTTTTCTAGATCAACGTTAAAATCTTTACCAGAAAATAAGCTGACCTTCTCAGGAAACTGCCGCTTCAATTCTAGTAAAATCGGTGCAATAATCATCTCAGAACGGGATTTTTCTGAGTTGATCGCTAGGGCGATCGGTGTATTGAAACGAAGCGTTTCTGCCAGAAAATCGCTATAGCCAATCTCTGGAATTTCGGCAAATGTACCTACTCTTTCAAGGATGGTAATGCCAAAGTTGACTCGAACCGCCTCAATATCAAACTGACTGTAAGACATTGTTCAATCCTGTCACTTGCGATCTTTAGCACCATGATCTTAGCCTAATTGTCTAGCAGATGCGTAAAAATTCGATGACCAAGAGCAATCACCTGTCAATTCAGTTAGCTATGAATTTAGCATAGAATGTGAATTTAGCATAGAAAAGGTATATAATCAATACTGTATGGGATTTGAGTTTGACGATAACAAAAGTCAATCTAACAAAGAAAAGCACGGGATAGACTTTGTTGAGGCACAAGTACTCTGGAATGACCCTGATAGGATTGAAATCCCTGCACTGACACAGGAAGAACCAAGGGTTTTGGTAATAGGAAAGATTGCTCTCAAACACTGGTCAGCTGTTATTACGTATCGAGGGGAAAATGTGCGACTTATTTCGGTTCGACGCGCTCGCTTAAAAGAGGTGGAAATTTATGAAGGCAGAGGAGTTTGACGCAAAATTTGATAACGGTGAGGACATCACTGAATTTCTGGATCTGTCAAAAGCAAGACGCCCAGGACATGAGCAGAAAAGAGTGAACGTTGATTTCCCTATATGGATGATTGAAGCGTTGGATCACGAAGCAGGGCGTCTTGGCGTGACTCGCCAATCAATCATTAAAGTATGGATTGCCGAACGCCTTGAAAATATTCACGCAACTACCAAAAATGTCCCGTTGTGATTATTAGTATGCTTGGCAACAATAATTATATATGCCATACAACAAATTCGACCTTCAAACACTTGTTGCTGATTTTAACTTAGAAATTGCAGAAAACACTAGGTTATTTCCCAATATTCAACCTGTAGAACCAAGCGATTTACTGGTGACTATCTTGGAGGAGAATTTCCCTTTGGCAACAGCAATTAATACTGAAAAAGCGCGTGGGGAATTAATTATTTTCCCCATATTGCTAGAAGTAAAACGTAGAATTAATGTTCAAATATCTATATTTTCTGGAAAAGAATTTACTGTTGATATAGAACGTGGTTTAAATGGGAATCCTGATTTTTTGATTAGTCGCAGCCGCGAGCAATTTTTTATTACTGCTCCAGTGATGACGCTCGTGGAGGCAAAGAACCAGGATATTAACAGTGGCTTAGGTCAGTGTGGTGCAGAAATGATCGCAGCACAGATATATAATGCTAAGAATAATAACGCTATAGATATTATTTATGGTTGTGTTACGACTGGTGCGTTATGGAGATTTTTACGTTTAGAAAACAAAACTTTATATATAGACAGAATCGAAATTCCACTTGAACCAGTAGAGCGGCTACTGGGTATTTTTTTACAGATTGTGAAATGACATTTATAAGAGCAGAGGATTTTGACGCAAAATTTGGAAGATTTACAGAGGATCTGAGTAGAAGTCACTAACGTTCTTTAATCACTTTATACTATTAGAGAGGAGTTTGAGAAAGTTGAGTCTCGTGGCTGCTAAAAGCTAAATTTAACCTTCTGGTTCCTAGTATTTGTAAATCTTCTTCAGCAAAATATTTTGATGGGATGATTCGATCAATCAGAAATTTAGTGACTTCAAAATTTTTAATTTCAGAGACTTTTTTGTCACTATGAACTGACGGAATTTCCTTTGCTAACATGGATAATTCAGTGCTAAAAATACTAAACTCTTGAGGAGTCACAAAAAATATGACTCCTTCTTGAGAACTTCTCCAACCAGACAGCGAAATTATCTCCTCTTTTGCTGCCAGTAATGAATTAGGAGTTACAGTATATCTTGAAAGAGCAATAGTAACTAGTCGCGCTTCAAGTTCTGTTGAAATCTCATCAACATTGTCTGGTAAAATAGGAAACAGAAAATTATCATTTATTTCAACTTCTGGTACAAACATCACGCTGAGCGTGTGATTCAATGTAACATCGAAAATTCCTTGATAAAGTGCTGCAACTTCTGGTTCTTCTTCCCAAGTTTGACACCTAACAGAAACCGGAAAATCGTACTGTGGTGATGGCTTCATAATTTCCAGATATAGAATTTAATCTTTTTTTCGGTGGTTGATTCACAAATTTTTTAAGTCATATTGCTATTCTTCTAGAGTAGAACCGACCGCATCTTTATATCGGCTTTCCAAAATGGGAAGGTCTGAAAAGTGTTTCTGTACCCATGATTTACGACTAGGGCTTCTTCCACCTTTAAGCCCTTTGTTCAGATACTGTTCTCTCCAATATTTCACACCTTGAGCATGTTCTTTTAACAATTCAGAATTTGCATCTCGCTTTTCAAGACGAAGGAATTCATCGAGACGATTGTGATATTCAGTAATGGTGTTTTGCCAGGTGGTCAACGCTCCACCTTGATCGCTGATATCTTTAACTCGACCATCTGGATACTCAATCACTCGTATAGTACGTAAGGGCTGATCGTCAAAGCGTTCAGTCAGTTGTCGTACGTGCCCATATTCATGTTCGAGATCCAGATACCTCATGCCTTTACGAACATAAACTTTCTTTTCAACTCTAATAGTTTCTCCTTCGGAATTTAAGACCTCTCTTACTTCTACGTAAGGATCAGCTACTTTTCCTCATCAACTCTATAATACTCTTCCAAACATCGCAGCAGCCGCTCTTCCACAGGAGTCAAGTAACTTTGCCGCCCCAAAGACTCTAGTACTGTATATGCACCACGATCCAACTCTCTACCATTACGCAATCGCCAAATCCTCTGTTTGAGAAGCGGTAGTTGGTGCTGGGCTTCTGGAGAATCGATTTTGTTCAGGTTTTCGGGTTTCACTATTAACGTACCATCATGCAGAGCTACTTCTACTGTAAACTCGTTAAGTGCTACCGCGATCGCCCAACAGCCATTATATTTGCGTTTTGTAGCGTCTAACTTAGTTAAAGTAAATACATCCCCTACTTGGCAGAAATCGCCAGCTTTGTACAAAGGCTTCTCCTTTAAGCGTTCTATAATCCCTTTTACAATATGCCCCGATGGTATTTTATGACCTGCCTCCTTTACCGCCCGCTGCCATACTTCACGCTGTTGGTCTGGTTCAAGTTTAGTCAGGGGTCGGACTTGACCTTCTCGGTTAGGGAAAATGTCCACAATTTGCGGACATTTTTGTAAATTGTCCACAACAATTGCAGCATCCATTAACTGGTAAGAATGAGAACGATTATACCCAAACCTATCGCGGCAGTATTCCTCAAAGGTTCTGTGAGTAGAACGATACAATCGCCGATCCCGTGCCTGCAAAAATCATGACTGCCGCGATCGCTATTCCGAGGACAAATATTGTCTCATCTAAGGAAAAATGGTATAAGAATTAAGACGAAAAATCCGGGATTACCCTATTCCACCTCCCAATCCTCAAGATGCAACCCTTCCACTCGACTGAATTCACCGATATTGTGTGTTACCAATGTTAGGTCATGAGACAGAGCTATCGAAGCAATTAGCAAATCATTAAAGCCAATCGGTGTCCCAAGGTTAGCGAGCTGAGCGCGAATTCGCCCAGCAATTAAAGCCGCAATATCATCGAAGGGAAGTGAGATAAAGACTTTAAGAAAACTTTGCTGTCTCCTCCAAGAGGCATCAGGATTCCTGCTTTTCATGGCTCCATAAAATAGCTCCATCTTGACGACAGAACACACTGCTATATCTTCCAAATCAGTAGCTTGTAAACGTCGTCGGAGCGTTATAAGTTCACTGTTGAGGTATTTCACACAGACGTTAGTATCAAGCAAATACTTCATGCTAGCTCTTCACTGTCATCAAATATACCATCAGAATCAATCACTATAGGGTCATCTTTACAAGACCCAAAAGTCTCCTCAAAAAAGCCAGGGGGCCAACCTTTTCCTTGTGGCACATTATCTTCAATAATTCGGGTTACTGGCAGAACAGTAACTATAACTTCTAGATCTGCGTTAGTTAGCCCTATTGGAACATCTAAATGTAAGATGCCATCTTCACCAACACGATAATTTAACGATACACTTTGCATATATCCTCGCTATAAAAAATAGTTGTATTCTTTAAGATTAGCCGATATCTCCGAAAATATATTCTAACAGATATTGTATACAAAAAGATAAAAATCGTATACAATATACATTATGAAATTAAAATTTTACCGCTTCATCTAGAATCGCCTTAAGTTCCTCTATTAAGCTTCTGCCTTACTGATTACCACGGACTTGGATTTTTTCGATCACAATTGGATCTAAGTCTCCAAGAGAAATTTGTGTCAAGGTCATGGAAATAGGTACTCTCAGAAATAGCAAGGCTTACTATATTAGTTATACAGCAGAAGTAATAGAATATTCTAAATATTTATCGTTAGCAGAAGACATAATTAATTCATGCGAGATTAAAGAAAATTCAAATCTAGCACCGACTCCTGCTAAATAGAATGGGTGCAGCAGTTGCTACAATGGAAGAAATCTTGCAATCTGAGGCGTTAGTGATGCGTCAATATATTCAGCCGTTAAACTTGCGAATATCACCTGATTCCTTAAATCAGGGTGAATATGCTATCCGTCAGGAATTAGCCTTACAGTTATATGCACAGAATATCTTTACTTTTGCGCAAGCACGTCAGCTAGCTAACTTATCTGTATGGAAATTTCAACAACTGTTGGGACAACACAAAATAGAACGTCATTATAATGAAATCGATTTAGCGGAAGATATTAAGATAATTGAATCAGGTTTTTGAAAATTGTGACCATTATTTGTAATGCGACACCTCTAATCAATTTTGCTGCTATCAATCGCCTTGATATCTTGGAAGCTGTATTTGGGAAAATTATTATTCCTCAAGCTGTCTATGTTGAAACAACTGTTTCAGGGTTTCCAGGCTCAGAACTTGTGTTACAAGCAATTACTTCCAGTTGGTTACAAATTCGTTCAGTTTCAACAGTAGTGCCCAGCATAACGTCAGAATTAGATAATGGTGAACGGGAAGCGATCGCTTTAGCACTAGAAATGGGGGAACAGCGAATACTGTTAGATGAACGTGAAGCACGCCAAGTAGCTCAAAGTTTAGGATTACAAGTAATTGGTACTCTAGGTATTCTCTTGTTGGCAAAAGATAGGGAGATAATTACACAAGTTCAACCTTTGTTGGATGCTATGATAGGTACTGCTCAGTATTGGGTAAGTAGTACTCTGTATAAACAAGTCTTGCAACAAGCAGGAGAATTAATTGAGTAAACAGAAGCTCAGTAGTGCTTGGGTGAAGCTACGCAAAATCCAAAATCTAAAATTAAATATCTACTCAGACAACCGCCTAATTTTGATAGTCGCGTCCGAACCACATTTATTCACTCAGCAAGCTGGTAAAGTCGGAGGTATGTATTCTGAGGTTTCAAACGTTGTGCGTTATTATGGAGGTTTTGTAGATGTTTCTCGCGTCCTCTGCTAAACCTATTGAACTGAAGCTAAAAAACTTAGTAGACGAAATCGAAGCGCAAAGTCCTGGTCTATCGGTTTTGGCTGCGCGTCAATTCCGCTATAGTTTGCGTCAAACTCTTGTAGAAGTCACGGTTAAGGAACCACGCCAGTTCAATGTGCTAGAAGAGTTTATCATCCGTGCTGGTCTTGAAATTGTTCCTCCTCCAACAGCAGATGCATTAGCATCTGTACTTGGGCTTGATCCTATTTTTGTGCGAAGTACTACTGCGACTCTTCAGTCGTTACAAACTCTGTCGGGGACGTCGCCAATTACGGTCACTCCTGAAGGGCGTTTGTTCTATGAAAAAGGGTCTGTACCACAGCCCCCATACTCTGTAAAAATTTATGCTATTGTTGATCCTTTAGCTAGAACACTTACTTTTCAGTCTGAATCTATAAATGATGTTTTAGTCAAACAGCCGGACTTGGCAGAATTTTTAACTATTGAGGATACTGTAACTGATATTTCTTCGTTACCACTTGAGGAAGTACAACAAACTATTCAAGCTTCGGGTTTAGCACTTCATGTCCCAGAAGAAGGAAAATTTGTCACTTCCTATAAGGTGATAGCTGCATCTGAAACAATTTGGAAACCGATATCGCTTTTCGTTCTATTCGATGTCCTTGAAGATAAATTGAGCCTCCAAGTAAGAAGTGGAAAGCAAATTTTAGAGTCGGCGTCTAACTGGTTGGAAGGACTGCAAGCTGAAGGTAAGGTCTCGTTGCAAGCATTGTGTGAATTGTCAGACGAAACCGTCAATTTTGAGCGTGAAGCTACTCTTAATAGAAAAAATGCAGAAATTGAGGCTAGACTTGAAAAGATTCGGCAACAGGCGCTGGAAATAGCAGGGGAGCAGGGGAGTAAGAGTGAAAACCCAGAAAATAGCATGACGACGGGTGGCGTTGTGCAGTTACGTGATGGGCAAATTTCTCAAGCTTTCTCAGCAGTTTTAAATTCCGCGCAGCAGGAGATTATTATATATTCACCTTGGGTGAGTCAGGCAGTTGTAGACAAACAATTTCTTGACCAACTTCAGAAGTTGGCTAATCGCGGAGTTTGGATTTTGATTGGACATGGAATTTCGCGGCGGATTGAAGATGAAGACCGACTGATATCAGCAGAGGTGGAGGAAAAGCTTCGATCTGTGAAAACGCCTGAAGGTTTGTCTTGTGTACAAGTTATTTGGCTTGGAGATTCCCATGTTAAAGAAGTCATAGTTGATCGGCGTATCCATCTTTGTGGATCTCATAACTGGCTTTCTTATCGGGGGGATTATCTACCACGAGGTGAGTCAGTCTATCAAGTGACAATTCCCCATCAAGTTGAAGAAGCCTATGAATTTCTCGCCCATCGCTTCCAAAACTACGCGCAGAAATTATGGAATAGTGCTTTACAAGACTGGGATTCTCAACAGGCTGTACAGCCTCTGTGTGTGTGGGGTGCGCTGGGTATGGAAGATATGGGAATCACTGTGATACAGCAGAATAAGTGGTTGGAACTTCTGACAGTATGGCTCAGTGTAGTACGTCAGGGTCTCAGGTCACAAAAGGTATCAGTGGATTCCGAAAGTTTGAGAACTGCACTTTCTTTGCTGAGTCAGGTTTCTACAGAAGCGACTTTTATCGAGTCATTACAGGAGGGATGGTGTGAAGTTATGGGGGCGATCGCCACTGTCAATCCTCAGACCGCCATAAAGTTAATCAGCGATGAAGTGTGGCACGAATTTCTGCGTCTCGCCATTGCACAACCACCGATGAACAGCCCCGAGGATTTTATCGCCGGATTGGCTGGGTTGCAAAGCAAGCCAAGAAAACCTCAAAAGCGTAAGGCGTAATTCAGAGGGGTACTCCCTCTAAATTATGATAGTATCGGTGTATAGTCGTTGTGTAGGCTTTGTGAAAAATAAAGCATTAAACATTCGGATGAGTGAACGAAGGTTAAATAAGTTGAGGTTATATGCCGAAACAAAAGAGAAAACGATGACTCAAATCATTGAAGATTATATTGACCGCTTACCGAATCCAGAGGTAGGCAATAATTCAACTATTTCACTCCCTGATCAACCTCATGGTTGATATCCGTTAACTTTTAGCGGATAGATCTAGAGTCCTGGCAATTTTGTCTACGTGATCCGACAGCCCGATGGCTATGATAACATGAGAGACTGCTGACTAAACTAGAAAAAATTAATTGGATCATGGCTCTCACGCAACTGCACAAACAAGAGATCATTACAAACTACCAAGTTCACGAAACTGATACCGGTTCCGCCGATGTCCAAATCGCTATGCTGACGGAGCGGATTAACCGTCTCAGCTTACATCTCCAAGCCAATAAGAAAGACCATTCTTCCCGGCGAGGATTGTTGAAGCTGATTGGTCAGCGCAAGCGTCTTCTATCATACATTCAACAGGGAAGCCGAGAACACTATCAAGCTTTGATTGGTCGTCTCGGTATTCGTGGATAGGAACTACCGCCTATGTCTGCTGAACCTGGAAGCGATCGCTTGCCTTTTGAACCAAACAAAAAGCGCCAAAAACCAGCAAAAACAAAGAGTCAAACACCAGTCACCAAGCCAGAATCTGGGAAAAAGGATGAGAAAAAGCCACCTTTTACCAAAGAAGAAATGGCTATCCCCAAAGTGATTAGCCAGCGGATGATTCGACGAGTGGCTGGATTTTCTGGCATACCAACAGCTTTGGGCATTAGCACCCTAATTATCAGCTATCTGCTCTTGATCTACGCCAAAATCAAATTGCCTAACCTCGCTGTGTTACTAGTAAACATGGGACTCTTTGGTTTGGGGGTCGTGGGGATAACTTATGGTGTTCTCTCTGCTTCCTGGGATGAAGAGAAAGTCGGGAGTCTGCTGGGCTGGAATGAGTTTACTACCAATTTTGGTAGGATGGTAGTAGTTTGGCGTGAAACTCGTCAAAAAAACGTATAATTATTCAGCTTGGTTAGTTGTTAGTTGTTGATTGTTAGTTGTTAATTGTCCAAAATTATGACTAACCAAGCTCTCACTCACGGCACTGCCGTTTCTCAATTAACAACTAACAAACTAACAAAATAACAAATAACAACTAACATCAAACAGGTTTAAAATAAAATCAACTAAGCAGGGAATTTAGCATGATTGTAGTCATGAAAATTGGTTCCCCTGAGGCGGAAATAAACCGTATCAGTGAGGAATTTAGTACTAGGGGACTGACACCAGAAAGAATTGTCGGTAGGCACAAAGTGGTGATTGGTCTTGTTGGTGAAACTGCTGATTTAGATTCAAGACAGCTACAGGAAATCAGCCCCTGGATTGAGCAAGTGTTGCGGGTAGAGAAGCCTTACAAACGGGCTAGCCGCCAGTTTCGTCACGGGGAAGCTTCTGAGGTGGTGGTTAATACTCCGAACGGACAGGTTGTTTTTGGTGAACACCACCCTGTAGTCGTTGTTGCTGGTCCCTGCTCAGTCGAAAATGAAGAGATGATTGTGGCGACTGCGCGACGAGTCAAGGCGGCTGGAGCCTCATTTTTGCGCGGCGGAGCCTACAAACCCCGCACCTCACCCTACTCCTTCCAGGGACATGGTGAGAGTGCTTTGGAATTGTTAGCAAAGGCACGGAAGGAAACTGGACTTGGGATTATCACAGAAGTGATGGACGCTGCTGACCTAGAAGGAATAGCGGAAGTCGCAGACGTGATCCAGGTGGGCGCGAGAAATATGCAGAATTTCTCCCTGCTGAAAAAAGTAGGAGCGCAGTCGAAACCAGTTCTACTAAAGCGGGGAATGGCTGCAACTATAGAAGATTGGTTAATGGCTGCAGAGTATGTTTTAGCGTCTGGAAATCCCAATGTCATTTTGTGTGAGCGAGGAATTCGCACCTTTGACAGCCAGTATACCAGAAATACCCTGGATCTGTCGGCAGTACCAGTGTTGCGGAACCTGACACACCTACCGATTATGATCGACCCCAGCCACGGTACAGGTTGGGCTGCATATGTACCTTCAATGGCAAGGGCGGCGATCGCCGTAGGAACAGATTCCTTGATGATTGAGGTTCACCCCACCCCGTCCAAAGCTTTATCTGATGGACCCCAATCTCTCACACCAGAGGATTTCGATCGCTTGATGCAAGAACTAGCAGTGATTGGTAAGGTTGTCGGACGCTGGAAACAACCAGCTGTAGCTTTAGCATAATCCCCCCGTGAAGGGGAGCAGGGGAGCAGGGGAGAGAACTTGCTGTAGTTCTTCTGCCCCTCTGCAGAATCTCTGATATTATCGGGGGGAAGCAACTCTCGTTGATCATGCTTCCCCCCTATTTGTTTTTTCAGCAAGCACGGGGTTAGCTAAAAGCTGTTAAACAGACGTGTTTAAAAATTGATTCTAACTCCTGACTCCTGACTCCAGACTCCAGACTCCAGACTCCAGACTCCAGACTCCTGACTCCTGACTCCTGACTCCTGACTCCTGACTCCTGACTCCTGACTCCTGACTCCTGACTCCTGACTCCTGAATTAACGTCGTCTAGCGCTACCGAAACCGGATCTACTAGGCGCACGACGCCCACTACCGAAAGCACTACTAGAAGGACGTCTAAATGAGCTAGAACTATCAGAGGGTCTGAGGGTACTGCTGCCAAATCCAGAACCACTGGGACGGTTTGTCGTGGTACGTGGCGTAGTACGTACTGTTGTTTCACTATTAGGATATGTGCTTCTAATGGTTCCTGTACTACGGAACGCAGTCCGGTTCGTTGAAACTGGTGGTGGAGAATTGTAACGCTGCTGATAACTTGTAATCGCATCGTTATAGTTGTTACCATAGCCACCGTAGCCATTTAAGACCGATGCCCCTGGCTGATAGGCAGGTGGTACATAATAATGAGGACGAAATAAAAGACTACCTATCGCCTGACCTGCCAAAGCGCCAGCAAAGGGTGCCCAGAAGCCATTTTCTCGACGGGTTACAACTGTTTCTGCTTGTCCTGTTTGGGGATTGGTTCTCGTCTCAGTCACGTTGTGGACGTACTGAATTTTGAAATCTTCTGTAAGATTGAGAACTGGCTGTCCGTTTTCCACTTTCAGGTTGGTTTTCTTACCCTGCTTAATTTCTTCATCGGTCAGACGAGCCATTTGTAAATTTTGAGTTTTAAACATTGGGGGTGTACTGTTAAGTAAAAGCAGGGTGTACTCCCCATTAGCATCATCGTAGGTGGCTTGTTGTACCGGATACTGACCATCACTCAGCCTAGTGCTTGCTGCAGTTTGAGTGAAGTTACTCCCTTGCAGCGTAGTTTGGTTGGTTCTCCCGCCACAAGCCACAGCTGTCAAACACAGACTGATCGCTAAAATAACAGATGTTAGTTTACGCAAGATTTTCATAGTCATTTTACTATTTTCCTCTCTCCAAGCTTAACAATTTGTCACAATCTCATGAGTAGGGACAACCCTACAAATTACAAAGGAATTAATTCTGGGTAATATTGCAATAGGTGATCGTTTGTCAATTCATCACCTAACTGCGCTGGAGAAAAATGCACTTGAATTGCCTGTAAATTATGTTTGTAGTGCAAATTAATTAAGGCTTTCCAGCCTTCCTTCAGCGCCTGAATGCTAGAAAGATCAGTTTCTAATTCTGGTACTTCTCCTTGATAAGCTACTGTAATGATCACAACTACATTACGCGTTACAGGTATAGATAAAGGTTCACTCGACCCACTATTGAAATCTGGTTCACTGAGGTAACGTTGTGCAGAGTCTGTAAATAATTCATTTATATAGTCTCCTGCTTCACCTTCACTCCAAAAAACGTCACCTTCGTTTGCAGCAGAAACCCAGTATTCATCATATTGCAGTAAGGATTGGCAAATTTCTACCAATTGTTCTCCCAAAACTTCTATGTCGCCATTATGATCGATCGCCGCCCGTGCAGCACGGTTCAAAACTCCCAAAATCGGTGCTACCTCAGACCCACTCAAATGAAGCATTATACGACATACTACATAGCGAGTCCGACCTATCATTCTATTAAAAGAATCACGCATTTTTTTTCTCCTGAAAGTTGTTGACTCCTAACTCCTAACTCTTGTAATGAACCCCCTGAAAAAAATCTACAACCATGCTCATTGAGGGAATTATCGATTTTACTGCTTCATCGGACATGTTATCAGAGACTGAAGGATTAACATCAGAGTGATTAATAAATTTTTTACCAAAGTTTGAGTGATTATGTAAAATCAAATTTTGAGCGATAGAATTTGTTAAAATTGTTTGTGTATGTGCTTGAAAAAAATTGAATTTTGCTCCTACTTCTAATTTTTGTTGCATTTTATTGATGGCAATAGCATTATCTATTGCCCTCTTTAAAAGAGTGGTTAGTTGCTTGATTTGCTCCGGTGAGCTTAGAGAAAGCTTAGCCAGATCTTCGCTTAGAATCATTTCAACGACAGCACAGATATTTTTTTGAGTATTTGCGGCATCTTTAAAGGGAAGAATAGCTATATAAGCTGTGGAAAATAAATGTTCGTCACTATCTACTTTGAAGGTAAAAACCGTTCGATGACGCCCAATTTCGATACTGGGGGGTTGTTTTAGTTCTTGGAATTGCTGGGCAATTTGGTAATAGACACTAGCGAGGATAAAATTCGCTTCGTAATCCAAGGATCTATCTACGATAATCTGGACGGTTGGCGGAGTTTGATGAAAAAAGTATCGAAAGTCATCAGAGTTGAGATATTTGATGACAGATTGATCACCACCTGGGCTGAGGTCAACCCATTCACAAATCATACCCTCAGTTTTTAAACCAAACCTGGGGGTACCATAAACTTTTGCCCCAGTCAAAATTGCTTTCGTTAAGTCTGCGCCTACCCATTCCGCCTGAATTAATCTTGCTTGAGTTAAATCAGCTTGAACGAAACTTGCATCTGTTAAATTTGCATGGCTTAAGTCTGCCCCAATTAAGTTAGCCCCACTCAACTTTGCCCCACTTAAATCAGCCCAGGTAAGATTCGTTCCACTCAAATCTGCCCACCGGAGATTTGTCCCGTTCAAGTTAGCCCCACGAAGGTTAGCCCGACGGAGATTTGCGTGCTTAAGATCAGCATCTCGTAGATTTGCCCCCTCTAGATCAGTACGAGTGAGGTCGGTGTTGTGTAATTTAGCGTTTTCTAAGTTAGCTCCGGTCAAGAAAGCGTCCTTCAAATTTGCCTCATTTAAATTAGCATTTCTGAGTACAGCTTGGCGAAGGGCAGCTTCTCGTAGATCCGCACTGCGGAGGTTTGCCTCCGATAGGTCAGCGTTGCTGAGGTCAGCACGAATTAACTCGGAACGGATCAGTGAAGCTGCTCTCAACTGGGCGTGACCCAGACTGGCACGGATTAAATTTGCCACGTTGAGGCTGGCATGATTCAGGTTGGCGTTGGCAAGATTAGCTCCTCTCAGTCTTACCACATTTAGCCTAGCATGGCTTAAGTTGGCGAACGTAAGATTTGCACTACTGAAGTTGGTCACACTCAAGTTGGCATGACTCAAATTCACGCCACTTAGTTTTGCGCCACTCAGGTTAGCTTCAGAGAGGTCAATACCATGAAAGTCTCTGACTCCTAGCGCGTATTTTTTCAGCAATTCTTCTATAGTCATGAATCAACCCCTAGAATGCCAACTTCAATAGTTGGTAAAGTATGTAGAAAGAAATAAAAGGATGTCAAAATCATCGAACAAGGCAAAAGTAAAAAGTAAACAGAAAGAGTAATAAAATTAGGGAGAGGCTACTAAATTTATTTATGGAAATTCTCTTTTTACTTATGAATATTGGTATTTTGGGACTTGGGCTTATAGGTGGTTCTTTAGGTTTAGATTTGCGATCGCATGGGTATTATGTCTTAGGGGTTAGTCGCCGGGAATCAACTTGTCAGAGGGCGATCGCCCTAGGCTGTGTCGATCAAGCGTCAGTTGACATGAATCTGCTGGCTGTAGCAGAGGTGGTATTTATTTGTACACCTATGTCTCTTATTATTCCCACATTTAGACACCTGATCGCTCATCTGCCGTCTACTACAGTCGTAACTGATGTAGGTTCGGTGAAAGCACCAATAGTCAAGGAGATTGCGCCCATTTGGGAAAATTTCATCGGTGGACATCCAATGGCAGGAACAGCCGAAAGTGGTATAGAAGCAGCTGTACCAAACTTATTTGTCAATAGACCTTATGTACTGACACCAGTTGCAACAACACCAAATGCGGCAATTGCGGTTGTAGAGCAAATTGTGCAACAGCTTGGGGCTACTATCTACCATTGTCTTCCAGAAGACCATGACCGTGCTGTCAGTTGGATTTCTCATTTGCCTGTGATGATCAGTACTTCTTTGATTACTGCTTGTATGAGTGAAACTGATCCCAATGTTTTGCAGTTAGCCCAAAAGCTAGCTAGTTCAGGCTTTCGAGATACAAGTCGTGTTGGTGGCGGTAATCCAGAGTTGGGAGTATTGATGGCACAGTACAATCGCTCTTGTTTGTTGCGATCGCTCCAACAGTATCGCCATAATCTCGACGAATTGATCAACTTAATTGATCAGGAAAATTGGGTAGCTTTAGAGGAAAAGTTGCAGTTAAATCAACAGGCGCGACGTGAATTTCAGTTAGGAGTGGGGAATTAAAAGTTAGGAGTTAGTAGTGAGGAATTGGGTGTGGGGAGTTGGGTGTGGACATTGCCTATGTGGCAGAAATTATGTTAAATTAGTGTAACCTATCTATCGAGGTCATTCGTGTGGTAATACAAACAGAAAAGCGCTATTACACCCCAGAAGAATATCTGGAATTAGAAGAGCAAGCCGAATATAAAAGTGAATACAAAGATGGAGAAATTATCCCAATGCCTGGAGGAACAACTAATCACAATAAAATTGCAGGTAATTTTTATAAAAAATTTCCATTAACAGTGCAAGGTCAAGCTTATGACATATACATCAATGATGTAAAGTTATGGATATCTGATTATCGTCTCTATACATATCCTGATGTGATGGTAATCAAAGGAGAACCAGTTTACGAAGGTACGAATACAACTACGATTACCAACCCATGTTTAATTGTTGAAGTCCTATCAAATTCAACGAAAAGTTTCGATAGAACAGACAAGTTTAAATATTACCGTTCTATTCCGGAATTTCAGGAATATATTATGATTGACCAATACAGCTTTTATATAGAAAAATTTACAAAAGAAACAGAAGGAAAATGGATTTTTCAGGAATATGAAGGGCAAGATACAGTTTTAGTCCTTGATTCTATCAATTTCCAAATTTCCTTTCAAGATATTTACGAGCGGGTTAATTTTGAATTGAGCGAAGAATAATAAAAAGGGTGTGGGGAACCCCAGCAAGACATGGGTATTTGGACTATGTTTTAGGATACGCCTTCATCATAAGTCTTTCGCATAGTTTGGATTAAAGCTTTGGCTTTGAGTAGCGTTTCTTGAAACTCCATTTCAGGATTAGAAAGTGCTATAACTCCGCCACCGATACCGATGTATGTTTGATCAGAAGTCAAAACGGCAGTCCGAATGACAATATTCAAATCAACTGAACCATTGAAGCCTAAAAAGCCGATAGCTCCAGAATACACTCCTCTCGCTTCTTGTTCTAACCGATCAATAATTTGCATGGTGCGGATTTTGGGTGCGCCGGTCATTGACCCTCCTGGAAATGATGCCTGAATGCAATCCACTGCTTGTAAGTCTGGTCGCAACCGTCCTCGTACTGTTGACACTAACTGATGTACTGTTGCGTAGGTTTCTACATCCATTAATTTTGGTACATGGACACTACCAATTTCACAGACTCGTCCCAAATCATTGCGTAACAAATCTACAATCATGAGATTTTCAGCCCGGTCTTTTTCGCTGTTGCGTAACTGTTCCCGTAGGGCAAAATCTTCGAGTGGGGTTTTTCCTCGCGGTAGTGTTCCTTTTATCGGCTTACTTTCTACCCATTTGTTTTGATCAATCTTGAGAAACCGTTCTGGAGATGAACAGGCGATCGCAAGATCACCAAAGCGCAAAAAGGCTGAGTAGGGTGCAGGATTGATTTGGCGTAATGTGCGATAGAACGTTAATGGATCGGGAGTTGCATCGGTGTGAAGCTGATTCGTAAGGCAAACTTGATAGGTTTCTCCTTCGTGAATTTCGTCCAAGCATTGATGAATATCTTGGATGTAAGTCTGGTGAGGGCGATGCAAATGAAACTTAATTGGCTGTTGATTTTCCTGGGGTATAATCTTTGGCAGAGGGGGAAGGTTTTCGAGTTGTTGTTGGATAGTGTCAAACCAAGTTTCTACTTCTTGTGTTTGTCCTTTTTTGACTAGTTGTAGCAAATAAAGACACTGCTGTTCATGATCGATAGCAATCATGCGATCGGCAAGTAAGAAAATCGCATCTGGGAAGGGAGAAGAATGCACTAATTGCGATCCGCACTCTGCCTTGAGTTCATAGCCAAAATAACCAACAAACCCACAGTTAAAATCAAACGGGAGTTCATCTGATTGACAACGCCGATACTCTATTTCCCGTTTTAGGTATGTAAAAATACTTTCATGACAACGGATTACGGTATCTGATTGTGCGATCATCAGTTCTTGCGTTTCAGTATAATATCTTACTAATAAACTGTTTGCCCCACTCCCATCGCCCATAAACGAAAAGCGAGATAAACCGGGTTCCACACGGCTACTATCTAACCAAAAAGCCTCTGGTGCATCCCGAAACATCTGTACAAATATTTGTTCTGTATTGGGGCAGATATCTAACTTGCGCGTATATAGTTCATACTTCTCAGAGTGTTTTTGAGCAGGATGATTTATAGCAGAACTAACAGATCCATATCCTGAAAAATACAATTTTTCTGAACCTCTTGACACCTTCTTCGTAAATCGTAGCGTCAGATCTCTAAAATTTTCAAGCAATTTTTGCCCATATTCTGTGCAGATAGACTCTGGATGAAACTGCACACCCCAAAAAGGTAAATACCGATGACGCAATCCCATCACTAGTCCTGCTTCAGTCCAAGCAATCTTTTCTAAACACTCAGGTAGTTCATCAGCAACAAGCAAAGAGTGATAACGCACTACTGCAAACTGATTGGGAATGCCTTGAAACAATTCAGAACCATTGTGAAAAATCTTACTGAGTCTACCGTGTCGAACTTCCGGGGCATGAATCACCCTACCACCATGTAAGTAGGCAAGTCCTTGATGTCCCAGACAAACTCCCAGCAAGGGTATATTTACATTCTCAATTATCTGTCGGCAAACTCCAAAATCTGCCGAAATTTCTGGACGACCAGGCCCTGGAGAAATCACAATATTGTCAAATGCAATCTCTTTAATTTCATCCCAATTCATCTTATCATTCCGAATTACTAGAGGGACTTCTCCATTTACCTCCCCAATCATTTGGTACAAATTAAATGTATAAGAGTCATAGTTATCAATAATTAATGTTTGCATGAAGAAGTAACATTGATGCTTAAATTGTTATTTTTATTGACTATATATATTTTCTTAACATAGCTTTTGGTTACAATGCTATTCAACACCCACATTTAAATCCGTTCGCAATCTGGCGATTAGCATCATCTTCAGGCAACACAAGAATGTGCGGCTTATGCTTATTTATACTCATAGTTCTATATCGCCAAGAATCAAGGTTTGTATAAGATCACCTTCAACAGATATATCACTGAGCAATCTAACCAAAGTTGGCTCTAAGTGGCTTTTTCGATCAAGTACAAAGGTATTTTCATTTGAAAACTTTTATGTCAGGCATAACTTCTCGAAGATATTTGTCAATCTGTGTGTAGGCTGCAGGATAGCGACCGAGTAACCCAGAAAACCACTCCCCAATATTTGAACCCTCTCGCTTCGGTTCCAAAGTTTCACCGTTGGAGTCTCCAGTCATCAAGCTTGGGATTGGAGCTAAAATGATCATGTGAGCAAGCCAAGTCTTAAAAATATGAAGAGGATCAGTCTCTGATTGCTTCTGAATGACTGGAAGGGCAACAAGATGCCAATCTACCTGAAACTGAGCTTCACGATTTTGTGCGCTGTTGGAAAGACTGACTTTAGCTTCTTTTCGAGAGTATATTGGCTCTCCTGCAACTAGCAATTGCTCTTCAAAAACTCGAAGCTCTTTAAATTTTTCCGGCAACTCTAAAGCTAGGGTATATTTGTATAATTTATTTTCAATAAATACTTCTATTTCAAACCGGATTGGAACATCAGACCTTCCACGAGCGAAATCCTTCGACTGGACAAGTTGTCCAACTCTATTGATACCTCGACCAATGGACTGAAGCACCTCTAATGCAATAGCAATAGTTGATTTACCTGTACCATTTTTTCCAATCAACAGAGCAGATGACATCTCCTTCATGGGCAGTTCAAAGTTTTCTAGGCATCTGAAGTTGTGTATATACAGTCTTTGAAGCATAGGAACACGATTCCGAAGAGTGGAAAGTGAAAGAAATTTTTGAGTTAGAATACATCCGTCAGAATACATCCGTCAGAATTGTTAAATAATCAGGAGATAATAGGAAATATTTTGGGTGCATCCTGGTTTCGTAAATTTGTAGTGCGAGCATCTTGCTCGCTTGTAGCCTACGTGAGCAAGATGCTCACACTACTGATCATTTTTTTGCAAAACTGGGATGCACCCGACATTTTTCGCTCTCAATAAACATACCAAATTTAGATTATATTTACTCCCCTGCTCAAAATCTCACAGCACTACCCGAAAGCCGACAAAGCTGTACCTAAAGTCCCGTGCGATTCTGTTGCGAAGCGCAGAACGGCAGAGTCTTGGAGTACCGAACCAAGAACCACCACGCACAATCCGACGATGATCATTCTCATTGAACCACGCACCTCCGTCAGTAGGCGCTCCTTTGTAATCTGCGTGGTATGTATCTTGACACCACTCCCAGACATTTCCATGCATATCATACAAACCAAAGGCATTTGGTGGAAAGCTACCAACCTCTGTCGTTTGCTGACGATACTGACCTTTAGGGGCAGAACCATAAGTGTAATTACCCTCGTAGTTCGTTATTTCAGTAGTGATTGTTTCACCAAAGTTAAACGGGGTAGTGGTTCCTGCACGACAGGCATATTCCCACTCTGCTTCAGTGGGTAACCGATACATCTTTCCAGTTTTGTGGGAGAGTTGATCGCAAAAGGCGATCGCCCAATCCCAACTGACACTTTCAACCGGTCGTTTCGCCCCTTTAAACTTAGAAGGATTCTTCCCTGTAATAACTTGATACTGTTCTTGGGTAACAGCAAATTTACCGATAAAAAATGGCTGAATAGTCACACTATGTTGTGGAACTTCATTTGGATATCGTTCTTTCTCCCCTTCGGGTGAACCCATAGCAAACCTACCACCAAGTATTTCTACTATCTCCAGACTGATACCGTAGCCCAAATCTTCTGTCAGGAATTTTGCTTGACTGGGGCGGCGGTTGGTGATTTTTCCCTGGACATCCACAGTCACTATCTGAAACTGAAAGGTTTGTAGGACTAATCTCGCCGTGTTTGGAGTATTGTCTATGGGGGTTAGAGAGGATGGTATTAGGGCTTGCAGTATCTCCTCTGCTCCAGAGTAGCGGAGACTATAGTGACGGCGTACCATTTTAGTTAAAACATTGGCTAGGTGGTCACTCACCTGTGCATGGTGTCGCCAGATGATTTCACCAGTTTGGGGGTCTTCTTGTAGGTCAAAGGGCATAATGCCGGTCAGGGCTTGAATGGCGACCATTCCCAAAGCATAAACATCACTACCCAAACAAGGTTTACCATTCTTTTGCTCGTTGGGCATATAACCAGGAGTGCCAATGGCGACAGTGGAAGTTATGTTACCCTGAGAATTCACCATTTGGGAGGCAATTTCCTTCACCGCCCCAAAGTCAATCAGGAAAATCTTACCATCCTGATGCCGTCGCATGATATTTTGGGGTTTGATGTCACGGTGAATCACTCCCTGCTGATGGACAAAGCGTAAAATCAACAGCACTTCGTGTATGAGCTTGATGACCTCATCCTCGCTCAAGTACTTACCACGCATGATTTCTGCACTCAGGTCTTGTCCTGGGATAAATTCCTGAACGATGTAAAGATTCTGGTTTTCGCTAAAATGTGCCAGTAGTCGGGGAATCTGCGGATGTTTGCCCAGCCTTTCGAGGATAGCAGCTTCTTTCTTAAAAAACTCCACAATGCGGGGATGGGTATGGTTAGGACGCAGTTGCTTGACCACACACAGGGGTTTGCTAGGTTGTAGATCATCCCGTGCTAGAAAGGTAATCGCAAACCCGCCTCCACCCAATTGCCGCACGATTTCGTAGCGTCCAGCCAGTCTACTCACTTTGGTGTTAATGCTTTACAGACCTGATGTCTAATCTTAAACTATGAGAAATTGTCTAGTGAGGCAATCTACTCGCTCTCAGTATTATTCAAAGCCTGTAAACCAAGTATAGTAGACAAATGCCAGTTGTTCCATACATTTGTCATCCAGATGACCAAGAACTCGTATTTTGCCCCGCTCAACTCCCAACCTCGTGGGCTTCCTACTTCGATAGTGTGAAGTACCACGCCTTAAGAAGACGGGGAATTTCGTGAAATATGTTAAATAAATTCCAAAAAAGCGCCTGTAAATCAAAACTTTTGATTGATTTGGGAAGGAAAAAGGTTAAAGAGGAAATTTTTTCCCCTTTAACCTACTTAAGCACGAGGTTTTCTTGTGAAGATGCAATGCCTGACAAGTTTATAGCGATTTACAATTCAAGTGAGATACATCTGTAAGGGTGCAAGGCCCTGCGCCCCTACGTCGTGTGTACTTCACGTAGATGAAAAGCGCTATCTGCCATTTAATATTAGTACAAAAGTACTAAAAGATCAACATATTCCCTACTTCTTACAGCCGTACTCCCCACGCTCCACTAATTACCCAAAAAGCACGGTAAACTGCCTTACGGAGTTCATCGCAATCTATCATGACAACGATCAACGAAAATTATCTCAAGCTTAAGGCGGGGTATCTTTTCCCAGAAATTGCCCGTCGGGTGAATGCGTTCGCACAAGCAAACCCGGATGCTAAAATTATCCGGCTGGGAATTGGAGACGTAACGGAACCATTACCGACAGCGTGCCGGACGGCAATGATCAAGGCTGTAGAAGAAATGGGCGATCGCGCAACGTTCAAAGGTTACGGTCCAGAACAAGGCTATGATTGGCTACGAGAAAAGATTGCTGCTCATGACTACCAAGCGCGTGGTTGTGAAGTTGACAAGAGTGAAATCTTCATTTCCGATGGCTCGAAGTGTGACACTGGAAACATTCTGGATATTTTTGGCAATAACAACACCATTGCAGTAACAGACCCAGTTTACCCAGTGTACGTTGACACAAACGTGATGGCAGGACACACAGGTCCAGCGAATGAGGCGGGTGAATTTGGTGGCTTGGTATATTTACCAATTACAGCCGAGAATAACTTCACGGCGCAGATTCCATCGCAAAAGGTAGATATCATTTATTTGTGCTTTCCAAATAATCCTACAGGTGCGGTTGCTACGAAGGAACACTTGAAGGCATGGGTAGATTACGCTAAAGCGAATGGCTCGATCATCTTCTTTGATGCCGCTTACGAGGCGTTTATTTCTGATCCGGAAATTCCCCACTCAATTTATGAAATTGAAGGGGCAAGAGATTGTGCGATTGAGTTCCGCTCATTCTCTAAGAATGCAGGCTTTACTGGAACCCGTTGTGCCCTCACGGTCGTGCCTCAGACATTAACAGCTCAGGCATCAGATGGTACAAACGTCGAGTTGTGGAAGCTTTGGAACCGTCGCCAATCTACAAAGTTTAATGGAGTTTCCTACATTATTCAAAGAGGAGCTGAGGCGGTTTATTCACCAGAGGGTGAAGCACAAATAAAGGCCCTGGTAAGTTTCTACATGTCGAATGCCAAAATTATCCGTGAGCAGTTGACGGCAGCTGGCGTGCAGGTGTATGGCGGTGTGAATGCACCCTATGTGTGGGTAAAAACACCGAATAGTCTGTCTAGCTGGGATTTCTTTGATCATCTCTTGCAAACTGTGAATGTAGTTGGTACACCCGGTTCTGGCTTTGGGGCTTCAGGTGAGGGCTACTTCCGGATTTCCGCGTTTAATAGCCGTGAGAATGTGGAGGAGGCGATGAAAAGGATTACATCTAGGGTTTAGGGTGTGGGGGGTGTGGGGAGTGTGGGAGGTGTGGGGGGTGTGGGGAGTGTGGGAGGTGTGGGGGGGTGTGGGGAGAACATTAGTAAGTAATATCTTTGTAATAAAAAGCAATTATTCACTGACTCCCCACACTCCCCCCTCTCTCTTCTCCCCACTCACTGTTTTCAGATATGAAAATTCTGTAAAGATTATCAGCTCATGAGTATTCAAGTTGCATTCTCTGGTAAAAGTCAAGAAGCTTCTGTATTCTGGTTCCTGACTTCCTTCACTTAAAAAGTTTAAGGCAATAAAGGTATTTCAGCTTATAGGAGCTAGCAGTTTAGCAACATCAACATCAATTCCGTCTTTTGGCAGCTATTGAAATTTTGAGACAAATGCTATACTCTTTATTCCCAATATTCTCCGTATGAATTCTGTGTTGTGAGGGATACTACAACTATGTCTGCTAGGAAGACAGACGTACTTAAAAGTTGGTTGATAGCAATAACTGTTTTATTCACGATGTCACCGACAGTATTTTTCTTATCATTTTCCAAAAGTGAGGGACTGTCGAATCAGGAAAAAATAGAAAGTAGAACTCAAGCATTAACCACTAGTGCAACACTTTTCTTAGGGTTAGCCGTTTTAATTAATGCTTACTATGCAGCTAAAAGAGCAGAAGCTTTGCAAAAAAGCGCGATCGCCGCTGAGAAAAACATTGAAGTGGGCATGAAAAGTGTCCAATTAGGGCAAGACCGACTCATTGCAGAACGCTTGATGACTGCAATTACACAGCTTGGACACGACAATGTGGCAACGCGGACAGGTGCAATTTATACGTTAGAGCGAGTTGCCCAGGATTCACCTAAAGAATACTGGACAATCATGGAAATCCTCACTGCTTTTGTACGGGAAAATACGACTAGTAAACCTGAACGAGAGAACAATAGTGAAGAAGACGTCTCCTACTGCAACCTGAGTGTAGAGACAGAAACACCTCGGCTTCGCTTTGTTGAGCCACAAATAGAAGAAACTGTAAGACTTCGCACTGATATTCAGGCGGCTCTCACTGTTATTGGCAGGCGTAATGTAGAGAAAGACCCACAAAATCAGAAACTTGATTTACGGAGTGCTGACCTTTGTGGAGCAGACCTACACAAAGCGAATCTCCGAGGGGCAAACCTACAGAAAGCTGACCTTTGTGGAGCAGATCTACGGGAAGCTAACCTCTGTGAAGCAAACCTAGATGAAGCTAACCTCTCTGGGTCGATTCTGTGTGAAGCCAACTTGCAATCATGCAATTTACACGCAGCTAATCTCTCAGGGGCAAACCTAAATCGAGCATCGGCGTGTAAAGCAATCTTGCGTGCAGCTAACCTCTCAGGAGCAAGTCTCCGTGCAGCTAACCTCTCGGAAGCAAACCTCTATAAGGCTAATTTACAGGGAGCAAATCTTAAAGGTGCTAACCTTTCTGGAGCAAAGCTGTTTCTTGCTAACTTGCAAGGTGCAAAGCTTGGTAAGGCTAATTTGTACGGAACAGGACTGATTGGGGCTAATTTGCAACAAGCAAACTTGAATGGAGCAAACGCGCAACAGGCAAACCTGAATGCAGCTAAGCTACAACATACAGAGATATTTTTTGCCAACCTCTCGGAAGCAAGCTTGCGGGAAGCTGACCTTTGTGGGGCAAATCTGATTGGAACCAATCTCCAAAGGGCAATTCTCCATGAAGCCAACCTGTGTGGGGCAAATCTCATGGCAGCCAACCTCTATGGGGCAAACCTCTGTGATGTCAAACTAGATGGGGCAATTCTTACAGGAGTCAAAAACTTGGAACCACAGCAGATCACAATGGCACTGGGCGATCGCGCAACTCGTCTACCAGAGGATGTCGCAGCACCAACACATTGGACACAAATCAGTTAAGTGCATCTCAAAAACTTAGGCTGCTATACGTTTAATTGGCCTGCATGATGCCAACAGGGTGCTTTCTTCCATCACCTACACTCAAGGGTGCATTTTAATTATTTAACTCACAATATTTCCCGCTACCTTTTTGACGACAATTCGGATAACTGATGCTAGAGGAAAAAATTCAGTGGATGAAAAAAAACGTCAACGCTTAGAAAATGTCCTAGCAGAGAACAGGAACATCATCAACAGATCGAGAATCTGGCAGAGGATGTTGAAAGGTAAAGTTTTGTAACAGACAAGGTCATCTGCGTAAAAAACACCAACTGCTGACGAAACCCACATACAAGCAAGCAATGGTTCTTCTCTGAAGACATCAATATTTATTGTGGGTAAAAACAATGACTCAATATCGTCTATTTTCTAAAGCTGTTACTGGATTTGCGATCGCCTTTAGCACTCGACTCTGCGCTATCGCTGCGATGGCAATTTGTACGTAGGTATCAAGGAATGAATTGAGACAAAACCAGTCAATGATTGTATTGAACTTAGATAGTTAAGATAATTGACTGGTTGCAAGATTCCATACACGAATCTTTAGATTTTTACGTAGCTAAAAGCCTTATGCTTGTTTCTGAAATCTCATGATTTCTACTATTTCATGGTTGAAATTAATACCACCTCTAAAAGTTAGAATTTAGCGTTCACTTTCCAATGTTGACATATTGACCGCATAATAACCAACGGCAAAACGACAATGAAGAACCAATTTTCACGATTTATAACCTTAACAATATGTACCGTATTTACCACTATTGGGCAGTTCAATATTGAACAGCTACTCTTGAGTAACAGACAGTCAGCGTGGTACTCTAGCCGTGTCTTGGCACAAACAACTGAGGAAAAAGAAGCCAATCGAGTTTGTGAACAAGGGGGTCTTGCTGTCGTAACAATTAAAGATGGCAATGGACATGGTAGTGGTTTCCTCGTTAGTGAAGATGGATTAATTATCACAAATGCTCATGTTATTGATGGAAGTCCTAGCGTAGTTACGGTTGTTTTTAAGGATGGAAAACAAGTTCCGGCTGATGTCATTGGTTTTGCAATGGGGGGTATAGACTTAGCCGCTGTAAAAATACAAAACCGAAAAAATGTGCCAGCCCTTTCTTTAGCTAGTCCAAGTTCAGCTAAAGTTGGTTATCATGTTTTTGCTATTGGTACTCCTCTCAACCCAAAGTATCGTGATACCTGCACCCAAGGCTACATTAGCAGTATTCGTGAAGATGGGACAATTCAACATAACGCAAATATTAATCCAGGAAATTCTGGAGGACCTCTATTAAATACTCAAGGAGAAGTGATTGGTGTTAATGTCTCCGTTGCTACAGCGCGAGTCTATGATGGAGAAGATCATATAACTGGTTTCACACCCAGTGGTACTGGTGTTAACTTTGCTGTTCCTGTCGAAAAAGTCAAGTCTTTTTTATCAGACATCCGCAAAAAGCGAGTTTCTGATAAATCTACCGTAGTTAAGCCAAAAGAGTCAACTATTGCAACTATCTCACTTCATGGTCAAGTCATTAACGGCAGTTTAGTTGAAGGCGATCGCACTAGAAAAAATGGTAGCTTTGTCAAGTTATATCAATTTCAAGGTCGAGTAGGTCAAAAGGTTGTCATTGAGATGAACAGCCAAAAGATTAATTCATTTTTAGTTTTATATCAGGTTATTGAATCTCCAGAAGGTCAAGGTTTGAAGAAAATAGCTGAGAACGACGATAGAGGACCGGGTGACCTGAATTCTCAAATTGTGACGACTTTGCCAGAAAATGGAGTCTATCTAATCGTGGCGAGTTCTTCAGAACCAGAAGAAACTGGAAATTACAGTTTACGCGCAACTGCTCATCCTTAAATAAGTAGATGGGCGAGAGCAATATATTCCTTCAACACCTCATCAATTTTTAGTTCAATTTCAAAAATCCAACCCATGCAAAACAACGGCGATCGCCCTGACCGTTTTTGACTTTCGAGAAGCGACTTGACACCAGTTCTTAGTTGCGGTGTCTTCCCACTCTTTGCGCAACTACAAGCCTTTTTTTCTCTTAGGTATCCCATAAGCTGTTGGGTTCAAAGAACTGGTTAAAGCCTTTTCGTCTCAATCCCTCTTTAAGTTTTTTATCACCTGTCCACAACGAGCCATCTAATTCCAAGGTTAGCGCTACGTGGGGAGTATCGCTTTCATCAATATCTTTACATAAGGCGTAGGCTACTGCTCGATAATCAAGGGCAATTAAGTCTTCTTTATAGAGAGTAATTCGTTTCAGCAGTATTTGGTAAATTCGCACTATTTCATCTTCTGATAGAAGACTTACTTTGACTAACTTCTCCTTGCGCTTAAATAGTTCCACCAGAACTAGCTCGCAGACAAAAAAACGGTAATCTGAGCCTATGAGTATCTCAGCAAAACTAGATTTGTTGTTTAGTAATGCTGAGAACAATATATTGGTATCAACAATAATCGGCTTTTGTGTAGACACTGCCAACTATCCTACAAATTTATGCTTGATTTTTAACCACATATCGTGGTCTATTTCATCAGCTAGGATGGTGGCTTGCTCTTCGGTTAGATGACTGCGCACTCTTATTGTCTCTAACTCAAGATATTCTAAAAACTTGGTCAGGCTTTCTTGAGCTAGAATATTCCTATTGAATCTGATGATAATGTCTTGGTTTTCAAGTGTAATATTATATAGCTCCTTATCTGGCATAATATTTTCTTAGCTGGCGGATCTCAGTTTTGAGAGGTACAAGAATTATTATGGCAGATTAGCAAGGAAGCAAGGAAAATCATACTTTGGACTTGCGCTTTGCCTTGGCTACCCGCAGTTTTTCCCAAGCTGCTTCAGTTCCGGGCTTCGGCGGTTGTGCAGAAATTCGAGCAACTAGCTCACGATTTTGCTCTTCGTAATATTGCTGGAGTTCTTCAGACTCTTTGAGAACTTGCTGATACTCAGCTTCCACCTCCGCACGATTAGTCTCAATATAAGCACCTCTTTGATTTCAAAGGGACTTGTGTATAGTCGATACGATAAATTGCCATAGCTGAACACCATGTCATCTGTTCGTTGTCGCAACTCCTCCTGGGTCATTAACTCTGCTGAGTCTCCTTCTGTACAAACTGAAATAATATGATGTCTAGTGCGATCCCAGAAGCTAATAGCGACTAAAAATTGACTCTCTCCATCGCTTGCCCAAATCTCAGTTAAACTTGCCACAGTCTGTGGTAATTTCACATCAAATTCTTCAGTAGGGCAAACCATCAACTGTTCACCTGACTCTAGTTCAAAGTCTGCAAATAGACCATTAGTTACGGGTAGCTCTTCAAACCGGACCGTATCTTGCTGTACTAGCAACTCAAATCTTCTAGTATCTGTTAGGCTAAACAACAACGTATCCATAAGCAGCGATCGCTTGTCATCTTGCGCCAGTGCAACTCGATCTATAGAGGTGATTGTCTGCCCCAGCAACACATGAAACTGTCTGTCTAATCTCCCCATCCTAATACAGATCCTTTTCCAGCTTCTAGAAGTGCGATGTAGTTCATTGATTCAACTAACTGCATAATCTGTAAAACTTCTCAGATAGGGTGCTTGATATCCAAGTACAATATCTTTCTTTGGTATTCCTCTATCTACCAATTCATTAGCAATACCGACTTCCGTATTATCATTTTGAATCCAAACTTTGTCATCTTTAATATCAATATGAACTGTACAGCCATAAATACGATGACGATTATCCCATCCCATATGAATAATTTGATAACTATCCTCTTCACTATTTAAAATAGGAATGACTTCAATTTCACCATTTGCTGGCTTAACCTGACTATACTCTGTGAGAACTTCTTTGATAATTTGTCGATATTTATCTATTTTTTCCATTTCACTATTTCCTCGTGGATTGGGTCGAAAATTATCATTTTTAAGTGGTACTCTTCAATACTTAATTTTGGAAGTTGGCGACTAAAAAAATCATTATAAGTTTCCAAATTTACTGCTAAATAAAGCACCCGTTCTGGTTGTTTTTCTCGCAGGACAATTCGATAATTCAAGAATTGACCAAGTGCTGTATGAAACTCAGATAAAGTTGATGGAGCTAGAAAACTCTTAATTTCGACAGCAATCTTTTCGTGATCTCGCTGTGCAGCAATTAAACGTTCAGCACCCAAATCTATAAATACTTGATCATCTTCTAGTTGTAACGATAAGGGATCGTCAGTAATCGTCCAACCATCCTTGTCTAAAGCAGATTTTACAACGGTATGAAATACATCTTTTGCTGGCATTCACTTCCTATCCTCAGCCCTCTATACCTGTAGCTTGGTTATCGCCGTAGGCATCGCCCTTATTCTACCCTAGCTAATACAAAAGGTAAAGTTTTGTAAAAAACGTGGTCATCTGCGTAAAAAACACACACTGCCTACGAAACCCACACAGAAGCAAACAATGGTTCACCTGTGAAGATATCAATATTTACTGTGGGTAGAAACAATGACTAAATATCGTCTATTCTCTAAAGCCGTTACCAGAATGGCGATCGCCATTCACACTGCACTCTGCGCAACCGCTGTGACTGTCACCACTACTATGGCACAGCCAAATCTAGCCCAACAGACCTTGTTTTTCTTTGGCTATCCGTTGTATCTTACGTCACTTTAACCACCTGTGCAAGTAAATTTCTTAAGTTTTTGGAGCCGCTTTGCTGTAAATTTTATACATACGTTGGCTTCAACATATCATCCATTTTTAGTTCAATCTCAATAGTCAACATCATGCAAAACAAATCATTCTTCATCACTTTAGGGCTAACTGCGTTAACATCTCTAGCAAGCTTGAGTATTAATCTATCTCCTAGTTTAAGTCAATCAACATCCTCTGAATCTCACCCCAATAAAGTAACTTTCTTCTGTCGAGAAAAGTTTGACACAGCAAGTGGCGAAAAAATTCCAGCTACAATTGCTTGGATTCCTGAAAGGAAAGGACATGTTTATCTGATTGGATGGAAATCAGAATATTTTAATAAAGGCGGCTGGACTCCACAAAAACGTTGTCAAGAAGTCACGCCAAAATTTCAAGCTGCTTATGAGAAAGGTCATTTAAATTACCTTTATAATGGTAAAAGTGAGAAGGGTTATCCTATTATCTGTGGGCTGGCAAATCAAGGAGAAAGTTGCAATAGCAATAATCAATTATTTACGGTGAAATCTGGCAGCAATCCGGAGCAAGTACTGCAAGGACTAATTAATAGTTTAGAAGGTAAAACGTCAGAGCCAATTCTGCAAAGTTCCGGTGAGCAAATATACATTGATGTGCAGAATATTTTCAAAAAAGCCCCCCTAATAAATAGCTAGTGGTCTGTCAAATTTATTTTCATGGGTTGGTAGTGTGAGCGTCTCGCTCACGAAGCGAGCAAGATGCTCGCACTACCCATCAATTTAACCTTGACAAACCACTAGATGCAGGTTCGTAGTTGCGTTTCAACGCACTCTTGGCGCAACTACAACCCTTTTTTATCTCATAATCCCTTTGGTAAATATGACTAGAAATATTGCCCTTATCTTACCCTTCCTATTTTTACAGTTTCCAGCCTTTGCAGTAAAAACTAGTTCTGATACTATTGCCCAAACACCAGTGTCACCAAAGACTTGTGAAATCAAAGCCGAAAATGGAGAGACGGGAGAGTATTCACCTCAACAACTGCAAACCCTTGCAAGTCGTGTCACTGTCAGAGTCATCGGTAATAACAATGGAGGTTCAGGAACACTCATTGCTAAACAAGGTAATAATTATTTAGTACTGACAAACGCCCATGTGATTAGAGGAGTCAACAGCATCCGCCTCCAAACATCCGATGGCAAAACTTATTCAGCGCAAATACTCCCCAAAACCAACTTTGAAAAATTTGATTTAGCCCTACTACAATTCCAAGCACTTGAAAATTATTGCTTACCTGAAATTGCTGCATCAGTTCCTGACACTAAGACATCCGTTCTTGCTGCGGGATATTCTATCGAAAAAAGACAAATAGTATTTCGTAGTGGTATTGTACAACAAATTTCTCCAAGACCACTCAAGGAAGGATATTCTATTGGCTATACCAGCGATATCGAACAGGGAATGAGTGGCGGTGCAATTGTTAACTCTGTTGGACAACTCATTGGGATCAATGGTAGAAGTGCGTACCCGATATTAAATACAGGTTATGTTTATCCTGATGGTTCCCGCCCCACAGAAGCACAAATAGTGGAAATGCGGAAACTGAGTTGGGCGATCCCAGTCTCCACCTTCTTAGCACAGGTGAACACAGAGATCCTCACCGCTTATTCTCTCCCTGTACCCAATACTCCTGACAATTTACCGCAACAGCAACTAACAGGATGGTTAGGAGAATTAGAACAAAAAGCAAAACAAATCACAGTCAGAATTGATAGCAGTAGTAAAGCGAATGGTTCCGGAATCATTATTGCTAGACAACACGACACCTACACAGTTTTAACAGCATCTCACGTTGTCTGTGAACGAGAAGATGCAACAAAGCCATGCAGGAATTATAGCTATCAAATAATTGCCCCAGATGGAAAACAGTATCCTGTAGACAAAAGCACCATCAAAATAGAACAGGGTGTAGATTTAGCTGTTGTGAAATTTACAGCTAGTCACGAGAATTATCAAGTAGCCACCCTAGCAAATTATAACCCCAAAACTAATGACTATATGTTTACTGGCGGGTATCCCAAATTAGGGAATAACTCAGATTGGCGGTTGACAATGGGGCTGATTTTTGACAAAGAACAGGGATTATTACAATCTACACAATCAGATTTTCAAAGTAATAGTGCTGGTACATTGCCAACAGAGAGTTCATTAAAAGGAGGATATGAGTTAGTTTATACAAGTATCACCTATGGAGGAATGAGTGGAGGACCAGTATTAGATTCCCTTGGGCGAGTGATTGGGATTCATGGACGAGCTGAGGGAGAGGTAGCGGAGGATAAAAAAACTGGAGATCCTGGCAGTAATGGGGGTAAGGTACAATTAGGCTATAGTTTAGGTATTCCTGTGAGTACCTTTTTGGGAATAGCCCCGCGATTGGATGTACAAGCACAACTTGTAGAAAATACTCCTCCACAGCAACTCAATGAAAAACAAGTCCAGTCGATACAAGATGCAGTATTATCAACTGATGTCTCGCAAGGAAATACAACGGCTAGCCAATGGTTAGAAAGAGGAAATCAACTGTGGCGGTTGCGTCGATATCCTGAAGCAGTCAAAGCCTTTGACCAAGCGATTAAGCTAAAACCCTTGTTTGTGTACTTAGCTCACTATGGCAAAGGTTTAGCATTAGGTAAAGAGGCACAAGCAGCATTAGAATTAGAACAAGCAGTGAAACTAAAACCAGATTTTGTTGCTGCTTGGGAAACGCAAAGTGCAGTCTATCGAGAATTAAACCAACTGGGTAAAGCATTAGTAGCAATAGAGAAAGCAATTCAACTCCAGCCAAAAAACCCAAATCTGTATAACGAGAAGTGGGAGGTATTAGAGCGGTTAAAACGGTATGACAAAGCAGAAGTAGCAATAAGTGAAGCGATAAAACTTAATCCACGCTCTGCATTTTACAACAATCGGGGTTATCTTTACGCTGAGCAGAAGAAAAGGGATTTAGCTCTAGCTGATTACAACAAAGCGATCGCTCTTAATCCTCTGTATGAAGCTTACTACAATCGGGGTCTTCTTTACTATGAGCAGAAGAAATGGGATTATGCTCTAGCTGATTTCAACAAAGCGATCGCTCTTAATCCTCAGTTGTCTCAAGCTTACGGAAATCGGGGTCTTCTTTACTCTGAGCAGAAGAAATGGGATTATGCTCTAGCTGATTACAACAAAGCGCTCGCTCTTAATCCTCAGTATGCTCAAGCTTACTACAATCGGGGTCTTCTTTACGATGAGCAGAAGAAATGGGATTATGCTCTAGCTGATTACAACAAAGCGCTCGCTCTTAATCCTCAGTATGCTCAAGCTTACAGCAATCGGGGTCTTCTTTACTATGAGCAGAAGAAATGGGATTATGCTCTAGCTGATTACAACAAAGCGCTCGCTCTTAATCCTCAGTTGTATCAAGCTTACAACAATCGGGGTGGTGTTTACAAAGAGCAGAAAAAATGGGATTATGCTCTAGCTGATTACAACAAAGCGATCGCTCTTAATCCTCAGTTGTCTCAAGCTTACTACAATGGGGGTCTTGTTTACTATGAGCAGAAGAACTGGGATTATGCTCTAGCTGATTTCAACAAAGCGATCGCTCTTAATCCTCAGTATGCTCAAACTTACAACAATCGGGGTCTTGTTTACTATGAGCAGAAGAAATGGGATTATGCTGTGGCTGATTACAACAAAGCGATCGCTCTTAATCCTCAGTATGCTCGAGCCTACAACAATCGCGCATTAGTTTACTATGAAAAGGGTGACAAACAGAAAGCAATTCAGGATTTACAGCAAGCAGCCCAAATTTTCCAGGCTCAAGGGAATACTACTGCTTATGAGACAGCAATAAATGACTTAAAAAAATTACAGAATTAGGTAATTTTTGGGGTTCGGGAAAACCCTTACTCCCTTCCCTAAATCTCTCCAACTCAGATCTCCGTGTCCTCTGCGCCTCTGCGGTTAATTAGATAGGTAATCTAAAGGGCGGGAAAGGAGTAATCCCAATCTCTCATGACTTATGAGCAAATTGCTCAAGTTCTCTAATCATCTCCTGTACTTTTTGATATCTAGAATCTTTTCTTTCTCTCAAAATAAACGCAGCTTGCTTATATGTCTGAATAGCTGTTAGCAAATCTCCTTTTCTTAGCACCTGATGGGCTTCACTCATTAATACTTCAGGTAAGTTTCTGCGTTCAGGGGATATAGTTGAAGAATTGGTTGGATTTTCTTCTGTTTGCTTATTCTCCACTAGTGGCTGCGTTGTCAGGAATTTTATTTCTGCGTATATTTTATCAACAGTCTCTAACGAATCTGCTGCTTGGTTATAATCATGTTGTTCTAAAAAGACTTTAATTTTATGTAAATAAAGGTCTATAGCTATCTGAAAATCTTGTATTTTTTTGTTTTGCCCATCTTCAACTAAGCCTCGTTGATGATAAGCTGCTGCATATTGGGGATTTATTTGTATTACCTGAGTAAAATCTTTAATTGCTTTCTGTTTATTCTCTTTAATCCTATCTTTAAATTCAACTGGACAAATAATAATATAATTATCCTTCTTTTTACAACCTAGAGCAGTTCCATCTAAATTTAAGGGTTTTCCTTGAGCATACTGAGCATAAATTAAACCCCGTTGATAATATGCTTCAGCATACTGGGGATTGTTTTCAATCGCTTGTGTAAAATCTGACAATGCGCCTTGGTAATCTTGTTGATTTGCTTTTTGTATTCCTTGTAAAAACCATTGAGTTGCCTTTGCTTGTGACTGTATATACTGAGAAGTAGATGCTTCTGTTCTTGGAATAATTGTTGCAAAGGTACTAGTTGTCAGGATTAGACAAGTAACTAACCGCTTTAGGTAGTACATACTTCACGAGGAATAGTCAGAGAACCAATCATGGACACGGTGTTGTAAATCATTCATATCTAGATTCCATAGAATTATGTTATTTTTGTCATCTACTGAAGCAATGATGTTCCCATCCGAACTGAAATTAACTTCTAAAATATTATTACCTTGGTTTCCTTGAAGGGTATGCAGTCGTTGACCATCTAAACCCCAAAAAGTGATTTTATCTGCACTCGCTGAAACTAGTATTTGGCGATCTGGGCTGAAGTCTACACTATAAACATTATCATGATGGGGTAAAGTTCGTAATATTTTTCCACTATGACTATCCCAAAGTTTAACTGTCTGATCAGCACTTGCAGTTGCAATAATTTTTCCATCTGGGCTGAAACTAACAGATGCAATATTGGCTAGATGACCCGATAAAGTTTGTAATAATTTCCCTTCTAGATTCCACAACTTTACTGTTTTGTCTCCAGCAGTCGCCAAGATTTGCCCATCTGGACTAAAATGAATACTTGTTAACAAATTATCATCAGTCTGCCAGTTTTTTAATAAATTTCCTTCTAAATCCCAGACTTTTACTTGTTTGTCAATTCCCCCAATGGTGACAATCTTGTTACCATCTGGACTAAAAATCACATCTTTGATAGGGTCAAGAGGGATAGCACTCTTATTAACGCTCTCATATCCCTGCCAATTTTTTAGGAGTTGACCATCAAGACTCCAAAGTTTAATTTGATTATCCGTCCCAATGGTGACAAGACTTTTTCCTTTTGGCTGAAAAATTATCTTGACTATTTCTCCTTCGTGTGACTTGAAGCTTTGCAGCAAACTTCCATCACGCTGTCGGAGGGTGACGATACCTTGTTGATTACCGACTGCAAAAGTTTTCCCATCGGGACTAATACTAACACTGTTGCCTGTAAAAGTAGGTAAAATACCCTGCAAATGCCAAAGTTTGACTGCGCGATCAGCACTTGCGGTAGCGATATTTTTCCCATCTGGGCTAAAACTAACCTCGGATGCTTTACCTCCATGTCCTTGAAATGTGTGAAGTAAGAGTGGGGAGTGGGGGGGGATTTTTTTCTCAGTTCTTGATTCCCAATCCTCTTGAAGACTCCAGATTTTGACGGTATCATCTGCACTTGCAGAAGCTATTAATTTTCCATCGGGGCTAAAACGCACATCTAAAACTTCATCGGTATGATCATCAAAGGTATGCAATACTTGACCTGCTAAGTTCCAAATTCTCACCGTTTTATCTTTACTAGCAGAAGCAAGAGTATTGCCATCTGGGCTAAAGTTAACGCTTAGAACCTCATCACTATGACCTTGTAAGGTTTTCACAGCTTTTCCTTCGAGATTCCAGAGTTTAACGGTTTTATCAGCACTTGCAGTTGCAACACTTTGTCCATCTGGGCTAAAACTGACACTCCAGATTCTTTGGCTATGGGCTGGAATCGTTTTGCTCAGTTTACCATCCAATGTCCACAGTTTTACTTGACCTTTTTGATTTGCTGTTGCAATCATGTTACCGTTTGGATTGAGAGCGATCGCCCACAATCCATCTTTTTCTGATATTGTCAAAAACGGATATTTCTCAAATAAACCAGTTACCGGGTTATATCGCCAGCAAGTCATAGTATTATCAAAGCTGGCAGCAATGAGAAATTGACTGTTTTGGCTAAAAATTACCTTAAAAACGCCGTCTTTATGCCCTGCTAGCGTTTGCAACAACTTTCCATTTCGTCGCCAAATTTTAACTGTTTTATCTTGACTTCCTGAAGCTAAAAGCTGACCATCTGGACTAAAACTAACACTGATAACATTGCCTTCATGCCCCTCTAAGCGATTATACTCTCGAATTTGATTGATGTTTTCTAGGACAGAGGCTGTCAAATCTATCTTGGTTCTTGTATCTAAATATGTTAATTCCTCCAAGTTTTTAAAAACTCCCAGTAGAGGAACAGATGCTTCAACTTCATTTCCAGATTTTAATAGTATTTTGGCAGAAAGGCTGAGGGATTTTAACTCATTGATTTGTGCTTGTTGCCGTTGAAATAAAGCAACACCAGCCAATATTAGCGCTCCTACTAAACCAGCAGTTAATCCAATAAAAATACGTTTGCTAGCGGCATTTTTTTCTTGTTGCTCTCTATGCCGTAATTCTAAACTCAAATGAATAAAATCCTGCTCAGAACTACTCATTTGTATTGAGCGTTGTAGTAACCATTCCTCTGCATCAACGAGAGGTTTTCCTCGCAACAATACCCCTGCATCTTGATGACTATTTTCCCATTGACGCATTGTAGCCCTTAATTGCTCTTGCCAACGGCGAAACTCTCCATCAATTCTCATCCATTGTCTCAATCGTCGCCAGTTTTTAATTAATGCTTCATGGATAATTTCAACTGTTTCGACTTGGGTGATTTCATTACGGTTTGTCACGACTAACCGCGCATCTGCTAACCGCGCAGCTAACTCCCAATTTTCTTCTCCTACTTCCTCACGAGTCGCTAAACGGCGAATATCAGCGTTTGTTTCTGTAGGTTGTACTAACTGAATAAATATTTGTTGTACTCTTTGTTGGTCTGCTAAACTCAGTTGAGCATACATTCCTTCTGCATGAACAGCCAATGCGGTTTGAACACCCCCAATATCTGTATAAGCCTGATGAGTCAGCCATCCTCGCTGTTGTTTTTGCCACAACTGAGTTAAGGTAAATTCAAGTAAAGGTAAGTAACTGGGAGATTCTAACACCACATCAATCAGACGTTGGGTTAATCCTGGTTCTAACTGTACGTTAAGACTATGGGCTGGTTGTTCTATGGCTGCTTCTAATTCTTGGGCGTTCAAGGGACCAAAGTTTAACTGGGTATCTTGCAATGCATCTGCTAAACGACGATGAGATAAAGCTTCTCCAAAAAAGTCTGCCCGTAAGGTTACAACTAAGGTAAAGTTAGGAACCTTCTCTACGGCATTGAGAAGATTGTCTAGCAAGATTTTGCGTTCTTCAGTATTGTTACACAGGGTGTAGAGTTCTTCAAATTGGTCAGCAATGACAACTACGTGAGACTTAGGTGAAGCTGTCGTGATAGATTCAAGGAGATTTTGGAAAGTGCGTAGGTGTAGCCCGTCGTAGACATCGCTTGCTTTTAACTCCACTTCTAGTTCTAGTTCTGCCAACCGTTGCTGATCAGTCGTTTGCTCATGACGACCCCACCCGCCCAATGATACCCTCTTTTGAGTTAGGGGAGTGAGGGCGATCGCCAAAGATTGTAAAGGGTTATTACCTGGACGAAAAGAAGCAATCAGCCAATCATGCTTTTTATCTTGCTTTAACTGCGGAACCAACCCGGCAAAAACCACTGAAGATTTACCACTTCCAGAAGCCCCAATCACTGCGACTAAAGACTTTTGACTCACCGCCGCCACTAACTTTTGTGTGACTCCTTGTCTTCCATAAAAATAGGGTGCATCTTCTTCCCGAAAAGCAGCTAAACCAGGATAGGGACAGTTAGAAATTGCTCCCAAACTCTGCCAAGTGGGAGGTGTTTCTAACAAATTCTGGACAATCACTGGTAACCAACTCGCGCAAGGATAATCTTGCTCTAAACCCTGTAATCTTTTGCGAGCAATATTAACAGATTGATAAAAAGATTGTCTGGCTGTAAACTCTTGGAAAAAGTCCTTTAAAAACTGATGTGCTACCCTATCAGGAACAGGTTCCCGCATCACAATAACTTGCGGAATATGCAAACTTTCTAACTCAGCCGCAATTCCTAACCCATCACAGGAATTAAAAAAGGCTAACTGTAACCCCCGCATCACTGCGGTTTGCAGTCCATACCTCAACTCATCCATTGTTAAACTATCAGTGTGGTTGAGAAAAATTCTGCCTTTTGTCAACTCTGTTCGACTATGTCCAGAAAAAAAGAGAATATCCCACCCTTTCTCATCCCAAAGGTGTTTGTTAAGTTCTGCTGGTGTTGGTTCAACTAAAACAACTGTTTCTGCTTTTTGGCAGTATTGTTTGAGGAGTTTCTCATCTTCAGCAACATTAATTCCTTCACTGTTGCCTAAAATAATTAAGATGCAAGGATTGGGGCGAACGCTTCTTTTAAACCGTTGGGATGAAAGAGAACTGAAAGCAACTTCTGCTTGAGGATAATACTCAAATAAATCCCAGAGATGCCAAGGCAATTGTCGCAGTTGAAATTCAGTAGTGCGGATAATCACTCGCACTTCATCAGCCGGAGTTAATTGGGTTAAACATAAATCTTTAACCTGACGAAACGAGTCTGCTTGCAACCAGTTAATAAAATTCTGCTTGATAATTTCTGCCTTATCATGGCATTCTTTTTTCAAAGATTGAAATCTAACACGAACAATCTGGTCTTTTTTTGGTTTAATGCGGTGTCCATCCAGACTGCGATAACTATTAGACCAGTCTTGATAAATATCAGGTAGGGTGGGAATTGGAGGTAATCTTAATTCATTGTCACTTCGTTCAAAATTCGCAAGTGAACCATCTTCACCAATTTCTACACTAACGCGAAACCCCTCACGGAAGTTCCCATCCAGTTTGAGGACAACTAACTTTTTCATCGTGTTACCACTCCTACCCTAAGAGAAAATATCTATTCAGGAGTCAGGAGTTATCAGGTTAGACGACTCCTGTTGTCTCCTGATTCTTTCACAATTCTGACTCCTGAATTCTTACTATAGGAATCCTCTTTGAATTTTGAAAAAATCTAAGTAGGGTGCGATCTTCGCAGCGTAACGCACCATCCCAAGGTTTGGGCGGTGCGTTACGGACTTCGTCCTAACGCACCCTACGAGACGAGAATATTCCCCATGACCAATCACGATTTCCCTCATTCCATGTAGATGGCGATCGCACTCCCGTCCTCCAATTCTCCCACACATCCTAATCCATCTGAACGAGTGAAACCACATCGCATAGATGTATCCCATTGGTGAACAATTGAACGTCCTCTCTGCCAAGCTAGGTTGTAAACAGAGAAATCCTGTCCATTAGCAACGTGAGAGAATTGGGTACGGTTCAGCATGAGGATAAAACAGGACTGTGAGGAGCAAAGTTTTATATTAGCAGTAGCATCATTGAAAGCTCCCACAACGACATAATCACAGGTATATCTTTCACCATCAACAGCAACAGAACAAGTTGATGGATAAACGGTTTCGTGGGTAGCAAAATGATTTGCTAGCTTTGCTAATGTAGGATGAGCAGTAAGGCTTAATAGCCCAACAGAAGTGAGCAGAGATACTACCATTCTCTTTAACATTATTCTTATCCTTGTAAAAATTTTTGTTTTAGGTTGTGCAACCTTGTTGATTGCTTCTACTTCTCTTTCTGTACCAGCTTGGTGATTTTATGCAAGAGGAGAAAGATTTACAAAACTTTTTCTTGTCGAGAACATGTTACTCATCATCTTGCGGCATTATGCTATTCTAGTAAAGAAGTGTTTGAAAAGCCTCAGCGCTATACTGAAAGTAGCTGATATCTCGCACCTGGGCTGTCAGTCAAGCCTAGATTTAAATCGCTGGCTGATAGCTAAAGTCCTAGAGAAGAGGACTGATCAAGAATTTCAGTCCATTTCAATGGACTTAAGCTATTAGCCCTACACTGAAGTGTAGGGCGGGATATCCGGCTGATTCAGAATGGTGCAAAATGTCACGTACGAAAGCAGTATTTAAAAAGGCGTAAAAATGGAAACTACTATCGAAAGACAAGAACTAATTCAACTGATTCACGCTCATCTACATATAGCATCAGAAAGCACTTTAGAAGAAGTTCTGGAACTGTTAGAAGACGAAAAAGACCTTATAGACTATGATTTAGCCATAGAAGATATCAAAATAAATGGGACTGTTCCTTGGGAAGAAATTAAAAAAGAAATAAAAAAGGACGTAGCGTGAGTTACAAAGTAGAATTTTCCAAGGCTGCGTCAAAACAATTTAAAAAATTACCTGTAAATCTTCAAGGACGTATACAAATAAAAATTGATGAACTAGCAACAGAACCTCGACCTGATGGTGTAAAAAAGCTAAAAGATAGAGAAAATGCCTATCGAATTAAAGTAGGTGATTATCGGATTTTATACAAAATAATCGATGATATTCTCTTGATAACTGTTATAAAAATAGGACATCGTAAGGATGTTTATAGAGATGAAAGTTGAATAATTAAAATCTTGTATAATAGTTTTATTCATAGTTTTTTATTAAAAAATTTACATTCCCAATGTAGGGGTGAACGGACATTCGCCCCTATAAGATATTGTACCACCGATGAAACCTTGATCTATCTCATCGTTTATTACCGGATTAAAATCAGCAACGACCAAACATATCAACATCATACGTAATACACTTGGCGTAGCTAAGAACGACCTGATTATGCTACTTTTTCGGTTTCGGTATCTTTTAAGGATGATTCGACCAGAATAGGGTCGATATCTTGGTTTTTATCTCGTTGGAGAAACTCATCCAAAAGTTGAAAGAAATAATCAAACGCAGCTTTCTCATCAATACAGGTTAGCAAAATAATTTTATCCCAGGCGTTAACGGTACGGATAGATAAGCGGTTTTGCAGCCACGGTTGGAAGTTTTTGTAGAAGTCACTTTCAGCCTCAGTATTGGAGATGTTTGATTCCTTTCGCGCAAAGCGATAGCCAAGGATGAACATCCGCAGATCGCTGATGGAACCAGTTCCCAGATATAATACAGGTTTGGTTTTGATTTTTTCAAGTAAGTCAAATAATTTACTCATTCTGTATTGGCTTTTGCAATGGCTGAATCGTCTGGAAGATCTCTATATTTAACGAAGCTTTGATAGCAAAGTTTGAATTTGAGGACTAGAAAGCAATTTTTGAGCGTCACGAATTAAACTTTCACCCCAGAGGTTTTTCTTCAAAACTGTGATATCAGCGAACGTTTTATCTAACCGTAAGGCGGTTTCAGCTAACTGATAAGCTTTTTCTTGTTCCCCTTTACCATACAAAGCTACTGCAAGAGCAAAGTGAGGTTCAGCAAGTTTACTGTTAAGTGTAATAGCTTGTTGCCATTGTTGAATAGCTGCGTCTATTTCTCTCTGTTCGTATTTGACGAATCCCCGATTGTTGTAAGCTTCAGCAAACTGAGGATTAAGAGCGATCGCCTTGTTGTAATCAGTTATAGCTAGATCCCATTTCTGTTGCTCATAGTAAAGAGTACCCCGATTGTTGTAAGCTAGAGGCAACTGAGGATTAAGAGCGATCGCTTTGTTGTAATCAGCTATAGCTAGATCCCATTTCTTCTGCTCATAGTAAAGATTTCCCCGATTGTAGTAAGCCTCAGTATACTGAGGATTAAGAGCGATCGCCTGATTGAAATCAGCTACAGCAAGATCCCATTTCTTCTGCTTTTTGTAAAGATTTCCCCGATTGTAGTAAGCCTTACTATACTCAGGATTAAGATTGATGGCTTTGTTATAATCAGCAAGAGCTAAATCCCATTTCTTCTGGTCATAGTAAAGATTTCCCCGATTGTTATAACCTTCAGCATACTGAGGATTAAGAGTGATCGCTTTATTATAATCAGCGAGAGCTAAATCCCATTTCTTCTGGTCATAGTAAAGAAGACCTCGATTGTTATATCCTTCAGTATACTGAGGATTAAGAGTAAGAGATTTATTGTAATCAGTGAGAGCTAAATCCCATTTCTTCTGCTTATAGTAAAGAAGACCTCGATTGAGATAAGCTAGAGCATATTGAGGATTAAGAGCGATCGCTTTGTTGTAATCAGCTAGAGCATAATCCCATTTCTTCTGCTTTTGGTAAAAATTTCCTCGATTGTAGTAAGCTTGAGACAACTGAGGGTTAACAGCGAGAGCTTTGTTGAAATCAGCAACAGCTAAATCCCATTGCTTCTGCTCACCATAAAGAACCCCGCGATTGTTATAAGCTTCAGCATACTGAGGATTAAGTGCGAGAGCTTTGTTGTAATCAGTAACAGCTAAATTCCATTGCTTCTGCTCTTTGTAAAGATTTCCCCGATTGTAGTAAGCTTCAGCATACTGAGGATTAAGAATAAGGGCTTTATTCAAATCAGTTAGAGCTAAATCCCATTGCTTCTGCTCTTGGTAAAAACTACCCCGATTGTTGTAAGCTTGAGGTAACTGAGGATTAAGAGCGATCGCTTTGTTGTAATCAGCTAGGACTAATTCCCATTTTTTCTGCTCATAGTAAAGAAGACCTCGATTGTTGTAAGCATTAGCATAATGAGGATTAAGAGTGATAGCTTTGTTGTAATCGGCAACAGCTAAATCCCATTTTTTCTGCTCACCATAAAAGACCCCACGATTGTAGTAAACTTTAGCATTATGAGGATTAACAGCGAGAGCTTTGTTATAATCAGCAACAGCTAAATCCCATTTTTTCTGTTTTTGATAAAGATCTCCTCGATTGTTGTAAGCATCAGCATCCTGGGGATTAATAGCGACAGCTTCGTTGAAATCAGCTAGAGCTAAATCCCATTTCTTTTGCTCATTGTAAATCAGACCCCGATTGTTATAAAATGCAGAGCGTCGATTAAGTTTTATCGCCTCGCTTATCGCTATTTCTGCTTGGTCATATCGTTTTAACTCCTCTAAGATCGCCCACTTCTCGTTATACAGGTTTGGATTCTTCGGCTGGATTTGAATTGCTTTGTCTATTACTACTAATGCTTTATCTAGTTGGTTTAATTCTCGATAGACTACACTTTGCTTTTCCCAAGCAGCAACAAAGTCATGCTTGAGTTTTACTACTTGTTCTAATTCTAATACTGCTTGTGCCTGTTGAGATTTACCCTGACTACCTAATGCTAAAGCTTTACCATAGTGAGCTAAGTACACAAACGACGGTTTCAACTTAATCGCATGCTCAAAGGCTTTCACTGCTTCAGGATATCGATGCAAGCGCCATAATTGATTTCCTCTTTCTAACCATTGGCTAGCCGTTGTATTTCCTTGCGAGACATCGGTTGATAATACTGCATCTTGTATGGACTTGATTTGTTGTGCATTTAGTTGTTGTGGAGGAGTATTTTCTAGTTTTTGTACTTGTACACCCAATCGCGGGGCTATTCCCAAAAAGGTACTCACTGGTATGCCTAAACTGTAACCTAGTTGTATCTTACCTCTACTGCTGCCAGTATCCCCGGTTTTGTTGTCAACTGCTACCTCTCCCTCAGATTCTCCATGAATCCCAATCACTCGCCCAAGAGAGTCTAATACTGGTCCGCCACTCATTCCTCCATAGGTGATGCTACTATAAACTAACGCATATCCTTCGGTTAATGAACTCTCAGTTTGCAATCTGCTAATACTACCGCTTTCAAAGTCTGATTGTTTAGATTCTAATAATCCCTGTTCTTTATCAAAAATCTGCCCCATCGTCAACTGCCAAGCTGAGTTATTCCCTAATTTGGGATACCCGCCTGTAAACATATAGTCACCAGTATTGGGATTATAATTTGCTAGGGTTGCAACTTGATAGTTCTGGTTACTAGCACTAAACTTCACAACTGCTAAATCTACACCCTTCTCTATTTTGATTGTGCTTTTGTCTACAGGATATTGTTTTCCATCTGGAGCAAGTATTTGATAGCTATAATTCCCGGACGGCTTTGTTGCATCTTCTGGTTCATTCCCGCACGGATTTGTTCCATCTTCTCCTTCACAGACAACGTGACATGCTGTTAGGACTGTGTAGGTATCCTGTTGCTTAGCAATAATAATTCCTGATCCATTCGCTTTACTACTGCTATCAATTCTGACCGTAATTTGTTTTGCTTTTTGTTCTAATTCTCCTAACCATCCTGTCAGTTGCTGTCGTGGTAAGTTATCAGGAGTATTGGGTATAGGGAGAGAATAAGCGGTGAGTATCTCTGTGTTCACCTGTGCTAAGAAGGTAGAGACTGGTATTGCCCAACTCAGTTTCCGCATCTGTGCTATTTGTGCTTCTGTGGGGCGTGAACCATCTGGATAAATATAACCTGTATTTAGGATTGGATAAGCACTTCTACCATTGATCCCAATGAGTTGTCCAACAGAGTTAACAATTGCACCGCCACTCATTCCCTGTTCTATATCGCTGGTGTAGCCAATAGAATATCCTTCCTTGAGTGGTCTTGGAGAAACTTGTTCCACAACACCGCTACGAAATACTATTTGTCTTTTTTCCACAGAATATCCCGCAGCGAGGACTTGTGTCTTAGTGTCAGGAACTGAAGCAGCAATTTCGGGTAAACAATAATTTTCTAGTGCTTGGAATTGTAGTAAGGCTAAATCAAATTTTTCAAAGTTGGTTTTGGGGAGTATTTGTGCTGAATAAGTTTTGCCATCGGATGTTTGGAGGCGGATGTTGTTGATTCCTCTAATGACATGGGCATTTGTCAGCACTAGGTAAGTATTTCCTTGTTTAGCAATGAGTGTTCCTGAACCCCCATTACTATTACCCATAACTCTGACAGTTATACGACTAGCGAGGGTTTGCAGTTGTTGAGGTGAATACTCTCCCGTCTCTCCATTTTGGGCTTTGATTTCACAAGTCTTTGGTGAGATTGCTGTTTGGGCAATAGAATCAGAACTAGTTTTCACTGCAAAGGCAGGAAACTGTAAAAATAGTAAGGAAGAAATTAGAATAATAGTTTTATTCATGGTTTTTTATTAAAAAGTATACTCTTGGTTCGTAGTGAGCGCTTCAGCACTTAACATAAGGGCTAAAGCCCTTACTACAAACAAACTTCCATTTATTTACACCTCAAATTCTCTTATTTCCTGCGAGTCACCATAACCCACCACAATCTGAAACTTTTCTCCAACCTCAGCGCTAAATTCTAATTGAATCCAATTATCTTCATCTCTGGAAGTAACATCTAAAAGTGCCTCTTCTGATTCATCACTAATACTTAATTTCACTCCTTCAGGTAAAACATTTTGTCCCACCGGATAGAGTTGAGTTAATATTTCAACTTCACCCTCACTTTCCGAAGCAATTTTCACTACTAAAGCAACAGAAATATTATCAAGTCCGCCTAAATCAATTTTTTGACCTCGTGTCATGCTCACAGCATTCTTAAAAGCTAATCCCAATTGTTGAGGATTTAACAGATGGTCAATAGTTTGCCAACCTGCGTCTACAACCCCATCTAACCAATGTCCAATTTTCACAAGTCTTGACGAATCCTCTTGCTGTGGAGATTTTACCACCTCAAGTTCACTCAGATAAAGTAAAAAATCTGACAAAGATTGCAATTGATTCAGAGACACTTCAGCCGCAGCTTGCAGGGTAAATCCTAAAATTGTCGCTTCTTTTAGAGCAGGATCTAATTGCACTGCTACATAACCAACTCTATCTTCCCACACCTCTGGTGGGATCTCACATACTTCTGCTTTTGGCAAAACTGGACGACATTCTAACTTTCCTATACTTTTGACTTCTAAATCAGCCACATTCATTAATTTAATTGCTAAATTATTGCGGCTGTCACTTGCCTTCCAATCTGTTTCAAATCCCATACACTGTAAATACTTATCTACAGCATACACAGCCAAGGTATTGAGATAAACCTGTTGACGCTTGAGATTATTAGGGATTCCTTGACTACATTCTTGAGCAATGGTATGGGCTTCAATAGATAGAGGAACACCAAAGGTTAATTTATCAATTATGCTATTCATCAGAAGTTCTCCAAAATTTAAATAGTGAGTTCATTCATCTGCTAAGCTGATGTGCAACTAGATTGTATAAGACGAAAACGTAAAATTATTGTAGTGCGGGCATCTTGCCCGCGTCCCATATACAAATTAAGTGCGCAACAGCTTATATATATTTCTTCAAATATGTAATAATTTTATGCATCCGACGCTGGTAAAAGCTAGAAGCAGTCGAAAGTGGTACACCTAATTCTTCAGAAATTTCTTTCCATTGCTTACCTTCTAAGACTAGCAACAGAATCGCTTTTAAATTCGCTTTAGGATGCTCTTTAATAGACTCGTTACTTAAAAAGTTCTCTGGGTCATTCTCTATAATTTCCTGAAGCTGCTCTGACTCAGATATCTCCTGATTTACGGGTAAGTCTCTATTAATTGTATCTAGGGAGATCACAGGATTGTCTTGATTTTTGGGAACCAGAGTTATCCCTCTTTTCTGGTCTTTTTTAAGCACATCATAAAATCTCCTGGTAAAAATTTTATTTACCCATGCCATCACAGCATATTGTGGATCATATTGTTCAATTTTTTGGCAAATTTCTATGAAGGTATGTTGCAATGCTTCGTTATAATAGTCTTCATAGTTAGGTAATCCTAACCATTGAGTTTGCTTGCTCAGCCTCCCAGAACACCGAACAGCATTGATCAGCTTATTCAAAGCTATCCGTCTTTTTGCTCTGTCTTGTGGATTTTTACTATTAGCCGGATATCGCTTTGCTTCGTTGACCAGCTGCTGTAGTTCCTGATTGAGAGCGTTGTCTCTGTTTGGCAAATCATTCGTCATTTAACGCTCCGATCGCTCCAGTAGTATCTACTCTGGTTATCTTCCCTTACCTTTGAGTTTTACGCAAAAGGAGCAATTTATTATAAAATTTACTTTTCTCTCTGTGTTCTCTGTGCCTCTGCGGTTAAAAAGTAATTTATTGAACCACAGAGGCGCAGACAACACGGAAAGTCAAAAAATTCTCGCAATTCGTCTATGGGACAATGCTACTTAGAGTTGAAGGCTGGGTTTGCAGTTCAGCAGGTAGGGATTCGCGCAGGCGATCGCCATATAAAGACAGTGCATTACCGCCAAGCAGCAATTCTAAATGCTCCTGGTCATAATCTGCTACTGTAGCAGCATCTTGCACACAGTTACGGAGTACACCATCCCAGTGACCGTAATCACCAGAGAAGCAAGCGAGATGCTTACCCACTTCCCCCATCGCCGCAGTCAGGTAAGCAGGGCCTGGATCATCTGATTCAAAGGATGTGAAGATTTGACCTCTTTCAAAATACTCCAGCGGGTCTCGGTGACGGAGTTCGTAATGTTCATAAAGACTGATATCATTAATCTTTTCGGGGTCATGCTGGACATTCCACAAAAGATCAAAGAGGTTTTTCGCCTGACTAATCAGGTTGATATTGTTATGAGTCCCTCTTTCCTGAATCATCAGCTTGGTGAACTCCATCAGCGAGGGGCGGTAGGGATGCTGAGGGTCAAAGTCCCGAATACGTTTTTCCCAATGTTCATGGAAAGCGTGGGCAAGATCTGGTAACCAACCACAACCTCCTTCTAAAAAGCCTACCCGGAGAGTGGGGAATTGCTCAAATGCGCCGTCAAACACCATTCGTGCCAAAGCCAGTTGTTGTTGGTTCCGCTGCACAAAAATGTGTGTGAGGACGAAGGTTTCTGTATGGTCTGCTATCCCACCTACCATAGAAGAACCAGGGCCACCGTGAATCCCCAATCCGATGTTTAGGTCTACGGCTGCTTGGAGGATAGGACGGAAGTCGGGATGGCTAATTGCTTTACAGGTGCGAATATCTGGGAATGCCTCAGGCGCTTTGGGATGAGGGATTGGTAGATTTGGGGCAACGGCGACGCTAATTAAGCCGAGTTCATTGACACAACGGTACATTTCTGCTACTGCGGCGTCTACATCTTGTAGAGGCAAGACACCAATGGCTTTGAGGCGATTATTGTATCCTTTGCAGTCATCGGCAATGTAACTGTTGTAGGCACGGCAGAGTGCGATGCTCAAATCTTTATCCATAATACTGGAGAAGATTAAGTTGAGTGTGCCGTAGATGACTTGGACATCAATCCCTTCTTGATCCATATGTTCAATCCGGACGCGATTGAACATGGCACCGAGAGTTGTGTCTGGATGAAGGTTACGGAAGCCACCCTTACCTAGCCCTTGAGGTTGTGGGAACATCCGCATCAAGTCATTTTTACCTGTTGCTGGATTAAAATCTTGGATTCGTGCCCGTTGGTCGCCGAGACTATCAATGACTAAACCGATGCGATCGCGATACTCAGGCTCAATATAATCCCGCATGATCAGGGGATTTTCTAGCTTATGAGCATCCGCATCTATTACCGCTAAACCTTGGTACATGAATTCTCCTAATTACTTATTATACTTATGCACTTTGGCGATTGAAATAAGCCCAAACTTGACGTAGCCCAAACCAATTTTCCAAGGACCACATCATTGAGGCTAGAATTGTAATTCCTGGGTACTTGACAAAAGCTGGTTCATTCTTTTCAAAAAAGGCATGTCCACCCAAAGCAAAGACTTGGGTTAGAACTAGGCAAACTAGCGTCAACCGCCAATCGTAGAACAGAAACACCACAGAGGCGATCGCCAAGATATTTGTGATGTGGTGCAAAATCTGGTTGATGGGATTCTGATGACTCGCCACAAAGTGGGCTTTAGCGTCACGATAATAGCTCAAATTTACACTCCTGTAGTGAACCCTAATTGGTCGAATTCGAGGTTTTTTCGCAAAGATCTCATTAATAACCCATAGCCTAAATATTTTTACCGATTTGCCCTTGATCTGCAACTTACCATGCTGCTACCACCACCGCAGTTGCAAATAACCCCGCGATTGTTGACTTTGTTCCTCTTCACCTAGCCATTCTACTGGCTTGTATGTGCCAAAAATATGGTCCCACCAATCTACTGCTAGACCAAAGTTGTGATGCCACATACCGTATTTATGATGGACGTAATGTACTGGCATTTTCATCCAGAAACACTTAGTTGGGTTTTCATGCTGTAGCTGATGGGCATAAGCCGAAAACGCTGCATATACTAGTCCACCGAGAAACCAACCGATTCCCGCCTCCCAAGAAAAGAAAAACATCAAGCACATAACCACAAGGCTACCTTTGAGATAGTCTCGAAACTCCCACAGCACGCCTTGTCCTTCGTTACGACGGTGATGGTCGCGGTGACGTTCCCCAATCCGATGGGAGACGTGCATCAAGCGATGTAGCCAATACTCCACTAGACTCCCCAAGACAAACGCCAAGGCAAAAAAAGTGATTCCGATTCCCAAGGGTAAGGCTGGTTCAATGGAAAGCTTTGCTAAAGCGAGCATAAACTCTCATTCTTCACATTTTGCTCTCGTATAGTAACGTACACTCGAATTTTTTCCTATACTATTTTATTGCTCACTTGCGTAAAATTTTGATGACAAATTTTTTCCTGTCGCTTTTAACTGCTGTTGCTAGACGTAGCAAAGCAAATTTTGTCAAGAAAACTCACCATACAATTGCCGTACAGGAGCAGTTTTTAAACTCCGTATTGCTAGCGCATCAAGATACTGAGTGGGGTCGCAAATATGGGCTCAAGGAGATCAAGACCATCGATCAATTTCGAGAGCGGATGCCGATTCTACCTTACAGTAGCTATGAACCCTATACAGAGCGCATTGCCAAAGGTGAAACAAACATTCTGACAGCAGACCCGGTTGTCTACTTAACTCTCACCAGTGGTTCAACAGGAAAAAAGAAACTCATCCCTACAACTAGGCGATCGCAAAATTCTTTCCGCAAAGCGACTCTCACCAGTATTGGTTTTTTGAGTGAAGCACTCAGTCGGCAAAAGTTACAGTTTGGCAAACTGCTTGTGACCAACTCAGTACAAGCGTGGGGACGCACCAGTAGTGGTATCGAGTACGGGCCATCGAGTGCAGGCACCCTGCGCATGGACAAGTCTATCTACAAACAATTCTTTGCTCATCCTTACGAAACCTTACAAGCAGGCGATAGCCTAGCACGTCATTATCTTTGTTTGCTATTTGCCCTCCGCGAACCAGGGATGCGAGGGATGATAGCAAACTTTCCCATGCTGATCCTGCGAACTGCCAACTATTTAGAACTTTACGCCGAAGACCTAATTCGAGATGTAGAAAAAGGAACAATCGCACCTTGGTTAGAACTGGAACCAGAAATACGAGTCCGATTGGAAAAGCAATGGTCAGCTTCCCCAAACCAAGCAGCTCAATTGCGCTCAATTTTGAAGTCAGAAGGACACCTTACCCCGAAACTAGCTTGGCCAGAAATGTCCTCTATCACCACTGCACGGGGAGGAACGTCGGATTTCTACTTTGAGCGATTTCCCGCCTACTTCAAGGATACTCCTATATTTGGCGGAGCCTATTCCTCAGCAGAAGGCATGTTTGGCATTTACCCTGACGTCAACCAGGACGCTAGCATCCTAGCAATAGAAAGTAGTTTTTTTGAGTTTATCCCAGAAGACCAGTGGGAGGTAGAGCATCCCAAAACACGACTCGCTACTGAAGTCAAGGTAGGAGAACGATACCGGATTTTGATCACCAACTACGGCGGCTTCTACCGTTACGATATTGGTGATGTTGTGGAAGTACTGGGTTTTTATGAGACAGCGCCCCTGATCGTATTTCGCTACCGTCGAGGTGGGTTTATCTCCTCAACAACCGAGAAGACAACTGAATTCCATGTCACTCAAGTCATGCAAGCTTTGCAACAAGAGTTTAGCTTACCCTTAGAAGATTTCTGTATTACCTTATCAGAGAATGATTTTCCTGCCCGCTATTTGGCTAGTATTGAGGTAGCCTCCGGTTACAAACTGGAAAATCCCCAAGCAATGCTTGAAAGTTTTGACCGCAAACTCCAGGAAGTTAACACACACTACGAAATCAGTCGCCGCGATACAATTCCTCCTCCACGACTGCGGATTTTGTCTCCTGGAAGTTTTGCTACCCTCCGCCAACGTCAGTTATCCAAGGGAATTCCCGATTCCCAACTCAAATTTCCTCACATTAGCGAAGATCGCAATTTTCTAGGTGGACTGGAGGTGGAACAGGAAATTATACTGTCAGATTTAGCTTGAGACGTAGAAACCCCACTCCTCACTTTGTGTAGGTGTGGGATGAATTTAACAGGACGCCAAGGCAAATGAAATCGACGCACGAAAGAGAACAGTTCATTAAAGATATAAACGTACTGCTAACCCAAGCTTATGACAGTACTTTAAACGAAATTTACGCACTTTTAAAAAGAATCGATGAGCTAGAGGATGAAGAAGACTTGAAAGCCATTGAAGAAGCTAGGGAAGATATACGCATTAATGGTACTGTGTCTTGGGATGAAATTCAAAACGAAATAAGAAACGAAATCGAAAAGGATGTTGCGTGAGTTACGAAGTTAAAAGTACAAACATATTCTTTTGAATAGACACGGAGATGCAGCTGATGATCAGTTTGTTACCAAAATACCGATCAATATCTTCAGTAAGTCTTCCAACCCTTCTGGAACCCGATACAAATTAATATCCTGAACAATTTGTCTTTCCTGTCGCCGAAAAATCCCAAAACGCCAATCCTCTCCATTAGTGACTGCCCCGTAAAGGATTGGGGTTTGGGATCTTGTCCACTGATCAACAGCAATTAACTCGACTGCCAATTGGGTAAACCCTCTGCTCAGGTCTGATTGTTTTGCTTCAATAATCAGTAAGGTATTTCTGCCGGTGATGTAATAGTCTAGACTCCCCTTTAAATGGTCATTGACAGCAATTTGATATTCGATATTTAACCTACTCTCAGTTTCAGCACAAATCTCCAATACAGTAGGTGCTATTAGTACCTCTCTCCGCGCCGCCTCACTGACAGGGTTGATATATGTGAGGTTGCGTTGGATGTAGCGGCTCAAAAATACAAGGCTAGTTGGTGTGTTTTCGTATTTTGGCAGGTCAAGTCTTGTGCGCTCTAGGCTACAATCCAAGTCAGCCAAGATGTCTTCTGTTGCAAACGGCAATTCAAAATATTTGCTAAACGTGTAACTTTCCCCTGGTCGGAGAATGCGAGGGTTGTCTCTCATGTTTTTCGCTCCTCCTCATCTTTTTTGTGGAGTGATCTAATGTCCACTACCCACGCCTAGATACAATTCTCCTACTTTGGGATCATTTAATAATTCTAGCCCAGAACCAGAGATAGCATCACGTCCAGACTCTAGTACATAACCCCGATCAGCCATCTCCAGAGCCTTGCGGGCATTTTGCTCAACTAGTACAATTGCTGTACCTGAGCAGTTAATTTGTTTAATCTGTTCAAAGACTTGCGTGACCAGAATAGGAGATAACGCAGCTGAAGGTTCATCTAAAAGCAATAAGTTGGGTTCCAACATTAAAGCTTTACCCATCGCTAGCATCTGGCGTTCACCGCCTGAAAGCGTACCAGCGCGTTGGCGATAGCGATCGGCAAGCCGAGGGAACATAGTAAATATTTTTTCTTTCAGCGGTTTCAGGGGAACATTACGGACAAAAGCGCCCATTTCCAAGTTTTCTTCTACACTTAGGGAGGGGAAGACATTGGCAAGTTGTGGGATGTAGCACATCCCTCGTTGAACGATATAATTCGACTTTAGTCCAACAATACTTTCACCTTTGAAGGTAATCGAGCCTGTATGAGGGGTCACAAGCCCAAAAATGGCTTTTGCTAAGGTGGATTTCCCAGCACCATTGGGACCAATCACTGTTACTAGTTCTCCCTGTTTGACCTGGAAATTGACACCTTGGAGGATGTCCACATCCTGAACGTATCCGGCGCGGACATTTTTAACTTCTAGTAAATAATCACTGGTCATTGGTAGTTGTTGGTTGTTGGTTGGTTGTTGTTAGTTGTTGGTTGGTGGTTGTCAGAAATAATACGAACAACTAACCATTAACAACTAACGACTAACAATTAACTATAATGGCGTTTTCTGCAACTCTGGTCGTTCTTCTGGAACGATCGCCCCCTCTACTGGACAAACTTGGAGACAGATGCCACAGTCGATGCAGGTAGCAAAGTCGATCCAGTACCAATCCTTTTCTGTGACGTTTTTTCCAGGACCCGGATGAATGCAGGCTACTGGACATGCGTCTACGCAATCAGCGACGCCTTCACAGGTATTAGTGACAATTGTGTGTGGCATAGTTCCCCTCTCGATTCAGAAGCTGTAGTTGGCTAGATGTTTATAGGCTAGCAACAATATTTACCACTGTTTACAGGAGATTTTGATCAGTATTGAGTTTTGTCACGGACTCTATCGATGGCAAACCATCAGCTTTGATCCAAGCGATTTGGGCAATGCGGCGATCGCGTGCATATTCCCGAATTCTCTCCTGTGTATCCCGTCCTCCTAAATCGATTTCTACCCGTACCAGATGGTTAGAGTCTCGGAGTTTTGCTGCATAGGCAAAGGCTGCGGTGTAAGCTTCTGATGTTTCTGCTACAACTAACCAGTTGTTTGCTGAAATAGCTTGCGGTAATTGCTGAGTAGACAACAAAGCTTGGTATAAATTTTCAATAAATAGTGCAAAGCCTATGCCAGGGGTATTTTCTTTTTGGGGATGATATAGCCCTAAAAGTTGGTCGTAGCGACCACCTCCTCCTAAAACCCGCGCTTGAGCATCCCGATCACTAACGACTTCAAACACGACGCCAGTATAGTAGTCTATGGGTTGAATCAGACTCAGGTCAAGGATTAACGGGAAATTTCCCCTAGATTCAAGGAGTTTTACCAAAGATTGAAGCTTCACCAACTTTTCTAGGGGCTGATCTAGACCCAAATGGCTGACTTTTTGCAATACATCAGTTGGGTTTCCCCGTAGATCTAGCATAATTCTGGCACGTTCCCTGAGTTCATCACTGAGGGGTAAAGTGTCGATAGCGACGCGATCAAGATGAGCGATCGCACTCCGCACTTGTTCTTGTAAGTCGGGGGGAAAAGCATTTAAGAGCGATCGTGTGATTCCCGCCTCGCCTAAAATCAAATGCCAATGATTCAATGACAGTGCTTGCAAACAATCTGCCACCAACAGTAGGACTTCTGCATCCGCAAGCAATCCGTCACTGCCTAGCAACTCTACCCCAGCTTGGTAAAATTCCTGCTGGGAATTTTGCCGAAACTCCGGCGTGCGTCGGAAAACGTTGGCATTATAGTACAGGCGTTGCGGATAAGTCACACCTGCCATGCGGGTTACAGCTGCACGGGCAATAGAAGCTGTCAGTTCTGGACGCAGCCCTAATTCTTCATCTTCAGCGGTTTGCAACTGAATCACGGCAGATCGCTGAATTGCCCCTCCTGCCATGAGTGTGTCCATTCGTTCCAACGTTGAGGTAATAATTCTGTGATATCCCCAGCGGTGAAACACTTGCTGTAACCTTTCTTCAATCCAGAAATGTTGCGCCACATCTAGAGGCAATAAATCTCTGGCACCTGCTGCTGGTTGATAAACCATTATTTTTTCTTCCCACCAAACAAACCACCAAACAAACCGCCACCCCCAGATTGATCTGGTTGCTTAGCCTCAGTATTTGGCTTTGCACCACTCTTATTTTGCCCTGTCATCTGTTCAATTTTTCGTTTCCCTGCCAACGCTGTTTGGTCATTGGAGTCTAATTGCAGGGTGCGGTCAAAGTGAACTTTTGCCATTGTTGTTTGATGCTGCTTCAAATACACAACCCCAAGCAAGCTATGGCAGCGACTATTATTTGGTTCCAGCTTCAGAGCATCCTGCAACTCTATCCTAGCTTGTGCCAATTGATTTTTTTCCATCAACTCTTGAGCGCGTCGCAGATACTGAACCACAGCCGAATCTTCCGACGAGTGTACTTTTGTGTTTGGTTGTGGTACATCTAGTGGTTTGGGTGGGTTATTTCTCGGTTGAGTGGATGAAGGTGCGGTAAATGATTTGCCGACACTCCGCATTAAGTAAACTAAATTCAACTCACTCACCCCGGCAATGACTTGTAGTACTTCGGACAAAGATTCATATTGAGTTTCAGCAATTTTGGCGATCGCTGCCTTATAAAAATGTTCTGAATTAGGTGCAGTTGCTAACTGCTTAGCAATATCGGTAGTAAGTTCCACCGAAGCCGATTCCTGCAGCAATCGCTTGCCCATGTGGGACAGCACTAAAATGTATTCAGCGTGATTTTCTTCTTGAGTGAGTTTTTCATAAGCTGGGTTAACCAACTTGGACAACAATTCGCTTGCTAACTTTTTTTCAGTAACGGTTGCAGTTCTACTGCAATCAGGGTGCAGACGGCGGGCAATTTTAAGATAGTGTTTACGGATGTCCTTCACATTCGCATCAACTGGAACGCACAATACTGCATGATGATCAATGAAATCATATTTAAACAGTCCACGATCTATTTTGAAAAACATAGAGCGGAGTAGCACCAAAGGAGCAGTTAGATTCACTCTAGTGTACTTTGCTTCATTAGTCATTAGGTAGTGGTTAGTGGTTAGTCATTAGTCATTAGTTGTGAAAAAGTAGAGGTAGGATCTGCCCCCTACGCCCTACGCCCTACGCCCTACTCCCTACTCCCCTGCTCCCCTGCTCCCCTGCTCCCCTGCTCCCCTGCTCCCTGCTCCCTGCTCCCTGCTCCCTCCTCCCCTGCTCCCCTGCTCCCTGCTCCCTGCTCCCTGCTCCCTGCTCCCTGCTCCCTCCTCCCTCCTCTAACTCCTGACTCAGGCTATCGTGAATGTAACCATTAGTGGCAAGAATTCTGCCTGATTCAATTTTTAAGGGAGTCCCATCGTAGGCAGTGACTTTACCCCCAGCTTCTTGTAATAAGATGATGCCTGCAGCAATATCCCAAGGAGACAGCCCTCGTTCCCAGTAGCCATCGACACGTCCGCAGGCTACATAAGCCAAATCGAGTGATGCTGAACCGCTGCGCCGTACTCCTTGGGTAAGATGGGTAAGGTGACAAAATTCTGCATAGTTGTTGTCAGATGTTTCACGGCGATCATAGGCAAATCCAGTCACGAGCAGACTTTTACTCAGTTCACTAGTTGCTGAAACATTGATTGGGCGACGGTTACGAGTTGCTCCCAAGCCTTGGGCTGCACGGAATAGCTCATTGTGAAAAGGGTCATAAATCACACCAACTTCCGGAACTCCATGAATGAATAGCCCAATGGAAACGGCAAAAAAAGGGTATTGGTGGGCGTAGTTAGTTGTCCCATCTAAAGGGTCTATTGCCCAAAGGTATTCATTTTGTTGATCACCCAATTTCCCTGATTCTTCAGCCAGGATAGAGTGTTGGGGAAAGTGGCGACGTAAAACTTCTAAAACCACCGCTTCTGAGGCTTTATCTGCTGCTGTCACCAAATCACCAGGGCGTCCTTTTTCGATAATTGCGTCTTCTAACTTACCCAAGTAACTTTGCAACACCTCACCAGCAGCCAGCGCGGCTTCCGTGGCTATATCTAGAAAAATTTGTAATTGAGTCATATAGGAGTTAGGAGTTAGGAGTTAGCGATTCTGACTGCGAAACTCAGCAGGAGTGAGACGCATGGGTTTTTCTGGGTTCCAAATACCTTGTCCAATCAGTCTAGCCCATTGTTGAGCACGTTCTAAACGCAAATCATATTTGTGGTTAGGCGATCGCGCCACGAACAGTGCATACCCATCTTTCACTAACTGTTCATTCAACAAAACCCCATTTTTCCACACATAAGCTAGAGTCCGCCCAAATTTGTCTTTTGCTTCCAAGTCAAACTCTAAAATTACAGGTTGTTCGCCAATCAGCGCTTCTAGATGTTCTTTTGCCTCATCTCCCCAAGGACGCTGCTGCAAATCCGGTGCATCAATACTTAACAACCGTACTTGGGAACTTAAACTGGGTTGCTCAGTTATACCTACCACCTCTAAAGCTTGCCCACTCACCACTTGTGCCACTTTTAAAGGCACTTGTGTGTTTTCAGCCGACTTGTTCTGGTGTTGGCAAGCTATGAGTAGTAATAAACACCATAAAATGAGAATTTTTGTCATTTAACCACTCACAACTAACCGCTAATTAATCTTCATCCAATGGTAAGGCATTCCGAACTTTCCCCTTGGCAAAATAGCGACCGAACTGCAGTTCATAGACTTCATCTTCGTCTTGTGTTTCCACCTCTAAATCGGAACGAGCATAACTCACACACAACAAGGCATAGCCTTTTTTCCGTAACTCTGGTGAGAGTCCCACCGCCTCTGGTTGGTAAATTTCGCCTGATCGCACTCTCACCGCACAAGTTGTGCAAGCCCCATTTCGACAGGAAAATGGTAGTTCTACCCCTTGTTTTTCAGCAAATTGTAGGATATAACGGTCATCAGGAACTTGCAGGGTGTGTGTTGTGCCTCTGGCGCGATCGTAAACCTGAATAGTGTATGTACAAGACATCTTAATTTGGGATTTTAGATTTAATCTGATTGCATTTTATGCGATTCTAGTGTAGAATAGTAATTCGTAACACCTGGAGAGGTGGCCGAGTGGTTGAAGGCGCAGCACTGGAAATGCTGTTTGGGGGCAACCTCAACGAGGGTTCGAATCCCTCCCTCTCCGTTATCAAGTCTATAGTTAAAAGAAGTCAGGAGTTAGAATATACCAAGCAATCAAGTCAGGGGATTTCAAGCAAGGGATTTTTTGTTGTCCTGTGGTCGCCTCTACTTGTCACGCTTGCTGACTCCCGAACCGCTAGAAGATTACCTATCTGATGAACCGCAGAGGCGCAGAGGACACAGAGAATTTAAATTTAAAGATAATATTTAGGAAAAGGCGCAGTGAACTCATTGACCTAACCACAATCAAGCCAAGTATTGACGCTGTCAGCGAGGACTGGGGCAGATTTAGTTGGCGAAAACGGTGAAAGTGCGGATTATGATCCAACAACAAAAGTCTGGACCAATTACAAAGAAAATTAACCTGGGTAAGGTAAAAATAGAAACAGGACAAAAACCAGAAGATATCAATCATTTACATCCACAAAGCTCTTATTTGCATAACTTTCTGGAACCTTACGAGTCTTACATCAGTCAGTTAATTGCACAATTACAGGATGATCGTGGGATTGCGGATTTGGTAATAAATAATTCAACAACTCATTTGGAAATTAGAAACCGTATCCTGGAAATAGTTCGCGCTACATCCAACGCTGACTTTGTTTTTCTACTGGTTAATGATAGCCATGATCATTGGTTTATTCAATCACAAAGTGATTTAGTTGAGGGTATAAATGAAGATATTTATATAGGAATATTAAGAACTAACGTTTTGCCAAAAATTCAGGGCAAATCAGTTTTTAACCCAGCTTATCATGGGATTTATCAAATCCATGAAGGTATAAATAATAAGGCTAAAACGTTTGTGATTATACCCCTGATATCATCACAAAAACCTGAAATAATGGTGGTTTGTGGTCTCCAACAAGATTCATACTTTTTAGGGGATGCATACAGTAGAATTTTATCTACATTTTATCAAGCTAGTCAAATATTACCATTCCAACCGGAGTTGATTGAAGCTGCTATTCTTGACGATTTAAAGAAAGACTTTGGATTTGTTTCTGCATCGCTTTATCAAAGAAGGTTTAAATTATTTTGTGAGCGTCTCCAGCGAATGGTTATCTACTTTGAGCCTTTTGTTCATTTAGATCCAGAAGACTTATTTATCAGTGGTTGGGAAGCGCTAGCGAGAAATCCAGACAGTTTGACCGCCCCTTCAGATCTATTTAAAGCAGCAGAATTGTGGGGTTCTCAGTTCACGATTGAACTCGATCAGTATTTTCTCAGAGTTGCTACACAAACATATCTAGAAGCTAGAAAAAGATCAAAGCAAGCTAGATCGGATGATGTTAAGCCATTATCAGTTAACGTCTATCCAGACTCTTTGATGCAAAACGCATACTTTGAAACAGTACGTCAGATTCTCAAAGATCAGATTATTCAACCCAGAAATCTCATTTTAGAAATCTCTGAAAAGGCTGAATTACCGACGTTTCAAGATGATATTTGTTTAGAACCGCCAATCAAATGCTTTAAAAAGAAACTTCTAGAATATGTAAAACTTAAGATTAAATTTGCTATTGATGATTTTGGGGTAGGACATGCATCTGTTTCTCGTCTAGCCGATCTGCATCCATCTTATGTGAAAATTGATCGAGAGATTCTGCATCAACAACATAGTGATATAATCATCCGTTTTGTCCACGATCTCGTAGGTGCAAACAATCTTAATCCATCACATGTCATAGTAGAAGGTGTGGATGAAACTATTCCTATGAGCTTGCTTCATCTTAAAGAGATTGGTGTGAGTTATATTCAAGGATATATTGTTGGTAAACCTTCGCCTGACATTTATCGTTTAAGTCAAGAGAAAGCAGATTTTTTGAAAAAGCTACTGCTTGAAAAGACAATTTCAGTAGATCATCTTGTCTGTTGAGAACACTCCACGGGCGGCGCAGCACCCGCCTTGCGGTTCGTCAAAAGTCAAAAGTCAAAAAAATAAACCTCCCTACACTTTTTCAACTGAATTCTCCTTATTTCGCCCTGAGAATGAGCTGTACTCTGTCCTAAAGGGTTTGAAGCAATTTGCTGAGTTAGCAATGAGGTAAGCGGGTAGGGGCTTTCCGGTCGGAGTACCCCTGCTTGCAAGAGTGCAACTCACTCCATATCCCGTTGCTTGAACAATCCCATCAGTTTATATTTACGAGCATGAGTCTGCATCAACTGTGCCCGATAGGCTGACCAATCTGATTGCCTTCCCAAATCTAAATAAGCGGTACGTACTTTTTTTAGCCACTCTACTGCGTAGCAGTACTGTTCTGCTTTACCTGCATCCATAATTGACTCAGCACGACGACGGGCATTAGTAATCACCCAGTCGGGATTGTGAGGTATGGCAGCATCCATCACTCGACGAATTATGGTTGAATAGTAAGAACTGAGTTCAGCGACAGTGGCGATCGCATCGTCAATCAGTCCCTCGTGTAAGAAAATATCTACCTTTGCCTCTTCAATTCCCCAAGCCCCATGGGTGTAAAGTATTTTCAACAGATCTGTCTTGACACTTACCCAGGTTTCACCAGCTAAGTTTTCTATTTTTTGGTAGTCCTGAAAAGAGGGTCTGGCTTGAAAAGCAGACTTTTTAGCTGATAAAGCGGCTTGATCATCTCCCAACTCAAAAGCTAAATCACTTGTCCAAGTGCCCAAATCATACTGGGAACTACCAGGTAACTTCAAACCCATCTGCGCAATAGATAGAGCTTGCAGCAATGCCCCCTGATCTCTTAGTGTTTTAGCTAGAGCAAAAGCTTCCTCCATAGAAGTCATCTGAGTTTTGGCTGCGGCAAACGCTTCTTCAACGCGCCCTAAACGACCTAACATTGTCAGATACTGCTGGGTTTGCCCTTCTGCTTGTGCCAAATACAGGTATTCTTGATAACGTTCCTCACGTTCAAGAATTTTCAACCGAATAAGTGCTAAATCATCAGAGTAGTCTGGTGCTTCTCTGTCCCAAGCCCCCTGTTCTGTGATCTGTCCTTCCAAAACTCGCATCAGTGGTGGGTAATTCCAGTCCTGATACAAAGCCTCCAGGGCTAGTCCAAAATCAGCATCCCACTCATCCTGCCATGTTTCTAAGTTGACTTTAAGATCAACTTTTTCCTCTGATGTGAGTTCGGCACTTAGAATTGTCTCGCACCAAGCTTCATTCAATTCTTGGACAATTTCTTCGTTGTCAGCACCGTAGTCTGCGACATCATCCCAATTCTTTACACAGGTAGAGGTAATCACTTCCAGAATGGCGATCGCATTCCTACTCTCCCCATGTTCGCTCAAATCTACGACATTTTGAACCACATTCAGCAATTCCTCACTAATTGGGTCATCTTCACATCCTTCTTCCCAGCAGCGCACTGCATCCCGGATAATTTGACCTACTTGGCGCTGGAAAGGAGTCAGATCAATAGTCGTGTGGTGCACGAGTTTTGAGGGTTCTTTGTTAAGTGCAGAGTCAGTTATCAAGCTGATATGGCGGTCAATCTCCTCTATAAGTTCTGGATGCTTTGCCACCAAGCCTTCTAACAGCCGTTGGGTTTGCACAAGATCTAGGTGAGCAAGTCGTTTTTCTAAGGAGGGGCACTGCTTAGTAGACATAACCGTCAAGGGGTGTTGTGTAACAGTATTTTATGTTACTTGAATAGTTTAAGAGCTTCAATATCTTTTTTTGGTATAACTTATTATAAATTTGATTTAACGGCTCTTTCAAACGAACTCAAGCCTTTCACCCTCCCTCAAAATAAGAAGAAGTTCTGTAATTATTTATACATTTATGACTAAATTAATCTTTACAAAAAAAGGGATCTCTTAGCAGAGAGCAGAGAATAAAGAAACCAGAAAACTTTAGTTGTGGGAGTAGCGCCCAATTTGAAAAAAAAGATGTGTTGCGAGACACGTAGTGCCAAAAACACGGCGTCAAAGTTCCAATCCCACAGCTTGAGCCGTGGGTCCCCCCTGCCTCCCTGCTAAGAGCTCCCTGCTCCCTCTTAAGATTTTTAAAAGCATGGTAGCGACAGAACAATTTTCGTCGCTAATATCTGTATAAATGAATTTATGAATAACTACGACGAAGCACGCGGGGAAAGTAAGGTGAGTCAGGTATTTGATTACGATTTAGTGATTGTAGGCGCTGGAGTAGGCGGACACGGCGCCGCCTTACATGCCGTCAGCTGCGGTCTCAAAACAGCTATTGTCGAAGCGGCTGACATGGGAGGGACTTGTGTCAACCGAGGCTGCATTCCTTCTAAGGCCCTACTAGCGGCATCTGGACGTGTGCGGGAGTTAAGAGATGCCCACCATCTCAAGACCCTGGGAATTCAACTGGGAAGCGTAGAGTTTGATCGGCAAGCGATCGCCAACCATGCCGGAAATCTCGTAGCAAAAATTCAAGGCGATTTAACCAATAGCCTCAAACGCTTAAAAGTCGATATCATTCGAGGCTGGGGTAAAATAGCCGGGACACAAAAAGTAACTGTCACTACAGACAGCGGTGAAAAAACGATCACGGGTAAAGATATCATTCTTTCTCCTGGTTCCGTTCCCTTTATTCCTCCTGGCATCGAGGTTGATGGCAAAACAGTGTTTACCAGCGACCAAGGTGTAAAGCTGGAATCGCTGCCAAACTGGGTAGCAATTATTGGCAGCGGCTACATCGGCTTGGAATTTTCCGATATTTACTCAGCTTTAGGCTGTGAAATCACAATGATTGAAGCCCTAGACCAGCTGATGCCAGGATTTGACCGCGATATTGCCAAACTTGCTGAACGAGTGCTAATGACTCCCCGCGATATTGAAACATATGTGGGGAAATACGCCCGGAAAATCATTCCTGGTTCACCAGTGGTGATCGAACTAGCTGACTTCAAAACCAAAGAATTTGTAGACGTATTGGAGGTAGATGCTTGCCTAGTCGCCACAGGACGCATCCCAGCCACCCAAAACTTGGGTTTAGAGTCAATCGGTGTGGAACTTGATCGGCGGAATTTTATCCCAGTTAATGACAGCATGGCAGTGCTATCAGCAGGTGAAGTTGTCCCACATCTGTGGGCAATTGGCGATGCCAACGGCAAAATGATGTTGGCTCACGCTGCATCAGCACAAGGCATCATAGCAGTAGAAAATATCTGTGGACGGCACAAGGAAGCAGACTATCGCAGTATCCCAGCAGCAGCCTTCACTCACCCAGAAATTAGCTATGTAGGCATGACCGAAGCCGCAGCCCTGGAAAAAGGGAGTGCAGAGGGATTTGAAGTTAGGACGACAAAAACTTATTTCAAAGGAAACTCTAAAGCGCTGGCAGAAGGCGAAAGTGACGGCATGGCAAAGGTCGTGTATCGTCAAGACACAGGCGAAGTCTTGGGAGTCCACATTTTCGGACTCCACGCCTCAGACTTAATCCATGAAGCCTCAGCAGCGATCGCCCACCGCCAAACTGTCCACACCCTTGCTCATTTAGTTCACGCCCACCCAACACTTTCCGAAGTGCTGGATGAAGCATACAAAAGAGCAATTTCTTGAATTATGAATTATGAATTATGAAGAGTTTTGGACTTACGCATTGACAATTTTTCGTTAATTCACAAGATAATTGGTTTGAGAGCGTGTGTAAATCCTAGAGTTCATAATTCATAACTCATAATTCATAATTCATTAATTCATCATGCAAATTCGTCGCCGTCAACCTAACCCAGCTATTGCTGTATCTATATTGCGGTATCAGGTTGCTGTGCCTGATGCTCAGCCACAAAATATTTTAGAGGAAATTGTTTGGCACAAAGAAGTAGAAGTTGAGCAAATGCGGGAAAAACTCCCTTTACAGGAGTTACAGCGTCAAGTACTTACGAGTCCACTTCCCCTTGATTTTGTGTTAGCACTGCAAAAAAGCAGGATGAAGCCGGCTTTGATTGCTGAAGTCAAAAAAGCTTCACCTAGTAAAGGGGTTTTACGGGAAGATTTTGAGCCAGTGGCGATCGCCCAGAAATATAAACAAGGCGGTGCTAGTTGTATTTCGGTACTTACAGATGAAAAGTTCTTCGCTGGTAGCTTTGACAACCTAGTAAAGATTCGGGCTGCGGTAGATTTGCCACTGCTGTGCAAAGATTTTGTGATCTATCCTTACCAGATGTACTTGGCACGTGTTCGAGGTGCAGATGCAGTATTATTGATTGCTGCTATACTCAGCGATCAAGATTTGCAATACTTCGTCAAAATTGCTAAGGTTCTGAAAATGGTAGCTTTGATCGAAGTCCACACTTTGGCAGAACTTGACCGTGTGTTAGCCATAGATGGTGTCTCTCTAGTGGGTATCAATAATCGTAATTTACAAGATTTCTCCGTAAGAGTACAAACGACTTGTGAACTGTTGAAAGCTAGAGGTAAGGAATTGCAGGAAAGGAACATCCTCGTTGTGAGCGAGTCTGGACTACATAGCCCAGATGATCTGGGTATGGTATTACACGCAGGAGCATCAGCCGTCCTGATTGGAGAGTCTTTGGTAAAAGAACCCGATCCTGAGTTGGCTATTGCCCATCTCTTTCAGTAAATCTACATGGCTCGCTGAATCAAGGTTTTTAGGAAAAATGTTAACTTATGTGACAATTCAACTATTGACAAACCATCTCTAACTCAATCCAACATTTAAAATTAACTTCATGCAGCCAATTCCTCTGCCTTCACCTATCCACTACGAACTCATACTGCAACTCTTAGAAAGACAGACTATGTTAGCAGTTAATGATAACCAAGACTTGCGGCATCAGGTGAATCAGCTCATTATTACTCTCCGTAAAGCAGCAGCTCAGCAGAAGCACTTGGAAGAAAGTTGTCAGGGTTCCTCTCTAGAAGTTGACCACCGTTGGTCTCTGAATCATCCTAGTAATAAGCTTACCACTCCCGATTGATGAACGCCATGCTGTCAAAACATCAAGAAGGGAGTTGGAGACCCCCGCATCTATATTCGGTTCGTTTTGGTCTTTCTTCAAATCCCCTTACATTACCCTGTTCCCTGTTCCCTCTTCCCTGTTCCCTTTATTAGGTTAATGACAAATCATTCAAAAATTAAAAGAGCGGGGTGATAATTCAGCCCGCTCTCTAAGTGTGTGAGTAAATGAGTAGAAAATTTTACAGTTTATTTCCCTATCTATCAGCCTTTGCCAAAGGCAGAGTCGATGTGGCATACTTCCTTCTCCTAAATGAACTACTCATAACTATGCAGTCTCTAGCCAATCGTACACTTGTTCTAACTGTTCTAGAGTGATCAAACCATACTGCCAAAGAATCATTGGCAAAGGGCCTGGATCTTGTTTGCTATGACGAAGGGCAACCGCGATCGAAGCTGCGGAAATTGCCAAATCATCTTGCAAGAAATGAATAAGTCGAGAGTAGGTTGATGGTAACATTTGTATCGCACCTCCTTGAGTAGAGTGTATTATCATACATCAGTTCCCCATTCTGAAGTAGCCAGTAGGTAGTATTCGATTTGTCACTGAGGTTGTACCTGAACCTAACCCACAAAAACTTGTATGGTGTTCCAACACAAGAGCAATGTGGGAATTATAGATTTTAGCGTTAATTGTGTACTCAAATCTACAAAAATCACGTTTTTTAGATGCAATATAATCTTTTTTTTACTTTTGTGCTTCAGTTAACTTCATCTGTACTAGGAAAGATTTCATAGCCAATAACCCCCCTCTTGGTAAGTCTTTAGACATACACCAAAAGGTAGATTTTTTATCATCTAAACCCTACAACGTTGACACAACCTTAATGTCAGCAAGGCTTGATCCCAGACGTACCAGTATCAGATTTTATCCTTAAAATTTACTTATTAACCAAAGTCAATGATAATTTTTTTACAGTATCTAAGTAGAAAGCCCACGAGGTTGAAAGTTGTGCGGGGCGAAATTCTCAACCGTCCTTCTCCCAAGGGGAGACGCTGCGCGAACAGGCGTGGGGACGCCAGTCGCCGGAGCGAGGGAAACCCTCTTGCAGCGGTGGCTCATGAATACGATGCGACTTTCCCTACACCCTATTTTCAAGAACTAGGAGGTTTAGAGTCCAGGAACTCAATTTTGATCTGATCGCCTATCTTCAGACCCAATTCGGCTGCTCGTCCAGATCGAAGTTCAATCACTTGATCTATCGGTTTCCTAGGACCATAGCTAGGACAAGGATCTTTAGTGCAGGGAGGTACAGCAGTGGCTATATACCGCACGACTCCCTTCAGCATAAAAACCATATCCAGTGGTACGTAAGTATTCTTCATCCAGAAACTAATCGGTTGTGGTGACGGGAACTGAAACAACATACCCCGATTATTTGGCAAAGCTGGTCGATACATCAATCCCATTTCTTGCTGTTGCTCCGTTCGCGCCACTTCTAACTGAAGTTTTGTCCCATTAGGAGCGATCGCCTGACCTGAAATCGGTAGTTGTTGTCCAGTATTCTTTGTAGGTAATGTTGGAGTTTGAGAATCAGACATAACAGTGGGTGGAACGGCAGGCGTTGGAGCAGAACAGCTACTTAGGAAAACACTCAATACTATTGAGAACAAACTTAGCCAAAGAAACATAAAAACTTTAGTCATGAGTGAGGGGTGATTACGATTCTCTTAATACATAACCGACGCCTCGCACAGTCTGAATCAAGCGCTTTTGACCTTCATCTTCAATTTTGAGGCGTAAGTAGCGAATATACACTTCAATCACATTCGATTCGCCCATAAAGTCGTAGCCCCAAACATTTTCCAGAATTTGTTCACGGGTTAATACTTCACGAGGGTGTTCCATAAGATACTTTAGCAGATCGAATTCCTTCATTGTCAAATCTATCACCCGTTCATTATTAATGACACGGCGGGTTGATAGATCTAGAACGAGATCCCCAAAACGTAGCTGATCTGTGTTACCTTTATCAGGTTTTAAGTAGAGGCGAATCAAGTTCAAAAAGTCTTCTGCGCGGTAAGGCTTGAGGAAGTAATCATCGGCTCCAGCTTCTAGGCAAGCTACGCGGTCATCAACTGTATCGCGTGCCATTAACACCAGCACAGGCGATCGCGTACCGGCGTTTCTCAGATTTTTGCATAACGAGAGTCCTGATTCTCCTGCCAACATCCGGTCAATCACAATTAAAGCAGGTTGGCGATCGCGGCAGTTTTGCAAACCACTTGTTCCATCATGAGCTGTCAGGGGTTCATAGCCAGCTTCTTTCAAATCGAAAGCCAGCTGATTGGCTAGACTCTCGTCACTTTCAATCACCAAAACACAGTGTCGGGGAGCAAACGTCATATCAATTTTGTCAATAGTCAATAGTCATTAGTCATTAGTCCACAGTCATTAGTCATTAGTCCACAGTCCACAGTTGAAGGTTTTTTACTAATGACCATTAACCATTGACCATTGACCATTAACCATTAACCATTAACCAATGACTAATGACCAATGACCAATGACTATTGACTAATGACTACTAGGGTAATTCCACAGAGGTGGGTTTTGCGATGTGTGGTAGACCCCAACCTAGTTTTTCTCGCAATATGCGGAAAAACTCTGGCGATTGCAAGCGAATAAACCGAGCACTATACTGGGATTTTTCGATGTAAACCCGGTCTTCTGGTAGAACGTAGCACCCTCCATTACCATCTACGACCATTACCAAACGAGGAGTATTGACTGGGAAGATGTTGACTGGTTCATGGTCTGGAAAAACCAAGGCTCTAGAAGCCAGAGAATGAGGACAAATGGGTACAAGCTGCAACACAGGTACGCCTGGGGTAACCACTGGACCACCGGCACTCAAAGAATAAGCTGTTGAACCGGTCGGAGTAGAAATAATGACACCATCTGCTGCAATATCTACTACCGCGTGACGACCCACAGCGATTTCAAAATGACACATAGAAGTCAATGGTTCCCGATGCAACACCATCTCATTCAAACAGAGAGCTTCCCATATGGTCGAATCTCCTCGAAATACCTTGATAGTGAGCATTGCCCGTGCTTCTATTTCATACTTCCCAGCCAGTACTTGTTCTATTGCTTGCGGTAGTTTGTTGAGGTAAGTTTCCGTCAAAAACCCCATGTGACCTGTGTTCACCGTTAGCATTGGTATACCACAGGGAGCCACCAGACGAGATGCTGCCAGAACAGTGCCATCTCCCCCTAAAACCACCACAAACTTTGTTTCCGAGTCAAAATCAGGAGGTGTTAGACCTTCGATCGGTGTATGACATACAGGACTCTCTGGGGTTGAATAGCCCAGCATCCCACCTACGCCAGTTGTAATGCAGACATTCCACCCAGCAGCGGTGAATTTGTCTTTCAGTTCGACAGCGATACGACTTGCTATCGGTTTAACGTCATTATAGATAATGCCTACTTTCGGCACACTCAAATATCCAATTTTAGACGATGCTTTTTCATACCTTAATCGTTACACATTTTTGACAATTTAGTCACTACTTCTTTGTCATTTGTTATTTCTCCTAACTCCTAACTCCTAACTCCTAACTCCCGACTCCCGACTCCTGACTCCTGACTCCCGACTCCCGACTCCTGACTCCCGACTCCTAACTCCTAACTCCTAACTCCTAACTCCTAACTCCTAACTCCTAACTCCTGACTCCTAACTCCTAACTCCTGACTCCTGACTCCTGACTCCTGACTCCTGACTCCTGACTCCTGACTCCTGACTACTGACTCCTCTTAAACGGAGTTTTTTGTTGTTTCTGCTTTTTGGTTTTATTTTTCTCGTAGTCTAACTCCTTCAGCTTATGCATAATCCGGTTGAAGTACTCCTGCAGGTAGCTTTCGAGGGTGGTAGTGTCATTTTTGTCTAACCTAAAGACTGCGTACACCTCATCCATTGGTGCATTTAGTGGTTCCCCACTTGCCAGAACTTCTGTAAATGCTAGTCTGTCTGCGACGTTCCACCCCCACTGAAAAAACCGTAGCACCCCGCGTACAGTACGCAGTAGATTGATTGGCATCCGGGTCACCCTAGCTTCTTTTCCAGACAGGCGCTCGCACAGGCTAATGATTTCTTCAGCACTCCAAGCGCGAGTTCCTACTATAGGGAAAACTTGCTTTTCTGTTTCTTTTAATGCCAAAGCACGGATAGCAAATTTAGCAATGTCCTGAGTGTCCATATAGGCAATGGGGGAAGACTGACCCGTTACCCAAACTGGCTGTCCTTCCAAAATGGGAATTCCATATTGACCGATTAAGCCTTGCATAAAGCCGGCTAGGCGCAATGTTGTGTAGTTTAAGCCAGAATCAGCCAAAAAAAGTTCTGTACACCGCTTAATTTCCATCAGCGGTACTTCTGGGTATTTTTCGACATTTAATAAAGAGAATAAGATAAAACGCTCTACACCCGCAGCTAGAGAGGCTTGAATTAAAGATACTTTACCTTCCCAGTCCACTTGTTTAATGCTTAATGAATCTGTAGGACGAGATGTCGCCGCATCAATGACCGCAGTCACACCTTCAAGTGCTGCTGTGAGCGACTCAGGATAACACAAATCCCCCAGTACAAGTTGCGCACCCCATTCTTTGAGAAATGCGGCTTTCTTAGAACTCCGAACCAGACAACGCACCTTATAGCCCTCATCGATGGCACGACGAGCCACTTGTCTTCCTAAGGTGCCAGTGGCACCAACGATTAATAGTGTCATGAGGGTGTTTATGAAAATTAACTTTTATGAGTAAAATCTTAACAGAATCATCTATCCAAACAAAACTTTACAAATATTTTAACCTTAGAGGAGGGAGCAGGGAGCAGGGAGCAGGGAGCAGGGGGGCAAGAAGATTTAAAATTGGCTTAAATGCTGCGGCTTTTGCGGAAAAACTGAAAAGCACTAACATCATAATAATAAAAAAACGATGCAAGCCCTGACTCCTTCCTTAACAATTGATCTTATACCCACATTATGGCACAAAAGGCTTCTTAATGCTTGGCGCATAAGTTAAAGCAATCAACAAGGACGAATCACCAATGGCAAAATTCAGGTACATTGACAAAGAAGAAAACTCTCGTGATCCATTTGCTCCTTCCAATGAGGAGACAAATGAATTTGAACAACTCCTTCAAGACGATAAACATATCCCATCTTCCCGTAGGTATCGCATGGGAGAATCCATAGAGG
>CAIVAU010000131.1 GCA_903903925.1 uncultured cyanobacterium
GAACCCCATAAATAAATTTAGGGGCTTGTAGCATGGACGTAGTATTTCTTGCGCTGCGCGTCTCGAAATACATATTTTCTTCTTTTTCCATAAATAAATTCAGGGGCTTGCATCCCTTTTTTCACTTTTGACTTTTGACTTCCCGCAGGGCGGTCACCCATCACCTTGAATCAGCTGGTTGATGGTTCCTGGTTGCTCTGGCATTGTTGCGTCAGGTCTAAAATAGACGCTATTGTAGCAAAATTAGCTTGGGTGGGAGTACAACCCAAGCATTGCCCACAACCATAGCTGATTGCTTGTATCTAATCGCACTCTCCCACATACTCTACTACTGCTGCCAAATCTTCCATTGCCCTATTTAAACGATTAAGCATCGCCTCGGTTACTTGCGCTTCGGCTTCAACTCTTTCTAACTTTTCTCGTAAACGACGATCCAAGGCTTCTATCCACAACGAAACCCCAGTATGACGAATAGCTTTGAGCAAACCCATGTTAGTCAAAACAGCTAGTTGAAATCCTGTTTGGTCTTGTCCGCCGTAGCCCAGATACCCGTTACTCAGTTCCAATTTTTCCGGAGTAAATTCCGCATACTGATCAAATGTGATGCCAGTAGGTCTAAGCAATGGTAGTGGTAGTGGGGGTTGGGAATTAGTCATAAATTAGGATGAAGAGTGGTACATAACCTATGGAAAGCACATGGGCGATCGCGCTCTTGTATCTTCACAAGCCTTATTTAGCTACCATTATAGGGCAGCAGTTAATCAATCTTCGTTCACACAGTTGAGATCGCATTCTGATGTTTCTTTAGGGATGTCTCACGGTAACAGGGGTAGTGAGATCGCCCACAAGCATTGCTGCGATGCGCTCTTGTATGCGGTTCGTAACCAGCCTGGAAGTAGGGTCAGGCGATCGCTCTCCTTACCTCACCCCTACTCTTCACTCTTCAGTTCCGCTAAAATCCTATCAAGCCTATCATTCGTATCTTTGGCAAGCTGAATGCATCTCACACTTGCAGCCATTCCCCCGGTGGCGGTAATAGCACCTTCAGGAACTTTGCCTGAGAGCAGAAGTCCAGAGCCTATAAGCAGTAAACCAAAAAGTTTTTCTCTAAAGAGCGATCGTTAAAATACTTATATGTTTTTATACTTTTAGACACACAATTCTCTAACCAGCACACATAGTATAGATAATGATTACTTATGATTACTTGGTCGAGAAATCGTCGATACTAACCTGTTGGAATATAAATACTTTCAACTACTTGATATTTACGCTCAATAGCTTGAGATAAAAAAGCTAACATCTGTTTAAGTGTAAAAAGTGTACGATAAATTAATCGACTCCCTTTCCTCTTACGACTGATTTTCACCCAAAGAAGATTTACCCAAATATTAACTAGAAGAAACGATATGCCAACAAATAATAATCTCAAGACAGGATTTTTATTATTGGTTCTAATTCGACAAATATTTTTGAGTCTATAGCTAGTTTCAATCCCAAATCTTTTTCGGTAATCTTGATAGATGTAGTCTAAATTTGTTTTGACCTTGTAAACAACATAAACAAAGTATTGTATTCCATGCTTCTTATGTTTACCCTTTCTATGTCTCCGCTGCTGGCTGCTTTTATGAGAATCTCGAATAAAGTTTGTTGGTCACAGACACCTTGAGTTTCAATTGAAAAATTTTCTACTAAACACTTAATAACTACGCCCTCGAGTCTCTGAATCAGTTAAAGCGAGTTCTTCGGAAGACTCGCTCTCTGTAGCTTGTTGTCGAGATGAAAGAGTCAATTTTTTCAGCCAATATTACAACACACCAGTTTGATCATTTCATCTTTTGCACTAGTTCAAAACATGATAACTATTTTTTATGTACTGAGTATTTTGTGACACTTGCTCTTCTGTAGTCAATTGTGGCTAATACCTGCGGCGTGCGTCGCGATCGCCGTTTTTGGAAAACTTTTTGGTTTACTGAATATTACTATGCCAATTTGCTACTAGTAGTATGTCTCAATAGTGATTGCTACGTCAGCCGTGAAGTGCGCCAGGAGATTGAAGATACATTACTGCTGCCAGTGAGACAATGACCTGACGATGAATCCAATACAGTGCCCAAGCGATCGCAGATGCAGTTGTTTCATAACCTGCGATCAGGAGTGTAATTAATTCATCATGCAATTGGGCATCGGTCATCGGTTGACCTGTTTCATCTTGGGCTGACATCAGTAAGCTCAAGATGTCTGCAAGTCCAGAGATAGGCAATAACTCAACCATCTCACTCCCCAATCAGCCTGACGGCTGATATCTGTCGGAGATATTTTCGTTATTGCCGCGCCTTATATCTCACCACTGAATCCGGTACTCCGGATTCAGTGGGAGGCATACAGCGAAATAGCTAAATTGTCAAGAATCGTTACAGCGTAGTTTCTGAGGGTTGATTTGAAACTGGATATTGGTCATCTTCCGCTTTCCGGGGATCTCTTGGGCATCTAAGATATAACCAAGAGCTTGCAGTTCCTCTATTGTCCGCCACAGAATTTGGTTGTTCCTGGACGGGTTACTACCCAATAGGTCTAGATTCTTGAACAGATATTGTCTAGAAATTAGCAGATATTGTCCATCAATCAGCGTATCCCACTTCATTCGGCTAGCAAGATAAATCAGCAACTTCATCTTGTAGTCATGCTTGGCATTACTCCCCTGGTTCTGTTTAGTGTCAATGCTATTGGAAAACAGCACATAATCTCCTGTCCGCTCCGGTCCCTCAAAGAATTCCAGTGCTACCGTATAGGCATCTGCTAATTCATAGGTGTAATCCGCAGCTTTCGCTAAATCGAAGTCTCGCGGCAGATTATCGATCTCGTAATCTCGGATTCGGAGAATACTCTTGATGGTAACCTTCGCTCCCATACCAGTGCCTTTTTTCAGAGGTTGGGCTAGCATCAGCTCAGTTCTGTGGAGAGCAACTAAGTCTTGGTTAAGCTGCGATCGCAACCTGGTTGTAAAGCTACCATCTTTAGCACGGGTATAGCCCAGGCTCTCCAACAGATCATTGGAACGAAAAGAAACCAGACGACCGTTTCCCTGCTCTCGCGCTTGCTTATACAGAAACAACACAATGGCAACCTGCCTCGTATTTAAAAATGTCAGCAACGCCATGAACAAACGCTTAACCCGACGGTCTTGAATCTTCTCCAGACCTTTGCTAATTCCCTGATCTGTACAAGCTTTTAAATCTAGATTGGCATACTGGGAGCTGAACTCTTCCCACTCATCTGCGGAGACATTCTCCAGTGGGACGCGACGGGTAACAGCAACTTCGCACTTGTCGTTGGGGTCACCAACAACCCGCATCTCCAGGTAATATCCATCTGCATCTGCACGGAAAATTGGTAGTTGCACATCAGGGTTCCTGAAGGAGGCTCCCGCTCTAGGTAATATCATCAGCAGATGTCCGTCCACTGGAAAAGCAGTGTTTTCCTTGTTCACACTTACTCCTACTGTATTGGACATTGGACAAATTTTATCAAAGGTATGCAGTCTTAGGCAGTACTTTCGGATTTTAGAAACGAGATCCTGCCAAATTTAACAAATCTCAACAATCGTCCGTGAGTCCGGCGTATGATTTTGAGCCTTTTATCCGTGAGTCCGGCGTACAGTTTCATCCGTGAGTCCGGCGTATATCGTTCTCTTTGATCCGTGAGTCCGGCGTACAGTTTCATCCGTGAGTCCGGCGTACAGTTTTTTCTGGTTGATTTTTTGATGACTGACATAGCAAGTCTTGTAAAACTTTATCCGTGAGTCCGGCGTACAATTTCATCCGTGAGTCCGGCGTATATCGTTCTCTTTGATCCGTGAGTCCGGCGTACAGTTTCATCCGTGAGTCCGGCGTATAACCGTTCCGTGAGTCCGGCGTATGAGCAATTTTGACCCATTGAAAGCGAAACTTTTAAATGCTATGTTCTAAACCTGACAGCTTGCTTGTTCATGACTGTCGGTCTGTTATTTTAGTCAAGTGCTGCATATAGATGCCATGTTTATAACCAAAAGCGCGATGCTTCAAGTAGGCTACCCTTCGGGAACGCCTAGGCTCTTTACCGTTATACATACCTAAACGAAAAGCGACATAAATATCTATTTCCAACTCAGAACAGCACGGGATTGATAGCGAAAACCCCCTTGGGCTGCTGTAATACCGGGATAACTAGCAGGGCTATTCAAAGCCCATGAGAAGGAGTCAGTCGCTTCGCTCCAATTCAAAAGTAAGAACCCCATAAATAAATTTAGGGGATTGAAGTATGGACATAGTATTTCTTGCACTACGTGGATCGAAATACATATTTTTCATTTTCATCGATTTGGGGGGTTGTATCCCTTTTTTCACTTTTGAATGAGTGACTTTTGACGAACCGCAGGGCGGTCAGAAGTCAGGGGTCAGAATAACAGAATGAGTCTAATTTGAGACTACTTCCTTTCCGTACTCTTCGAGCAATCGTCCTACGCTTCGAGGTGATATTTCCGAAACGATCCCTCTACGTACTGCTTCTGACGCAATTAGCTCGTTTTGGGCGTGTCGTGAACGACAACCACCGTTACTCCGAGTTCCAATTTCAATGATTTTAGCAACCTGTTCTTGTTTGCACTTCTTAGGTCTTCCTGTTCCTGTTTTTAGGACTTGTTGGATTTTGCTAATTGCTGACTCCCAAGTTTCAACCCTTATGGTACTTAAGTTCCAGGTTTTTTTCCACGCTATTACTGATGCAGTACTTACTTTTAGCTCTGTACTTATAGCTCTAATGCTTTCTCCTGCTTCTGTTCTTAGTAAGACTTCTGCTTTGGTTTTAATGTCCTCGTCTCCTGTATTAACTACGTGTACGAGTGCTTTTCTCTCTATGTCTGTTATCAGCGTTAAGGCTGCTTTAGGACCAGGCATTACTTACCCACCCCATAATGTTTTAAAGTTTTGCCAAAAAATCATATACCTGATATACTCTTTTAGTAGAGTTAGCTTTTTATCCGCTCAAGACCTTGTTACAGCAAGGTCTTGAGGGAAAAAGCAAATTAACCTGTTTATGGCAGGCTGGAAGGGTGCTTTTCGTTTTTAAACACTTGCTAATCATATCATGAATTTACCCGTCTGTATACGTCTATCCAAGGGAAGACGTACTCTATTCCCTGACTGGTACTTGGTGAATTGCTTAAGTACCCTTAGCTATTTTCGGGTTGACCCACATACATCCCCGCACAATTTCGTCTGTTTTCGCGGCGTAAACCTAACATTTTTATTGTTTCTTAGCAAACTTCATATCGCTCTAAGAATCTAAGCATTTGGATTAATCGTTGTTCTCCAAATGCTTGTTCAGTATGTATTTGAGCATTTTTGAATCCAAGCATTTTAAGGCGGCGAGAGTTCAGTTGTATTCAATATATGCCTTTAAAGATGTCTGTGTATCAATATGTATTATTCAGACCATCAGCTGGTTGTTCATCTTCCTCCAGGCGAGTTGGTTGTTCACCAAAGGTTAATAGAAGTCTACGGTGAAAATGAAAATCGTCCTAGCTTAGAGGCAAGTATTCGGCGTGAAGGAATTCTTACGCCTCTTAGGGTTTCAGCACGCACCGGGGTAAATGTCGTACTTTCGGGTAAATGCCGGTTACAGATAGCTCTGTTGCTTGGCTTAGCTACAGTCCCGGTAATGATTGGCAATTATACCTCTGTTGAAGAGGAGATTGATATGTTGTTCGCGCTTAATCTTCACCGTGAGGAAAAAACTCATTTTCAGAAGTTTGTTGAGGGTCAATATTTTGAGTCCGTACTGCGTCCCCAAGCAAAAGCTCGTCAACAAGAAGGTGCAAGTTATGCTCGTCAGGCTCTGCTTTTGTCAAATTTGACAAAAGCAGAAGATGCAAATAATTCTCAAGAAAAAGAGCGGATCAATGTACGTGCTGTTGTTGCTGAGAACTTGCAAATAAGTACAGGTAGTTATTCTAAAGGCAAAAAAGTATATGAGTTTATCTCTCAATTAGTAGAGCTTGGGAAATTACGAGCATCTCTTGCGTTGCAACAGGAACTTAACCGCAGCATTGACGCAGCTTACAAGTTTGTGTGTGATGACCGTCGGGATAAAGTATTAAATGTGATTGAAAGTGGTGAGGTAAATACGGTTCGCGAGGGTTTAGATCTTGTGCGTACAGGTTCTCGCAATCCATGGCGCAAGTTTGAAGTTGGGCAAGTTTATCTGTTTAAGAAGAAGCCCCAACCAGATTTTTATCAACAGGGTCGTGTAATTAAAATTACAAACGAGTTTGTTGTGTTTGGTTTTCGGAATTCTAAAACTAATGATTTGGAGACTATGAATTTTAGACCATCAAATATCGATGCCACATTACAGGAGGAACCATCAGCGTTGGAGAGAACGCGAATATTTAGGCTGTTAGAAAAATTTAGTTCGATTTATCCGCTACGGATGGCACTTACTGAAATGCTGAATATAACGAATTTGACAATGGAGGAGGAACGATTCTTGGCGTATTTTGAGACTGGCAAGTATGAGGAGATGATTAAGGAGCGCTTTGTTGAATTTGAAATAGCCAGTAATGAAAAGGCTAGGGATTTTCGTGCTGCATAGGAGTGCAATGCTTACCGCCCTCCGGGCAAGGCAGCTATGCTGAGGGTAGATGTGATGGTTTATACGTGTCTTTCTCCACCTGCTCAAGAACAGCCTCCCCCGCTTCCCCTGCTCTTTCAAATCAGAAGGAAAGAATGGGGTGTGGGGTGTAGGGACCCACGCCCACTCTTGAGTGGGACTTACACTGTGGACGCTGCAAATAAAGGCACAAAGTTTTTAGGTGGGCGCTAGTCCCACAAATGTAGGTTTTTTCAATCCCTACACCCCATTTTTGTAAGTGTTCATATTTTTCAGTGTGGAACTCGGATGAAAATAATGATTGAATTTTTTAAATACAAATATTATCGGTGGCATGGGAGTGTGCAATGAGCAAGTATATCCCCACGAACCGTGTTAATCCTTGTCCTGTTTGTGGTGATACGCGTGGGCGCTGCCGTCACCTACCGGATAATCCTGATACCGTATTATGCATGACCGCGACGGATGCGTATTCTGCACCCCCTGGTTGGCAGTTTCTCAAACTTACCCGTGATGGTTTGTGGGGAATAATAGGGAGGAGCGATACCGGGGATATAGATGACGCTTCTCGCGCCCAATGGGCGGAACGTTGGCGGAGTATGCGTGTTGAGCGTTTGCAGATTGAAAAAGCTCGTCACGCCGCAAGTCTTACTGAAGGCGAACGCGATCGCCAACTTCTAGATATTCTTGGGCAACTAGGGTTGTCTTCTCCTCATCGGGAGGATCTAGAGCGCCGAGGGCTAAATGATGAGTTGATAGAGAAAGGAAAATTTAAATCAGTTGAGCAATGGCAAAAACTCGACAGGGAAGTTTCCTACCAATTGGCAGGTGTATCTCTTGGCGGGCGTTCTTTAATCACCCCAGAGCCCGGATATCTCTGCCCGATATGGAACCCAGAAGGACAAATTATTGGTTGGCAGCTGCGAGTTGATAACCCAACAGACGCTACTCCTAAATACCTGTGGGCAACTTCCCGCACAAAAAAGCGTCCTCACGGCGCGACTGCTCACTTACAAAATGGCGAGTTACCCCTTACTTTTTGTACCCCGGTTATTCAGGACAAGCAGGCGCTAAAAGAAAACGCAGATCATTTTTCCCTTTCTTATATTGGACTTGCCGAGGGCATTCTCAAACCCTGGATTATTGCTCAACGGCGAAATCAAATAACTATTGGCGCGGCGGGTGGTAACTTTGCGGGTAGTCCTGAAACTCTTAAGCGATATTTGACGGCTGCATCACTGCGGTTGGACGGTACTCAAGATGTACTCTTATGGGCAGATGCAGGTGCTATAACAAATAAAAATGTGATGCGGCAGTACCGCCGTACTTATGAGTTGGTGACTCGTTGGGGTTATAACTTACGGGTGGCGTGGTGGGGTCAACTTGATAAATCCTGCCTTGATGGGGATGAATATACTGGTCAGTTTGAAATTTTGACCTGGGCGCAATTTGAAAGTTTATCGCGCAATCCCCTTCGTCTCTGGGATGATGTTACCAATCAGTTAAATAAAATTAAGCGTCTGTTGCGTCCAAAGCGCGGGTTTTCACGACGGGTACGTCGATTTTTTCAACGTTCTGCCCCAAGGGCGATACTAGTATATACCCCTGACGATTTACCTACCCCTGAACAATATAAAAGACTGGGGTGTCCCAAGATTGTTTATTTGGGTGATGAACGGGTAAGCCTTTGGCAAGAGGCTGTTAGTAAGGGCTGGCAGCACATTTTAGATAAATCTGCACCAGGGTTAGGAAAATCTCACACGGCTGGGAGCATGACTTCAGTTGAATTTGGGAGTCGCCAACTATGGTATCTTGCCTCTGACCATCGTAATCCGACGACTATAACAGTTGAGACTAACTTTGTTGATTTACCCCCTCGGCATAGTGGGTTTGCTCGTGATACTACTCGACTGACACCCCTTGGACAACCTTTTTTAGTTCATCCAAATGGCAAAGAAGATTTTGCAACTACCCCAGGTAACTGTCACCGTGCAGGTACTTTCCGTGCACTTGCCGAGAAAAATATTAACCGCATTGAAGAATCTGACAACCCAATTTGTCTAAGCTGCCATTTTTATAATGCCTGTCGTAACAGTACTGGGCCAGGGTTTGGCTATCGGAAACAACGGTATTCTGTCCTTCAATACGAACACGTTCGAGCCCATCCAGATAGTCTCCCCTTTGCACAAGATTACCAATTTTCTGATTGTGGTATTTTCTGGGACGAGGCTTCACTTGTTATGCGATCGCGCTCCAAAATCGAAGTTACTATAAGCGATTTTAATCAAACGGTGGGGGAATTATCACTCTTATTGCCATCCTTATATGAGAAATTGAAACCAATTTTTGAGATGTTGCGCTTCTTGTTGTGGGGTGACACTTACGTCCAAGGTTCTCTGTGTAAAAGTGATACTCCCCTACCAGAACCTACTCGCTACGGCTACAACGATACTACCATTCGCCAACTCCTAGGTACACCACCAGATGATTTAGCTGATATTATCAGTCAATTGGTAGTCGAACTTTCCCCCAACTTGGAGTTTTTAGCCCAAGGTGCAGATAGTGTAGATGCGAGTGTCGGCGTATGTACAGAACGTGCAGGGAGTAGGCGAATAAATAAATTATTGCGCTCGACTGCTTATCAGGAGGCTAAACAAGCTCTCAATTCAATACCTCTGAACTGGCTCATTCCTCTATTGGAAGTTTGGGGGGGATATCACCAGGGAGCATTTCAGTTTGATCAAGGCGTGCTTACCGTACATTTGTCAGACACACGTCATCGGGATGTGGCGAACGCCGCGCAGTTTAATATCTACTTGGACGGGACCTTAGATGTGCAGTATCTTGCCCTCAAGTTAGGGCTTGTGGTTGAAGATATTCTTGTTGTTGAGCAAGTCACCCCCCGATACGAGAATTTGAAGGTGGTGCATATTACCGATATGGGTGTTTTGGGACGCGATCGCCGCGAGTCTATGCACCAACGTCTAGAGTTTTTGCGTCTTGAGATCGAAAAATTATCACCCCAGGTAACATTTATTGAACGTAAGAGCTATGCTAAACCCGGTGATGGATATCACTTTCGAGACAGTAGGGGAGTTAACCGCTTCCAAGATGCTACTGCCATTGCGAGTGTAGGGATACCATACCCAAATATTGGTGAATTAGCAGCAGAATATCAAGTATTGACAGGCAGGCCAGTTTTTTTTGATTTACCTCAGGTGTTTAATAAAGATGAATCTGTAGATAATGTTTCGGCACTTACTCAAGTATCGACTGTTTATTTAGCAGAAGAAAATCTAACTTTTGAAGAATTTGTTGATAGTTGTGTCAAGGCTGAAATTATTCAGGAGTCTGGGCGTTTGCGGGCGCATTTACGTCCAAACAAACAATTGGTTTATTATTTTGTTGGAGATTACGATTTAGACTTTTTATCTGAGGCTTTACCTGGTATTACTTTAGACAAGATAGCTGCAGTAGAAATCTCACCAGGTGCGGGAACAACTAAGCAACGAGCGATTTGGTTGGTTTCGAGATTTTTCTGCAGAATTCTCAGTCAAGGTAGAAAACCAACTCAGCAAGAAATTTCACAATTGGCGAAGGCTGAAGATCAAGAAATTACTCAAGGAAGAATTAGCCAGATTGGTAAGGAATTTGGTGGTTGGTCAATTTTTAGTAGGTTAATCACTGAACTATTATCAAGTTTTATTGAAGCTAATACACAAAATATTACCCAACTTGATGAGGATGAACGTTGGATAAAAGATGTGTATTTACCACTGCTAGTTCATTCTGGTGAGCTTCAACCAGTTGAAGCTTTGAAAGAAGTTTTTCAATTGATATCTGTTTATAGTTGGCAGACTTTCCGTAAATTTATTGATTCGGTTACTATAGATGTTAAAGCTATTCTTTTAGAGTATTTACTCTCAGTTATCCCTCAAGATATATTTTCAATTTTCATTGACGTAAGTCATGCTTTTAATGAAGATTCTTCTTAAGAATTGAATATACTTGCTAATGAAAATGTTTTTCTCCCCCTGCTAAGAGATCCCTCTTTCAAGTCAGAAGGGTGCAATGGCAGTGTGGGCTTCTGACCCACACTGCCATTGCACCCGGAGATTCTCGTGGGGGGCTTTAACCCTTGGCACACGAGCTATTTAGGGGATTCAACAAGGACGCCGTACTTCTTGCGCTACGCGTCTCGCTCGGACATATTTTCTTTGTTTTTCATAACTAAAGTTAGGGGCTTCAAACCCTGTGGCATCGGGCAGACCATTAAATTTCTTACATAGCTGCCTTCTGCCTTTCTTTGGTGAATGAGTAACGAACCGCAGGGCGGTCACGGTGGGATAGGGTCTGAATCCGAATGGCACTAAGAAAAACCTAAAAAGGGGCTGACACGGGGACGCCGGGACGCCGGGAAAATTCTATCTCCGCGGAGAGAGGTTCTCCCCTCTCCGCGTCAGTCTCAATCCTTAACAAGCGTGCCATTCGGTCTGAATCCCCATCTGAACGCCCTTACTTGCGTGCAAAGCCGATATTCTTCAAAAGATTTGTAATATTAACTTTAACTTTAAAAATATTAACTTCCATAATTTCAAGCTCACTATTAGTCAAAAAAATATCAACAAAGGTAGAAGGGATTTAGTAGATCTCTTGATTCTGTTTTTCCGTTCATATTAGTCTTGTCAAAAATATATTTCTGCTTTAGATAAATATTTGTCTAAGTCTATATAGTTGCATTTTTTCAACCGAAAGAAAATATTAATCTTGTTAATTTTAAAGATTATAACAAAATTAATAATTATCTAGTAAATTTTAGTTTTAATAATTTACGGCAATGATTACCACTGCCGATATCATGAACTGTGTGATTTGTGGCAGGGTAAGCGCATCTAAAATAGGCGCTTGGGTGTTCGTCAAATCTCAAGTCCTGTGGATTTGGGACTCGTCCCAGCAACGGCTTGCTGCTGGTAAAGGATATGTTCAGTGGGGGTATATTGTTGCTTGATTTGTTCCCCTCTCCACTGTTGCAGATCATTCATCATGTGTTGGAGAGGTACATTAGGAGCGACCTGTCCACCAGTTTTTTGGGCTTGTTCCAAAATTTCAAAGTACATCACCCGCTGTTGGGCAATAGATAACTTACCATCGTGATTTTTGATCTGCTCATTCATAGCTTCATTGCCAAACTTTGCAATGTATGGATGAACCTTGACAGCAATATCACCAGCAGTTTGTAGTAAACTCACCAACTGCAAGTTCTTCTCTGTTTGTTTGAACAAGGAGGTTGTTGAGAGTGAGAAGCAGTTCGTTTTGTTTGAAAACTTCCAGGGTTTTGATTGTCCCGGAGGGTGCAAGACTGCCCAAGCTATTTGCGACATCGCGGATATCAGCACTATTGAGGTCAGGGATCTGACCATGATCGTGAAGTGTTTGGGCAACCACAAGAAATTCCTGCCGCTCAACAGCTAACATTTGGGTGGGCAGTTTTGTAATTTTAGGTTCTTCCTTTTTATTGAGTTGAAACTCCATTAAAGAGTTTGACCACCCAGACAATTCATCACTACGTCGGTGGATGCTGATGGTATTTCCCACCTGTCGAATGGCGAAAGCATCGCTCCGGTAAATACGTGAACCGTCCTGTTCAATTGTACCGTATTTTTTTAACATTGCCGTCGCAGTAGAAGCAATGTCTTTATTCTCACCATTGTAACGTTCTTTGGTGTGTTGAAGAATGGGAATTTCAGCTTGTTTTACCCATTGTTGTTCTGGGGTTTCTTTCCGTGTACGATTTTGTTGTTTAGGGATTGTGGTTTCTTCTTCACGTTGGGAGTTGTTAAAAAATACTGGTGTTTCCGAGTGCGATTGGCTAGTATTGTGCTCAGGAATCTTGGGTAGTACAGGTTCAACGGATTGTTTTTTGGTAGTTGTGGTTTCTTTCCGTGGATTTTGGTTCAAGTTTAAATCAGGCTCCCAATAGTCAACCTCATCAATATTGTGACCAGGAATCTTGGGTAGTACAGGTTCAACGGATTGTTTTTTAGTGTTTGTGGTTTCCGAGTGTAGATTTTGGTTTAAGTTAAAATTTTGAGCCAAATTGTTAGAACTTTGAGCTTCTTTAAGTGGATCTAGCTCATCTGGGGTCAGCGTGTTGATATCTACATCCTCTATAAAGCTAACAGTTTCATCTAATGGTGGAACATCCTCTGGCGTCAGTGTGTTAATATCTATATCCTCTATAAAGCTGACAGTTTCATCTAATGGTGGAACATCCTCTGGTGTCAGCGTGTTAGGATCTAAATCTTCTGATAAACCCTCTAAAAAAGGTCGATGAAATTCGTATTTTTCGATGAGGCGGTGGTCAGGCGGGAGAAGCTTTCTTATCGGTTCATAAGCAACTTCTATAATTTCATCTTGAGAAAGATGATCTAAGATTAAATTTTGGCGACACTTTCCTTGAGTGTCTTGAGCGTAAATAACTTCAGGTTCGTTCCGCTCGGAGTAAGCGACTATTCTCATAGCTGGTTCATAATCTGAATCTGAGCTATTGTTGTTCAAATCAGGTAGGGGTCTAGCCGGGATACGTGCAAAATGGGACACGATGCAAAGTTTTGTTAAGATGCTTGCTTTAATTCCAGTTTTATGAGTGAAAAAAAGGGGGGATTTACGAATTGAAGGTGGTTTTGGCTCTCTAAACTGATCGGTTGTGAGAGTAGCTCATGGCGATCGGTTCTGTAGGTACCCCAATTGCAATCGCGCACGTGGACTCAAACAACAATTACTCGCGCCACGTTTTGACGAGTAGTCAGCTAAGTTAAAACAAAAGCCCCAATCTCATCTAATGTCTGCGGCACAGTATCTAAATCAATCAAATAATCACCGAATCGTTTAATATGACTAGTCATGTATGGACTTAAGCTTGCTACATCTTCACGAGCAATTAAATAGCCATCACGCTTCAAATCACGCAAAATATCAGTTAAATCTACCACGTTGTGGAAGATGACAGCATTCGCAATCAAATCATTATACTTGATCATCTTTTCTTGTTCTATGGGGTCATTATGAGCAATAATTCCAAACCCTCCAAAGCCAAACCATTTAGAAAAGCCGTGATATGATTCTACCTTGTTGGTTGCAGCAGTAATTAAGGAGCGCATTTGTATATCGGAAATATACAACAACAAAAATACCGTCCTGACGACTCGTCTCGGTCTAAAGTGTTAAACCCTGGTAGTTCATACCGTTGCTTAACTAATTCCCCAATAGCTACATTGATTAAATCAGCCGGATTATCCATTACCTGCGCAGATTCGTAGACAGACTGAACGCAAAAGTGCCGTGCATTTTTGTCAAAAGGATTAACCTTAAGATACTCACGGATAGCCGTTCGATGCCGATACATTGTTTTGGAGTTTTCATAAACCAAACCTATTTCATTCGGCAGTTTTAAACAGCCTCTTACATGATTTAATATTGAATTAGGGACTTCACCAATCTTGGGAAAATAACCAAGGCGCTGGAATGCCTTTAAGAAAACTACCAAGTTGAAAATGTTACTCTGACCGTTGGTAGTGCTATAAGCAAATGCAATTTCAGATTTTGTCGGAGTGTAAATTTCTCCGAGTTCTTTGGTCGTGAAATAGCGTTTGAATCTTGGATAAGCCGTGCGTTCTATAGATGTCACAAAAAAGTTGTAAAAGAATACTCAACAGGTATTGGGCGCGTGTTACTCGGAATAAGCAGTGCCGCAGCTGGGACAGAATCGATGTTTAAAGTCAGTGATTACTTCAGAGCAATTACGACAGCGAGTACGTAAAGTAGTACCACAAGTTAAACAATACTTGGCGCGTTGTATGAGCCACACCGGATCGGGATTGGTTCCAGGAATCCAGCATTTCGGACAAAATTGCTTCTTTTCTACTGTAGATACTGGTTGACCACAAAGCACTGCATCCAGATACTCAACAGGTATGGACAGTGCTGACGCTCTTTTGCAGTTTTAGTCTTTTGGTTAAGTCTTTGGGTTTGACCGCGCTCTATCTTACCCATACTCTGAATGTGAATTCCCGCTCTTGTTGCTAACTGCTGTTGGCTCAAATCAAGTCCGGATCGCAATCGCTGGATGTAGCTGTCCAAGGTTTCTCCTGGTTTTGGGGTGTTCTGCTCTGTTAAAGAGTACATGTAAATATATAAATTTAGTAGATAAATAAGTATATATTATTGACAAGCGAGTTAAGAAACAAGTCAACGCAAATGTGTAGTCACTTGTCGATTACTTTAGCTAGATTAGCCAGAGAATTTTTAGACCGTCCAGGCTTGAGTAAGAATACACGGGATTCCTACGAATTTACCTTGATGCCCTTGTTAAAAGAATATGGACGGTGGTCAGTGGAAATTATCAGCCGACAGGAACTTTGTGATTACTTGAATCGTTTGACACATATTCGTCTCACCACCCATCATCGTCACCAGGCTATCATTCAAGCTCTGTTTAACTTTGCTGTAGAACAAGGGTATTTAAGTAATAATCCGATCGCTGGGTTAAAAAGACGCAAGCCTGATCCAGAAAAAGGAGAATACGGAACTGATGAAGTTATCCGCTACCTCACGGCGGAACAGCTTACGGTTTTGTACAAACTAGTGGCGACGGATTTGAGAATGAATGCTTTGGTGCGGTTGCTTCACCGTACTGGAGCAAGAATTAGTGAGCTATTAGCGTTGGATTTAGAGACTGTTGACCTCAAAGCTAGGAGATTTCAGGTGGTTGGCAAGGGAAATAAACAGCGGTGGTGTTTTTACAGCGACGATGCGGCGATCGCCCTGGAAAAATATCTCCGATACGAGAGACATCCCCTTTGCAGTGCGCTTTTTACGGCAGAGCAACCATTGACGGGTAAGGTAAGTCGCTTAAGTTATCGCCGATTTCATCAGTGTTGGAGTGATTTAATTGCTCAGAGTCCAGTCCTTGAGGGAATTCGGATTCACGATCTGCGCCATACATTCGCAACTGAGCGCGTTGGGTTAATGGGAATTGAGACGCTTCGTGCATTGATGGGTCATGAGAACATACAGACTACATTGCGTTATCAAAAAGTTACATCATCCCGCGCCGAAGAAATAGCACAACTCGCTTTAGATAAACTGACCAAATACTAGAATAAATTTCTCCAAACTAAACAATACAGTTTATACATTTTTCAATTTCATTGTATAACTTGGAGAATTTAAGAAGAGTATGTATTATACTCCGCCTCAAGGAAATAAGTTTCCCCTGTTTTAATTCATATAACTGGAATTTAAGCAAGGTTTTTAACAAAACTTTGCATCGTGTCCCATTTTGCACGTATCCCGGCTAGACCCCTACTACGGGAGCAAACTCATCAAACGGCAGCGTCCATTCATAGTTCTCATCGAGAAACACTCTGAAGGCAGCAATAATTGGCAATGATAATACTGCCGGAGCTTTAAAGCCAAAGGCACTACCATCTGCTAGCAGTGAATTACCACTTAGAGAAATTGATGCTAGATTGCAGTTTCCTTTAACGGCAGGACTGGTGATGTATTTTTCTAGGGATTTATAAAGTTCTCTTTCGATCCACAATCCTTGAGACAGCAAGGGTAACAACTTTTGTAGTCTTTCAGTTTCCTTTGGGGAAAGAAATTGCGGCACCACTAAACTAGATGGATGCTGGCTTCTTCCTGAAGAACTGTAGTCATATTTTACTCGATCTAGGCAAATAAGGATTTTACATAAATGTTGCACAGAACATCGTGGGTCTTTTGGCACTCCACTTTGGTTTTGATAATAGGCGACTTTATATTTAATTTCTTGTTCACGTTCCAGCTTTTCAATAAATCTTTTAACAAAATCATAACCACCTCTAGCATTGACTCTAGATCGCGTATCTATGGGTGATGTGGTATTAGCTGTCAAGGCATTGACTGCGACTTCTTCTTCTGGCAATCCACAAGTGATTTCTACTTTTACCAGTGCTTTTTTTAAGTCGATTTTCTGCATTTTGGCGAGACTAAATGTCACTAGAAAGATAACTTTGCGTCAACTGGAAACATAAGTTTGCACTCGCAAAGTGCTGTAAAGCTTATTATGGTACTAAATACCGTCATCGCCTAAGAGTCGATTGGAACCATAAGTTTGCACATTCTCAAAATTGTCAGCATAAAGGCGTAGAAACCCAATTGCATAGTGGCGATCGCGGCGCAAACGTCGAAAAGACTAGGGGGGTAAGCGATGAGGCTTGATGATAATGAGTTTAATAACTGGTGGGATCGTCAAAACCTATCTGAGCAAGCTCGAAAGGTTGTACAACTAATCCGGTCATCCGAACCCTCACGCCGAGTTAGTGGAGGGGGAAGAAGTGTTTCAGGGAACTACCCTAGCTTGAAGATGGGAGTGAGTGTCCAATTTGAATTATGTAATACACTATCTGTACAACGACTGCAAGATAAGGCTTCTATTGTTGTTAATGCTTTACACAACGATATTCAAGCATGTAAACAATACTAGCATCTGTGGACTTAAGAAACTGGTACATCACGAAATGTTCCTTCTTGAGGAGAAAATAAAACTTTGCAAATTCCTGTGGCCCCATTGCGATTTTTTGCTACATTTATCTCCATGACGCCCAAATCTAGTGTGTCTGGATTGTAATATTCATCTCGGTAAAGAAGCAGTCCTAGATCCATATCTTGTTCAATATCTCCTGAGTCTTTAATATCAGCCATGGTTGGACGTTTATTAGTTTGATTTTCCACACCTCTATTAATTTGGGCTAGTGTTAGAAATGGAACATCAAATTCTTTAGCAATGTCTTTAAATGCACCAGAAAATTTACCAATCGTTTGCGCTCTATTCGCCGCTGCTCTATCACCTAACTTTTGAATATAGTCCATAACGACTAAACCTAAATTCCCTCTTTCTGATTGAACTCTTCGCAGTATAGAAGATATGCGTCCGGGGTTTTGAATGCTACTAGGTGTATCATCAATAATAATAGGCAGTTGGTTTAATGCTTCCATTGCTTGCTTTAAATTCTCTATCTCATCTCGGTAGATCTGATTACGAATTAATCTGCTAGAATCAATGCCAGAATGCATTGCTAAAAATCTTTTAGTTAA
>CAIVAU010000132.1 GCA_903903925.1 uncultured cyanobacterium
CAAGCCCTTAAACTTGACCCTAACCATGTCCAATCTTACAATAACCGGGGGCAGATTTACACCGACAAAAAAGACTACGACCACGCCATTGCTGACTTCAACCAAGCTATAAAACTTGACCCCTCATCTGCCCTAGCTTACAACAGGCGAGGGAATGTTTACTCTGCCAAAAAAGACTACGACCGCGCCTTTACTGACTTCAACCAAGCCATTAAACTTGATCCATCATTTGCCAGTCCTTACAACAACCGAGGGCTGGTTTACTCCGACAAAAAAGACTACGACCGCGCCATTGCTGACTTCAATCAAGCCCTTAAACTTGACCCTAACCATGTCCAATCTTACAATAACCGGGGGCAGATTTACACCGACAAAAAAGACTACGACCACGCCATTGCTGACTTCAACCAAGCTATAAAACTTGACCCCTCATATGTCCTAGCTTACAACGGACGAGGGTTAGTTTATATTTACAAAAAAGACTATGACCACGCCTTTACTGACTTAAATCAAGCCATTAAACTTGATCCTAAATTTGCCAGTCCTTACAACAACCAAGGGTGGGCTTACTCCTACAAAAAAGACTACGACCGCGCCATTGCTGACTTCAACCAATCCATTAAACTTGACCCTAAATCTGCCTATCCTTACAACGAACGAGGGTGGGCTTACTACAACTTAAAAGACTACGACCGCGCTATTGCTGACTTCAACCTAGCTATTAAACTTGACCCTAAATCTGCCTATCCTTACACTAATTTGGGGATTGCTCTCCGCGAGCAGCACAAACTAGACGAGGCGATCATAGCCTATAACAACGCGATACAACTTGACCCTAATTATGGTTATGCTTACAATAATTTGGGGATTGCTCTCTGCGACCAGTACAAACTCGACCAAGCGATCATAGCCTATAAGAAAGCGATACAACTTGACCGGCAGATTAAAGACCATCAAAGCGAGGGGACGGCGCTGGCTAATCTTGGTCTTACATACAAAAATATGGCAAAATATGCCAAAGCTATTGAGTACGAAAAGCAGTCGTTAGCAATAGCAAGGCAGATCCATAACCCTCAAGTCGAGGGGAGTGCGCTCGGTAATCTTGGTATTGTATACCAACATTTGGGAGAGTACGACAAAGCTATTGACTACGAAAATCAGCACTTGACAATAGCAAGGCAGATCCATGACCCTCAAGGCGAGGGGATAGCGCTCGGTAATCTTGGTCTTGCATACAAAAATCTGGGAGAATACGCCAAAGCTATTGACTATGCACAGAAGGTGTTGGTAATAGCAAGGCAAATTAATGACCGTCAAAGCGAGGGGATAGCGCTCGGTAATCTTGGTAATGCATACTACGATTTGGGAGAGTACGCCAAAGCTATTTACTACTATAATCAGAACTTAGCAATAGCAAAGCAGATCCATGACCTTCAAGGCGAGGGGATAGAGCTCGGTAATCTTGGTAGTGTATACCGAGAATTGAAACTGTACGACAAAGCTATTGACAATGGACAGCAGGCGTTGCTAATAGCTAGGGAGATTAAAGACCCTCAAAACGAGGGGGTGGCGCTGGGTCATCTTAGTAGTACCTACAATTCTATGGGAGACTACGACAAAGCTATTGAGTACGAAAACCAGCACTTGGCAATAGCTAAGCAGATCCGTGACCGTGATGGCGAGGGGGCGGCTCTAGGTAATTTAGCTATTGCATACATAAATCAGGGAAAATACGCCAAAGCTATTGACTATGGAAAACAGGCGTTGGCAATACTCAGGCATATTAATGACCGTGAATTCGAGGGGAGTGCTTTGAATAATCTAGGATATGCTTTTTATAAACAAGGGAACTTAGCCCTAGCAGAGAAAACCTTATTCGAGGGAATAAAGGTTAGAGAATCTCTGCGAGGTGAATTTAAAAACCCCAACAAAGTTTTAGAAGACCGCTACAAAGTCTCGATTTTTGAGACGCAAAAAAACATCTACCAACTTTTACAAAAAGTCCTGATTGCCGAAAATAAAACTGACGCTGCTTTAGAAGTTTCTGAACGTGGTCGTGCTAGGGCATTTTTGGAGTTACTTGCATCTCGTTTAAACTTCCAAGTTCAGCCCAAAGCACCAACAGCACCAACAATTCAGGAGATTAGACAAATCGCCAAACAGGAATCAAGCACACTCGTTCAATATTCAATTATTTATGACGACTTCAAAGTTGCAGGTAAACAACAAATCAAGGAATCAGAACTATATATTTGGGTTATAAAACCTACTGGGGAAATTGCATTTAGCTCCGTAGATCTCACTTCATTAGACAAACAAAAAACCTCGCTACAAAACCTCGTTAATGATAACCTGACATCAATCCGTCAGAACGCCGACACTCCAAGTAGAAGTCCTAGAAGTCGCGGTAACATAAGTCCGTTAACTTTTAAGAAAGGCGATCGCGTAAGACTCAAAGATGATCATCCTAATGATCCTGCTTGGATAGTAGTAGCAGTTAATACTCAAACACTTTCTCTGAGACAACCCACAAATCCACCAGGGTTTGAGACACAACACCCAATAAGCAATGTAGTAGAAAAGGTAGAGGCAAACACTCCCCGATCTAACCCCAACACTAAAAACCCCAACTTGCAACAACTCTATCGATTTCTGATTGAACCTATCGCCGAACTGATCGTAAAAATGAAGTTGCAGCACTGGGAAATATTGGGATTGTTTACCATAACTTGGGAGACAATAAAAAAGCGATTGGCTACTATGAACAGATTTTGGTAATTGCAAGGGAAATCAAAGACCGTAGAAGTGAAGGTAAAACACTGGGAAACATCGGTACTTCCTACGACGATCTGGGTGATTATTTGAAAGCTATTGAATATCAACAGCAGTGGTTGGAGATCGCACGAGAAATCAAATATCGTAAAGGCGAGGTAACAGCATTGGGAAATCTTGCTAGTGATTACCTCTCACTGGGAGACTACCCGAAAGCTATTGATTATGATCAGCAGAGTTTGGCAATCGCACGAGACATTAAAGATCGCCAAGATGAAGCTATTTCGCTGGGAAATATTGGTAATGCTTACTTATCTCTCGGAGATTACCCGAAAGCTATTGATTACCAACAGCAGAAGTTGGTAATTGTACGATAAATTAGAAATCGTCAGGGTGAAGCCGCTTCACTGGGAAATATCGGGGTTACCTACTTTTACCTGGGAGACTACCCCAAAGCTATTGACTACTGTGAACAACAAAGGAAGATTGCAAGAGAAATAAAAGACCTTTATAGTGAAAGTTCTGCGCTCTCAAATCTTGGTAGTACCTACTTTTCTCTAGGAGACTACCCAAAAGCGATTAATTACCATCGTCAGAGTTTGGTAATTGCACGGGAAATAAAAAACCCTGAAAATGAAAGTTCCATACTCTCAAGTCTTGGAATTGTCTACGATAAACGAGTACGGCATCCAGCAGCATTCCCGCACCTGCCGTAGTGGAGGGAACTCCGTTTGCATAGACGGTGCGCGTCAAAGGGTCATAGACGCTGAAGAAAGGTTCGCCGGAATCTACCTTGCGCCGCTCTGCCGCTGCTTCTATACGGCGGGAGCGGTAATCACGGCATACTTCGCGTTTCTCTGCAAGCTGTCTGGTAATTTTTTTCCAGTCAAACACGATATTGGGGTATAGGCAGCGCATATGCCTTTTATCCTCTGCATCAATAGTATATTGGCGGATACGCATAATATGCGCATTCTGTCTCCCGCACTTGATGGTGAGGTAGCAAAACCCTTTTCTAGTGGTGATGAACGCCGTGCCTTGCTGATTACCCATGCTTTCCTCCTGCCTTTACCTTCATTCTGACGGAAGAGTTCACCTGATCCTTCATTCTTTTGGCATTTTCTCCAAACCAGCATTCGCGCATGGTACTCCATGCTTTACCAGTCAGACCGTTTTCCGAATTCATTAGGGTTTCAACACGCGAATAGATAGAACTCCCCTGTTGAAAAGTGGAACAACTCAGAAACTTTACTTCATCAAAACAAACCTAAAAAAACAAGTGCGAAAGCTGCGCAAGGAATCAATATATAATGTTATTGCTAGAATATTAGTACGATTGTAAGGGAATTGGATCGGACTTCACGAGTATCCGCGTATGGCGCAAGTCGCCCTATATCCTGTTGCATTCCTCATCGAGTTCCTGGGAAATTTATGACAGACTTTACCTTACAGCAACAAAGTTTCGCAAAAAATGATATCCCCACTCGCCTGCATCAGTTGGCGGAAAATTTATCTCAAATTAAAAAATTATACGTTGAGGGATCGCATCAGGAATCGATACTCAATCTTGCCAAGGAAAGCAGGTATTTTATCGAGTGGACCGTTCCAGATATGGTACTCTTAGATATTGACCAAGCCGCAGAATTGGTTGATTTAGGGCGTGTTTTGACTCGCTGGCTGTTTAATTGGGAGAAAATTTGGTCTGATTCCACAGAAAAAACTAAAGCGATCCAGCAAGCAGAGGATTGGTTTGAAAGAGTTTTGGAAATAGCGCAAATA
>CAIVAU010000133.1 GCA_903903925.1 uncultured cyanobacterium
AGATACCAAAAGAAAGACAAATTCTGACTCCTGACTCCTGACTCCTGACTCCTAACTCCTGACTCCTGACTCCTGACTCCTGACTCCTGACTCCTGACTCCTGACTCCTGACTCCTGACTCCTGACTCCTGACTCCTGACTCCACAACTAAACACTAGACAAGGAGTAAACTTGTCCGTCAATCAACAGCCGTGTTATTCCCTTTGCCTGTAGATGATAGCGAGCCTTGTGCAGCATTTTGCTATCGGGAACTTTAATCACGCGATCGCGCTTTGTCGAAAAGCGCTTTGCCACACGATGGTTGTCAAACACTGGCAGCGTTCTTTGCTGTGTTTCCAGGTTAGGGATTTGTCCTAAGTCACCAAAGTCCTTAAGTGGTCGGGTGATTAATTCTGAGGAACGGTCTATCACTAAATAGCAAGTTTTGGGTAAACTAGCTGCTGACAGCGGCAAGACTCTAACTAATGCATCACCGGACCTTGATCTTGTGACCATAGGCGGGGCGAGATCAAAATCTTCATCATCTTCGTCTAGGTATTCTTCATCTTCTTCTAAATCCTCCAGATCCTCCAAATCTTCTGAATCATCTAGCAACTCCTCGCCTAGCATATGAGCTATGACGTGGGCTTCTGGATGTGAATCCTCTAAAAATTGGGGACTAGGAATGCTTTTGATTTTTGGAGGTTGTTGTTCAAACAGCTCCAATTGTTCTCCTACTCGTGGACTGGATTGCGTCTCGGCTGAGGTACGACGCTTTACCCGTCGAATGACAGAGTTTGAATCGCTGTCATCCTGAGGTCTTGGTTGCTCCCTTTGTTCCTTAACTATTGGCTTTTGGAACTTAACCTCTTGAGCAACTTGAGCAACCGGAGTTTCGACCACCTTGACTTCTGGTTCTGGCTCTAAATGAGAGAATACAGGTGGCTTGTCGTAGCTTACCTGTGCCCTTCCTTCAGGAGTTCTTGCAGCACGCTTTAAAGAAACGAGATATTCGTACTCGTCTTCTGGCAAGGTACTTTTAAGTAGGCGGCTAATTGTCGAGTTACTGACGTCATAACGCTCCGCCAAAGTTGAAGTCGTTTCGGCAGTCTCGCGATATAACTTGAGAATTTCCTGCTTATCAGAATCTGTTAGTTTTCTCACGGTAGACACCAAAAATCTTTTCTAGGTTCTTTTTCTCCCACGTTCCCGTCGTGAACGGTTTGATGATGCGTCATATTCCAAAACAGCGCCCATACCAAATAAAACACCACTCCATACCCAAAATACTTCTAGTATCTCCCCACTTTGATAGTTGGGAATCCAATTTGTAGCATATTTAAACCACATATCTGCGATGTATAGCGAAAATACTGCTGCTGCAATCATTCGCCAAGACAAAGAAACTCGTCCTCCCCAAAAGGCTAGTAATAGGGTGGTGGCAATAATTAACAGTAGCACGTCGCTGACGATATAAAACCAATTTAAAATTGGAGCGATATTTGCTGCCCACGCTGGCCCAACCTGGGCAGCGGGTTCACTTGGCTGATTAGAAATTAGCCAAGCTAACGTACTGCCGAAGGCTCCAATTGCCAACACAATCATCCACTGCCATTTTTCTAAATTGATTCGTCTAGAAGCTACTGCCAAGATCATACTTATGCCTAATAATAGGTAAGTTATCACAAAAAATACATCACCTAGGGAAACTATCGGCTCTTCTTTTAAAATAATTTCCGTATATCCAAAAAATATCCCTCCTAAAAAATAAGAAAGCATACCTATGCCCATTGCCAGCCAGACATTGCGACCACTCGCAATTTGCAGACTCCGCCAATTCCTTAAGCATAAGAGACCTGCACCCAGATAAGCTACTGCTTCTAAGATATTTGTCCCAATTAAGTACCAGTTGGCACGCCTTTCTATGCCATCAGGAGTGGGAATTTTGGCACTAAACAGCAAAAAGTACAATAATGCCAGCACACCCCAGCCAATGCTGACTAGGACTATGTTCCGAGTGGTAAACATGAATTTGGGTCGGTATGTTTTGTTGTAAGCGCTACTCATATAACTTTATTGTATATATGCACTTTAGCAGTCTTTTGGTTCATAAATTGTATGGGAAGCAGCCGTTTTAACGAATTGAGTGAGTTCAAAGCCAGAGCGATAAATCGTCCAATCATCAGAGAAACTGCTGTGTCCTAATGCCATAGTTTACTCACAGAAGATTGATTTAGCCAACTGATGAACAGCGATCGCTCTCCCTCTTGCATATCTTGTAACCGCTCAACAACTTGATGAGCAAAATTGGTATTGCCAAAATACGCCTTTGCTAGCCGATGCAGTTCTTGTAACAGGGTAATAACATGATGTTCTTGCCAAATCGGCATTTGGCTTGTCTGTGGTGAGTCTATCGTGAGCAAGTCTTTCACTGCGGTGGGGGTTGACACGTTGGGAAACTGCCCATGCTGCAAGACATCCGCAAGATCCTTCTCAAATAATCCCGCTTGCCGGGTTCCTAAAAAGTCTTCGATATCTATGTACACTGCTTGCAGCAGCAAAATAGTAGCAAGTGTAAGAATTCCTATCCTTTGATGGTTTTCCGTGTCACCACTGAGCTGCTCTAAACGAATTTTCCCCCAGACACTGTATTGGTCTGGTTCCTCCAGCAAAACACAAGCTTTACCTTGGTGATCGGTTAATTCTCGCCACAAAGCTCTGGCTTCTTCTTCTTGGTTAGCTTTAAAGATGTTGATTAACCGAAAGGTTTGCCCCTGATAATTCAGGATCCGCATCGGCTGATCCCGTTTCGGGTGCTGAATGGTCGATATATCAACATCCTGCAGTTTGAGAATAAACATGGCATCTTGGCTGATCATACAGGGGTTTTCTTAACATGGGAGATCTACTAGCTTTTGGCTACGTTGATTTACATATACTAACTTCCGACTTGGATCTTAGCCTTGCCAATATGGAATCTGCAATTTTTGATTGCATTTTGTCGTGAGGACATGTAGAATATGATTACTGACTTTATTTAAAGTCTGGAAGTTCTACTTGGGCGCGTAGCTCAGCTGGATAGAGCAACAGATTTCTAATCTGTTGGTCGCAGGTTCGAGTCCTGCCGCGCTCGTTTTAAATAGATACGAACTCTCAAGCGATGGAAGGCGATATGATACCTAGACCAAATTGAGGGTTCGTTTCTTGCTACATCACACTAAGTACAGAATTTCACAAGCTCGTAGCGAATTTATGAGTCATCTGCGCCACTGTGTACGCAATACTGCTCGGTGAAGGAAATCAAAAGGGCTGGAACCCTTGAAATACCGTTGTCTATCCTGTTCAAACAGGTCTTAACCGAGCAGTATTGACTGTGTACGACCATTTGATGGGCTGAGCAGAAAAATTATAAAGAGCAATGAATTCCAACAGACCCTGCCTAGTGTGTTAATTCTGAGGGTTTTTAGGCGATAATTTTTCCCACGAAATCTCTGTTCCAATGCGCGAGGATAAAACCTAGATTTAATCGGGAATTTGTTCCATCGTGACGACACAGAACCTGCATGAACTCTTGCCCTGACTGTCATCTACAAAATTAACATACTAGACCCTGCCTTAAAATCTCTTTGTTGGGAAAATCATTTGGTGTCAGCAACTTGCGCTACAAAATACTGAACCAAATCTCAATCTGATCTAACCAAGAAGCATATTTGGGCAATCACATCGGTTCAATGGTAATCAATTCTTTTTTAACCAGATGTAGATTTAATCTCCGAAAGCTCTACCGCTTTTTTGTTAGTGTTCCACCTATTCACCTTGTAACCTAGACACTTTTTTCAGGCACGACTACGTAACTAATTCCCATTTTTTCCACAAACTCACGTTCTTTTAATTTCAAATAACTCTCTCTCTTTGAAATAAACTCTTCTGTTTTATTTTGTTTATATAAATCAACCATTTCTTGGGTTATGAAATGCTTCTCTAAATCTTTTATCGAAGAAGTTTCAATAAAACTCTTTATCTGTTTTTTCTCCTGATATTTCTCAAATTCAGACGACAGTCTAAGAATAATATTAGCTGGAGGTCTCTCTTTTTTTAAAGAATTAAAAATGAAGATTTCTTTTATTCCTTCTTTATCTTGAAGCTCATTATTGTCAATAATTCTTTTTAAATAAAATAATTGCAATGCCTTTGGTCTTACTCCTGTGAAATTTAATTTGCTTGGATACTTAGCTGTACTAAAAGATGTATCGCTATTCACTCTATAAATTCCATCATGATGTTCTCCCTTTGCAAATTCACAGAACACTTGATAAGCGCTTCGTTGTTGACTTAAAGAATACAATGTAAAATAGTTTGAATAAGTTGTTACCCAAAACCAATTCTCTAATGCTTTATATTGTTCAGATGTAGGCTCTAAATTTAGTCTAAAATATTCAGAAATAAAAATTAATTGAGTAGGATAAGGCATTAAACGAATATCTACTATAAATATTTTTTTGTATAAGAACTCCACCGCTTTTCTGACATGTTTGTACGCATTATTTGTAACCGACTGCAAATCTATATTCTTGAGTAAATCTTCCATTTTTACATCAAAATAAATTTTCCCCTTGGCATTAGAAATACAGTCTACAATAGTACCTCTTTTCAAATCTTCAAAATTGTAAATATTTAAACTGCTAAGGAAAGCAGTAATTGAATCGCTAAGGTAAAATCCTGTTTCTTGATTATAGCTAAGTGCTGAAAGCATAAAGTCTTCAGAAATGTCCGTTCCTGTTGAATTTATCCTTGAAAAAATTTCAACAGCACTTTTTATATCTCCCCCCTTGATTTCCACGAAAGGTAATCTATATTTATGTAGAATATTATGTAAATTTCTTGCATTGTCAATGTACTCATTTTTCAGGATTTCTGTAATATCTTCTTTCTCTAATTTACGAATAAAATTAAACAATTCCCGATTGTCATAAATTTCATAAAGAGGAATTGAAAAAACATTCTCATCTTTTCTATTTCTTATATGGCTAAAACTATTGTTTTTAATATCAAAGTAAATTGAAAAATCTTTGAGATCAACAGTACTTGTTTCTGTGTATTCTTTAGGATTTATCAACACGCCAAATAAAGTAGATATTCTTTGAAATCCATCTAAAACATACCTAGCACTACTACTTTCTTTTTGGATAAGATATGGACCTATTTCATCTTTAGTTTTGTAGCCTTTGGTATCCCAAAACAATAAACTACCTATTGGATAACCTTTTAAAATGCTATCAAATAATTCAAGCATTTGAGAAGGCTTCCACACAAAATCTCTTTGAAATATAGGTATTTTATACTCTCCATTAGCTATATCGTTTAATAGGTCTTCAAGATATATAGTATCGGGTTTAACACTGATTTTATCTTTCATATTATTTTTGCAATTTTAAGTAAAATTTCTTCGATTTCAGAAACTTGCTCTCTTGTTCCATTAGGCAGTTCAATTGAAACTTTGTGATGACTACATCTATCTTCTAACTGACTTGGCGAGAAATTAGTAAGAAACATTTCAGGGAATTGCTCTTTGACCTTGTTTTTTCCTATATTAATGTAGTAATCTTTAGGGTATCCTTCTGGATTAGAATATATAATAAAATCCACAATTTCGGGAGTATTCTCTAATTGTGCCAAATTATGTTTTTGACTATCATTTAAATTAGTTAAAGTTGTTTTTATCACATTCAAAGGTACGTAATTTTCAATAGCCCTCTTGTAAAGCATATGCCATACAATTATATCTTCATGCTCGTATACTATGTCATTTTTGCCTGGAGGAGTATCAATACTTCTGCCCTTTATATATTCTATTAAACTTTTATATTCACTTTTAAAATCAGTTGGTTTGTTTTTATCACTATCAAAGATGGCTATTATTTTGTACTTATGTATATCCTTGTAAATGCCTTCCTTCCATCCTTGAATTTGCTTTTTTATTCCACTACCACCAGCATGATCGTAAGTTAAATATTCATTAGATAATGCCTTTTTAATCAGTTGATATATGCTTTTTCTTTGTCCGAAAAATTCGTATTTATCAATAATACTTTTTATGAACTTCCAATCATTTGGATAGTTTTCAATAATTACTATCGAACGCTCGTTTATAATTCTGTAAGCGTCAATAGGATGAATCTCATCATTGTTTATGCCAATTTTGATAGTTGTTAGATAATGATGATGTTCAGAAGTTATATAAGCTGAAATTGCATAAATTTCTTCTACTTTGTTAAGTAGTTTTTCCTTATCTCCAATAGAAATCCATTTTCCATTAAATGGCATTTTGAAATTGTTTACACCGTCTGACAAAAACAACTTATCTAAATTATCTATATCCCATAAAAATTTATCCTCTGAAATCTCCAAAATTATTTTTGAAGTTTTAGATTGAATGTTTACATCTTCAGAAACAAATAAATCGGAATTGAATTCTACGATCATTTTACTATTATTAGGGCTTCTTTTTTTTACTTAATGTTTTTCTCATAGAGATTATTTCTTTAATATTCTCATTGAAAACACTATCAGGCCAATCACTCAAAACGCCGTCTTCGTCAACAGTAATTTCACGAAGTTCTTGCCCTTTGATTTTAGCATCTTCTACCCAGTAAATTACTAAATCATCTTTTGTGAAGCCAAAATCATTTTCAACAATTAGCTTACGAAGACGTAAAAGCATATTTTCGGAATGAGTTTCAATGATAAAAGTTTGATTATTTTTCTTTGCAGAGCTTGCAAATAACTCCGCCAAATCGCCATGTGCTGCAGGATGTAAATGCAGTTCTGGTTGTTCTAAAACAATTATAGATTCAGGTCTATTTGTAACATTAGCACGCACAACCAAAGGCAGGGCTTGATTCATTCCTTGTCCAACATCTACAATATTTATTTTAAATTCTTCGTTATGTATTGTGTTGATATCTTTTGTACGAATGATATTCTTAAAAAGTACAACTTCAAAGTAGGGTCTGTTTTTATCATCAACTGTTAATCTCCAACCGTCAAAGTGTTCTTCATACCACTGTCCTACATTTTTACATAACTCATCGTCTTTCTTTAATTTACTTACTCCAAGCATTGCGTAAGCGTTTTCACCTGTAACACCCGTATCTCGAAATTGTATCTGCCCCGTTAAATAAAAACATCGTTTAGGCAAAATTCTAAAAGGTCCAATATAATCAATATCAATTTCTAATTTATCTATAGATAAATTGTTGCCGGTATTTTTCTCTGTAAATTTATGAGGAATAAATCCTTTGAATTCGCAATCATAGATTTTCTTACTAATATCATCAAAGTATCCCTCATTAGTAAGCTCAAGTTCAAATTCTTGTATATTATCTTTATATTTCCATTGAAAAACTTCTAACCCATAGCTGTCCTCTTTTTTTAATAACCGAATTTCCATCTGTACATTATTCTCAAATACAATCTTAAAATTTAAAGTAATTCCACCAGGCTTATTTTCAAAAAACAAATTATCAAACTCTCCACCTAATTCTACTCCATTGTTATTTAATAACAGCGGTTCATTAATATTACCCATGAGCGAGGTCTCAAATAAGGTAAATAGTTTTGCAATAGAACTCTTCCCCGAACTATTTTTACCAATCAAAATAGTAATTGGCTTTAATTGCATTGTCTGATTTTTGGAAAATGCTTTATAATTTTCAAATGAAATGGATTTTACTTTCATGATTGTTAATCATTCAATTTAAAACTCAAGTATTTTTTTCTTTTTGACAATAAAGTGTACCATTATTATTGAGATGCACTCACCTTTTTTGGCTCAGTGTCTTCTCAATACAAAAAACAAAGTCTCTCACCGAATTAACTTTCGTCTTCTAGCATTCCATAGTTGCCAATCATTTATATCCACTATAGCTTTAACAAGGGAGGTCACCATAAGATTTAGCACCTCACCGCCTGATGCTACACTGTCCTTGTTTTCAAAGCTTCGATATTTCACGCCTTTTCTCTCATATTTTCTGCTATCTTCGTCCCTTGAAAACTTTGCTGTATAAGCCTTACGCTAAGTGTTTCTTCAGCGGTACTGAATAAAGAGGGAGGATTACGGCGCTCTAGCTAACCACTAAAAGCCACTCAGTTTTTACATCTGAAAGAGGCTGAGCCTCTGGTAAGGCATTCCCAGGCTAGAGCCTGGGAACGAGTGAAGGTCAGCTACTACCCTTCGGTACAGAGTCTCCTGGCCCTGCTGTAACAATGACCAACTTCTCAGGATGAATCAACTCTTGAATTGCCTTTTGCACGTCTGCCATAGTCACAGCCTCAATGTGCTTAGGAAATTCTCGGATTTCTGCCGGAGATAGCCCGTAAATGGAATTGTCCAAAATTATACTTGCCACCTCACTAGGACTAGCTAAATCCACTGGGTAGCTATTGGTAATTGAGCGTTTCGCGGTATTTAGTTCAGCCCCAGTGACTCCTTGCTCTCGCAATTGCTTAAGTAAAGCTAGGGTGCTAGAGATTGCCTTTTGAGCATCGCCTGGAGCCGTTTGCATCTGGATCAAGAATGGACCCGGAGAAATGCCAGCAGCAAAGGCACTATAGATCCCGTAGGTCAGACCCCGGCGATCGCGCACTTCAGTACCCAACCGGCTAGACAAGGTGTCACCACCTAAAATTTGATTCAGCACCATAGCGGCATAGAAACGGGGGTCTTTCCGCGAGATGCCATTATAACCAATATAGGTTACAGCCTCTGCCTTACCAGGGATCACTTGGTTTTGGCGTGTTGTAGTTTGTGGCAATGAGACTGGAGGTATGTTGAGAATCGGACGCTTACCCTTTGCCTGCCATTTATCAAACGCCTGATTGAGCAATGCTTTGACTTTAGTTGGATCAAAGTCACCAACCAAAGCGAGTGTTGTCGTATCTGGACGGTAGTGTTCCTGATAGAAACGAACCAAATCATCACGAGTAATACTCTTTAAGCTTTCTGCTGTAGGAAAGCTATGAAACGGATGATTTTCTGGGTAAATTGCCTGTTGGAATACTCGTTTTCCTAGTCCATGGGGGTCATCTAGGAGTACTTTCAGACCGATCAACGCTCTTTGACGGCTCAGTTCCAACTGATCTGTCGGGAAGGTAGCATTTTGCACCAAATCCGCTACGGTTCTAATCAGTATCGGTAGATGAACAGACAGTCCATTTCCACTCACCCCAACACCCTCTCGACTAGCACCAAAACCCAAGCTGACTCCCCGGTCTTCTAAACTTTTCGCCAGAGTTAGAGCATTTTTTGTTTGTGTCCCATTCATTAAATTACCAGCAGTCAGAGCCGCTACCCCAGACTTTTGATTAGTGTCAAATTCACTACCTGCATCAATTTGTCCACTTAGGTTAACGGTGGGGACGCTGTGGTCAGCGATTAGGAGAACTCGTAACCCATTCTTGAGAGTGAATTGCTCTGGGAGTTCTTGTTTAGTAGAAGCAGTGGTTGATGTCGCTGGAGGCAGGTATTTGGCAAGTTCTGCTGGATCTACAGGTTTACCAGGGCTGAAGTTTTCGGCGGTGCGACCAGTACCAACGCTGGAAGTCCCTGGTTTACCATCTGGTTGAGTCGGGATAAAGAAACCAATCGTTTGTTTAGCAGGATTGAGGTAAGTTTTTGCCACTCGCTGCACATCTTGTGCTGTAACTTTGGCGATCGCATTCAAATACCGTTCAACATAGCGATAATCTCCAGCAACAGTTTGGTTATACCCCAGTTGGGTTGCCTGAGAGCTAATATCTTGGTTACTCAACACAAACAGAGCTTGCAGTTGAGTTTTTGCTCGGGTCAACTCTTCTGGTGAAACTTGTTCCTGTTGTAATTTAGTCAGGGACTGTTGCAGCACTAGTGCAACTTTTGAGACTTCTTGACCCGCAGCAGCCGTGGCGCTAATATCGTACCAACCTGGTTCGATCAGTTCTGAGGGACTGGCACCGACTGAGCTTGCTAAACCTGTTTCTACTAAAGCTTGGTAAAGCCTAGAGCTACGTCCACCGGTCAGGATAGTGTCCATCAAATCGATCGCAGGTACATCTGGATGATTGACGTTTGGCAGAGGATAGACAATTTGTAAAAGTGCCGCACTCCCCGGTTGTTTCAGGACAATAGGTTCTGTTTTACCAGTACTGCTACTCCTAGAAACGGCGGCGGAAGAAACCCCTCCTGCAACCTCTGTTCTCTTTTCTCTAGATCCTAGTTTCGGCAGCTTCCCAAAAGTCTGTTTGACAGTTTTCAGCAAAGGTTCTGTGGCAAAATCTCCCGCAACGACTAATGTGGCATTGTCTGGGCTATAGTACTTGTGATAGTAGTTGCGTACCTGCTCTACGGTAAATTTCTCCACATCAGCTTTTGTGCCTCCTACAGGTAAACCATAGGGTCGGTTGGGGAACAGAGATCGCATCACAGCCTTATTGAGGCGATAGCTTGGTGAATTTTCGTATCCCTGCAACTCTGAGATGACCACGCGCTTTTCACTTACCAGTTGCTCAGGTCCAACTAAAGCATTTTCCATGCGATCAGCTTCTAGGGTCAGCAGTGCTTCCAATTTGTCGCGCTGCACCGTACCATGGTAGGCAGTTTCGTCATAACTGGTAAAGGCATTAAATTGACTACCCAAAGCACTAAACAACCGACCAAATTGCACCGGACGATCATGGGTACCCTTGAACATTAAATGTTCTAGCTGGTGAGAGATCCCATTCACTCCCGGTTCTTCGTTGCGTGAGCCAACTCGATACCACACCTGCACACTGACCACTGGTGCGGTATGAATTTCCTTGGTTAGCACCGTTAAGCCGTTGTCCAATACCGTTTTACGCACACCTTGGGTCAGGGCAAGACCAGATACTGGCGTGACTGCTGTTGGTGTTGCGGCGTTGGTAAAATTGTTTGGCCACAGCACTCCATTCAGGAGAAAACTAAGTAAAAAACCTAAAAGAATTAATGGACGTAGCTTGGAGAGCAAAGGCATGATAGGTTACAGAAGAAATAGGCGTAAATATTTACTATCTAATATCTACTATATAAAAAATGGTATGGACACCCCTTCTATCTACTATATAAAAAATGGTATGGACACCCCTTCATGCAAAAATACACCGCACCATCCGAGATCGCCACTTATTTGAACGCAACCAAAGGCTCTTAGTTGCAGTCTCTGGTGGACAAGATTCTTTGTGTTTAATTCAATTACTATTAGATTTACAACCAAAATGGGGATGGCATTTAGCAATTGCTCACTGCGATCACCGTTGGCGTTCTGACTCTGGGGCAAATGCTAGCCATGTGGAAAATTTAGCGAAAACTTGGGGAATATTGTTTTATTTACAAACAGCGAATGAGCCCTTGAGGAGTGAAGCTGCTGCACGCAATTGGCGGTATCAAGCTTTGAGTGCGATCGCCTGGGAAAATCACTACAGCTGCGTGATCACGGGTCACACAGCAAGCGATCGTGCTGAAACCCTACTTTACAACTTAATCCGTGGAACTGGTGCCGATGGCTTGCAGGCTTTAAGCTGGCAACGCCGATTAACTGATAGCATCGTGCTGGCACGTCCACTGTTAGAAGTGACTCGATCACAAACAGGGCAATTTTGTCAAGAGTTTCAAATCCCAATTTGGGAAGATTCCACCAATCAAGATTTGAAATTTGCCCGCAACCGGATTCGCCAAGAATTACTACCATATTTGCAAGAAAACTTCAACCCTCAAGTCGAATCAGCCTTAGCCCAAACAGCAGAACTTCTACAAGCGGAAGTTGAGTATTTAGAACAAGTTGCTCATCAGTTAAGAGAAGAGGCGATGTCTGGTCTTCCTTTAGGGCTCAATCGTCGCGTATTACAGAAAGCACCAATTGCTTTACAACGTCGTGTGATGCGTCAGGTATTACAAGAAATACTGAGTAGTGCCCCCAGTTTTGAGCAAATTGAAAAACTAACAGCTTTAATTACAGCACCAAACCGTTCGCAAACCGATCCATTTCCTGGGGGTGCGATCGCTCAAGTAGAAGGCGATTGGATTTGTTTAAAGCTGAAAACTTGAAGAAGAATACATCCGTCAGAATCAAATCGCCTGTTCTGGTTCCACCTGTAACGTCTGCCCTATTTTTGGCTCAGTACCCGCAAGTAAGCGCTGAATATTACTACGATGACGCAAAATTACGTATACGCCACCAGTAATAGCAAACAGAATGTAGGGTAACGGTTGATGCAGAAGTACCATAAAAACAGAAACGGCGATCGCCCCACTAACAGAACTCAAAGAGACAATCCGTGTGATCGCCACCACCACAGCAAACACTCCCGCTGTAGCCAAACCTAAGACCCAATTCATCGCCAGCAAAATCCCCAAACCTGTTGCAACCGATTTACCACCAGTAAACCCTAAAAAAATTGATTTACTGTGTCCTAATAAAGCGGCTAACCCGGCTAACGTGACCATCCACGGTTGCCAAAGTTGAGGATTTAGCGTTTCTGGTTGAAGATTTTGAGCAAAATTCTGGAAAAACCAGTAGACGAGAGCGATCGCCAATACTCCCTTCAAACAATCAACGACTAAAACGAATGCTCCTGGACCTTTACCTAAAGTTCTCAAAACGTTAGTTGCTCCAGTTGAACCCGAACCAACTGAGCGAATATCAATGCCTTTTAACAGCTTAACTGCTATGTAGCCGGTAGGAATAGAGCCTAGCAGATAAGCTACAACTAAAATTGCCCCACACAAACTTAACCAAAGAGTCATATTGAGAGTTAGGAGTTAGGAGTTAGGAGTTAGGAAATTCCCCATGCCCTGATCAAAACTCATCATCGTAAGTTCTCATCATTTTGGGGTCAGGGGCAAAGGCTAACCACAAAGGAAATTGTAGCAGTGCTAGGCTGATTTGCTCTTCGGAATCATCGATGACAACCAAAGGCTGTTGATTAGCTTTCACCAAGCGGTCAGCTTTTTGCGACAAAGCTTCTGGTGTCTCAAATAATACCACACCCCGATCTGGGCCAAAATCTGGGCGACCGATTCCCAAACAATCCTGTAACCCACGCCGCCATTCACCCAAGCGCTCTGGTGTATGTGCTAATACCAAAGTACGGATGCGATCGCCATACAGCTTGTGTAATATCGAAATGACTGCTGAGGTAATGAGGATATTCTGCAACCTACTACCCATTGTTCGCAAAGCACCCCGTCCCCCTTGGTTGAAAAACCAGTTGGAAACTCGTTCAGCATGGACTGGTTCAAACGTGCGGCGCAGTTGCCACGCTGGACCGTAGTAATCTGGTTTGGTGCGGTACTGGTCAATCAAGCGGCGAATTTGCTTTGCCGTATCTTGAAACTGCTGTGTTGTTCCTAACTGAGGTTCGGTTGGCTTAACCTCTTTCACATCTAGTTTTTCTGGTTCTGGTTTTGCCTTTGATCCCAGTTGCAACTGCTCTGCTGCTACTGCCAAATCCTGTAAGCTTCCAGTGAGATAGTCTTTAAAACCCTGCACCCTGATCGCCAAGTCTTGAGAAGTTCCGGCAAAGGTGGTTCGCATCTCGTTGCGAATGCGTTCTTGACGTCGTTCCAACTGTTCTACAGAAATTTGCAACGCCCCTTTGCGTTGTTCTAGTTCTAAAAGTGCCTCTTGCACTAGTCGTCCCATCGTCATCTGGGTTGCACTCAATTGCTCTTGAAGAGTTTTGTACGACGCTTGTAAGTTGGCTATTTCTTCTTTGAGCGCTTTTTCCGTGCGTTGCAACTCTGCTACACGTTCTGCTGCTTGGGCTTCTTGACGATGATTTGTTGATTCTGATTCTATTGACGACTCCAGTGCAGCAGTTAGATTGCTGTGTTGCGTCGTGTCAACTGTAGAATTTTGTGCTGCTGTTTCCACCACTGACTCAACAGATGAGTTTTGCGGTTGCTCAGGTTGCTCAGTTGTATGGTTTTGTTCTTCTTTTGGCATCAACGACTCATGAGTTGATTGTGGGGTTTGAGATTCCTCTGCATTCATAACACAATAATATAATTCCTATGACGCGAATAATTCAGAAATATACAATTTACCCACTCAAGATTTTGGACAGCGTTGTTCCAGGCAACTCTTGAGGGTTTTGGGGTCAAATAAAATCGGTAAAAAGTGAATACTTTTAACTTCTTTAAAGTAAAAAAGGATAGGAACGCTTGTCCAAAATATCCGCCAGTTTTGCCATTCTTGGTAGGGAAAGCGGCGAATTAATTTTTCGCCTCTATAAATATCTAAGTTAGTGGCAGTAAATTGTAGACGCAGTGTGACTGCTTGAAACATGAGAAACAAGCCAAACAGTGCTATTATTCCTCCTACCCAAGGTTGAACCAGAAGTAGTGGAATTGCGGCAATAATCAACACTACAGGTATGTAGTATACGGGCTTGAGTTCTACGGTTGACGTGGCGTTAGACGTAAATGAAGTAGTCACAGTCAAAAATCCTGGCTTATTAGTAGACGTTATCCCTATTTTAAGAGTTACCTGACTCTATAAACCTGGCAGCGATATTGCATTGCCAGTGCCCTGAAACATGATCCAAGAAAGAAAGAAGTTACTCACAAATATAATCAACAAAGCAGTAACAACTGCAGTAGTTGTTGATTGTCCCACTCCTTTTGCACCTCCCGTTGTTGTCATGCCCCAATTGCAACCAATCACAGCGATAAAAGTTCCAAAGCAAAATCCTTTAATCATGGCGCTTACAATATCCCATGTGCCGAGAAAGTTACGGGCTGATTCCATAAACGCTGTTTCGGAAAGATTGTAAACATTCGTCGCAATGATGAATCCTCCCATCATGCCTGTAATTAACGACAGGAGGGTTAAAATTGGCAGCATGAAACAGCAAGCAAGTACGCGGGGAATAACCAAGTAATCAATTGGATCAGTTTTTAACATCAAGAGGGCATCAATTTGTTCGGTTACCCGCATTGTGCCAATTTCCGCTGCAAATGCAGAACCAACTCGCCCCGCCAAAACCACTGCGGTAAGAACGGGCGAAAGTTCCCGCGTCAATGCTATTGCCAGCACTCCGCCGACAATGTTTCCTGCCCCGAAGTTAATAAACTCCCGCGCTACCTGTATGGTAAATACTGCACCCACAAAAACAGCCGTCAATAGGGCAATGAAGAGGGAGTCTGGACCAACTGCTGCCATTTGTTCTAAGGTGTTGCGCCAATGGATTTTGCCCCTGAGTAAGTGAATTGGTACTTGTCCACCCAAGAAAATTGCTGCCAGCAATCGCTGATTCCATGCTCCTAAACTAGATTTGGATGTAGTGTCGCTCAACGTTCACAAGCTAACTCAGTAACTGACTTAAGAATAGCGAATAACAAGACGCAATGGGCAATGGGCATCGGGCATCGGGCATGGGGTATCGAGGAACGAGTCTAGGCTATTGGTAATTGGTCATTTTTCTCTTCCATTGCCCATTGCCCGTTGCCCATTTTAATGAAAACTTAAGATTCTTGAACTATCGCCTGAGATCAAGAGATCGCACTTAATAATTGTAGAAAGTAACAAATCCAGGTATACGACCCTTATCTCCCAACTTCATGGAGCCCGCCCCGCATGAGCATCATTACAAATTTTCTCCGCTCGCTACTGCTCACGATTATTTTCACTTTCGCCGCTCCCATCTTCTTAATTGGGGGTCTGTTGAGTATAGTCTCCCTGTTCGGTCATCTTCCTGGTTTGCAGAGTGTGACTGCGGCGATCGCCACTCATATATTGCTGTTTCTCACTATCTTTGGTAGCGGCGCTCCCCTTCAAGGATTATTTGTCATTAGTTTGACTTGTAGTTTTGTCGGCGCATTATTTGATACTTATGCATATTACAGGTGTCAAATTTTACGATGAAAATCTTAAGTATCACAGAGAGGGTTCTAAATGGTATTATTGAGGATAGTGTCTAAAAAAGCGCTATTCTCAAATTTAAATCTCCTGTCAATTATAATTTATATAAATTGCTGTTAGTTAATTTTTATTAAATTGTCTGACAAGATTTTAACAAAAAGAATTTAGGAGTCAGGAGACAGAATTCAGCCTGGGTATTCTGTGCGAGTGGCGAATGAGTAAAGATACTCATCCAACTGATTCTAACTCCTAACTCCTGACTCCTGACTCCTAACTCCTAACTCCTGACTCCTAACTCCTAACTCCTGACTCCTGACTCCTAACTCCTGACTCCTGACTCCTGACTCCTGACTCCTAACTCCTGACTCCTGACTCCTGACTCCTGACTCCTGACTCCTGATTAAGTTTTGTTACGAGGTTGTTTGATTGCTCATGATTTGGCCTTTTAAGCCTAGGTTTCGTAAACAAATTGCTCGGATTGAAATTACTGGTGTGATTGCCAGTGCCGCTCGTAAGCGAGTTCTAGAAGCCCTGAAAACAGTAGAAGAGAAAAAGTTTCCGGCATTACTGCTACGGATCGATAGTCCTGGCGGTACGGTGGGCGATTCCCAAGAAATCTACAGTGCTCTCAAGCAGTTACAGAAAAAAGTGAAAATTGTAGCTAGTTTTGGGAATATTTCAGCTTCTGGCGGTGTCTACATTGGCATGGGTTCTGAACACATCATGGCTAATCCTGGTACAATTACAGGTAGCATTGGTGTCATTTTGCGTGGTAATAACTTGGAACGCTTGCTACAAAAAGTTGGTATTTCCTTCAAAGTCATTAAGTCTGGGCCCTACAAAGATATTTTGGCGTTTGATCGGGAACTGACTGAACCGGAAGAAAACATTTTGCAGGAATTGATTGATACAAGTTATCAGCAGTTTGTACAAACAATAGCTGAGGCGCGTTCCTTGGAAGTAGAAGCTGTGAAGCGTTTCGCCGATGGTCGGATTTTTACTGGACAGCAAGCTGTAGAATTGGGTATTGTAGATCGCTTGGGAACAGAAGAAGACGCCCGTCGCTGGGCGGCAGAACTGGTTAGTCTTGACCCTGATAAAGCCCCCGTATACACCTTAGAAGAACGTAAACCTTTATTGAGCCGTTTTTTACCAGGGAGTCGTCAGGCTTCATCGGGACTTGGCTCTCAAATTGATTGGCTTGAATTTGAAATGTCCACGAGTGGCTTACCCCTGTGGTTGTATCGACCTTGATGATAAGTTAGGAGTTATGAGTTGTAATTCCTAACTGCTAACTTTTACAACGTAAGGAGGATTTTTTGTGGAGTGGCGAATGTGGGCAATTCGCGGAGCAACAACCGTGTCAGAAAACACGGTCGAGGCAATGCAAGAAGCAGTGACGGAACTACTAGATGAACTGGAAAAACGGAATCAACTACATCCAAGGGATATTATTAGTGTGACTTTTTCCGTGACACGTGATTTAGATGCTGTTTTTCCAGCGGCGATCGCACGCAAACGTCCGCACTGGGATAGTGTGGCAATGTTGGACGTACAGCAAATGTATGTTGAGGGTAGCTTAGAGCGCTGCGTTCGATTTCTAGTTCATGCTTACCTCCCAGCATCTGCCCCAATTTACCATACGTATTTGCGCTACGCCACGGGTCTGCGTCCTGATTGGAGTTGATTAAGAGGGAGCAGAGAGCAGGCTCCCTGCTCCCTCTAAAATCTAATTCCGATAAAAATATCGTAAACAAATTCAAAAAAATCTTTTTTTCGTAACAGTCCTAAAGATTGATCGCAGCCTTTTTCGTCTAAAAGTGGCTTCATTAGATGGTATGTGGGCTGGTAATTGTACCACGGAATAGAAGGCCACAAATGATGAATCAAGTGGTAATTTTGCCCCATAATGAGGATGTTTACAATGGGGTTAGCATAGACACGGGCATTTTTCCAGCGATCGCGCTCTTGGTGAGGACGATGGGGTAAATAATCAAAAAATAATCCCAGTGCTAACCCAACTACAGCAGAAGGGATGAACCAAAAATTGAGAATGTAACCCAAAAAGTGGTATTGGATTGAAACATAGAAAATTGCCACAACAACCAAGCGACTGACAAACCATTCAATCAGCTCGTATTTACGCCATAACTGTCGCTTAAAGAAAAAGACTTCGTGGTATAAAAAGCGTACTGGAAGCAACCACAGTGGCCCACCGGTAGAAACGTAATGATCCGGATCGTTTTCTGGATCGTTGACATGGGCATGATGCTGCAAATGCACCCGCGTAAACACTGGAAAGGCAAAAACTAGCATCAGCGCACTGCCATGACCTAATATGGCATTGATCACCCGGTTACGATGGGCAGACTGGTGACAGGCATCATGAATCACTGTTCCTGCAATATGCAAGGCAAGAGTGTTGATGATAAAGCATACCCAGTGCGGCCATTGCCAAATCCAGTAACCAAAGTTAGACAGGGTAAACATTGCCACGGCTGCTAAAAACATCAGCAGTGTGGTGTTGAAACCACCGGGAGGCGCTAATAATTCCTTGGGTGGGACTGTCAGTGGCTTTGGTGCCTCCGACGTCAGCATTGTGAACTCCTTATTTACCAAATATCTGCGAGTATACGACACGAATAGGTCAATAATAAAGTTTTATGTAGAAAAATTGCTCAATCTCTTGATAGATCGGTTAACAGTTAACCGTCATGATTGACTCACCAGCAACAGACAAGAGATATCCTTGAACTTAAGATGATTCCCAGGATAGCCCCCTAGATTCAGCCCCTATGCAACTCAGAGATTCTGTACGCCGGACAAAAATTGTCGCTACGATCGGTCCTGCCACCAGCAGCCCAGAAATGCTCAAAGCTATTATTGAGGCTGGTGCAACGACACTGCGGCTAAACTTCTCCCACGGTAATCATACCGACCATCAACGCAATATTCGCCTAATTCGGCAGACCGCCTTTGAATTGAATCGCCCAGTGGCGATCCTCCAGGACTTGCAAGGACCAAAAATCCGCTTGGGTAAGTTTGAAAACGGATCTGTGGTTTTGGCAAAAGGCGATCGCTTCACCTTGACCAATCGCCCGATTATCGGTACACAGGAAATTAGCTGTGTCACCTACGATTATTTGGCAGACGAAGTTCCCTTAGGAGCAAGAATCCTGCTGGATGATGGACGAGTAGAAATGCAAGTAGAGGAGATCAACCGCGAAAAAGGTGATTTGCATTGTCGCCTGACAGTGGGTGGGTCCCTTTCTAACAACAAAGGCGTTAACTTTCCAGGAGTTTACCTGTCAGTTAAGGCAATGACCGACAAAGACCGAGAGGATCTGATGTTTGGTCTAGACCAAGGTGTGGACTGGGTAGCACTTTCCTTTGTCCGCAACCCTCTAGATATGATAGAGATTAAAGAGCTCATTTCCAGTACGGGTAAGCAGGTGCCTGTCATTGCCAAAATTGAAAAGCATGAAGCCATTGAACAAATGGAAGCAGTTCTGGCTTTGTGTGACGGCGTCATGGTGGCAAGAGGCGACTTAGGTGTCGAATTGCCTGCTGAGGATGTCCCTGTGCTGCAAAAGCGGCTCATTACCACCGCCAATCGTTTGGGAATTCCGATCATTACCGCCACCCAGATGTTGGACAGCATGGTTAACAACCCCCGTCCAACCCGTGCCGAAGTGTCAGATGTTGCAAATGCGATCCTGGATGGCACGGATGCAGTGATGCTCTCGAATGAAACAGCTGTCGGCAAGTACCCAATCGAAGCTGTAGCAACAATGGCACGGATTGCTGAGCGCATTGAGCAGGAGGAGTCACTCAACACAAACGCACGTCAGGCTCGAGATTCTAGGCGTTCCATTCCTAATGCCATTAGTCAAGCAGTAGGTCAAATTGCAGAGCAGCTAGGAGCAGCGGCGATTATGACTTTAACGCAAACAGGAGCAACAGCTCGTAATGTGTCCAAGTTCCGTCCCCAAACGCCTATTTTGGCAGTGACCCCTCATGTGAACGTAGCAAGGCAACTGCAGCTTGTATGGGGAGTGAAACCACTGTTGGTGCTAGAACTACCTTCCACTGGTCAGACGTTTCAAGCAGCTATCAACGTGGCTCAGGAACATCAGCTCCTATCTGAGGGGGATTTAGTCGTCATGACAGCTGGCACACTCCAAGGCGTTTCCGGGTCAACGGACTTGATTAAAGTTGAGGTCGTGACAGCTGTGCTAGGTCATGGAATCGGACTAGGACAAGGTTCTGTGAGTGGTCGTGCAAGGGTAGCTCAGACAGGCACAGATGTCAGTAACTTTAATTATGGAGAGATTTTGGTGGCTTCTCGCACCAGCGCCGATTTTGTTGAAGCAATTCGCAAGGCGGCTGGAATTATTACCGAAGAGGAAAGTCTGACAAGTCATGCGGCGGTAATTGGCTTACGTCTCGGTGTGCCGGTCATTGTCGGTGTCAAGGGTGCAACGCAAGTGATTCGGGATGGTGCGATTTTGACGATGGATCTGCAACGGGGTTTAATTTACTCTGGGGCGGTGGGAACACCCTAGGGGGAAGTAGCGGGAGTGTGGGAGGTGTGGGGAGTGTGGGAGGTGTGGGGAGTGTGGGAGGTAAGGAAAATATGACTCCCCACACTCCCCACACACACTCTCTCTCTGGATTTCTCAAAGCGTGAGAAATCCAGGCTACACTCCCCACACCAACGGAAGTGAGAAATTCGGTTAAAGCTTGACAGTCAACAGTCAACCTTTAACCGTTAACAACCCTGCATGATTTCTTTTTAGATTGCCATACAAATTTGTCGGCTATCAAACACCTTGTTTCAATACAGCTACTTGCTGTGATAAAAAAAGAACAAAATATCTTACGAATTTATCGGCTATCAAGACGATGTTTGAAAAGTACTCCAGCGTGTGTTTCACTACCCTGGCTACCGAGAAATTGCTACGAGAAAGTTGGTGTTTTGGGATTTGAGAACGTGTCCCTGATCTGCACTCGAGACTCAATTCAACCCTTTTTAAACATCCTCTTAAGCACTTATAATACAGCTACTTGCTGCTATCGAAAAGAAAAAAAATATACATGAATTTATCGGCTATCAAACACCTTGTTGCAACGCAGCTACCTGGTGTTGCCAAATAAAGAAAACATAAAGAAAAAATATAGATTTATAATTTGTTTCTGTTATATTAAACACTAATAATATATTAAAGTTATTATTGTGGATCATCAGAATCTTGACAGAGAGGCAGAAAAAGTGACAACTCCACACATCTCCCCTTCACAAGCGCGGAGACACTGAATTTCGTGGGTCTGGAAGCCCGTAGAAATGGACTATTTTGTGTAAAAAATCCAGTTGGCTTCAGCTATTAGGTTAGAAAAAAATCCACAGCTAGTAGGTTGGGACAACAGAATAAAATAGCTTTTTATATAACCAGAAAAAGGTGGCGATTCTTAACTCTATATTTGACCAAGTAATAATTTCAATAAATGGATAACTCCACCTCCCTGGTTCATGAACTGAATGCAGCAATGGATATTTTTTCTTTCATTTAGTTTTGCAGCACAATTCAAAATTTATTATATGACTCAGTATTCTTATCGAAAGCAAGCAGAACAAACACAAATTAATCAGTTCCATGACAGTCAAAGAGACGGAGAAAACTTGATATCGGAGGAACTAACGAGCCGTCAAGAAGCTCCGCGTCCATCGCAGAGGCGACAGGAGTGGAGCTTAAAGGCTAAGGCAATAATTTGGGCACTTGCTGTTAGCATGATCCCCGTGCTGACAGTGGGCACAGCCACCTACTACTTTGGCAGACAGTCAGTAACCAAGCAGATTCCCCAAGCAAGACAAGCGGACGTCACAGATCTAAGAGAAACAAAACTGACACTAGACAGAGAACTGTCACTCTTATTAATTGGAACAGGGGTGACATCAGTTTTGGCAGGTGCGATCGCTGCAATTTTAGCCAATCGTGCCATTCGTCCAGTTCTGAACGCTGCCACAGTCTCCACCACTATGGTGAATAGGCTACGTCGAGAGAGTCAGAATACTCGCGCCCCTATTGATAGCAAAGATGAACTAGTTGTTTTAGAAAAAAATATCAGCTTAATAAAAGAACGGCTTCCGGATTTGCTATGGAAACAAGAAACAGCAGATCAGAGTGTCCAAGTGCTGAGAAACATCACCTGTCGTATCCAGGAATCGTTGAATGAAGAAGATGTTCTCAAAACTACTGTTGAAGAAGTTCGTACAGCCTTAAAAACTGACCGCGTGGCAATCTTTCGCTTCAATCCCAACTGGGATGGAACCTTTGTAGCAGAATCAGTGGCATTCGGATTCCCGAAAGTTTTGTGGTCTACAGTCTCAGACCCTTGTTTCGAGGAAGAGCATATCGAACAATACAACAATGGTCACATCCGTGCTGTTGATGATATCTATAAAGCTGGACTCACTGATTGTTATATTGGATTGCTAGAGCGATTTGCTGTCAAGTCCAATCTGATCGCGCCTATTCTCAAGAACAACCAACTATTTGGCTTATTAATTGCACATGAGTGCTCTAAACCCCGCTCTTGGCTACAGTCGGAAATTGGTTTGTTTGCCCAGGTAGCTACGCAAGTAGGATTTGCCCTCAAATACGTGAAACTGCTAGAACAGGTAGAGACGAAAGCCGATCAAGATCAGGTATTTATAAACACCACTCGTTGCATTCGGGAATCACTGAACGAAGAGGATGTTCTCAAAGCAACTGTTGAAGAAGTCCGCAAAGAAATGAGTGCTGACCGAGTACTTATTTATGGCTTTGATTCCAACTGGTATGGAACTGTGATTGCAGAATCAGTGCTTCCTGGTTTTCCCAAAGCATTGCGAGCCAACATCAAAGACCCATGCTTCGCAGAGGGCTATGTAGAAAAGTACCAAGGGGGTCGAGTTCAAGCTACCAACAACATTTATGAAGCTGGTTTGACGACTTGCCACATTAGCCAACTTGAACGATTTGCTGTCAAGGCAAATTTGGTTGCCCCTATTCTCAAGGATAACCAGCTATTTGCCTTATTAATAGCACATCAATGTTCCAAACCCCGTAATTGGCAGCAGTCTGAGATTGATTTGTTCACCCAGATAGCGACGCAAGTGGGATTTGCTCTTGACCATGCTAGGCTCCTTCAACGAATCGATGCTGAAGGTGTACGAATGCAGATGATTATGGACTTGACCCGCCACATTCGAGAGCCGCACAACGAAGAGGATGTTCTGAAAATTACTGTTGAAGGAGTCCGCAAAGCAATGAGCGCTGACCGGGTAATCGTTTACGGCTTTGACGCCAACTGGTTTGGAACTGTGATCGCAGAATCAGTCGTTACAGGTTTTCCCAAAGCGTTGCGAGCCAAAATCGAAGACCCGTGCTTTGCAGAGGGCTATGTAGTAAAGTACCGAATGGGTCGAGTCCAAGCTACCAACAACATTTATGACGCTGGTTTGACTGCTTGCCACATCAGCCAACTTGAAAAGTTTGCGGTTAAGGCAGGTTTGGTTGCCCCTATTCTCAAGGACGACCAGCTATTCGGCTTATTAATTGCACATCAATGTTCCAAACCCCGTCATTGGGGGCAGTCTGAAATTGATTTTTTAGCCCAGATCGCCACGCAAGTAGGATTTGCTCTCGACCATGCTAGGCTTCTTGACCAGGTAGAGGATGCGTACCAATCTGCTGAGGCGATCGCTTTCAAGCAGCGTCAACAACAAGAAGAGTTCCAGCGCCAAGTGTCAGAACTGCTTAGCAGTAGTGAAGTTGTCCAAGCTCTTTCCACAGAGGTTTCTCTCGACCAGATAGAATCCTTTAAATCTACCTATGAGCAAATTCAAACGCTGGCTGATTCAGCTTGGGAAATGGTGACTTCTGCCAAACAAATAGAACTACAAGAGCAGCAACTCAGTCAGACCGTACAGAACGAACATGAGTCTGTGAACCGAATCTTAGATAGCATTTCTGCTATCCGAGAAACATTTGTGGAAGCCTCTGTTAAGGTCAAGCGTCTAGACCAACCTTCCCAAAAGCTCTCTGAGATGGTAAACCTGATTAGTCATGTTGTCTCACAAATTAAGCTCCAAGCCTTGCATACGACACTTGAAGCATCCCGGTCTGGAGAAGCAGGTCAAAAATTTGCTTTGAACGCTGAAAAAGAACTTTCCTTAGTCCAGCAGTTGGACTCGGATATTGCACAAATCAAACCACTGATTGGGGAAATTCAGGCACAAACCAATGAAGTCATTGCTACTATGCAGTCCGGAACAGAGCGAACCTTGAGTGAGGCTGAATTGGTGGAGAAATCTCACCAGAAAATATTTAAGCTTGCCACTATCAGTGACCAAATAAAAACACTGGTAATGGAACTTGCCCAAGCCGCTGCTGTTCAAGCACAGACTTCAACCTCAGCAAACCAATCTATTCTGCAAGTCGCTAATATTGCTAGCCAGACCTCAGAACAAGCCGTAGCCGTGGCTGATTCCGTGACCAAGCTGGCGGCATTTGCACAGGACCTGCAGAAGAGTATGGATTAGGGAAATCCGAGAAATAAATTTGGTAAAGTATACTCATGCGTTATGCAGTTGTGATTGAAAAAGGAGAAACTAGCTACGGTGCTTATATCCCTGATTTACCTGGTTGTGTGGCTGTAGGTGAAACCTTGGAAGAAGTTAAGGCACTGATTACCGAAGCAATTGAATTTCATCTAGAAGGGATGCGAGAAGAAGGGACACCTATTCCCAAACCTACAACTATTGCTCATGAGGTTGAAGTTATAAAGTAATGAGAGTTAACAAACTTTTGCGTTCTAATTTATCCGCTTGTTGCAGCTTCGCGCTTATCTAAGTTTGGGAGACGTTATAATTAGTATTTGACATCATCTGTTTCATGGCGTCTCAACTCATAACCTACATAGTTTCTCGCCTACAACATGTCAAAGATATCACGGCGATCGTGCTTGGCGGTTCTCGCGCACGGGGAACCCATACACAAAAGTCTGATATCGATATTGGCATCTACTACGAAGCAGAACGTCCCCTTGATCTCTCTACACTCAATCGCCTTGCAACAGAACTTGACGACAACCATCGTGAAAACCTTGTCACACCTATTGGCGGCTGGGGTAGATGGATTAATGGTGGTGGCTGGCTGTGCGTGAATGATGTGCCTGTAGATTTTCTTTACCGCGACCTTGCGCGTGTCAGACAAGTCATTGCCGATAGTCACGCTGGTAAAATCACTATAGATTATCAGCCAGGGCATCCGCACGGGTTTGTGTCATCAATTTATATGGGTGAGATAGCAATCTGCCAGCCACTGTACGACCCTCACGGTGTCATTTCAGAACTGAAAGCCCAAACTGAGCCTTATCCTGTTGCACTAAAGCAAGCAACCATTGATACTTTTGCTTGGGAAATCAACTTCTCGCTTCTAGTTGCGGCAAAAGCAGTAATACGCGGCGACGTTGCCTATGCAGTCGGTTGCTGTTTCCGAAGTGTCGCGTGCATGAATCAAGTATTGTTTGCGCTGAATGGACAATACCTGTTGAACGAGAAGGGTGCGGTAGCATTGGCGGACACATTCAGCATCCACCCGCACGACTATAGGATGCGCGTTGAGTCGGCGTTTGGAATGCTAGCCACCTCAGCAGAATCTATTGCAGGGGCAATTCAGGTTTTGGATGAACTTGAACGAGAATTGAGCGTTACCATAATCGCTGAACAGGATAACCATTAAAGGCAGAATCTACACTCAGAATAGGTAGATGCTTAACTGTAGCTTATGCAATCAGTAGGTTAGCGTGATCAGCTTTTGCTTTTACAGATACCGTTTGAGGACTTCAACGGTGTCACAGCCAGTTCTTTGCCAACTGAATTGATTTGCTCTAGTGATGCTTTGAGTGGAAAGGCGATCGCGCAATTGTGAGTCAGTTGCAATTCTATACATTGCCTCAGTAATTTCCCTGGTATTATAGGGATTGATAAGAATAGCGGCGTCGCCAGCAACCTCCGGTAGAGAGGAGAGGTTGGAAGTGATCGCGGGAGTACCACAAGCCATTGCTTCTAGAACTGGCAAACCAAAGCCTTCCCAAAGACTAGGAAAGACAAGGGCGATCGCACCATTAATTATCTTCGGTAACTCGTCGTAAGAAACGTAGTTAAGAAACTTTACCCGCCCAGTTATACCCAATTCGGCAACTTGCGCTTGCAAAACGGGGGTATAGCGTTTGTCTGGTGATCCTGCTAACCAAAGTTGGTAATTTTCATTAGCAGGTAGCGCTGCGAAGGCAGCAATGAGTCTGTGTAGGTTCTTGTGCGGGTCATGTCGCCCAATGTAGAGATAGTAAGGGGAGTTTCTTGTGGAGTCTTGCCCGCCTAGAAAGCAAAAATGATTGGCGTCGTATGCGAGGGGAATAGGAGTCATTTTGCTAGCAGGAATTTGGCAAAAGTCAATAATATCATTGGCAGTAGCTTGGGAGTTACAGATAATATGTTGTGCTTGGTTAAGGACTTGGGGAATGTAGTAACGATGGTAAAGTGTCAAAGGTGAAAAAAGTTTAGGAAAGCGCAACGGGATGAAGTCATGAACCATCACGACAAAACGACAGTCGGAAAATAAGGGTGCTTCTGGTTGAGGAGAAAATAAAAGTTGAGATTTTAACTCTCTATAAATTTGCGGCAATTGAAATTGCGTCCACAACAGGCGGTCAAAATGCCCTTTTGTACCTTGCGCAGGAGTCAAATCATCTGGAACTAAATAGCAGTTGAAATCGGGGTAATTTTGAGCTGTTAATAAGGTGGGATTGAGAGATTTTAAATAGGGGAAAAGATTTCTAGCATAGTTGCTAATGCCTGTAGGTTGAGAAAATAGAATCGATAAGTTAACTAATACTTTACTCATCTATCTCCTGACTCCTGAATAATAAAGTAACACACCGTAAAGTTTTCCAAATGCTATTTGAGGTTTGAAAAATATTAAAATTATAGCATTACATATGAGCCGAATTAATCTTACACTAAAAATTAGCTTGTTTGCATATTTATCTAAAGTTAATAAATAACTGTAGGTGCTATGTTTGATTTTTCGGAAGACATATCTATTAGTAATTGAAGAGGGCTGATGTAACACCCCAAATTGCTTAGTTACGGCGATCAAATGTCCTTGAATAGCATAACGTCTGCAAAATTCAAAATCTTCATAGTAGAGAAAGTAAGCAGAATCAAACTCAGGACAATCACGAAAATTGCGAAGATTAATGATGAGGCTACAACCGGAAACCCAATCGCAAGGAACATAATCTGCTTCTGTATTGGTTAACAGATTTTGAGTCAAGATTGCTCCAGTATTTGGCATGAAGGAACCTCCAGCAAACCAAATTTCGCCTCCCGGAGTATGAACTATTGTGCCAAGCACTGAAACTTCTGGATGCAACTCAAAAAAATGGTTAACTTTAGGCAAGATGTTGTCTAATAGATAGGCATCTGGATTAATTATCCAGACAACAGCCTGAGGATCTTCAGCGTAAATAAATTTCAGACCTAGGTTGCAAGCACGACCGAAACCAAGATTATTTTCAGCATCAAAAATTAAGACAGACTCACTTTTGAGTTGATCTATAGAATCGTCATCAGGAGAATTATTAATGATAAATATTTTGTATTGATCATTTTTGATGGCTGGTAAAGAACTTATTAATTTGCTAACGAGAGGCGTAGAATAATAGTTAACGATTAAAAAGTAGATCACATTAATCAGGAGTCAGAATACAGGAGTCAGGAGTCAGAATACAGGAGTCGGGAGTCAGAATACAGGAGTCAGGAGTCAGAATACAGGAGTCAGGAGTCAGGAGTCAGAATGGTTAAAGAATTGGGAGAGAATAGGAGTGTTCTCTCGCTGTAAAAACAGATCAGAACTCTGATAAATTCTAACTCCTAACTCCTAACTTCTAACTCCTAACTCCTAACTCCTAACTCCTAACTCCTAACTCCTAACTCCTGAGTCCTAACTCCTAACTCCTAACTCCTGACTCCTGACTCCTGACTCCTGACTCCTGACTCCTGACTCCTAACTCCTGACTCCTGACTCCTGACTCCTGACTCCTAACTCCTAAGCATTTCCCTTAATGCTTGTCGCCAATGAGGCGGATGGTTTTGTAAAAGTGCGGATACTTTGGCACAAGAGAGGACAGAATAGCTAGGGCGACGGGCAGGTGTAGGATATTCGGGGGTGGTGATGGGGATAACTCGCTGGACTTTTAGGGGAAAGCCTAGTTGTTGGGCTTCTTCAAAGATGGCGACGGCAAAGTCGTACCAACTGGCAACGCCGCTATTAGTGTAATGGTAGATTCCAGAAATTTCTGGGTTGATCTGAGGAATTATCTGGGCGATCGCCTCTGCTATGTCTTTTGCCCAAGTAGGGCTGCCAATTTGATCGGCAACGACGCGAATTTCCTCCCGTTCTGCCCCTAGTCGCAACATAGTTTTAACGAAGTTACTTTTGCCAAAGGTGCCATAAACCCAAGCGGTGCGAAGGATGAAGTGATGGGCACAAGACTTTTGAATTGCTTGTTCTCCTATGAGTTTGGTGTTACCGTATACACTTAGGGGGTTGGTCGCATCAGTTTCTTTGTAGGGGTGACAGTGGTTACCATCAAAAACGTAATCAGTAGAAATGTGAATCAGGAATGCTCCCAGTTTTTCGGCTTCTTCGGCAAGAATGCCCGGTGCGATGCCATTGATCGCCTTTGCCAATTCAGGTTCGCTTTCAGCTTTATCAACAGCAGTATAAGCAGCGGCGTTAATGATGATTTGAGGTTGGTGTTCTCGAATAACGCTGCGGAGGGTGTTGGGTTGGGCAAGATCTATGGTAGGACGTGTGATGGCAATGGTATTTCCTTGGGGTTCTAGGATTTGTGTCAGTTCTTTGCCCACTTGACCGTTGCTGCCGATTAGCAGAATTGCTTTACTCATTCAATTAACTTACCTAAGCCTTGGCGATCATAGGGTACCACAGCTGATACCCTCACTGGGTATCTATCTTTTCCTCAATCACATCTTGAATGACTGTGGGAACATTAGAAAGAAAGTTATAATTTGTCATATCTTCTAGTTGATCGACGCTCAGTCTATAGGCTTTCCAGTTAGGGTTTATTCCTTGCTTGTTAGGTATGTTTACAGCAATAGTACGAGTGTTGGTGGTAACACTTTTGATACCAAGACCAGGGCGATCCAGGATGACAACAACCTTCCAAATTGTCTGAGGAATCGTCACTTTGCTTTTAAGAGGTTTGCCTTGATTGTTAAGAGGTCCGGCAATGATGTAGAGTTCTTTACCCTGCTTTACCAATTCTCGACAATAGCTTTCCAAACCTTCCCACGTGCGCCGATTATTGTCTGGTTTTTGGGGGATAATATTTGTCATTAAGAATGTGGCAGAGTTATCCTCTGGATTTAGAGTGCGATCGCCTGAAGGAACAACATGACCTTTATCGTAGCCCGATCCACTGTAAACGCTGGGAGTCACCCGTTCCCATCCAACAGGAAGGGTGTCATCAGCACGGAAGTTATTCTGACGGTCTGCACTCCCCAACCATGACTTGTTAAGTTGCCAGCTTGCCCAATTCAGAGTTTCTTTCTTTCTGTTATACGACAGCACATATTGAGGTTTGACCATCAGGTAGTTATCAGAGTTCGCAACACTTGCTGTTGCATCGCTAGGATTTCCTAAAATCAGATGAACACTCGCAACCTGCACTGGTTTTTGTTTTGTTGGCAGCAACTGGGTGAATTGGGAACATCCAAACAGCACCAACGTCAGCAAGGCAAGTGTAGTGGCTAAAGACCAAAGGCGACCAAAAAATTTAGTTTTCCTCATTAAGGGAACACCAAGAAATAAATTATCCCAAATTGCAGGGGCTGGGTAACCCCACCCTTACGAATAATAGGATTGATCGGTCTATGGTTGGGAGATTTTATTTTCTAGAAGTCCCTTGATGGCAAGTCCTTAATCTATAAGGCTTTTGGGTGTGGGGTGTTCTACCTGGACTTACCACTCAGGACAGACCTGGGAAACACTCATTCAGCGCTGGATTCACCTATTTCGCCAAGGTTACGGAGTTTTTTGCCTTTAGCGGCACTGTTCTTCAGGGTTTTCTGCCAACTTTTTGGATAAATTCTCTCTAAAGATTTGACATCCTTGGAGGTTTTTTTGCTCATGAGGTAGTACAATTGTTCTATGTTTAGTACAAACGTTCTATATAGAAGCTATGGCATGATTGCTGCGGCAATCATTCTAAAAGTGAGGGTTAAGCCTCGTTCGTAGTGCGCTTTAGATCTCTTGGAGTCAAGGACTAAAGTCCTTACTACGAACTTCTCAACCTGTGAGAATTAATGACACAAGCTACTAGTAGTTTGCTAATCACTCAAAAAGTTAAAAGCTGATCGCCTCGGCTAAGACCCAGATCGCCAACGTTACAGATCCTAGTATCAAATCATTACTATGATGACACAAGTGCAGGGTGCAATTGCAACCCAAGTTGACCAAAATGCAACGACTCAAGCTCAGTTTGAGCAATACGTTGAAGGACAAGCCGATGTCAACAGTGTTGATGCCAAAAATTTTAAACAGCAAACCCTAAGTGATGCTACCGAAACAATCCTACATTATGCCTTCTGGTTAGCCGAGCAAAAAGAGCGGCGATCGCAGCGGGAATATAGAAAACTCCTTGCTGACCAAGGCTGGAAAGGCGAGGAGAAAAAGTACCTCAAAGTCGCCGCTGCATTTGAAAAGTTCTTACCCGAGGATCTAGCACAAATTGAGCCAAGAACCATATATCAGCTAGCAGAGAACAGTAACAAATACCAATTAGCCATAGATCGGCTACTTGACTTAACCGCAATCACCCAAGAAGCAGTGCGAAAACTGATCGCACAACAACGCCAGCCAAGAATTCCCAAACCTGAGAAACCTAGTATTTGGCGACGGACAAAGAACGGTGGTAGATACTGTCAGATTCCACCCATCCATGAAGCAGATGAGCAGACAGGAACAACCCTACAAAAAATGATAGATGAAGAAGGCTTTAGCGCCCAGCATATCGTAGCAGAAGCCATAGCCTTAAGAAAAGCATACAAAGAAGGGCGATTAGCACTTTCAGCTAGTAACCCCTAGTAGCGCGTTGATGGTTTGTAGTAAGGACTTTAGTCCTTGCACCGAATCACAACGATTCATTGCGACATCCGGTGGTAAAATTAGCTGCAATGCGAAATAACTTATCCACTCGTCTCTATCATACATATCATATAAATAACAGATGTAAGTGATGAGTCAGCAAGAACCACCATACAATCAATCCACCCCTAACCAAGACAACGCGATAAATCCGATGGATTTGTTGAAAGATGAAGAATGGTTGAGAAAAGCTGTCGAGGCTGAGGACAAAGTAGGTGGTAACATAGGCGCTTTCCTTAGATTGGGGTAGTGCATTTGGCGAACTGATGCTCAAACTTGAACTCTTGGGACGTTTAAAAACGTTACGTATTTCTTTAAATAGAGAAGTGCGGTTGCTACTTAATAATTGGAATTTAGGAACAGCAACACGAGTTGCAGTAAAAACGGCAAAAGAGAAAGTCCTTCAAAGATTAAGATTACTCTTTCATCAAAACATCAGCGAAACCTCTTGAAATTAATGGGAGACCGATTTGTCAACCCTTCGGCTTAACGCAATTAGTAGATCAGACAATTCATTTGCTTCCAAAAATGTACTCAGAAGCAATCGTGATTGCGCAGGTAGTTGACTTAAAGTCCAAAAGACGACTAGCATGGCAATATATTGGATCTGCTGCTAGTGCTTGCTTTACTGCTGGATTCATTCCCATCACAGGTATCACACCAGCAGCAGCCATAGCATCGCAAGTTGCTCTTTGTATTAAGATTGCTTCTTTGAATGGTTCACATCGCCAGGAATGACAATCTTTTCTGAATTGGTTCGTAGTTGCGCTACCCTTGCAGGAAGCCACTCCGTTAAAGCGCAACTACGAACCTTTGATGTCATTTTATAAAAGTTACATACTTACTCAGAAAAACTCAGACCGAGTTGAACATACTTAACTGCTTTACCTGGCTTTGGTGATGTAGTCTCGCTTTCTACAGTCCTTGAAGTGACATCTCGCCGTAAAGCAGAAATTTCTGACTCTTGAGTACCAGACGCCAACCAATAATCGAACACCTGAAAGCGATCATCGTTAGGGTCAACCACCTGATAAATTCGCGTCCGGTTGGAACTCTTACCCTGACGACCAATACACTGAATTCCGTAGCCAATTTTATCTAATAAACGTTTAACAATAGTAATAGGAGTTGCATTTTTTGCGATTCCAATTCCCAAAGCTGTTTTGATCGCAGCACGGTTAGAGAGTGCTAGTCCAGCCATTGCTTGCAAGTCTTCATCTGTGTTGTTTAATTCTCGCTCTTTGAATTGCAATAACACAGGAATCCCTAAAAGTTCCATTGTTCCAACAGCAACCCCCAACTGAGAACGGTTGAAGTCGGGTAAAAATATACTACCATTTCCTGACTCAATCAGTTTGCGTGCCAAAGCTGCATCCCGTCCAGCTAGATTTTTTCGCCCTATTGTGAGAAAATAATGCAGTAGGAGCTTTGGATACCAACCACTATCATCTTTGGCTACAAGTTGATTCGTGACTGGCAGACCATAGCGCAATTTTAACTCGTGCTTTCGGAGCGATCGCCGCTCAGAAATTTGCTTCACTAACCGTTTTTGCAGGACTGAATAATGGTCGTCAGTGATATCTGCTGCGGTTGCGATCGCCTCACATTCAGCTTGATAGTTTTGGTCTCTGACCGCAGCTATTATAGCTGAGAGAGAATTGGTTTCAGTTTGAGTCTCCTCCCCTAAAGAATCCTGTTCACCACACCCGTGAGGGTTTTCCTGGCAAAGATCCACTGGTTCTTCCAGTTTCCCGTCATAGGGAACTGGCGTTAGCGACGAAGCGCCATTAGTAAGGGCGTCGAACTCTCCGTTGACAAGGGGACTAGGAGAATTCTCTACAACTTCCTTGGGGAGGGCTTCTATGATTTGATGACCTTCATGGCGTAGAGACGCCAACACCGATTCTCGGTATTGAAGCATCGAAGCATTATGTCGGACAGCCATCTTTGCCCAAGCAAGCAAAGATTCTGCTTGAAAACCTACCTCAATATCATCAAGTGCATCAAAGTCAGATTGTTGTAGTAACTTGATATTAAGTTGGGTGAGACTATGCCCAGAAGTGAGCAATGAAGGAATTGAAGTTGAGCCATTACCGACTCGATTAAAACCAGAGGTAGCTATCCAAAGGAACCGTGGCAGATTTTCACGGACACGCCCCAAGGCTTGACGTACCGAGTTTTCGCTTTGGATTCCTTGAGCAATCCCCCAGACAGAAGTGAAGTGTCCCTGTAGGTCAATGCTGATTCCCGTTTCTATCGCCGGACTTGCTAGTACAATATCATAGTTAGCCAAAACCTGATTTAAGTTGGTGATACATCCATAAGCAGGATGAGTAGGCTCAGCGAGAGATTCTGAATCAAGCCGAAGGATCTTTGCTTCGGGGAATTGGTGTTGCAGGTAAGCTTCTAGAGTGCAAGTACTCCAATGACTCTTTAGTTTCTGCGCGGAAAGACAGACGAAGGGTTTTCCACCTTCGAGTATGTGCCTTTCCAAGTCTTGTACCAATCTTTCGGGGTTGTTGTCTGTATAGTTGTGTACTTGCCAGGATTCTGCTGGGTTGGGTTTCCAATCATTCTGAATCACAAACGGTTTGATTGGAAGTCCAGATAAGGAAACAAGGTAATCTAGTGAGACATCACTCAAATCGGCATCCGCTACGAAGACTTGACCATCACCCTCTAACACATTCTGCATCAGTGTCTTTAAAGACTTAAGGATCGCAACCCGATTGTGATTGCAAGTGCTAGAGTCTAATCCATGCCAGAGGACTTGTTCAACTTCATCAATAATCACAACTCCATCCGACCAGTTGGTCGCTTCAAAGCGAGCTTGAGAAGTAGGATGAAGGGAATCAAGACAAAGACCGTACCCTAAGTGAATCCCTTCTAGGTTGTCCTTGATTTCAGTAATATAGCTGATACCAAAGCGCTGGCACAAAGCTTCTACCAATCGGACTCGATGACCAATGACCAAGATCCACTGCTGACGTGCTAGGGCTTGTTCAACAATGCTTTCTAAAAACTGAGTCTTGCCAGTACCTTTTGGCGATTTGATGCCAATCAATTTAGCATGGTCTGGAATCGAAAGTTCTTCTAGATAGCGCTGATTGACCTGCAAGTCAGGAATATAAGTCAGTTGCATCAAAGATTGAGCTTTCCAGGTATCAAGGGGTACTGCTGTTTGGTAAGCTCGATCAAATGCTTCTTGTCCGTGAACAGCAATCAGGTCATCGACTCCTTTACCAAGTTCTGAATTCCAAGTGATAACCTTGACAGAACATTCTTGCTGTGCTAATAAATATCCAAAATTTCGGATAGCAGCGTTTACTGCCTTGATGGTAGTTGGCTTGGAGTCTTGGTCAAAGGTAATATAGATCGATCTTCCTGGTGACGCTAATTTCGATAACTGAGGGATCAGACGAGACTTCCCAATGCGGTTTCCCTCTTGGTCATGTGGGGTACGGTAGCCACCATAGACTCCAGGGATGGCGATCGCCGCATAACCAGCCGTCAGTAATGACCCAGCCTTTTTTGCTCCCTCCGTAATGCACAAGGGAATTTCTGGGTGAGCAATCAACCATTGCCAAAAACCTTGGTCAGGTTGGTCGTGATCAATCTCTTCTGGCTGCAAGGTAATTTGATAGCGATCAGCTATACGTTGCCAAAGATGTAGAGGGACTCGCAACGCAAAGAGTCCAGTTGGTGCTAAAGGCGGATGCTCATATTTAATCAGCTTCCCATTGTCACCACTACGGCGTGGTTGGCTAGGTTTGAAACAGCCCCAGAGGTCATCGCTTCCTGTCAGCAGGTCGATCCCAGAACACCACCAACCACCCTGTTCTGTGTGTTCATAACGCTTCAGAATATTGTAGCTCACTCGACCATCATTCCGTCGCGGGAGCGCATCTGCATATAGTAAATAGTCTAATGGGCAAGCACCATCTAGGGGAACAACGTTAAGACTGGTCAGTTGATCATCAACGCAGCTATTGCCCCACTCTCGGAGATAATTTATAGTAGTATTAGATACAAGGTAAGTCATCAGGCTCTAGCTAAAAGACACTCAATATAGTAGGTGAAGTTACGAGTTTCAAACAGGCGATCGCACCACTGTAAATTTATATTTTTTTATTGACAGATATTCCTTCATCTGCTACTGCAGCAGATGCTCAAGGAGCAAAGATCCTTTTAATCTTTCTATCTCCTCGTGACTTCATCTGGAAGAAAGGATCTGAACTTTAACACAAAGCAGGCCAGAAACCTACCCCACAGCAGACAGGTGTAGGATAGGCATAAGTGATAGGCTAAGGTCATGAACGATTAGTCAATAAGTAATAATGCTTAAAGTCAAGCCAAAAATACGGTTTGAAAACACAATCTTTGGCTGGCGATGCCTAGGTTGGGCTACGCCTACGCTCAAAATTTAAACTTAATTTTGGTAAGAATGAGGATATTGTGTGTTCACAGACCCAATAAAACAAAAAATTAAACGACTACAACTAGGAGGCAAACCGAGAGTTTTAGATATTTTTGCAGGGTGTGGCGGTCTCTCTCTTGGTTTTCACAGTGCTGGGTTTGAGATTGTAGGAGCCGTAGAATGCGATCCTCTGGCCGCTGAATCTCATGCGATGAACTTCTACAAAAATATGCCGGAAGAGATTCGGAGAGTACATACTACTGCCCGCGATATTACTATTACTGAACCAGAACAATTAGTTAGTGAATTACTCTTAAGTACTGATGTATCAAATGCCATTGATATAATCATTGGTGGCCCACCTTGTCAAGCATTTGCCAGGGTGGGAAGATCAAAGTTGAGAGAAGTCGCAGATCATCCCGAAGCTTTCCGGCTAGATCCTAGGGCCAATCTGTATTTAAGGTATCTACATTACGTCAAATCCTTACGTCCCTTGGCACTATTGATGGAAAATGTGCCAGACGCGCTCAATTATGGAGGACATAATATTGCTGAAGAGATGTGTGAGGCTCTTACCGAAAATGGTTACACCTGTGGATATACTCTCTTAAATGCAGTATATTACGGTATTCCTCAAATGCGTGAACGTATGTTTTTGATTGCATACGCAAATGAACTTAAAACACAAGTTAATTTCCCTAAACCAACACACTGGATAGAGATTCCTAGAGGTTATGAAGGGTCAAGACAGGTCGCACTAAAACATCTTTCTGTTAAAAATCAGAATAAGATATCTACAGAGTCAGATTTGTTAAACATTAATAATTTCTGTTCATATATATCACCACCCATTCCTCATCGGGGTTTAGAAAGAGCTATTAGCGCCAGCGAAGCCATAGGAGATTTACCCCCTATAACTTTACATCTTGAAGGTAAGTTGAAACGTGGTGCTAAACGATTTACAACCTTAACTCCCTACTCTGAAAATTTAGAACATTCATCTTATGCTTTAAGACTTAGACAATGGGAAGGTTTTGAGGGTAATGGTGGAGTAAAAGATCATATAATCCGCACACTTTCCCAAAGAGATTTTGAGATCTTTCGTCGTATGTTACCAGGAGAGCAATATCCAGAGGCATATAAACATGCAATAGATATTTTGAATGAAGAACTGGATCATTTAAAGCAATCTAATCGAAATGTGAAGTTTGGCAGTGCAGAATACTGTGCGTTGAAAAAGAAAATTGTGCCTCCTTATGATCAATATAAATTTCCTAATAAATGGCGAAAAATGGAGGCTAACAAGCCTACAAGAACATTAATGGCTCATCTAGGTAAAGATAGTTATTCTCACATTCATTATGACAGCAATCAGGCTCGAACTATTTCAGTTCGAGAAGCAGCACGTTTACAGTCATTCCCCGATGGATTTATTTTCGCAGGTACTATGAATCCAGCTTTTAGACAGATTGGAAATGCTGTTCCACCCTTACTAGCGGCAGTAATCGCTAATCAAATGTTAGAACAAATACAAAGAGCTATAATATGTCAAGAAAACTTGCTGTCAAAAGACTTACCAGCAAGTCGTGAGGTTATTGATGCGTCGGATCATGTTTTGGGTATTTGCCCTGATCCCCTTACTCGTTACATCCTGTCACTCAGTCGTTCCGCCTAACTCATCTGTGCCTGAAATTTCTCCAAAAAATCCCAATTTATCCAGCGGGAATACCCTTTCGCGACTTGAACAACAAGTCATTGTGGAAATGAACAAGGCGAGAACAAATCCCAGTGCCTACGCTACTGTACTAGAAAAGTATAAACAGCACTTTGAGGGCAACCGAGTCAAAATTTCTAGTCATCTCTATTTACAAACGACTGAAGGAGTAAAAGCAGTTAATGAGGCGATCGCTTTTCTCAAATCAGTTCGTCCTGTAGGACCGCTGACTGCATCTAAAGGGATGTCTTTAGCAGCGCGGGATCACGTCAAGGATCAAGGAGAAAAAGGTCTCATCGGTCATTACGGTAGCGACAAAAGCGATCCCTTTAAGCGCATTAGCCGTTATGGGACTTGGCAAACCATTGCTGGAGAAAACATCAACTATGGCTCTCATACAGCACAGGATATTGTCATGCAGTTAATTATTGATGATGGTGTGCCCGATCGCGGTCATAGAGAGAATATGTTTAACCCTGCTTTTAAGGTAACAGGTGTTGCTTTCGGGATTCACGCTACATATAAGCAGATGTGCGTGATTGACTATGCTAACGAATATGTAGAAAAAGTCAGTTAAGGGTGAATAATGAGCAGCGATAATGCCCAACAGCTCAACGTCTACGTTCAGGGTCAAGGCTTCCCAATTCTTTGCCTACATGGTCATCCTGGTTCTGGTTCTAGTCTCTCTGTCTTTACAAATCACTTATCCCAACGGTTTCAGACTTTGGCTCCAGACCTACGAGGATATGGCAAAAGTCGCTTTCATGGCAATTTTGAGATGATTGACCATATATACGACCTGGAAGCGCTTCTAGACCGTTTTCAGATCGAAAAATGCTTGATATTAGGATGGTCGCTAGGTGGCATTCTCGCTATGGAACTGGCACTAAAACTACCACAACGCATCAGTGGACTGATTTTAGTGGCTACATCTGCTCGACCTATAGGCAACCATCCGCCTGTGACTTGGCAGGATAATTTGTACACTGGGGTTGCTGCTCTCCTGGGCTGTATCAACCCAAATTGGCAGTGGAATATCGAAACCTTTGGCAAGCGATCGCTCTTACGTTACCTCATTCAACAGCACACTCCCAGCACTTACCGCTACATTGCCACAGAAGCTGTACCAGCCTATTTGCAAACCTCCGCCGCCGCCACCCGCGCTTTATATACTGCAATTCAAGCCAGGTACAACCGACTTCCAGACCTACAGCAAATTCAATGTCCCAGTTTGGTATTGACTGGCGCTCAAGACTATCACATCACAGCTGATTCAAGCCGGGAGACATCTCAATACCTCAAGGATTGCCAGCTACACTGCTACCCCAATACAGCCCATCTCTTCCCGTGGGAGATCCCCGACCAAGTACTGCATGACATCGATCAATGGCTTCAGAAACATGGGGAGTTGTGAGGAGTTAGAAGTGGAGTGTTTTGACTTTTGACTTTTGACTTTTGACTTCCCGTAGGGCGCGGTGCTGTTAAGAAATGGCTAATAGTCAAGAAACAATTAGCCAGAAGCCATTCACAATTAGCCTGGATTAAATCTGACCGCTAAAGGCTGGCCTTACTTTACGGTCCATTCTTTCCCCCAACTCGTCACCTATCGTCAAGATACTCGGTTTACAGCGCTTCACATTGATCGCAATTCCCTGTGCTCCTTCTTGTTCCAAATCCTCCATATAGCCTTTCATAGCCTCTTTGGCATCAGTACAACTTAGAAATGGACCAAAGTAGTAGATGCAACGGGGAGTTTGTGTCGCAATCTCTACCCACCAAGCCAAACCAAAGTTGTCGAGTAGGTTAATCAACAATTCTTTGGAGCTATTCCAAATGGTTTTCATGGTTTTCGCTGTTTACTAAATGTAGTACAGAGTGTTATGTAGCTAGCTGCTATTGTTGTTTGTTTTACATTTCTTTATACTCTTTTATTCTTCTTTTTTCAAAGAAATTTTTGTTAATTGATCAAAGTGTAGTGTACTAAGCCAGCGTTGGCGATAAACTTCATAGAGCGCCATACCTGTTGCTACTGAGGCATTTAGGCTGGGGATCTTGCCTTGTAGAGGAATCGAAATTAATGCATCGCAGGTGCGTTGTGTCAACATACTAAGACCTTCGCCTTCAGCGCCAACTACCAAAACAATCGGGCCACTGAAGTTTACCGTATGCACCGGCACGCTAGCAGTAGCAGCAGTGCCATAAATCCAAAAGCCAGAGGCTTTCAATTCTTCTAGGGCGCGTTGTAAATTCACCACTCTAGCTACGGGAAAGCTTTGTAGCGCACCAGCGGCTACTTTCATCACTGTGGATGTGATCCCAGATGCCCTACGCTGCGGGATCACTAATCCCTGAGCCCCAATTGCCTCTGCGGTGCGAATAATTGCCCCTAAATTGTGCGGGTCTGTGATTCCATCAGCAACGACAATCACTGGATCGGTCGCAGACTTTGCCTGTGCAATTAACTCGCCTAAGTCAATATAATCATATGGGGCAATTTGTGCCGCCACTCCCTGATGATTTGCCATCAGGGTGATTTGGTCTAAACGCTTGGGTTCAACTTCATCAATAATCGTGCCATTTTCTTTTGCCTGTAAAACTAGGGAGTGAAAGCGCGGGTCGTAGCGCAGACGAGAAGTAATCCAGATGCGGTTGAAACGGCGTTGATTTTCCAACGCCGTCAATACTGGATGGCGACCGTAGATCAGATCCGTCTCTTCTGCTTGAGTTTGTGGTCTAGATGCAGAGGGATGAGGGATATGACGATTTTGATTTGGGCGGGTTCTAACTGGAAGTACGGCTTCGCCATCCTCTTTTCTAAGATTGCGTATGGGACTAGAAACGACACGCTTGCCCTTAAGTTTTAGGGGTTGCCTACTATTCGTTTCGCCATTCGGCTTAAGTTTTCTTGGTTTATTCGCCATATGAGTTTTGGGTTGAACGTACAAGCAGGCATCCCTGTGATATCGATAGACCGATCCTGCTCTACTAATGAATGCAACAGTTAGATGATTTTCTCTCTACTTTTCAAAATGTAGGAGTTGTAACAGTTCAGTCAAGCGCTGGGAATCGGTAAGATACAGGTAGCCAATTAAAGTTTCTAAACTAGTTGCCTGTTGATAAATTTCGGGATCAACACGCTTGGGGCGTCCTGTGGCAGCGTTGCGGCCACGTCGGACAATTTCTAACTCGGTGTTTCTTAGATGAGGACTGAGCGATCGCAAGTGTAGTGCTTGCGCTTCGGCTCTTACTTGTGCCACTACTAGACAATGGTAAGTTTCTGGTCGTTGTAGTGGTAGTAAATAAAAAGTCCTGACATATAGTTCGTAAACTGCATCTCCCAAATAGGCTAAAGCACTAGGAGAAATTTTTTGCAGTTGTGCCAGGGAAATCGGTTGGGGTAATTTCTCTGTGGCTGCTCTTAATACTTCGGTCAAAGATGAATCGGCTGATTGATCTTCATCTAGTCCATCTTTTACCAGTTTATCTTTATCTAGTCCATCTACTATCTCTTCCTCCTTTGATTTCACAGGTTAATTCATCACCTCGCAGGCTATATTGGGAAACTTTCTTTAAAGGAAAGAACACATGCGCTACTTCGCCAGAATTCAGAATGAGGGGTATGAAGCCCCACTCTCTACACTGTGTCTACAATTGCTTGGAGTTTAAATCCCCATCTAATTCATTCTGACGAATGTATTCTTCTTTAAGTATAAAGATTGATACACTGAGACCGCAGTGTCGGTCTACTAAGCATAATTAAAGCAAAAAGGCTGCTTTCCTATCTTATCTTTTTAATTTGGAGTTAGCTATTCCGCGCCCTCACCTCCCACGCTCATTCTGTACTCAGAATCAGTGTCACCATTTCTCTGGTATGGGTGTATTATCTTTAGCTATTATGCTGTGGCAATCCTATTTGGTAAGAATTAAGCTATCCAAATTTAAGATCGGATAGCTAATTTAAATCCCGGTCAAGAAATTCAAGGCAGGAATACATGCGTCAGTCGTTAGAAATCAGAATTTATCAGGATCTGGTATCTGTCTTCACAGTAAGAGATGGCTCCTGTTATCTCCCGATTCTTTAACAATTCTGACGGATGTATTCTTACAATTTAAGGCTCCTTGGGTTTTTCGCTGTTTGTGATGATGTTTCCTAGAGCCGCTTCAACTGTTGGTTGCAGGGAGAGAAACTTCTCTAAGCGAACAAGCTTGACCGTCTGAGTCACACGGGCATTAGTGACAATTTGTAAGGTACCATTGGCGTTTTGAGCGTGCTTGGCTAGCTGCACGAGAGCACCCAAGCCAGAGCTATCTACAAAGTCGATTTGTGAGAGATCCAGAATAATATGCTTTGGTCCGTCATCAATCTTCACACTCAGCACCCTACGAAAGGTTGGTTCGGAGAAGGCGTCAAGCAACCCTGTGAGGCGGAATAGCTGACAGTTATCTCGAACTTCACGAGCACCTCTCAGGCTCACGGTTAGATTAAGTGGCTCAGCAATAATTCCCTCCTCATAATTATACGAACGCTCAAGTATAGATGGTTTTTGTGCATGTTGTCTACAATTTAGTGGGGCAGGGGGGCAAGGGGAGAGTTAGGAACACATAAGTGGGTGGTAGTAGCTATTGACCAGGTTTTAAGAGTCATTCAACTATCTGTTTACCCTACTCCCCCCTGCTCCCTGCTCCCTGCTCCCTGCTCCCTCTTCCTATTGTCGCCCTACTCGCATTGCTTGGACAAATTGCTCAAATAAGTAATCAGCATCGTGAGGTCCAGGACTTGCCTCTGGATGGTACTGGACAGAGAACACAGGGAGGGACTTATGACGTAAGCCAGCAACGGTGCGATCATTTAAGTTGAGATGGCTGATTTCCACGGCATTGGCAGGTAAAGAATTTGGGTCAATGGCAAAACTGTGGTTTTGGCTGGTAATCTCTACGCGTTGTTGTTGTAAACCCGCTGGGTGATTCAAACCACGATGACCAAATTTTAGTTTGAAGGTTTCTGCCCCCAGTGCATGACCTATAATTTGGTGTCCCATACAAATGCCAAACATAGGTTTATGAGTTGAAAGCAACTTCTTGGTGGTTTCAATGCCTTCAATGACGGTAGCCGGGTCGCCTGGACCATTAGACAAAAAGATCCCATCTGGATTGTATTTCAGAATTTCCTCTGCTGAAGTATTAGCAGGAACAATAATGATGCGGCAACCGTAACTTGCCAATCGGCGCAAAATATTGCGTTTGACACCAAAATCAATGGCAACAACCGTGAAGGATTCAGAAGAACTTGTTCCTGTATCTGGGTTAAACTCCCAAAGGTCGGTTGTGGGATCTGACCATTCATATACGGTTGGGGTGGTGACTTCGCGAACGAGATTCAATCCTTTCATGCTGGGTGCTGCTAGTACTAGCTCCAGCAATTCAGCCTCATCAAGAATGGATGTAGAAATGCCGCCGTTCATTGCTCCTAGGGAGCGAATTCTGCGGGTTAGGTTGCGGGTATCAATGCCGTAAATACCTGGTATTTGGTGCTGTTTAAGGTAGTTAGGCAAGGACTGTGTAGATCGCCAGTTACTAGGTCGGTTACAAATGTTCCGAGCAATCACACCCCGTACTTGTGGTTGGTTTGATTCCTCATCCTCAGAATTGACCCCAGTGTTTCCCAATTCAGGATAAGTAAAAACTACCATTTGACCGCAATAACTAGGATCAGTTATCACTTCTTGATATCCGGTCATGCCAGTGTTAAACACTACTTCCCCGATAGCGGTTCCTATAGCACCAAAAGACCACCCGTGGTAAGGAGTTCCATCTGCCATTACAAGTAAAGCAGGTATTGCATCAGACACTGACATAAGCGATTGATTGTAAAGGAGTTGTTGGTTGTTAGTTGTCGGTTGTCCTGTGTTGGTGATTCCACTAACCACGAACCACTAACAAATTTTTTATTGCGTTTGTCCGGCAGGAGTTGATTATCGCATGAATTAATTGTTTTGGGGTTGGCAACTTCATTAATTAAAGATTAAGAAAAAAAAATACAAAATCTTTAAAGAGGAACAAGCAATAGCAGTAGATTTGGGTGCCGCAAAACAGGTACAATTGCTAGTAATTATGGTTCAGTCTTTTTTATCCCGTGCAGCACTGATTTTTCTATCAACTACGCTAGCAGTTCTTACTGTCGGCTGTAGAGAAGAAAAACAACCTACTGCGGATGGTGGTAAACAACAGCATGCACTTAATAACAGGGGTGCAGAAACTCCTGCCACCATAACAGCACCACTAGTTAGTCCAACGTCAAGTACAAGGCAACGGTCTGAAATAGAACCAAGTTCTTTTGAACAGGGGCTAGACAAAGCTACTAGTGCTTTTAGTATAAGCCAATCTGCTCAATCCATAGAAGACTGGAATTTGGTAGCAAGTCAGTTTCAAGAGGCGATCGCACTCTTGGAAGCAGTGCCTGTGAATAGTCCTTACTTCCCTAATGCCCAAACAAAAATCTTAGAGTTCCAGCGTCAGCTCAAATATGCTCAAAAGCAAGCCAATCGCCCCATAAGTCCCAAGGTAGAGGCAGAACCAACGAGGATAGTCGCTGTAGCACCCCAATCATCTCTGGCACCACAAGCACTTGAGTGCGGCGAAAAGTATCTCGGCCAGTGTCTTCGACAGACACTTTGCACGGGTGGGGGTAGCCTCACTCGTTCTGAACGGCAGAAGTTACAGATCAAATTTCTGTTGGCACATAAGTGTCCTTCTGGAGGAACACTAGAATTAACTCCACCAGACTTGAACCAACCGCAAGTCTTTGTCACTCCAATTAAACGGCGAGTTGGAGGAACGCCAATTATTGAAGTTATTTTCAATGGCAGCCAGCAATTTGAGATGATATTGGATACGGGAGCTAGTGGTACTGTCATTACCCAGAAGATGGCTGATGCTTTGGGAGTGATGCCAGTGGGTAAAGCTAAGGCAAACACTGCTAGTTCTAAAGCAGTGGAATTTCCCATCGGCTATGTTGATTCCATAGAAGTTGGTGGCGCTAGGGTGAATCAAGTCGCGGTGGCGATCGCCGGATCAGGTCTAGAAACTGGGCTTCTCGGTCACGACTTTTTTGGTGACTACGATCTCACTATTAAACGTGATGTCGTCGAATTTCGCCCACAATCACACTCGCAGATCAATTCTATAGGAACTGGACAAGCTGTTCCAAATTCAAACAGTCCCGACTTTAAAGAATTTCCTGAGCCGTTAAAATGAGCGGTTAGACCCTGAATAATGCAAATTTTGTCGATGATACCATTCTCGTCAGTTTTTCACTGAATCTTAACCAAAAATTAATCTAAAGTTAACTAATTGGTTGTTAACTTAATACTAATTCACTTTTTGCTGCAACATTGAAACCTCCCAAAAGCTGTAAATTCCAGAGTTTGGGAGGATTCTCTATAGGTGTTTTTCCAATACGACAAATGGATCGCGATCTCCTAACTACTATGTCACAACCTATTTCCCCAGCAGGAGACGAAAATCTCAAAAATTTGAAGCCTGAAGTTGCCAAGACAAAGAAGAAAGGCAAGTCACTCCCGCCAAAGCTTATTATCAAGCTGGGAAAGTTTGTCTGGACGACTATGTGGCACACCATGATGTCGCAGCTTGCGCCCCGCAACAAGTTGGGAGAATATGTTCGTCCTCAAAGCCAGTTTCGGAGGTTTGTTGGGACACAAGAACGTAACCCGTATCAACCAGCGGCGGGACGCTACGACCTGATCGTTGGGCTTGGTTGTCCTTGGGCGCACAGAACCCTTGTTGTTCGGGCGATCAAAGGGTTAGAGGAAGCAATATCAGTATCTATTGTGTCCCCTGATCCGATGGAAGGAGGTTGGGTGTTCAATCAAGAACAGGAAGGTTGCCTCACACTTCCTGATCTGTATGAGTTGGCAGAAGCCGGCTATAGTGGACGCTCTACGGTTCCAGTGTTATGGGATAAACAGACAAAGACCATCGTTAACAACGAGAGTGCAGAAATTATCGTGATGCTGAACTCACAGTTTAACGAGTTCGCCACAAATCCTGCCCAGGATCTTTACCCACAGGAGCTAAAACAGAAGATTGATCAGTGGAATGAGAAGATTTATACAAACGTGAACAACGGTGTTTATCGTTGCGGGTTTGCCCAAACTCAAGAGGCGTATAATCAAGCATGCGATCGGTTGTTTGCAACTTTGGATGAGGTTGACGCAGCACTGAGTGAGAGTCGATACCTTTGCGCAGACACAGTTACACTGGCAGATGTCCGTCTATTCACGACGCTATTCCGCTTTGATACTGTGTACTATGGGCTGTTTAAGTGCAACCGCCGGAGAATTCAGGACTATCCGAACCTGGGACCCTACCTCCGTGACTTGTATCAGCTTCAAGGTGTTGCCCAGACCTGTGACATCGAAAGTGTAAAGCGGGATTACTATGGTAACCTGTTCCCGCTGAATCCAGGCAGCATTATTCCCAGAGGACCTGAGATGACATACCTTCAACAATCACATGGTCGCGACGGTACTGGCAATTAAGCAGGTATTAGCTGAGGCTGATGTAGGAAACTTTGCTTGAGGTCGAAAGTAAAAAGTTAAATATTTTGTGCTAAAATTTTTAGAAATAAGGTAGTTATCAGACCCTACCTCGGGACTGGAGAAAGTTACTCCCAGGGCTTGGCGAGGGTCAAAAGGGTCAATCGCGTCAGAGCAGATTTTTTCCACGTGGGTCATGACTTTTGTCATGAAAAAAAATCATTCCTGAAAGGATGTATTTGTGACTTTTTTCACTTTCGTCTCATGTAGCTGAGGAGGTAAGCTCCTATAATAATTTAGACCTAGTAGGCGTTTTCCAGAAAGTGGCTATTTCTTACAGCTATCTCGTCGGCGGGATGCCGTTAAATTGCGCAGATCTTTCGTCAGGCTTGATCTTTAACTTTGAGCAAGGGTCGGTGATGATCCCGGTTTGTGGTGTGGATCATGACTCTCGAAAAAACTGGGAGATCCTCTGTCAGCAAAACTATAAACACTAGAAGATGTTGTTCGGCATAATGAACCCACTAGACCCAGCAATTTCCACCCTCAAGGAAGTGGTGGCGAAATTTCTCCTCAGGCTCAGTTCGTCTGATCAAAAAGCGTGAAGCTATGGGTGAGGAAGTTGTCATTTCATTAAATAATATTTCCAAGTCTTTTAAGCAGTATGCTCATCCAGCAGATCGTTTAAAAGAGTTACTCTTACCTACAAAAAGTAGCGCCCAAGAGTTTTGGGCATTGCGAGATATTAACCTAGAGGTTTTCCAGGGTCAAACTGTAGGCATTGTTGGACGTAATGGATCTGGCAAAAGCACTCTATTACAAATTATTGTCAAGACACTTATCCCAACAACAGGCGAGATTATTGTTAACGGTCGAGTGGCAGCATTGTTAGAGTTAGGAAGTGGATTTAACCCAGAATTTACAGGAAGGCAAAATGTATTTTTTAATGGGCGAATATTAGGATTATCACACACGGAAATTGAAGCAAAGTTTGAAGAAATTGAAGCTTTTGCTGATATAGGAGATTTCATCAACCAGCCAGTTAAGACTTATTCAAGTGGAATGTTTGTCAGGCTAGCTTTTGCCGTTGCTATTAGTAGTGATCCTGACATTTTAGTAGTGGATGAAGCACTTTCTGTTGGTGATGAAGCATTTCAACGGAAGTGTTTTTCGAGAATTCAATCTATTCAAGAACGAGGTGGAACAATTTTATTTGTTTCTCATTCGGCAACTTCAATTATAGAACTTTGTCAAATTGCATTTCTCATTGATCGGGGAGAGTTGTTACTGAAAGGAACGCCTAAACTAGTAGTGTCTAAATATCAGAAATTGATATATTCTCCATTAGATAAAATAGAAGCAACTCGTCAAGAAATAAGAGATTTGAATCATCAAACAAAGCATGGAGAAATAAAAAAAACTCCTAGCATTGTCGAGTTACCTAATCAAATAGATATCAGTTACGATCCTAATTTTATTCCTCAGAGTACTATTTCTTATATCCCTCAAGGTGCAAAAATAAGCAATATTTGTATTGTAACCATAGATAGAAAAAAAGTTAATATTCTTCGCAAGAAAGAAGAATATTTTTATAAATATCAAGTAACATTTACCGAAACAGCTTATAAAGTCAGGTTTGGGATGTTAATAAAAACAGTAAGTGGATTTGAATTAGGAGGTGCAGCTTCTCATACTTTAAACCAACCTATTGAGTGTATAAATAGAGGTGATGTTGTTGATGTAGAGTTTAAATTTCGCTGTCTCCTACAACCAGGGGTATATTTTTTAAATGCTGGAGTTGTAGGATTTTTGAATGGAACTGAAACATACCTTGATAGACAGATTGACGTAGCAATGTTCAGAGTTTGTCAAGAAGAAGATATTTTGGAAACTGGATTAGTAGATTTTTGTGTACAAGCAGATATTTCTTATGTTAAATTATAATAATTTGTCTGGAAAGATGGTTACAGAGATGTGTATGCGCCAACGAGGAAAAATTGTCATTATTACTGGAATGCATCGTTCTGGCACATCTCTAACAACTTCTTTACTAGAAAGTTCGGGATTGAATATTGGCAAAAGGCTAATGGGCGCAAGTCCTGGTAATATTAAGGGGCACTTTGAAAATTTAGATTTTGTTGGGTTTCATCAAAAAGTCTTATCATCTCAAGGAATTAGTCAAGAGGGGTGGTCTCTGGAAAATAATATTCAAGTACAAGAACAGTATGTAAATCAAGCTAAGTTAATGGTTAGGGAAAATGCTGTGCTAGGTAATTGGGGATGGAAAGATCCACGCACAACTCTTTTTCTTAATTTTTGGGCAGATTTACTACCACAAGCAAATTTTTTATTCGTGTATCGCTCACCTTGGGAAGTCGTTGATTCTCTCTATCGGCGTGGTGATGAGATATTTTATTCAAATCCCAACTTTGCTCTAAAAATTTGGATAAATTACAACAAAAGTATTTTAGACTTTTACAATAAGTTTTCTGAACGGTGTGTTCTATTAGACATTAAAAATGTTGTTAAGTCTCCTATTGTTTTATCAAAATTGGTGAATCAAAAGTTAGATGTTACTCTAGATAATCCAAACAGGGATATATCTGATAGATCATTACTGAATGGTCAAGTATCTAATTCTCATCGACCTAAACTAATGGAATATTTTTTTCCAGAAGCAGTTGACTTATATTATGAATTAGAAGCTAAATCTGATATTAAATCATGCAATCATCTTGGATTTGAGACTTCATGTCACCCAACACGATTTATAGATTGGGTTTTTCAGGATTGGTTAGATATTAGAAAGATAGAAAGAAACTCAAATTTGGAATTACAACATTATCAATGTCAGTTGGAAAAAATTCAAGTTGAATCACGAGATTATCAATGTCAGTTGGAAAAAATTCAAGTTGAATCACGAGATTATCAATGTCGGCTGGAAAAAACTCAAGTTGAATCACGAGATTATCAATGTCGGCTGGAAAAAACTCAAGCTGAATTACAACATTATCAATGTCATCTGGAAAAAACTCAAGCTGAATTACAACATTATCAATGTCATCTGGAAAAAATTCAAGCTGAATTAGTGCGATCGCAGGTTATGATCGCAGCAATGGAAAGTAGTAAATTTTGGAAATTAAGAACTATCTGGTGTCACATTAAGAAATCGGTATTTAAGGTTTTCGGCTCTTTCGCCCCTTTTATGGTAAAACCTTCCGAATAAGTACAACTTGTCCCCTAGGTTCGCTGTTCTCGCATTGATCCGCTATTCACAAACAACTATGAGTGCAAATGCTACCATTTCCGACAACCCCTTACTCAAAGGCTCAGGCCTACCCGCTTTTGCAGACATTACACCAGAGCAGATTGTGCCAGCGTTTAGCCAGCTGCTGACAGAACTAGACCAGGAACTGTCTACATTAAATGCTAACGTAAAACCGACGTGGAACAATTTAGTACAACCTCTAGAAAGGCTCACTGAAAGGCTAAACTGGAGTTGGGGTGTAGTAAACCATTTAATGGGTGTGAAAAACAGCTCTGCACTGCGCGAAGCTCATGAAACCGTACAACCGCAAGTCGTGCAGTTCCTCAACAAGCTAGGTCAAAGCCAACCTATTTATAATGCTTTTAAAGCACTACGAGCAAGTGATAGTTGGAAAAGTTTAGACTATGCCCAACAGCGCATAGTCGAAGCAGCGATCCGGGATGCCGAACTTTCTGGTGTTGGCTTACAAGGTGAGGCGCGGGAGCGTTTTAATACCATTCAGATGGAGTTAGCAGAACTTTCTACTAAGTTTTCTAACCATTTGCTTGACGCTACTAAAGCCTTTAGCGTAATCCTCACGACTACAGAAGAAATTGATGGCTTACCCCATAGCTTACTGAGTCTAGCAGCACAAGCTGCACGGGCTGCGGGAGAAGAAAACGCTACACCTGAAAATGGTCCTTGGCGCATTACCTTGGACTTGCCCAGTTATGGTCCTTTCATGCAGCACAGTACTCAGCGTGATTTGCGCCAAAAACTTTACAAAGCTTTTATCACTCGTGCTTCGTCGGGTGAGTTGGATAACAACCGGTTGATTGAACGCATTTTAGAGTTACGTCAAGAACTAGCCCAGTTATTGGGCTATCAGACTTATGCTGATCTGAGCCTAGCTAGTAAAATGGCGGAGAATGTCGAAGCAGTAGAGTCACTGTTGGAAGAACTACGCCGTGCCAGTTACAATTGTGCTGTCAAAGACTTAGAAGAACTCAGAGCCTTTGCAGTAGAGAAGGGAGCAGCAGAAGCTAACGATTTTCAGCACTGGGATATCAGCTTTTGGGCTGAACGTCAACAAGAAGAAAAATTTGCCTTTACAGCAGAAGAGTTGCGTCCCTACTTCCCCCTTCCAAATGTGCTGGATAGCTTGTTTACTCAGGTGAAGCACCTATTCGGCGTCACCATCACTCCGGCTGATGGTCAAGCCCCAGTCTGGCATGAAGATGTGCGTTATTTCCAAATTTCCGATGAAACGGGTAACCCAATTGCCTATTTCTACTTAGATTCTTACAGCCGCCCAGAAGAAAAGCGCGGCGGTGCATGGATGGACAGGTGCACCAACCGTGACAAAATCACTGAAAATGGTGTGACTAACGTTCGCTTACCAGTGGCGTATTTGGTGTGCAACCAAACTCCCCCAGTAGATGGTAAGCCTAGCCTGATGACTTTCTCTGACGTAGAGACTTTATTCCACGAGTTTGGTCATGGCTTGCAGCATATGCTGACTAAAGTTGATTACCCTGAAGCAGCAGGGATCAATAATGTAGAATGGGATGCAGTGGAACTGCCTAGCCAATTTATGGAAAACTGGTGTTATGTTTCTATCCCGGTGAGGGATGGGGAAAAAGCGTCTCAGGATACATCAAGTCGCCTACCTACGCTGCTGGGAATGGCAAAGCATTATGAAACTGGTGAGGCGCTACCGGAACATTATCACCAAAAGTTATTGGCAGCAAAGAATTATAGGAGTGGCAGTGCTATGCTACGGCAAATCCACTTTAGTCTGCTTGACTTGGAACTGCATCACCGCTATCGTCCGGGCAGTGGGGAAACGCCAAAAGATGTGCGCGATCGCATTGCCAAGAACACGACCGTATTGCCACCGCTACCAGAAGATTCCTTCTTGTGTGCTTTTGCACACATCTTTGGTGGTGGATATGCGGCTGGCTATTACAGCTACAAGTGGGCTGAAGTGCTTAGCGCTGATGCTTTTGCCGCCTTTGAAGAAGCTGGACTAGAAAACGAACTATCGATACAAGCTACAGGTAGACTTTACCGTGATACCATACTTGCCCTTGGTGGTAGCAAGCACCCAATGGAAGTCTTTAAATCCTTCCGGGGTCGTGAACCTAGTACCGAACCTTTGCTCAGGCATAATGGTTTAGTTGCTGCTTAATTGGGAAGCCTCTGGATGATCACCAGAATCAGCCTGTCTTGTTCCAAATGCGCTGCACCTGACATCCAGAAGCGATTTTCCATGGGCCGGCTGTGTTACTGGTCAAATCACAGTTTGTCACAGTTCCTGTACCGTTCTCGTATACGTATAAACCAAACCACTTGTTCCGATTGATTTTGCATCCTTGAATAACCGGGTTGCCGCCCTCCCTAATTTCCACCCCCGCGAAGGCATTGCCAAAGATGTCACAATCTACTACTGTTCCCTGACCGTTGGTATAGACATAGACGCCAGATGATTTCCCGTCATGGATTTGGCAGTTACGGATGGTGGGGTTGCCGCCCTCTTTGATTTCTACCTCCGCATAGTCATTGCCAAAGATGTTAGAGTCTTCTACTGTTCCCTGACCGTTGGTATGGACATAGACGCCAGATGATTTCCCGTCATGGATTTGGCAGTTACGGATGGTGGG
>CAIVAU010000134.1 GCA_903903925.1 uncultured cyanobacterium
AAGGAATAGTGTCTAGCATTAAACCTATTGGAGTCCCTACTCGTTAGGGAAACTAATGAAATGGAAACAGCATAGCCAAATGGTAAGGCAGGGAACTGCAAATTGTCCCTACTCGTTAGGGAAACTAATGAAATGGAAACAGCCCCGGTTGAAATACTCCCCAATATAGTTTTTGTTTGTCCCTACTCGTTAGGGAAACTAATGAAATGGAAACTTATACTCCATATATTTATGAGGACTAAGGGCTTTATTAAGGTCCCTACTCGTTAGGGAAACTAATGAAATGGAAACAAATAGCCATGGTGTTTTGTTCCTTTTGTATTTGTGTAGTCCCTACTCGTTAGGGAAACTAATGAAATGGAAACGCTCAAACTGAAAATGAGGAAGATGATGAAGCACAAAAGTCCCTACTCGTTAGGGAAACTAATGAAATGGAAACCAAAGTTAAGACAGGCTTTCCTTGGACAGTACGTATATGTCCCTACTCGTTAGGGAAACTAATGAAATGGAAACAGATAATTGTAACGGTTGAGCGTTCTGTAGTTTTACAGTCCCTACTCGTTAGGGAAACTAATGAAATGGAAACGTGGTTGTCATTTGTCTGTCCTCTTGAGTAGTTTGTTGTCCCTACTCGTTAGGGAAACTAATGAAATGGAAACTCGATCTTCTATCAACAAACTCATTCTTGATGCCTTTAGAGAGTCCCTACTCGTTAGGGAAACTAATGAAATGGAAACACAATAGAAGCATTCTTCTCTTATCAGAAGATAAAGTCCCTACTCGTTAGGGAAACTAATGAAATGGAAACAATCGCTAATGTCAAACATACTTGTAATGGCATATTTTGTCCCTACTCGTTAGGGAAACTAATGAAATGGAAACTAAGTACAGAGGAAGTGATGGTAGACCCTCTAGGTTGTCCCTACTCGTTAGGGAAACTAATGAAATGGAAACGAAATCTCGCAAAAAAATATTTCATGATCACGCAGACCGTAGTCCCTACTCGTTAGGGAAACTAATGAAATGGAAACTTACTTTGGAAATTATCGTAATAAATCTCACTCAAGTCCCTACTCGTTAGGGAAACTAATGAAATGGAAACTTAGCTCCAGTATTATAGTGTTTTCTGTCTTTCCAGTTAGTCCCTACTCGTTAGGGAAACTAAGGAAATGGAAACCGAACAACAGGACGTGGACACAGGACGCAACCCAACCAACCCAGTCCCTTTGTCAATAGGGTTTGAGACGCGCTTACCCTGCATAGAAAGAACAAGTCCCAGATTTTGCCTGACTGCGATATATATAAGGATTGCCCATTAAAGCCAATTTCCTACCAATACAAAAGCTGACCAATAAAAAGGATGCTGAAAATCAGGATCTTGCAAGAAAGAGAGTTGAGTTTGTCGCAAGGCTTCTGCTTTACTGATTCCAGGTTTTTTGAGATGTTTATAAAACTCACCCATAAATTTAGCGGTGGATTCGTCTTTGACTGCCCACAAAGTAGCTAGGGTACTGCGTGCACCAGAACGCACTGCGACTCCTGCCAAGCCTAATATCGCCCGATTATCTCCTTTTGCAGTTTGGCAGGCGCTAAGAACCATTAATTCCACAGGTGTAGATTCTGATTCGTTTCTGGCTTTGAGATACTCACTTAATTCCTTAACGTTAATCTTTCCGTCCCAGGTGAGTATAAAAGTGTCGTCGGATTTACTGCTAAACTGACCGTGGGTGGCAAGATGCAGCACTGAAAAATCAGTTGATTTGAGCGCTGTTTGCAGGTTGGTGTCGGTAAATTTTGCATTCAAAAGTATTTTTGAGGTAAGTTCTGCAGAAATTTCTGTGACTTCTGACTCAACTGCCGGTAAAGCTTTAAATCCTTGGCGGGCTTCACTCAGTGCAGCTGTAATCACTCTGAGATGTTCGGATTTAAGCGATCGCGTCGGCACTAACTGCATCCCAGGTGAAAGTGCTAAGCTATATTTCTCGACTAAATAATGTTTGCCATCATACAAGGCAGCCATCGGAACGTTGCGCAAGGAACCATCTAACACAAAAGCTAAAGTTTTGATCCCACTGTCGGCTAACTGAGATTCCACTGGACGGATCAGCCAATCATAAAGCTGTTGAGAAAGATGTAACTGATTGTCGTTAGATAAAGCTGGGTTGAGAGATTGTCTCATCTGTTTGATGGTCTTCTCTATTTCTACTTGAGTGAGTGCAGTTTTGTAGCTTAAGAGGGGTTTTCCAGGAATAGAGACAATGACTTCTAAGCGATCGCTCAAAATAATCGGGTAGATCACAGCTGCTTGTTTGTCGATTTGGTCGATTTGCTTGGGTTTGCCATTCAAACAAGCTTCGCGAAAGAAATTGTCTAATTCAGCTAGTTGCAGTGCTTCAATGGTATCTCGCGCTTGCTGTAAGTTTTTTTGGCTGGGATGAGATTGCAGTAACACTGAGACGAACTCTCGGTATATCGGTTCGACACTCTCCTCAAAAGAGAACTGGACATCGCGATTCATTGCTACTAAGTCACTACGCAAAGATTTGAGGGCGTTGACTGAGAAATCATAGGCGGCTAAAGCGCCTTGAGTGTCACCTTTTGTTTTGAGAATGCGACCGACTTGCCAAGAGGCTTGATAGGCAATATCAGTAGCACTAATCTGTTGAGCAATTTGTAATGCTTGTTGGTTTAAAGTCAGAGCCTCAGACAACTGCTGCTTCTGGGAGTACAATTTTCCTAGCTCGTTTAAGGCATAAGCTTTAGCTCGCAGATCGCTCAATATTTCCGCTTGCCGTACCCCACGTGCTAAAGTGAACGCCGCTTCTTGAGATAAATCAGACTCACCTCCAGCCAATTTTGTCAACGTGGCAAGACTGCGAGCAAAGTTAACTGCTGCATAGACAGACCTCCGGCTGGGGGGTAGATTCTCTAATTGGGATTTAATTTGCGGCAATAAAGCGTTAGCTTGCTTGACTTGTGAGGTTTCTACATCAAGGCTGAGTTGGTTGATTTGAGCTTCTACACGCACTTGGGGGTTTGTTGCCTTCAATAGCACTTGTTGATAATAATCTAAAGCAGCTTGAGTTTGTTTTAAGTCCCTAGCAGTATTTCCTAAACGAAAAAGAACATCGCTGATATTTTCAGTGGAGTTTAGGCGATCGCCAATCTTCAAGCTTTGCTTTAGGATGTCCTGAGATTGTTGTATATCTCCCACCAATTGAAAACCTACTCCCAGGCTTTGCAATGCTTTAGCTTTGATCAGAGAATCTGGCTGATCTTGCAGCTTTTGATTCACACTGACTAACAGTTTCTGAGCTCTTCTATACAACCCTAAAGCTTGTAATGCTTGGGCTTGGTTAATTTGGCTACCTACTTTTCCAGCTTCATCACCAGCAGCAGCATAGGTGCGTTCTGCATCCTGCCAAGCTTGTAAAGCAACTTCCGCTTGTCCTGTTGAAAGTTTAAGATTTCCTAGTGTATTAAGAGCTACTGCCAAAATAGCGGTGTTTTCCTTTTTCTCTTTGTTAAGGCGCTGTAGAATATTGAGACTCTTAGTAATTGAAAGTTCTGCCTTTTGCCAATCTCCTAAGTTCTGATAGGCTAACGATACATAACTCAGACTCCAAGCTTGATGAATGGCATCACCTTGGCGTTCAAAACCAACAGACGCTGCTTCCCAAAGTTTTACCGCAGAAGCTATGCGTCCTGCCTCAAAAAGAGTTCTGCCTTGGTTAAGTAGGGATTTAGGTGTTGAGGTTGAACTTATAGCATTTTGGCTTGGAAAAGTCTCAGCTAGACTAGATTTTATGAGATTTGAATCTTTCGTCAATGGCAAATTTGTCTGTCCCTGTGCTGGAACACCAGTTGTTACCAACAATAGTGCTAGTACAGGGAGTGTGTAAATAAACCTACCATTCAAAATTGCGCAAAAGCCTAGAATCCAATTCTTTTGACTTTTGATTTTTGACTTTTGACGAACGCCCAGCGGTGCTAGCCATCCTAAGTAAATAGTGTAATTGGAATATTGCATCTGCTTTGTATTCTTTTATAAGTACTTTGAAGAAGGAGTCAGGAGTCAGGAGTCAGGAGTCAGGAGTTAGGAGTCAGGAGTTAGGAGTCAGGAGTTAGGAGTCAGAATAAATTAGTGGCGAGTTTGAATACCCCGCTAATTATAAATCGCTAAATCTTCAATTTAATGGGTGTCTTAAACCCAAATATTCATTCACCACTCGCACAGAATTAAATTCTGAATTCTGGCTCCTGACTCCTGAATTCTGTTTAATTATTTCACCGGAATTTCAATGACAAATTCTGTTCCTTCTCCTAGAACTGAAAAACAACTTAATTTTCCATGGTGTTTGACATCTACAATTTCTTTGCTAATGGATAAACCCAACCCAGTTCCTTTACCTATCATTTTTGTCGTAAAAAATTGTTCAAATATGTGTTTTTGGACTTCTTGATCTATACCTATACTATTATCTTTAAAACTTATAATTACCCATTCATTATCCTCATTAAATGTAGTTTGAATAATAATTTTATTGCTGCTATTTGCATGAAAATCTTCTTTGACATCCTCATCAAAAGCGTCAATAGAATTAGCGATTATATTCATAAATACTTGATTGATTTGTCCTGGATAACATTCAATCAATGGCAAATCACCATATTTTTTAATAACTTCGATAGCTGGGCGTTTATTATTTGATTTTAGACGATGTTGAAGAATTACCAAAGTACTGTTAATACCTTCATGAATATCAGCAGGTACTTTATGAGAAATATCTGTACGAGAAAAAGTGCGTAAGCTAGAACTAATATGACTAATACGCTCTATGCCTAAATTCATCGATGAAATCACGTCAGGTATATCTTGTATTAGGTTTTCTAAATCAATAACTTTGGCATTTTTTACAATATCTACAACCGGATTGGGATAGTGTTGACGATAAAGCTGTAAGTGATTAATTAAGTTATATACATAACTAGTTGTAAAATCCAAATTCCCTGTGAGGAAGCTAAGAGGGTTATTAAGTTCGTGAGCCACGCTAGCAACTAACTGGCCGAGTGTAGACAATTTTTCTTGCTGTATCAAATGTAGTTGAGATTGCTTTAATTCATTTAGTGTTTGAGAAAGTTCCGTTGTGCGTTCCTCTATGCGCTTCTCTAGTTGCTGATTTTGTAGTTCAAGTTGTTTTGTTAAAAAACGTAGCTTTAAATGTACATGAAGTCTCGCCAATACTTCTTCAGTCTGGAAAGGTTTTGTAATGTAATCTACACCTCCTACTAAAAGTCCTTGGACTTTATCAAATTTGTCAGAAAGTGCTGTTAAAAAAATGACTGGTATATCTTCAGTTAAAGGATTTTTTTTAAGTTCCTGGCATGTTTGATATCCATCAATTCCTGGCATCATCACATCTAATAAAATTAGATCTGGTTGGGCATATTCAGCTTGTTCGATAGCGCTTTTCCCATCAGTCGCTACCAAGATTTCCCATCCCGAATCAGAAATAGAATTACATAAAACTTTCAGATTTGTGTGATTGTCATCAACAATCAATATAGTTGCTTCTTCAATATTTATAGGTTTCATTATCATTCACCCTGAAAAGAATTAATGAATTCACGAATTTGTTTGATTTGAAAATTATCGGACATTTGTCTAATTTTTTGACAAAAAGGCATAAATTTTTCATCTACATTTTCTAGATCATTTAATGTAGTGTGCAGACCCTTAAGATTCCCTCGCATCGCTAAATCAAAGAGTTTTTTCAGATCTGATGGCGGTGGAGGAACAATCAATTGAGAATTGTGATTGCTAGGTTTAATATTTTCCTCATTTCTTTTTTTGACACTATCTTCTTGATAAATCCATTCCAGTTGCAAATACTTTTGCAGTATCTGTAGCAAGATATCAATTTGTAAGGGTTTCGTCAAAAATTCATTGCCTCCTGCTTCCAAGCTTTTGGATTTATCTTCTTCAAATGCACTAGCAGAAGAAACTATAATTGGCACGTTTTTTGACTGAGGCATATTTTTTAAGGATCGCATCATTTCAAAGCCATCCATGACTGGCATTTTTAAGTCAGTTATAATCAAATCTGGCAAAATTTTAACTGCTTGTTCTAAACCCTTTTGCCCATCGGTAGCCTCAAAACATTCAAATCCGATTGATTCAAGAAAATTGAAGAGAAAAGAACGATTTTCCGATTTGTCATCTACAATCAGGATTTTCGGTTTCTTATCTTTGATTGCAACAATTTTTTTGTTTTGGAATCTAGAATCTGCGGTTAGCCAACTGGTAGCAATTTCTAAATCCAAATCCAGCCAAAATTGACTACCAACTCCCAAAGTACTTTCAACTTTTATTTCACCACCCATTAATTCAGCAATTTTGCAACTAATCGCTAGTCCTAACCCCGTTCCTTCTACTTGTTTATTTTTGTCGCCAACTTGCTCAAAAGGTAGAAATATCTTTTCTACTTGTTCAGGAGTCATTCCTACTCCAGTATCTTCAATTTTAAACCGAATTTTCTGATGTAGAGACTCGACTGGTTGCTTCTCTACAATAGCGTCTATTTTGAAAATGACTTTGCCACTATCAGTAAACTTAATCGCATTCCCAAGTAAGTTAATTAAAACTTGCCGCAAACGTTTTTCATCAGCATGAATCCCTCTAGGAATCTGGGAGTCGGGTTGGTAAATGAACGCAATATCTTTTTGTACGGCGCGGATTCGGCATATTTCCGCTACTCCTGTTAAAAAGTGAGAGAAATCAAAATCCGTTTTGTGCAGTTCTAGTTTTCGGGCCTCGATTTTGGACAGATCTAAAATATCGTTGATCAGAGTGAGTAGGTGAGAACCACACTGATGAATAATGTTGATACCATCCATTTCTGAGGAAGCTATTTTTTGAGAGCGTTTTAGGATTTGCGCGTACCCAATAATCCCATTTAGGGGTGTCCGCAGTTCATGACTCATGTTTGCCAAAAATTCGCTTTTGGCTTGGTTTGCAACATCAGCCGCAATTTTGGCAGTCTCTAAATCCTTAGTGCGATCGCTAACTTTCCGCTCTAGAGTACGAGAATACTCCTGTAGTTGCTCATTGGCTTGTTTTAGTTGCGATTGTTTATAAAAATTGATTGTCACAATTGCAGCAGCTATGAGAGCTAGTAAAGGTGAAATGAAGGGAATCCACCAACCTGCTAAAAAGGCTAGGTAGCTGCTACTTAGGAGAGTCCCAACTACAAATATTATCCCTAATATGGGTAATCCTTGTAATTTATGATCGCCAATGGATTTGATTTGTAGCAATTTCCAAGTAACACTACTGCTAATAAAAGACCAGCAGAAAATCCATAAACACTCTGCGTCAGAAGACCAAACTCGCATTAGAGGTCTTTGATCAAATACGGCACTTAAAATTTGACTAATTAAGTTGGCGTGAATCACTATTCCTGCCATTTGTTCGCCCTCTTCCTGCGACTTGCTACTGTAGCCAACGTTAAAAAAGTCATTAATACTCTTGGCTGTTGTACCAATCAGAACAATACGATTTCGTACACGCTCAGGTGATACAGAACTATTTAGAACATCTCGCATTGTTACTGTATCAAAGTATCTTGTAAAGCCTCGATAGTTCAACAAAATTTGGTATCCTCCGAAATCTGCATTTCGATAACTAAATTCGTTGCCCTTTAGGGGTATAAATACGGCTTTACCTAAAACTAAAGAATGTTCAGTTTTATCCAGTTCTGTTAACGAAATTCCTTTGGTTTTCAGATAGTTCAGTGTTAAACGAGCTGCTAATCCTAAAAAAACGTCTCCGTTGCTATCGCCAGCAGAAATCAACCCTCGTCTTACCTTACCATCTGTATCCAAAATAAAATCTGAGAGAGCAATTTGCTTTTGTGCAGATAAGATTGGGTTTGGTGCTACCCTATCCCCCACCAGTTTCTTCACGCCAATCAAGTTGGGTGTAGACTTCATGACTGCTACCAATTCTTTAGCACCTGGTTCGACTGGCAAATCTCGATAAATATCCATGCCAATGGCTGCTGGTTGTTGTACTTTAAGCTTGGTAAGAAGTTTAGCTAAAACAGCATCAGGAATCGGCCATTTACCAACTTGGGTAATGTCTTTTTCATCAATGGTGACGATCAGAATGCGCTTTTCAGGTGGCTCAGGGGGACGGAGCGCAAAAAATCGCTCTAGAGTGTACCACTCCAGTAGTTGAAATAATCCTGTCGTTCCCCCAGCTATGATAAATATTGCCACACTAAAAGATGTCATGAAGACAAAGCGCCAATCTCCTAAGTGCACCCTACGTATACACTTAAAAAGTGGTTTCAAAAATAACCTCTGTTTAGTCTTTGGTGGCTTTGTAATTGACTAGCGGTTCATTGGCGATCGCATTTAGTCCCACGTTGTTTAATAGGTCTTGCCAAGCATGACTCACATCTTGATTATTAGGTTGCGATCGTCTTAATTGGGCAAGAGTAGAGAGCAAATCGTACCAAATACCACTCTTGGCTAACTGTGATACCGAATCTAGTGAACCTGGCAAGATTAAACTCTGATTAGTCTGAACTCGACGAACCCATCCACTGACCCAGGGACTATCTGTCTCTAAATCTTCCGTGCAAACGATGATCAAAGACCATTTATAATTTTTGTTGATCTTGAGTGCTGGCACAGAATCGGGGAGTTTCACTCCCACCACACCTGGTTTCTCAGGCAAGGGTAAGTTTATCTGGAAATAGTTTTTTGCATCCTCCTCTTGGAAAGTAAACAATACTTTTTTCGCAGTCGTTGGCGGAACATAGATAAATATTGTAGGACGTTCCTCCACTGTGAAGCCAATATTCGTTTTTGGGAGCAACGGCGTGACCGATGCACTGTTAGTTGGTTTTGTCGCGAATCCACAAAGGTTGCTCCTTGAGGCTCCTCCAGATGAGCGCTTCGGTGCTTGTGCTCCCGGCGGATTGAAAGTCACTTCTGCCAAACTAGGTATTCCCCAGATAGTTAAGAGCGAGCATGAAATTAACAGCACTCTTGATAACAGGAGGAATCTAAATATCGATTTATTTTTTTCCATGATTGAGCTTATATTTTAAGCGTTTTTAGATTTCTATCAACCGTAAATAACACTAGTTTAGTCAAATTGTTGTTGACTCGACATCAGTGGAATTTCGTATAATTATCTTTGCGAAAAAAATACATTATTGCTGATTCAACGGAACGAGGTTTTTATATATTAAGGCTTTTTCCTGTTTGAATGTTTGAAATAGTTCCTTTATCTCCGCCGCGTTGTACTAAATATATTTACTGAAATTGTTAGTTCCTATCTAATTACGGGAAAGATTAAAAAAGGACTCCTAACTTCTAACGCCCAACGCCTAACTCCTGAGTTCTTTTCAAAAAATCTATCTAAGTTTTGACAATGAGTAAATTACAAATAAATAAAATATATAAATATTGGTGTTGTTTAGGTCTAGTTACAATTAGCAATGCAACGATAATCAAACCACTAAAAGCGCAGGTGATTCAAATCAGGCAAACACCAAATCAGGAAAGCGCTCAAACCCCGGTATTTCCACTCACTCCCCATCAAACAAAGCCGCCTTCGACTCAACCTTTACCGGAACTACTGCCACCAAAACCTCTACCGCCTCTACAAGAATTACTACAACCTCCAAGCACAATTCCATCGAACCCAGAACAAATAGCGCCGAGTAAACTTGTCCAAACCATTAACGTAAAAAAGTTTGAAGTTACGGGTAGCACCGTCTTTACCCGAGAAGATTTTGCCAAAATCACTGTACCCTACACTAACCGTCCTATCACTATTACAGAATTATTTCAGCTACGCTCGGAAATTACTAATCTTTATCTACGTCATGAATATATTACATCTGGAGCATATATTCCACCACAGACATTTCAAAATGGTGTGGTAGAAATCAGGGTAGTTGAGGGAGGACTGGAGGATATCAAAGTTAAGGGAACTCGCAGACTTAACTCCAACTACGTGCGGAGTCGTATTGCTATCATGACACACAAACCCCTCAATCGCGATCGCCTGCTCAAAGCACTGCAACTTTTACAACTCAATCCCCTGATCAAACACCTCTCAGCAGAACTTTCTGCGGGAACAAGTCCAGGGCAGAGTTTGCTAGAAGTCACTGTGACGGAGGCAGATACTTTTAATACTCAGATAGTGTTGGATAATGGGCGATCGCCAGCCGTTGGTAGTTTTCGTCGGCAAATACAACTTAGTGAAGCCGATCTCTTGGGGTGGGGAGATAGTATTAACGCTAGCTACACTAATACCGATGGCAGCAACGCCTTTGATTTCAACTATACTTTGCCCATCAACCCCCGCAATGGCACTCTGGCATTGAGCTACGGTACATCTGATAACAAGATCATTGAAAAACCCTTCAATGTCCTCGATATTCAGTCCAACTCTCGTTACTACGAATTAACCTTACGTCAACCTGTCGTACAAACACCGACTCAGGAATTGGCAATAGGGATCACAGCAACTCGCCGAGAAAGTAAAGCAAGCTTACTAAATGGGCAAATTCCTTTTCCAGGATCGGGCTCTGATCAACAAGGCAGAACACAGATAACAGCTGTGCGCTTTTTTCAAGACTGGACCAAGCGAAGCAGTCAACAAGTATTTGCCCTGCGTTCTCAGTTAAGTATTGGGCTTGATGCTTTCGATGCCACCACCAATGTTACCCCTCCCGATAGTCGTTTTGTAGCTTGGAGAGGGCAAGCACAGTGGGTACATTTGTTAGCTTCTGATACCTTACTGCTCTTGCGAGGTGATGTCCAACTCGCAGACCGACCACTCGTCCCATTGGAACAATTTAGTTTAGGAGGCATACAAAGCGTCCGGGGCTACCGTCAAGATGCTCTACTCACAGACAACGGCATTTTTGCCTCCGCCGAAGTGCGAGTTCCCATTGCCCGTTTCTCTGAACACAACAACCTCCTACAGTTAACCCCCTTTATGGATTTTGGTACTGGTTGGAATCGTTCCGGGCGATCCGATGCAACATTAAACCATATTACTAATAATACTCTGTTATCTGTAGGATTAGGTCTACGCTTGCAACTCCAAGACCGCCTTACTGCACGCCTTGATTGGGGTATTCCTTTAGTTTCCGTTTCTGGGAATCAGAACTCATTACAGGAAAACAATTTGTACTTTTCTATTATCGCTAACCCATTTTAATCTTTCAAGAAACAAGAGGGAGCAGGGAGCAGGGAGCAGGGAGCAGGGAGCAGGGAATAGGGAATAGGGAATAGGGAGCAGGGAGCAGGAAGCAGGGAGCAGGGAGCAGGGAGCAGGGAGCAGGGAGCAGGGAGCAGGGAGCAGGGAGCAGGGAATAGGGAATAGGGAGCAGGGAGCAGGGAGCAGGGAGCAGGGAGCAGGGAATAGGGAATAGGGAGCAGGGAGCAGTGAGCAGGGAATAGGG
>CAIVAU010000135.1 GCA_903903925.1 uncultured cyanobacterium
GGCTAAAGGTGGTCTGGCTTCAGCCTTGGGAATACCACCGGAGTACTTGGATGCGGCGGCGAAGAAAGTTTCTCCAGAAACAATAACTACGTTGAAGTTTTGTCCTAAATGTTGGACTCCAGGAACTACCCTTGACCAAATGTGGACTGATTTACGGTCAAAGTATTGCTTTGCTTGCGGTACAGCCTTACGCAATCGTTGTGTGAGTTGCAATGAGCCAATTATGTCGCTGAAATTCAAGTTTTGTTTCCCGTTTTGGCACGGTGACGCCTATTACACGGGTTTTGTTTCAATCGATCCACAATTCTTTTGTTTCCTTACCCTGTCACGCATTAATTCCTCTCACTCTTCAAAAATGAGCGAACGTACAGTTAGTGCATAAGTCGATTTGATTTACATTTATTAAGAATACAGAAGGATAATTTGTATTTCCTAAATTCAACAAATTGTCCCTACACATAAAATCAATCAAACTTCCTGTCAATTTACAAAGAGGAAAATTAAGTTATGAGTTCTGAAGTTGAAATTCAACAGATGAGTTTGATTAAAGGTTACTGGGACAAGACGTTCTCTCCGAGTAACCCTTTCACCGACTCAACGTTGGGCATCGCTTTTAGTGGATGGGCTGATCCAGATAAGGCTTTATCAGATAGTGCCCAAATAAAGGACATGTTGGTGGGTGATAAATACATTTCCTTAGGTGGGGGAAATGCTAATGGTTCCTTCAACCAGCAAATTCTTAATTCCATTATTACTCACATTAATAATGGCAATTTCTCCGATTATAAGGGTATTGCTTTTGACATTGAAGAGGGCGAGGCTAACCTTACCTCACTTTTTCAACAGGCTTTTGCTGCTGCCAAAACCAAAAATTTAAAAGTTTTGGTTACGACTAGCCACTCAGCCCCTTACGGAATTCCTGACGCACAGACTATGATGAAAACCTTCATTGATGACGGGAATATAGACTATGTTTCTCCACAATTATACACCTCTGGAACGGAGACTCAAAACGACTTCACAACAAGCCAGGGAGTATCTTGGGAGGATTACGCACGCAGCAAAGCTGCTATAGTTCCTAGCATTGTACAAGTTAATCTGTACGACGATGCAAAAAATCAATTCTCGCAACATGGAGTAACCACAAGTGGGTTTATTCAATGGGAAAACTAAAGTTAAATAAAGGCATCCGTGAGCGAAAATTATAGGACGCAAGTCACTAACTTCGCTCATCGGTTCTTGTCAGATTTTGGTGATCAACACGGAAACTCGTTTTAAGGCAGAGGGCAGGAGGCAGAAGGCAGAAGTTTTGAAATCCTTGTTCCATAAAGATTTTGGACATTTTCCTTCTTTTACCTTCTGCCCTCTGCCCTCTGCCTTCTGCCTTGCCTCAACTAAAGATCACCAAAAGTTGCCAAGAACCTTAATGTGGTTTCAATTTTGACTTGTTTGCAGTTTGAAGCGTTTCTGTTTGCAGTTCATTACACCTAGAGTGACAAAAGAGGGTTAAGAGTTAACTTAACCTTCTCTTGGGAGAAAAGTTTGTGATCTACTGAAACTCCAAATCTAATTTACTGCATAAGCTGATTTTGCTGACATTTATATAAGAAATAGGAAGAAAACTTGTGTCCTCTAGGTTCAAAACCCTACTAAATTAAAATAATTTCTGTTTACTAGGGCATATACCACACTAGTAACTTTCTGTCAACACTAAGTTCTAACTCTACAAGGGTGTTTTCACTCTTAGTGATAGAACTTTATTCACCAATTTGATGCAAATCTCAATTTTATAAGGAAAAAAACATGTCTACTAGATAAGGTAATCCACCCATTGAACACGTTATAGAAAGTGGCGACACATTCTATGAACTTGCAATAGCTTAGGTTGGCTTAATTGGTGTCGCACTGTACCTCCAAACTTAGCTTCATTGAGTAGCAGGGGCGAACAAGTATGTGGGAAGGCTACCAATTCAGAATGATTTCAGAGATATAGCTATAGCCATCAAGATTAGGGGTACAAAGGGAGCGATGCGATTTTGTTAGATCTGGTTTTAATTCTCAATTATGTAGGTTTATTCTCAATAAAAACCAATTTTTCCTTGCGCTCGCTACCCGAAAGAGGTGATGAGCGTAACCTAATTTTAAGCACCCCACACTCATCGCATTGCTCCCGAGGTAATGTTTGCTTTTTCAAAAGCTGTGGTACTGGAGCCTGATGTGCTGGTGAAAATCCTTTTACGGAGGAGATGAGGCGTTTATTAAATGAGTCACACCCATGTCAAAACAATTCTAATTCTGGCAGCAAATCCCACAAGTACCTCAAGGCTGAGACTTGATGAAGAAGTACGGGAAATTGATGAAGGATTGCGACGCGCCAACAAACGAGAGGAATTCAAGTTAGAGCAAAAATGGGCAGTGCGTCAGCGTGACTTCTACCGCGCCATGTTAGATTATCAGCCGCAAATTGTTCACTTCTGCGGACATGGTGCTGGGCTTGATGGTATTGTTTCGGAAGATGAAACAGGACAGCCTGCATTAATCTCCGCAGACGCGCTGGGGAGTATGTTTAAGCTGTTTGCAACCAAAGGAGTTGATTGCGTACTTTTAAACGCTTGTTACTCACTCGTGCAAGCAGAAGCAATTAGCCAACACGTTAATTATGTGATTGGCATGACTCAAACAGTAGGGGATAAAGCAGCTGTTGCCTTTGCAGTGGCGTTTTATGATGCGATCGCCGCCGGGGAAGAAGTAGAATTTGCCTATGAGCTTGGCTGTTCTCAAATGATTGGTTTTTTGGAACAACAAACTCCGGTACTGAGAAAAAAACAGTTAATTATCCCCACTGCACCCCAAACAGAAGTTATTCCTCCCAACCCGTATCAAGGATTGTCTGCATTTGGGGAAGAAGATGCAGCATTCTTTTTTGGACGTGATGTATTTGTAAACAGCTTAGTGCAAGCAACTCGCTCTCAGTCGTTGGTAGCAGTGATTGGTCCTAGTGGGAGTGGTAAGTCTTCGGTGGTGTTTGCCGGACTAATTCCACAGTTGCGAGGTGAAGGAAGTTGGCTGATTGAATCAATACGTCCTGGTAATCAGCCATTTTTTCAGCTTGCTTCTGCGTTGGTGCGTCAATTAGAACCAAAAATTGGTGAAACTGAAAAATTGCGAGCAGCGGCTGGACTAGCAGCAGATATACAGCAGGGTAAAGTGACTTTGCAGCAGGTAGTGTCTAACATTAGAGAACGTAACTCAGATAAACGTTTTCTGTTGTTTGCCGATCAATTTGAAGAACTCTACACCCTTTGCCAGAAGGAAGAACAAGAACGCTTCACTGATATATTGCTCGAAGCTATCCATCAGAAAAGTTTAACATTAGTTTTCACTTTACGCGCTGACTTCTACGGCTATGTCCTCTCCTACCGCCCTTTTCGAGATGCATTGCAGGAGTTTACACCCCAATTAATGAGTTCCATGAGTCGAGAGGAACTACAAGCAGCGATCGCCCTACCTGCCCAAAAGCTGGAAGTGCAATTTGAAGCACAATTACAAGAGCGAATCTTGGATGATGTGGGACTTGAACCGGGAAATTTACCACTGTTAGAATTTGCTCTTACCCGATTGTGGTCAAAGCAACAAAACCGGACGTTAACTCACCGGGCGTATGATGAGATTGGCGGTGTGAAAAAGGCATTAGCTAATCATGCCCAGCAGGTTTATAGTCAACTTAGCCAAACAGAGCAAAAGCAGGCACAGCGAATTTTTGTACAATTAGTGCGTCCGGGGGAAGGAACAGAAGATACTCGACGGCTGGCTACCCGCAAAGAAGTTGGGGAAGAGAATTGGGGATTGGTAAGTTATTTAGCAGGATACCAAGCCCGTTTAGTTGTTACGGGACGCAATGACAACTCAGGAGAAGATACGGTGGAAGTTGTTCATGAAGCGCTGATTAGGGAATGGATAACTCTGCGCGAGTGGATGAATGCTAATCGTCAATTTCGCGTTTGGCAGGAACGGTTAAAAGTAGCAATGCTGGAGTGGAAAAATAATAACCATGATTCTGGGGCGTTGTTGCGAGGTGTACCGTTAACTATAGCAGAAGATTGGTTGCACAAACGCTCAGATGAAATGACGCACGAAGATCGAGACTTTATTCAGGCTAGCGCAAGTCAACGGGTTCGGGAGAAACTTGAACGCGATCGCAGAAGACAACTAACAATAATCGCACTCAGTAGCTTCTCTGCGGTAGCTCTAGTTTTAGCAGGCGTCGCTAGCATGGGCTGGAGGAGTGCCGCCATCAGTCAAATTGATTCTCTTACGACTACTTCAGATGCGCTGCTGAACTCAGATGGGCGAAAAGCCTTGCAAGCCAGTTTAAAAGCTTTTGTAAAAATGCAACATACGCCCTTAGTAGATGCTGATACCGACAGACAGGTACAACTGACATTACTGAATACAGTTGACAATGTTGCAGCACCGAACACCTTAGGAGGACACGCAAAAGCTGTTAATGGCGTCAGCTTCAGCCCGGATGGCAAAATCCTGGCCTCTGCAAGTAGTGACAACACGGTGAAACTGTGGGATACCGCTACAGGTAAAGAAATTAAAACTCTCACTGGGCATACATACGTTATTCATGACGTCAGCTTCAGCCCGGATGGCAAAATCCTGGCCTCTGCAAGTGATGACAAGACGGTGAAACTGTGGGATACCGCTACAGGTAAAGAAATTAAACACTGGCCTATGGTGTAGAGGTAACATGCCGGTCTCCAAAACCGTCGTCCTGAGTTCGATTCTCAGTGGGCCTGCTAATATAGTTTTAATAAAAGAATAGAGATTAACCCACTTCATAGGGTTTCAAACATGCCAATTAAAACTAGAAGTAATGATTTTGGCGACTTTTATTGGAACTATTATCGGTTAGGTCCATTTCATTGGGAACGCGATTCCATTA
>CAIVAU010000136.1 GCA_903903925.1 uncultured cyanobacterium
AAACCGACAGCTTTGTCAAAGCTTTGCGGAATTCACATCACTTCTCATACATACCATACCTCATTTGTCAATACCTTCTACTCGACCGGCGCTCTAGACATGATTCTCAGAGAGTCAGCAATCCGCGCATTAAAGAAGGGATTACCAAAAATTGATTTGGAAACCCTGAAGGAAGTAACGGCGGAGTATAAGTGATGGAGAGTGGAGAAATTCAGCCTTGGTTGTTTCAGGTAGAACCATATCAGGGAGAAAGCCTGAGTCACTTTTTAGGACGCTTTCGACGGGCAAATGATTTAACACCCACAGGGTTAGGTACAGCAGCAGGACTTGGGGGCGCGATCGCACGGTGGGAGAAGTTTCGTTTTAATCCTCCTCCTTCTCATCAGCAGTTGGAGGCTTTAGCGGCTGTGGTTGGGGTAGAGGCGCATAGGTTAGCGCAGATGTTGCCTCCTGCTGGGGTGGGAATGAAGCATGAGCCAATTCGGTTGTGCGGCGCTTGTTATGCCCAAGTGCCTTGTCACAGGATTGAGTGGCAGTTTAAGGTGACTCAGGGATGCGATCGCCACCAGTTACGGCTACTATCAGAATGTCCAAACTGTGGGGCAAGGTTCAAGGTTCCGGCGTTATGGGTTGATGGATGGTGTCAGCGCTGTTTTATGCGTTTTGGGAAGATGGTGAAGTGTCAGAAGGCGTTTGAGCATTAAGTATTTGAACTTACTAACATTACTGACTACTTCTCCTCCTCATGTGTTCTTATCGGAATCACCGTACTAAAGTCGTAAAGCGTTGCCCTGTTTCATTATCTTTTAGTTGTAGCATGAAGGAACGAGGTCGCCCTCATTCCCTAAGATTTTTAGCAAGTACTTTCAGGAAATGGGAATTTTTCTATTGTAGTGTTTTTTGTAACTCCAGTGGAAGCGCAAGGCAACCTCTACATTTATGGATGAACAACGGATAGAGGCATATCAATACCTTCGCCCTACAGTGTAACCAGTGTACATTGACAGTCGGGCAAAGCTGAGTTTGAACTTCATGTTAGCCATCCTAAAAACAGCGGTCTTGATGGCTTTAATTTAGGAGCAGCCAAATAGACAAAAAATTGCATTCTGGTATCTTCACCGATGCAACAACAATCTTTTCTATAGTTAAGTAATAATTTGTAAATTTAGAGGATAAACATTTAATGCCACTATATCAGGCGAGTTATCCACCAGCACCACACAGGAGAGTAATGTTTTTTATTGATGGTGAGAATATTGTTTATCGTTATCAAGCAATGATAAAGAAAGGGTTTGTTTCTAAACAATCTGAAAGTCTTTTTCATGATCAGGATATCTATGTTTGGCAACCCATTAATGAAATTGCAAATGAACGACACTATCAGAACGAAGTCATACGTGCTTACTACTACACTTCGGTTGTAGGAGATGATGTAACACTAAACACTGTGTTTAATAATCTCAAAAAAATCCCGCTAATAGCAGGCGGAAATCAGACACTTTATCCTGTTGTTATTAAAAAAGACAGAAAGGACATCAAAGCTAAAGGTGTGGACATTCAAATGACAGTTGATATTCTTAGCCATGTTTTTCAAAACAACGTTGATACAGTTTGTTTATTCTCAGGCGATGGAGATTATGCACCAGTTGCTCGTGAAGTTATTAGTAGAGGTAAAAAGATTTTTATTGGCGCTTTTTCTGATGGCTTTAACCTTTCCTTACAACAGTTAGCAGATGAAATAATAGATTTAGATTCGATTTACTTTGCCCAATGACCCCCAGTATTGATTCTTGGCGCGTCCAGTGGAACTAGACCCACAAATCCGCTCCATGCTGTTCCAGTCGTAAAAAATCGATGATCCTGAGTTTTGACTAGCTTATTCTTGATTTACACTAAAAACGCGCATTGTTAGGGAACAATTGTTCCCCCTTTTTGCAAACTTCGGTATTTATGCCGCACTTTTTGTAAGATAGTACAATCGAACTCACGCCTCATTCCAGTCCACCAATTTTTCGTCCACACAAGCCACTCTCCACTGTGGAAACTTAACAGTAATGCTGCACTAAGAGCAAGTAATCCTGCCCTTTACTTTTTCTTCCATTAATTCATTCCCTTTCATAGCCTAACTATTTATTATGCAGAAACTTTCTATATGAGGTTGATCCTCTATTTGGCACAAGGTGACAGTTTCTCTAGCCATATACCTAATAAACTCAAGGCAGTATTTGCATACTCCACTCAGACCAAGGTTCACAATTTGACGGAATACTTGTCTCAAGACCCATTATGTTTCTATCGAGTTTTTCTTTAGTTTCATCAGAAAAAATATTGCTATGCCATTCTCTAATACGACCACTGCCAGCACCACTAAGATTAGTCATTTCATAATAATCAGCAAGGCTGCGGTACTCTTCATTCTCCCATGCCAGTTTCTCAAATAAGTAAAAGATCAAAGCACTTACTGGCTTAAAGTGAGCTACTTGATTCTCAAAGTTATTTGTATGTCCTATATATGCAGTGGTAGCTGCAAGCAATCCTCCAGATTTCTTTAACGCAAGGTCTGGGTTCAAACATTTTTTTAGGAAAAAAGTATGTTGTGAGGAAGCCCACGATCCTAGATCAGCTACACAAAGTAGGTCAATCATTTCTCTAGGATGGTCAACTAGCCTGCGATCTTCTTCAATAAGCCTTTTTGTAATATTTTCCACTGGTGTTGAACCATCTGCCTTCCAAAAATGAGAATGTGCTAGTAGCCCATATATTATTGGAGTATTTAAGTCTTTAAAGGGAGAGCCTTTTCTTGGCGTAAACAAGGACTTTATTGCAATACAAGTTTCTAACGCTTCTGTAATATGAGCAGCCTTTAAGGTAACTTTGCATTCAAAAGCAGCAGCTACACCTGCTGCAAGATAAAGTTTTTTGTTGAGCAGCTTCTTGGGATAGGATGACTTTAGTACGATTACATCAATTTGAGGACTTGTTTTCCCATCCTGACTTATAATTCTACCCTTCGTCACAACTTGATAAGTAGGTGGCAACCAATCCCTCAATAACTCTGCCCAGTTCTCTTCTCCTTGATCTCCGGCAGTGCCAGGATCTTCAGTAGCACGTTTTTGAATACGCTCATACTCCAAGGACATTTCTTGGCTGATTTGTAACATGAAATCAAAAAGATCATGACTTTTAACTTCTTTCAATTTCTTTCATCTCCCGTGATAAAAAGCTATTTACATAAATTAGTTGTGACACATTTGAAAAGTTAATGTCAAGTCTAGAGCTATGAGAATCTCACCAAATATCGTCAGTCGCTCAAAACTGTTTCAGCGTCAGCCATAGATTCTACGTCAGGATAACCGTATTTGCCAACATCAACCCTCATGCAATCGCACTTGGCTAATGAAAAACTACCAATAGTTTAGGGTGGTGTTGGGAAGATGTGATGGTTTTTCCGTACAATCACTCTTTGTGTTAGCTAGGTGTCGTCGCTATAACTGGGATAAAACCCATGCGAACGGTTGGAGAAAATTAATGTCTGAATTATTATTACTTACGGAAAAACTGCACAGAACTTGGATTGAATACCTGCTAAAAAAAGACTTTAACGAATGTGCTGCAATTATTGTTGATGCAAAATTGAAGCTTTGTGAGGCGCAATGGGAAGGAATTGACAGTTTATACGTTTTTACACATATTAATAGCTATGACATAATTCAAAGCAATGAAGCCATCAAAAATACCCTGACTGACACTTTTAAGTTTATAGCTCAAGGACATGTATGGAATGATATGGAAAAATTTCCCATCGATTATAGACTGGATCTATTAGAATTAGAAGAAGATTGGCAGAGCGTTGTTAAATATTTAATTACTAATTCAAAAGAATTAAACCAAGGATTGATAACTGAAAAAGCTTTTAAAAAGGAAGGTAAAACTCCCATTATTTATAATGAAATCAAGTTTGCTTCTAAGTCAGAAGTAAGGATTGCAGAAGAGCTAGAAGCTGCCGAGGTTCTTTTCTTCCCTTTACCGCTGGCTGTTAGGTATGAAACGGGCGATATTTACAAAGACCATCGAGAAGTAGATTTTTTAGTTTGTCTTGAAGGAACTTGGGGTATCTTAGAGGTTTCTTACCATGAAGGTAGATATGAGAAGGATAAAGAAAAAGACTTTTGGTTTAAGAGATCTGGAATTCTTTGTGTAGAACATTATACTGCTGAGAGATGCTACAATGAGTCTAAAGCAGTAGTAAATGAATTTTTGAGTACCCTAACTAAATATAAGAGGTGAAATTAATTTTTAAATCTTCCCTGTAAGAGGATATTTTTTATTTTCCAAATTCATTTCTGTACCAACATTAGCCACAGGTGACAACATTGCCAAACTAGCCGCCGCACCCAACACCTGCTCATCACTTACCTCTAGGTATCGCTGCAACTGGTCTAGATTCCTATGCCCACTTATCTCCTGAACCACCCTCAACGGTATACCAGCATTTGACATCTGGGTTAACGCGGTACGCCTAAAGCTATGGGTACTCACTCCAGTAATGCCTACTGCCTTACAAGCTTGTCTCAATATCCTAGCCGCTGAATCTTCACTAGTAGGCGGGTAATGTATTTTGGTCGTCGGTGAAAGTTTGTCCCCCAATCTTTAATGGTTTGTGGACTGACACCTGTGACTTCTGCTAAAGCATTAATACAGACTTTGCGGTAGTTGCGACCAGGTTGTTGACTTACCCAACGACGGCAATATTCCATTGGTTTCAGTGGTAACTGACGGATCGTGTCAAGCTGATAATGATTGTATTGGGAATTACTCCCTGTTCGCATCCTTCCTAGTTGTGAGTCGTTATAGCTACCAGCAGCAGGAGGATTTAATCTCATCCTGGTAGTGCTGTGCTTCAAAAACTAACTTAGGAAATTTCTGCGTCTAGTACAATGGTTTTAGTCACGAATCACGACTAAATTATTTTTGTGGGTAGTCAGGAGGTAAGACTATTTTTTTAATTTGGTTAAGCATATCCGCCATGCGTAGGATATGGACTACGTAGTTGGGTCGCCTCTCAAAGTTCTGTCCCCAATTCCCTATTGTCCTTTCGCTTAGCCCTGTGGCTTCAGCTAGATCTGCAATGCAGGCTTTTCTATATCCCCGCTCGTCGGGGGACATATTAACCCATCGTCTGCAATATTCCAGAGGCTCCACGGGCAGGTTACTGAATACATCGATCCTATATTGAGGGGTCTAGGGAATGCTGTCTATTACCTTATTTATTCTCAGTGACACTTTAGCTCACGATTCGTGACTATTTTTTTTACATAGATCACGAGCGAGTATAAACAGTGCGCCCAAAAGTTTAGGGGTGGAGACTACCCCTGTCAAGGTGTACTAACAGAGTACTAGTCGGAAGCCTTATTCTTACGTTGTGTTCCTACCTTGTAAACCCTAAAATTAAGCGCAAACATGATTTTTTGCTTTCAGATTTTAATTGGTGCAAGGCTGAAACCCTGATTAATGCGTTGGAAAAAACTTCACCTTAACAGGGGTAGGGTGGAGACTACTCCTGTCAAGGTGTACTAACAAAGTATTAGTCGGAAGTTATCATTACATTCGGTGACTCTCGTCATGGGCGATCGCCTGAGATGCTGACGGTATTGATGTATAAAATTTAGCGATTTAGCCACTAAAAGCCCACGCGGGGAAAGATAACTTTCAAGATGCAAGTTTACTCTAATGATAGTGAAAACACTGTAACTTATCTATCTTGCTAGTAGAGAAAATTGAAGCTATAACATTATCAATGGTAACAATTCAGGAGTAGAGGTATGAGTAACTTTTCTGATTTAATGAAATTAAAATATAATGAGAATTCAGAGACAATAGATATTCCTACGCTTCGGGTATTACTTCCCGATAACCCTGAAGAGATTATTAGAGACTTATACTCTGACCATGGACGAAAAAATTCCTTTCAAGAACAATATTCACATATTCAAATCAGTTCCCTTAAATGGGAAAAAAGAAAGCTCAAAGCAAAAGATATTTTATCCTGTGAATGCTTTCCTAACTTTTCTGATTGGCTTAACGCGGTTAGGCGAAGGGCAAGCTCATTCCCTGAATACGGCTGGAATTGTATTGATGTACGACCTCAAGTAGTTGCACACTGGCAAGAATGCGGTACATGGCTTGTGCCACCAATCTTTATTGAGAGAAGGCTTTTAAGTGATGAAAATGGATACTGGCTTGTAGAGGGGCATACAAGGGTTGGTACGCTAAAAGGTTTAGTTGAGCAATCCGTCATTTCACCACATAGTATTCATGAAATTTTCTTTGCCGACTATTGATTTGTGGAACACGAACGGTAAAAGAAAAACTGGAGAAAAGAAATGTTTAATAATGGGCGTTTGTAAGAATATTTGCATCCCAATTAAGAACTGGGAGGGTATGCAGTTTTCTAAATACATTCTCCCTTGCAAGATACAAACTTTATTCTAAGTAAAGTAAAAATACTGTAGCCTATGCATCCTGTTAGTAGAGAAAATTGAAGCTATAACATTAGGATGTGTAAACATGGGTAATCACAATGATAGCTAAAGCAGTAGGGATAGCAGGTGCTTATCGTAGATGGCATTGCACCGAGATAATTGTCAAACCTGCAATATCTTTATATTGGTCTTGGTTCTGCGTTGTAAATAAATTTAATGTAGCAAATTTTCAAAGCTAGACAGGATAAGGGTTTTCCTACAACACTGCTGGGAATTACTTGGATATCGGTTCAATATCAATTTGTAACAATTTAGGGAGAGAGGTAGAAATGGCTATTAAATTTTCTGATTTAATGGAACTAAGATATGATAAAAATTCAGGAAGAATAAATATTCCTTTACTTGAAATATTTCTTCCCGATAACCCTCAAGAGATTATTAGAGACTTATACTCTGACCATGGGCGAGAACAGTCTTTTCAAAAGCAATACTCACATATTCAAATTAGTTCCCTTAAATGGCAAAAAAGAAAGCTCAAAGCAAAAGATATTATATGCTGCGGATGCTTTCCTGAATCTTATGAATGGCTTAATAAGGTTAAGCAAAGGACAAACTCATTCCCTAAAAATGGCTGGAATTGTATTGATATGCGACCTGAAGTAGTTGCACACTGGCAAAAATTCTCTACATGGATTGTGCCACCAATCTTTATTGAGAAAAGACTTTTCAGTGATGAAAATGGATATTGGCTTGTAGAGGGGCATACAAGGGTTGGTACGCTAAAAGGTTTAGTAGAGCAATCTGTTATCTCACCACATAGTGTGCATGAAATTTTTTTTGGTGACTATAGAACATCACTATAAAACCGAAACATCAAGAAGACCGAAGATACCTTAATTGATGAGAAATCAGAGTGATCGCCTAGACTCCATGCTTCCCTCATCAATCCAATATTGTACGCTATCGTGACTCGTCCTAAAACCATCAGTAAAGAGTAACCGTAGTTCCTCGACGTTTAGAATTTTGCCCTGCCCGTTGCCTTCTACTTTCATGGGGATAGATCTCTCTCGTGTTGGTATCTTACAACAAAGGTTGAGGATAGTGGGCAGTGTGAGCTAGTGGCTGTCAGTGTTTAGGCTTGCCCGAATACTTCAAATCTCGTATTCCTAAATATAGAGTGTGTGTTTAATTTCAGATACCTCAGTAGGTAGAAATTTTTTGAAAGCTTATGCTTAATATGCACCCTAAAAAACGACGAAAAACGCTGACACCCATATACAGTAAATGTGCAAATCCTCAAAATTAATTTACAGACTTTTTGGCTTTAACGATTACATAATCTACCTTTCAGCCATTATTACAAAAAAAATATTTGAAATTTTGGTTATGCTTTATATCTTATTTTATGTGTATTTACTATAATAGAATCATTAAAAAATTCACATTAACTTTATCTAAAACTTGATTACTGAAACTCTATTTAGAGTTTATTTGGGAATAATACTTATAGCCTATTATGTTGAAAGTACACAACATGAGTATTGATTTAAGTTCGCTTTTTACTACTGTTAAAGTTGCTCAATCTGTAAGTAGCTATTTTAATATTTCCAAAGGTTTGGGTTATAAAATTGATAAATTAATGGGTTCTGAACTTGAGGCTGGCTTTAGAGCATTAGAACAAGCTTCAGTTTCAATAAATGAAGAAAAAACTTTGTTAAGAGAAGCTCGTAATAGCTTTAATAAAGCTATTAGTTTAGAAACAAATTTAAAAAAAGGAATAGCTTACTTAGGTCTTAGTCTAACTCACCATCTTTTATGTGATCAGACTAATGCTTTAAATACACTTGAAAAAATCTTGTGTCTAGAAATAGAAGCAAGTAATGTTCTTGAAAACTTAGCGTATAAGCTTGCACGTACAGAAATTAATAAAGAAGAAGTAGAAAAAAATATGACAACAATTTATATAGCTGGTTTAGGTATTGGATTATTATGTATGCCTTTGGGTGCGGTTGCCACACCCTTTGCTATGACAGCACTTTTAACTGGTGGTGTTTGTGGTGAGGTACGTAATAGAATTCGTGATGTTGAACCGATAGAAAATTTAAAAAATAGTGTAAAACATTACTTAGATAACAATAAGTATTGTCTCTAGTTTTTGTCAAGTAAGTGCTTATAACTATTTCTAATCGCTTTATTCTGAAGTATCAGGAGGATGAAAAAACCCCTACAGTGCTTGCTGTAAGGGTTTCTAGTTGCTAGTATTTTTTGAAAGTTTACTACGTAGAATGGCACTTTTGATAAGATAAATAGTGTCAAAATATAGAATCTTTAATAATCTTTCCGTAGTTTTACGCCTACAGTATTTGAAATGAAAAGTTTAAAAATAAATAAATGATTAGATATTTTACATGAATAAAAAATATTCTGAATTTAAAATTTTTGCACAAGAAGCTGAAAGTGAAAATACGTCTGGAGAACGCCTAAAAGAACTTGCTGCTTTAAGCTTAGATTTGGCACGACTAGTAGCTAGTAACCCTGCAACTCCTCTAAAATTACTACAAGAATTGACAAAACGTAGAGATAGTACAATTCGCGAAAATCTTACTGGGAATTTTAATACTCCAATTAATATATTATTGAAGCTAGGAAAAGATTATCCCGCTGCATTATTTAATAATCCAATATGGTATTTAATACGGCTTGATAATCCTACAGGATCAAAAATACCTTCTGATACTTTGATAAGTTTACTCGAATATGATTCAAAAATTATCTTTGAAAAGATAGAACAGGATAGTATTTTTATTACAGCATCTTGGTTGAAAAATTTAGCTAGCCATAGTAGTTATCGCGTTCGATGTTGTGTAGTCTCTCATCCTAATACTCCAGTTGATATATTAGAAAAATTATCATTAGATGTTGATGCTTCAGTTCGATGTTGTGTAGCCTCTCATCCTAATACTCCAGTTGATATATTAGAAAAATTATCATTAGATATTGATGCTTCAGTTCGATGTCGTGTAGCCTCTCATTCTAATACTCCAGTTGATATATTAGAAAAATTATCATTAGATATTGATGCTTCAGTTCGATGTCGTGTAGCTTCTCATTCTAATACTCCAGTTGATATATTAGAAAAATTATC
>CAIVAU010000137.1 GCA_903903925.1 uncultured cyanobacterium
AACAAGTTCTCATAGAAGCTGGCTGCAAATTCATTCGCGCGAGGTTTGACTTTATCAAAGCTTTGCTCTACAAGTTCAACATTTAAAGACATATTTGTTCCTGATTAGTTGGCGAGAATTATATCAGAGTAAGCAAAAGACCAAACTGGATATATTTTGAAAAAATCTTCAAAGGAAAATTTCATTGCCCTGAAAATAAATGGTGCTGTTAATCAAAGCTCCCATATCCTCGTCCCAGTAGTGATTTAATCTAGATTCCAAACCCAACTGGCGAGTGACATTTGTACAAAACCAGCGTAAGAAGCGATCGCTCGAAGCAAACACCTGTGTGCCGGCGCTCTGTAAGCTGAGTCTTACTATGTGGTAATTCTGACTGCTACCATAGTCCAGAATTCGTGTAATCAGGGAAGTCTTCCCAATCTTTCGGGGTGCTTGAATACGAATGAACACATGGGGTTGGAGAATTTCTTGATAACAGGTTTGTTCAATTGGCGATCGCTCAACGTATAGAAGGGAAGCGAGGGGAACCTGTCCTTCTGGAGATTCTAGAACATAGCGTGGCCTAGTCAAACTCGTCGCAGATATTGCTGTTATTGTCTCAGTCGGCTGAGGAAGATTCTGATTTATGAACTTTTGTTCTAGCAGCGTTAGGAAATTCGTCTTATTAACTTTTTCACTGAGCGTCTGTGAAAGCAAAGACCATAGTCTAGGCGCAACCGTAAACTTAATATAGCTTTCAGAGCACTTATTTTCTTGGGCAAGTTTAGCGTAAGTTTTTTTGTTTTCAAGTAGAGATTCTCGCAGGATTACCTTCTGAATATAGCTAAGAGAAAACCCTGTTTCTGTAGCCACTAACTGGAGGGCAGATTCAACAAGTTCTTCAATGTTTTTCATTCAAATAGCAACTTGCTAGAGTGTGATATTTAAGGCTCCATTGACTAAAAGCCACTGCTTCTGTTGGTAAGTTACCCTTTGAGTGTCTGTAAAGCAGGCTCCTTTGACGCGGGAACCAGAAAAATCAGCACCCATTAGCTGAGTATTTTTAAAGTTAGCATGTCTGAGATCGGTCTTAACCAGATTAGTATCTTGCAAGACTGCTCCCTGTAGATCGGCTCGAAATAGAGAGGCTCGTTTTAGAGTTGCACGGCTAAAGTCAGCGCCGACTAAGTTGGCTAACTCTAGGGTAACTCGGTAGAGAATTGCTTCTGTCAAATCGGCATATCTCAAATCAGCTTCAACCAAATCAGCCTCCGTCAAATCATATCCCCTTAGAATTGTCTCATTAAGCTGGCTCTTTTCGAGATCAACTCGCTGCAACGAGGCTTGGCTTAAGATCCCACCTTCCCAATTTGTCTGACGCCGATTGGCTTCATCGAGGTTGGCTCCCGTCAAATCCGCCCCTTTCAAGCTGGCTTTGAATAAATGTTAAAGCGATGGTGGATTTAAATGGGCGTTTCCGCAACCTGGATCGCAACTTTATTCCCCCCGAATGGGATGCAGCGTTGGATGCTTACGACACCGAACAATTTTTTCCTCGCTTGAAAAAGAATTTATCCTCTGAAGAACTGAACCCCAGTGCCTATCAGCCCTTTGGACAAGCGGCTCGCTATCTTCAGTATTACTACATTGCCTCTAATCCCAATCCAGTCAGCAAAAAAACCAGATCCTTGATGCTGGTGATGGCAGCGCCTACACCAAAGCTCATCGAAATCACGTTAATTTATTTGATAAAACGCCCTAGAGGTTCGTTTGCTCGAAATCAGCTTGTACACACAGACAGCTAGCGTATAAAAGTTTTCAACTTTGTGGTATTAGTAAAAGAGCTTTTGCAAAACCAAAGAGGTAATCTATGAGCGATATTACACAAGCAGTGCCTTTGTCAGAATTTCTGAAAAAAAACTTAGGTATTTCCGAAGCCCCCTATGAAGCAGTCCTTAACTATGGATATGCACTACTCGCTATTGCTGGTGCTGATGAAGAGGTTTCAGAAGCCGAACTAAACTGGTTACTAAATCATCAACGCACTGTAGGCGCTCCTGAAGAAATAATAGAGAAATACAAAACATTTGACTACAAAAATGCTGATTTAGAAAACTTGTTGACCAAAATTACAGTTGATGTTCATACTTGGTCAAAGTCGAGAACATTGTTGTATCATGCAATTCAAATGTCTCGCGCCGATAATAATTACTCATCTGAAGAGCAGAAAGCTGTTAAGAAGGCAGCTAAACTGTTGAAGGTTGAAGATGATATTGCGCTTGCTCTCAATAGATTGGTAGAGACAGAAGAAGCAGTAACTGCACTACGCAAAGCGCTACTAAAAACTGAAATTCTAACTTAACCAAGCAAAATTTTCACCCATCTTTGTATTGAAGAAGGCAGCTATGCTGAGGGCAGAGAACCCTGTTCTATAAGCTCTGGTGTTTGATTAGCGTAGACGTGAAACGGCTTGTCGCTAGACATCGCAGAATTTAAAGATTTTTCATTTTGAGCGACGGGCTCGGCGGAACAAATACCTCCATAACAGTCCCTCGCTTCAACGCTACAATCCTGCTTTTCAGCCAACAATGAAGTAGACTGACTCGGTGCTGCATCCACAAGCGTTAGCGTCGTACAGTCCGTTACCTCAGGTAACTCTTCCTCGGCTAAACTGTACCGAAATGGGAGAATTGTACGCTAAGAAATTAGAGCAATCGTCAAAAGCCCTACTATTAAAGACTTTTAGCGTTAAACTCTCAATGAATTTTTCAATCATCATTCGTCTTAAATACAAAAAGCAAACCCTACCGATTGGGTTAAATCGGATTAGTTGGAAACGGCATATCCTTTACATACAGTGTTGCGACAAACTTTTGGTCTTTCACTCGCTGAAAGTCTAATAAAAACCCTTGAAGTATAAGCACTTTAAGGGTTTTGCTTATTATAAGTGCCATTCTCAGTAAACCAAAAACTTTTGGAAACGAACGTAATGATAAGGGTTCCAGCCCTCGTGAACAAGGAGGCAAACAGCGTTCGGTTAAGAGCGATCGCCTTAAGGTCGCTGGTGGTATCGGCTGAAATGCTCATCAATAGGTTGTTTTGTCGAATGCCTCCATTTAGGTCAAATGTCCGCATGGCAAGGCTTCTAAAAAACTTTTTGGTTTACTGATTCTAGGGATTGAGAAGGCAGCTATGCTGAGGGCAGAAGGCAGCTATGATCCCACGCTTAAAAACGTGGGATTCAAATAAGGACGAGAGAGTTTCTCGCGCTGCGCGTCTCGCAACAGATTTTATTTTTTGTAACGAATGAATCCGTGGGCTTTAACCCGTCATGGGCAAGGCAGGGCAGAAGGCATTCAATTCTCGTATAAACCGTCACATCCACCTTCAGCATAGCTGCCTCCTGCCTTCTGCCTTGCCCGAAGGGCTGTAAATTAAACTGATTTAAATTATTAAGAACCTTTACAAAAAGTCGGAAGTAGAAAGTCGGAAGACGTTCGTAAAAGTAAAAAAAATAACTTCAGTTGTGGGATACAAGCCCACTTAAAAAAAAGATGCATTGCGAGACGCGTAGCGCGAGAAATGCGGCGTC
>CAIVAU010000138.1 GCA_903903925.1 uncultured cyanobacterium
AATGTCTGTGGGTGCAACTTCAGTTTTACTGCGGTAGAACGAGCGGCGGTTGTGACAGACCTTGGGATTCCAACAATTATCTCCCTCTGGCCCATGCAGTTCCTTAGCTTGGGTTGTTGACAATTTAGAACATAACTGACACTTGCTATTTAATGGCTTAGGCATATGGATGCAGGATAAGAAGCCCGCACTGTACCCAAAGGGGTCAGTGTGCGGAGTCATCACGGAGAACTTTACGTCATAAAAACATCACGAGCGGTTATCTTTTACGATCACACTCCCTAAAAAAGTTTGCTATCTACTGGCAATTCATCCTCCGAGCATCAACACTCCTGAAGGTATATCCACTACCAACCGCCGAGTTTTTAACCACTGACGGCCAAGTAAAACTTCTGACAGCCCTTGTCCCACGTGAATAGGAATATCAAAGGCTTGTCCATCAATCCGTACCTTTCCTAAATAGATTTCAAAATCTGATTCTCCCTGTGCGGTTCGCATGGTTTGCTGCTCAACATAAAACCAACCAAGAGCTTCTAAATCTTGGTCATTAATTGCTAACCAACTGGAAAAGCCTGTATCAAAAAGTGCATCAACTGGTAGTTCCAAGCCGTCAGCAGCGATCAAATCAATCTCGAAAAATAATTCATCCTCATCACCAAATGTGCCGGAAATCATATCGTGCCGCACACCCCTGTTTCATTTATTCGGAAAACGTGCAGCCTTGCTGAAGGATACTGTTCATGAGCCTTCTGTGCAACCACAAATGCATCTGAATCGATAAAGTAATTACCACTATGAGGTTCAACCGCGATGTACCAGTTGTAGTGAGTTTGCATGAGTGCTGGCTTAACGCGGTCAAAAATCACTTGACAGCGTTGGCGAAATGCCTGACGTTCGGCTTTCCATTGGGCGAGTTGTTCTTGGGTCCACTGAATTTCGGGGAATATTCTGCCCCGGCTTACCCTGCGATTAGGCTTGGCTTCAGTCATTAATTGTTGGTTTTTGAAATGTAGGACTATCCAAATTGTAGCAGATAATATTAATCGTAGTTTATATCGTATAAAAGATATAGAATACATATTTTAGGTTGTAGTGCTGTATTATGTTGTTGTCACTGAAAGCATAAGATGAGCAAGTTGCTCACTTTATGCTTTCATGGCGGGTTGCTCAACTTATGCTTACAAAAATGAAAGCACCGTGCAGTAGCGCTGGTCTGGGTTCAACTGAGTACATTCGGTATAATCGAGAGAATTTCCAAACCCTCAACAGGGCTAATTCCAAGCTGGTAACACCACCTTAAAAACTTAGTGAGAGTAGGGTTTCGTCGATATTTTGCAAGCGGGGGATCTTGAGAACAAGAAGTCAAACTAAGGGTTGGCATAGCGGCGAAAATCTGACCGACAGATTTCGCTACCCAGTTTTCCCAATCAAACTGAGACCCCTGAGATTTAGCCTTGTCTACAAACCGACCCAGCCATGCATTACACGCACAACAATAGCCAAGAGAATGGCAGTCCAGATTGAGAAACTGTTGAAAACAACCACAGTACAAGCACCGCAGTTGTAAGTAACGTTGGTGCACTGGACAAACAGTGACAGCTTCTATTGTCCACAACAAAGGGTGATAGATAGGTAAATCAGCTTCACGCCAGTCTTGATAGCAACCAGGACACCAACGTTGTTCAGTATGGAAAATATGATTGAAGTTAAGCCGCCAGGAATGCCATTGAAGTAAAGTCAGAAAACTCAGATCCAGTCTGGTAGTTAATTTCTCAACAATAGCAACCACCTTTGAGACATGTTGCGTTCGGTCTAACCAAAATTCAGCAGCCTGCTGTTGTAGCATAGCAGGCTCTCGATGCCAAGCATTCATGAGCATTTTGATCCCATCGTCAGCTTTGAAGAAATCGGGTGGGTGGTTGGTCTGGATAAATAACGGCGTAATTTTATAGCGAATTAAACTAGCAATCGAGACACCATGTGCAGCAGCCAAGCGCTGTAAGTAACTAGTAAAACTTTCAACTGTGGGTGTACCAAAACCTATTGGTTTAAGAGAATAAAGATGGCTGCGTTTTGGAAGTTGGCTCATCGTTAAGTCCCACGATTCATAATTAGCCAAAGGTTCAACCGACATTTTCACCACCTCCAACAGGACGACGTTGAGGTTTAGTGTTACCAGTAGCGGAACGACGAGATTTAGTATTGTTTGTCTGGGACGTGCTGTGTGTAGTCGGCACACGATGAGATTCCAAACCCAAAGCAATTCTCAAAGCCGAACTATCGGAGGTGAACTCAAGTTGCTTTTCTCCTAATCGTGTTTCATTGACGATAATCATGCACTGTTCATCAGAGTAAGCAGAAGATTTTAAATGGGTCATAGTGAGAGTTTTAGCTCTTTCCCGTAACGCTATTGTCAATGCTTGGGATAACCAATCTTTGAGAATACCGACACAACCAAAACTGCGTTCGTAGCAAAAATCCCAGTATTGAAGTAAATCAGGCTCTTCTTCAAAAGGTAAATGTCGTTGAAATGTTTGAACTATACCTCTGAAAGCTTTTAAATCTTCTTCATTTTCAGCTTTATAGCGCTCAAAGTGAATATCCAGACTGCGCCTGCACAACTGGGCACTCAAGTTACGAAGTATCAACAAGTCATAAGTACCTGCCAGTACAAATTTGACTTGAGTCAGGTTTGCTAGGGACTTAATACAGTCGGTTTGGTCGCGTAATTTGCGCCCACTAACAACTTTACTGAGATTTTGTGCTTCATCAATGCAAAAAACTTTCAGATGACGATGTTTAAGTGCAGCTTCTAAGGATGTTTTCAACTTTAAATTAGTGATTCGACCAGAACCAGGTAACTGAATGCAGGGATCTTGGAGAATGCTAAGCGCACGTAGATAAAAATCCTTCCAATCAAAATTACTAAATTCAGGGGTAGCAACTTCGATATTAGCAATGGGAATAAAACCTTGATCTAGTTCCATTTCTTTTTGAAAAGAAGCTAGTAACCTTTGTGTGATGCGACGTAATAAGGTGGTTTTACCTACACCTGTTGCTCCAAATAAAAAGATTAAAGAAAAGAACGCTGACTCATCAATTGCATTTTTGAGTTTTTCTACTGCGATTAATAATTTGGGATGCGCCATTGTATATTGCTGAAAATAAGCAATTCTGTCAGCAATAGGTAGAGTCAGTAATTCTTCAGGAAAGCGATAATCATGTACCATTAAAACTCTCCATAATATTCAAGGGTTTCCTTGGCATGCGCAGTTGAATTACTTACAGATTCACAATTTTCACTTTCAGCGGTCGAGTCGTTTTCTGGACAATCATGATTTTCTTCTGCTGGACATTCTTCCCGATGTGAACTCGGTTCGGGAATTAAATTATTTTGAATAATTTTGTGAACTTTTTCGTGTTCAGCATCGCGCAAGCGTTGTTTGAGAATAGCGCCTTCCTGAGCATGTTTCGAGTTTAAAAATTCTACTAGTTCCCTATCAGTTATTGTTAACTTTCGCTCGTAATTGCGTTGGCGCTGATTAAGTTCTGCACTCACAAGTCGGATCTCTTTTTCTGAACGTCCTTGGAAGTATTGATAGTAAGAAGAAATGCATTTTACCCACTGTCCTTGTGCTAGTGCATAGGCAATTCCTGCATTCCAAGGGTCGTAACGAACCCACAGCATTGATTGCTCGATTTCTGGATCACGGAATACATCTGCCCAGTAATAAATATTGTGTATTTTTACACCCTTTCCTGGTTGAACTTTACGCTTTCGTCGATCTGGTGCTGGCAGAGTCAGAATCTGGAATAATTCGTCATACGCTACTCTTCGGTGTAAGCGACTTCCACCTGTTGCTAGCCCGGCGACAAAAGAATCGTGGGGACTAATACCTAATGCAGGATGTAATCGTTGGTCATAAACAGAATATGCCCATTCACAAAAGGCAGAGTATAGTTCTTCTAATGTCCAAATTGCTAATCTTTCTGGACTGACAGATTTGGTGACTTTACGCTTCAAGCGTTTGATTTGGGTATTACCTTGCAACTCATGAATAAACTGCGTGTTCGCTGTGCCAAATAGTCTTTCAACTATTGAACCAAACCGAGCATGTGCTGGCGGTCGATACTTAAGCGTGCAAGTATAAGATGCCAATAATTGTTCAAAATAGTGACTGTGAAATTCTCTGCCATTATCGACGACAATATTTTGTGGAAACCGTCCAAATCTAGCAACACATATGCGAATTACCATCATACAATCTCGGTAGCTTGGCTCATCAAAGGTGAGATAAACTGATAAAATTCGGCGACTATATGCATCAACCATGAAGGTGGACCAAGGACGACCTAAATTGTGATGATTTGAGTTATTTGTAGCAATATGACAATTCGTTAGGGATTCCAGGGAACTGACTAACTCAATGTCAATTTGAGTATGATCAATGTGGACAATCTCGAAAGGACGACTACCATGTCGTGGAGTAGTTTGCTCTAATTCCCAATAAAATGGTTCTTCGGAAATAGCTGCCCGATTACCAAGACGTTTTCTGGTTTGATGGTGTCCGCTTCGCTGTTTAATAGCTTGGCAAAATGTGATTCGGGATGGAGGTTTCAATGGGGGTTCATGGGTTTGGCATGCTAAGACAAATGCCTCGTAGACCCGTATTTTTCTGCGTTGTTTGGGTGTTTCATAATGCTCTATTATAAAGTCGAGCATAAATTCTTGGGTTTGAGAATCAATTTTTGGAATACGATTGCCTTTAATGTTATGCTTGGGTAGTAATCCCAGGTATCCATGACCGTAGATCAGTAAGGCTTTTTGGTACTGAGTCCGCCAACGACGGACTGTGCTGCTTGGATATACTCTCGGAGCATCTCCTATGTATGGTTGGATTAAATTGTAGCGACGGTTGGCCTCTATAATATCTTCACAAGTTGCGTGTTTAATAATTTCCGCCGCTGCTGCTTTAATATTTGAGGTTTGTGTTGTCTCAACTCCAACAATTTTGCCTGTATCAATCAATGCTGTGAATGCTGCATTTGGTAGTTCTATAAGTTTGCCATCTGCACGTAATATTCCAGTAGTGGTTGTCCCGGTATTTACTATCTCCCATGATTCTCCATCCCAAGAAATATTAGTACCTACTGCTATTTGAATTAATATTTCATGACTCGGTTGGGTTTTTGACTCTATTGAGTTAAGATGCTCATAAGATAAAGCCACATCTTGGTTAATAAATACGAGTACTGTTTCTGGTTGTGACAGTTTAACTTGATTCAGTTCTACGTAAAGTTTACCTGTTGCAATTAACCAATAAATAACATCGGGATTTATTTTCTCAATTTGTAACAGTTCTGCCAGGGTGATTCCTAGGTGATTTTTCACGGTGTTTACAATCAAACTCGGCTCAGTTTCGTCTATCATTTCTGATGAGTATCCGAAATAATCTGACAGCCAAATTAGATTTTGTTGGAAATTCCAATTAATTAGAGCACCTGACCATACATGAAAGTCCAAACCATGAAGATGAGCATATTCTTCACCGGGAGGACAATGCCATTTGCCATCTGAGTTTTTGCAATAGCGATTTGGATTTAGTTCGGTCAGCTTGTTCAGTTCTTGTTCGGTTTTGCATTCCTCCCAATAAGCTGAATCTGTCCGAATTATAAAGAAATCGGGTGTATACTGGTGTCTATTTTTTCTCCCACTTTTACTTTGATAGACTAATTCTATTGCTGGCGGTTGGTCGTAATATTCGAGCACGCATGGGTCATGCTCTAGTTCATAAATACGTGCTAATTCGTTATGATGGCTCTCGAATTGAATTGTACATCCCATTTTTCTTGAGGGGTAACTGCCACAAACGTTTTTCCTTGCCCCAGTTACTCGGCGAGATGGGTTGGTGCTGCGAATCTCCTCAATTATCGCTTGTGCTGCTTGACTGAGGTCTTGTTCCCGGCACCAGTTGTCAAACTCTTGGTTGTCAAGCATAATTTTAGGTTAGGAGAGAGTGTTGCTTGCCAATGTCTCTCCTACTGTTTATCTCAGCACAACGCTGTATATTTATGAACGAAGTGTTGGAAATGTTTGCTCAACTTATCGTTTCTCAATCATATTTTTGCTCAACTTATGCTTTCAACACTCCTATATTTGCTTGTTCCTTCTGACGGGGTTAATACTGTTTCCAGCAATCTGTTGCTCAACTTATGCTTTCAAAGTTGCTCAACTTATCCTTACAGTGACAGTTGTAATAGAAGGCATAATATGAGCAAGTAAGTCACTTTGACTAATTTTCCCACTCGTCATATGGTGGGGATGGTATACCTTGCAATGAGGAGGTACAACGCCAAAGTTGAGCAACTTGCTCACTTCATGCATATAAAACGACCGCTCAATTTATGGTTACAAAAAGCAATATAGCCCCTCCTCCTTAGTGCGTAAGCCTTTCCTACGGTTTATGTCAGCACAACACTGTACATTTATGAGCGTG
>CAIVAU010000139.1 GCA_903903925.1 uncultured cyanobacterium
TTGATTACGGAATATCTCTATACTGGAGTTCTGAGTTACTAATCTACCAAGTAAACCTAAAGATTCAGGGGGAACAATGGGGGGAGAAGAAGGAGAAAAGAGAATATCAATTTGACGTGCTTCGTCTGTGACTACACGACTGATTTGTACTTTACCTAAAGGAGAAAGAAGTTCTTCAAAATAATCTTTGGCAAAATTATCATGCGGTGTTCTTGTCATATCGTTGATAGTGGATTTTATCAGAGAGTAAAATTAACTTCATGAGAAATATTGATGATGCCCCCTGATAAAAAAACTCTAATTTGCTGCCTCTGCCCGCTCTTGTTCAGGCGAACGTGTTGAACCCCGCTGCTCTTTCTCATTTTCTTCAATAAATTCTTCTATTAATGCTGTTAAAGCGTCGCTCATGCTAGTTCCCTTTCTTGCACATACAGCCTTAAACAAATTTCGCACGTCTTCAGACACGAAAGCTTTGACTGCCACTGTTTTCTTTTCCATGGACCTTTATGACTATTAAGCCTTATTGGTTAATTGTCACAAAAGTCTACTACTTTTACCATAGTTTAGCACATAAGTTTTTAAATGCAATAAGGACTTATGTGCTAATATTCCCTTAAGTCCTCAATTATTGAAAAAAGCCCCGACACCCTATCAGGCTTAACTTAGCAGTTTTGCAAGCAGTGGCAAGGCTTAATTACGAATTACGAATTATTCCGTCAGCTAGAGGAGGTTATGTCTTGAATTAAGACCTGATCGCGGGATACACGATAAACCTTGAGGGTTGAGAGAGTTGCCTCAGGTTTTGTAATATCACTGACTGCCTTTAACGTACAAGTCAGTGCCTTTGCTGTCACCTCTACTAGGTTGTAACCATGAGTAGTAGAGTTGAAGTACTGAATGTGTGGATTGCTAGCTTGGAGTATTTGAGTCACGGTATCAATTGGCGGGAGGGCTACGCCCAGCGAACTGGGACCACTTTGCTCTGAGAAGTTGGAGGATGTGGTTGATCCAACCACGAATTCCACACCTACAGGTGGATCAGAGGGGTTATCAAAGTTAACTTTTTGATAACCTGTGACAAAAGTATGGAGATCGCCAGTGATAGTCACAAAGTTTTTAACTCCGGCGTCCCTAAGAGTCTGGAACAGTAGAGCCCGTTCGGCAGGATAACCATCCCACTGATCCAAGTCAACAAACAAATCGGGAGTTGGTTGTCCTAACAATTGGGTAGCAAAAGCTGACAGCACCTTGAGTTGCATCGTCATGACTTCATTCCCCCAAATCTTCCAAATTCTTGAAGATTGGGTAATTTGATTCAGAAACCATTGACGCTGGTCAAGTCCCAGCATACTTCGTGTTGTATCGTTCCGTCCTGGGCAGTCTGGTACGATATAACGCTTTTGAGTCAGATATCGTTGCTGCTGCGCTTCAAGATCGTCGCAGGGAGGGCCATTGCGGTAGAGACGTTCATCTGTTAACACAAGTTCAAGCAAGGTGCCGAACTTAAACGTGCGGTAAATTTGGATTGAATCGAGGGGGTCTTTATCAGGATTAAAAAGGATACTGGTTGGTGTATGTTCAGCCCATGCCTGATTAGCTGCCTGACGAAGATCCGGTTTGTTGAACGGGAATTGGTCAGTCGCATTTTCACCGAAGCAATCGTTGGCGAATTCATGATCATCCCAAATAGAGATGAAAGCAACGTGTTCCCGTAAAAGTTGGATATCGGGATCAGAGTTGTAAGTTTGGTAGAGAAATCGATAATCTTCGAGAGAGGAAGCTGCTAGCTGACCACTAGGTAACTGAAGGGGGCGAATCCCTTGTTGTTGAAAACTGGTGTCACTGACCGTTTCGTAGATGTAGTCACCCAAGAAGACGACAAAGTCTATATCTTCTGCCGCTAGGAATCGGTAGGCATTGTAGTATCCGTTTGTATAGTCCTGGCAGTTGATATAACCGAAGCGAGCTTTGGCGATTTCTGCATCCTTCTTTGGTAATGTCTTAAAACGTCCTGTTCTACTCGCTGTCTTTTCGTAAATGAATCGGTAGTAGTATGTAGTGTAAGGTTTAAGCTTGTGATCATTCAACTGCACTTTGAGCGTGTAATCCTTCGACTCATCTGTCTGCGCAACACCGCGCAGAACGTGCGACTTAAACTCAGGGTCGAGGGCAACCTCAAAAGCAACGCGGATTTCCTGAGATTGAGATGGAACCACACGAGTCCACAAGGTAACCCCATGCGGTTGTGGATCTCCAGAAGCGACACTTTGCGGGAAAATTCCTGTTGCAGCATTGGCAGGTTTGATGGCAAACAGACTACTGACTTGCAAATCATTCATTCCCAAAAGTTTGGGAGTCTCCTCGGCAGCCCAAATAACTACGCCAGTTGCTAGTGAATACTTTAGAAAAGTCCGTCTATCCATTCATTTATCCTCTGTTCACCTTACCCTCAACAACTCCAGATTGAGCGTTTAGCTTTAACTACTAGTTAAGTGTGATTTAACTTTCAGCTAAACAACAGTTAAATACGGCTATCTTTCAGTGCGCTATTTCTCTTAACTGCCCCCATGGGTAAAGAATGGTGGATGTCCAATATATTCCAGCTTTCTACTACACTGTCATGTAAAGCTTTTGGAGAAGTGAAAGGCGCTATGGCTAAACCTGTAATCCTAACGGTTGACGATGATCCTGAAGTTTTGCAAGCAGTGGCAAGGGATCTGCGGCAAGAATATGGCGATCGCTTTCGCATCTTACGTGCGGAATCTGGTGCTACTGCGTTGGTAGCACTGGAACAATTAACACTCCGTAATCAAACAGTGGCGTTGTTTTTAGTTGATCAACGAATGCCGCACATGTCTGGCGTAGAGTTTCTAGAACAAGCGTTGCGAATGTTTCCAGATGCGAAACGTGCCTTGCTGACTGCCTATGCAGACACTGATGCAGCTATCCGTGCTATCAACACCACAAAAATTGACTACTACTTGATGAAGCCGTGGGACCCTCCTCAAGAACACTTATATCCAGTGCTTAACGATTTGCTGGATGATTGGCAAGCAAATTTTCAACCTCCTTTTGACGGTATTCGTGTCATTGGTAACCGCTGGTCACCCCATTCCCACCAAGCAAAAGACTTCCTAGCACGCAATCAAGTCCCTTATCAGTGGATGGATATCGAATTATCAGAAGAGGCGCAACAGCTAGCATCTCGTGCTAACTGTGATAATTTACACTTACCTCTTATCCTGCTGAGTGATGGTTCAAGTCTCATGCAACCCACCAACATCCAAATTGCTGAAAAAATTGGGTTGCAAACCCAAGCGGAAAAGCCATTTTATGATTTGATTATTGTGGGTGGTGGTCCTGCTGGTTTAGCTGCTGCCGTGTATGGTGCATCAGAAGGGCTACGCACGGTGATGATTGAACGAGAAGCCCCAGGTGGACAAGCAGGAACAAGCTCTCGGATTGAAAATTACCTTGGTTTTCCCAGTGGGTTGAGTGGACGTGATTTAGCCCATCGGGCAGTAACCCAAGCAAAACGCTTTGGTGTTGAAATTCTCACGCCCCAGGAATCCAAGGGTATTCGCGTAGACAATCAGTATCGTTTTGTACAATTAGCGGATGGTAGTGAAATCAGTTGCCATGCCATGATTTTAGCCCTTGGTGTCTCGTGGCGGCGTCTGGACATCCCAGGACTTGAGCATTTAACTGGCGCTGGAGTTTACTATGGTGCAGCACAGACAGAAGCAATGAGTTGCCAAGGGGAAGAGGTTTATATCGTTGGTGGGGCGAATTCAGCAGGACAAGCTGCAATGTACTTTTCTAAGTATGCTGACAAGGTCACAATATTGGTACGCGGCGATTCCCTCGTTAAGAGTATGTCCCAGTACCTGATTGACCAAATTGCAGACACACCGAATATTGTAGTACAGACTCATAGCAGTGTCGTTGAGGCAAAAGGTGAAACGAGGCTGGAAACAATTACGACTCAGAATACTTTGACTGGTGAAAAGCAAACAGTCAAAGCAACTTCGCTGTTTATCTTTATTGGCGCAATCCCGCAGACTGATTGGTTAGATGGCATGATCGAGAGAGATGAACGCGGCTTTATTTTAACAGGTCCATATTTGTCGCGTGATAGTGGGCGCGTTAAAGGATGGACCCTTTCCCGTGACCCCTATTTATTGGAAACGAATATCCCTGGAGTTTTTGCAGTAGGCGATGTCCGTCATGGTTCCATCAAGCGGGTTGCTTCGGGCGTCGGTGAGGGTTCAATCTGCGTTCAGTTTGTCCACCAATATCTTAGCAATGTAGTATAGAAGGATCACACAATCAGTTGTTGATGTCAAGATGAATTAAGCATAAAAAGGTGACAGCTATGCAGCAAATAAATCTCGCTGAGGCATCTAAAAATCTGCCGGAATTAATTGAAGCCGCAATCAATGGTGAAGAAATCGTGATTACAAAAGACAATCACCCCGTTGTCAAACTCACTCCTGTATCACCAGTTGAGAAACGTTGGCCCGCTAAGGCTGGGTCTGCGAAAGGATTAATCACAGTATCGGACGATGTTGTCAAACTAACTCCTGTATCGCCAGTTGAACGTCGTCCCCTATTCGGGAGTGCTAAAGGTTTGATTACAATATCGGACGATTTTGATGAGCCTCTAGAAGACTTTAAGGATTATATGTAATGAGGCTGCTGTTGGATACTCATACCTTCATTGTAAGAACTCAGAAGTCAGGAGTCAGAAGTCAGAATGTATCAGAGTTAGGTTGAAATATCCGGTTATCTCCCGATTGTTTGAGAATTCTGACTCCTGTATTCTAACTCCTGAATTCTTAAGTATTGATTCAGCCTTTGATTCCTATCCAATTCAGCGGCTGTGGTAAACACAAAATCCAAAATTCAGATAAAAAAGGAGTTGCCATGCTGCACGATCCAAACCAGATGACGCTGTTTCCCAAGTTGCCAGATGAAGCTTTAGAGACACTGAAGCAGCATGGCACTGAAATCTATCTGAATCCAGGTGATGTTCTGTTTACTGAAGGTGATTCAAACTACAACTTTCATGTTGTTGTAGAAGGGGAAATTCAGATTACAAAACTTGTCGGTAGTGAGACGAAAGTGCTAGCTATTCATCGTCGGGGCGATTTTATGGGTGAACTTTCGATGCTGACAGGATCGGAATCAATTGCAAGCGCCCATGCGATCGCACCCAGTCGCGTTTTGCGAATCGACATCAATAACTTTAAACGCATCATTGCTGAATGTTCGCCTCTGACAGACGTGATTTTGACAGCGATGGTAGGGCGAACCAAGGAGGTAGAAGTGCAAATGCGGCAACAAGAGAAGATGGCGGCGCTGGGTAAAATGTCAGCAGGACTTGCCCACGAATTGAACAACCCAGGATCGGCAGCAAAACGGGCTGCATCATTATTGCGTGAGAATTTTCAGAGTATGCAAACTCTCGCTTTGCAGCTCAATTTGCTCTCTAAAGAACAGCTAAAATTTATTACTGATCTCAAAAATCAAGCAATAGAACGCGCCACTAACCCAACCAAACTCGACATCCTGACTCAAAGCGATCAAGAAGATGAAGTGACAGACTGGCTAGAAGACCATCAAGTACGCGATGCATGGAAACTCTCTCCTACACTGGTAAACGCCGGACTGGACACCCTGACACTGGATACTATCGCTGACAACGTACCTACTGGTTGTCTGGGCAATGTCCTCACTTGGCTAGAGGCAACAATTGCATCTTATGGGCTAGTCACTGAAATTGAACAGAGTGCGACTCGGATTTCTGAGTTAGTGAAAGCCATTAAAGGCTATTCCTACATGGATCAAGCCCCGTTGCAAGAAATAGATGTACATGAGGGCATTGAAAATACCCTCCTGATTCTCCATCACCGCCTCAAGAAGGGAATCATTGTCCATAAAGAGTACGATCGCACTCTGCCACGAATCAATGCCTATGGCAGTGAACTCAATCAAGTTTGGACAAATTTGATTGATAATGCCATTGATGCGATGGATGGCAAAGGGGATCTGACAATTACGACTTATAAAGAAAATAGTTGTATTGTCGTAGAAATTGCTGATACTGGAATAGGTATTGCACCAGAAATTAAAACCCGGATTTTTGATCCATTTTTTACTACCAAAGACGTGGGTAAAGGCACTGGCTTAGGTCTGGAAATTACCTACCGCATTGTTGTTAACAAACACAAGGGAGACATTCATTTTGACTCCAAACCTGGTAGTACGCACTTTCGAGTACGTTTGCCAGTTGAACCAACTATTAACTCCTGCAAAGAGGTTTCGGAATAGTTACCCAACGACTTGGCATGAGCCCAATGGGTCGCACACACAAATACTACGGTGTTGAACTAGAACTTTTTCAGCTGGTTAGTGATTAGTGGTTCTTTTTGATAACTAACAACCAACAACTAACAACACATGCTTGACATCAAGACTTTAGGGCAAGTCCCACTCTTCGCAAAACTACCTGACGAACAGTTGCAATTGCTCCTGAAACAGGGTAAAGAGGTATGGCGGGAACAAGGTGAAATCCATCGTCGAGAAGGTGATCTGGCCGATTGCGTTTTTGTGCTGCTTGAGGGTCAAATTCGGATTACACAGAAAGTTGGCAATCAAGAGATTTTGCTATCGATTTACGAACCAAAAACTTTGTTTGGCGAATTACCTGTTTTAATGGGTTGTGAACGCTTCTGGGCAACTGGTCGTGCTGTCACTCGCTGCCATATTTTTGAATTGCCGAATGAGGCGTTTTGGGAATTGCTTTCGAGTTGTACTTGCGTGATGACGACAATTCTCCGTACCATGGCAGAACGGTTGCAACAACTAGAGTCTTTATCACAGCATCGTGAAAAAATGGTAGCGTTAGGCACATTAGCAGCAGGGTTAGCTCACGAGTTGAACAACCCTGCTTCTGCAAGTCGTAGGGCTGTGGGACAATTACGAGAGACAGTACAGGTATTGCAACCACTGACTATCAAGCTAAATCAGCAGCAGATAACCTACGCCCAAAAAGCATTTCTTGCCAATTTACAAAAAGACGCGATCGCCCGTGCAAAAACTCCCCTGAAACTTGATCCACTGCTTGAAAGCGATCGCACTGATGAAATCACCCAATGGCTTGAGGAACACGACATTGCCAATAGTTGGAAACTTGCTTCCACATTGGTAACATCTGGACTGGATATCAGCTGGCTGGAGAATGTTAAGGAGAATGTAGGCGACTCATTGCTTGGTAATGTCCTCTTTTGGATAGATGTCACTCTGCAAGAATTAGAGTTATTGGACGAAATTGACCATAGCACTGTCCGTATTTCTACTTTAGTACAGGCAGTCAAAGATTACTCATACATGGATCAGGCTCCACTACAGGAAATAGACGTACATGAGGGGATAGAAAGCACATTAACAATTCTGAATCACAAGCTGAAACAGGGTGTGGTAGTGAAACGAGAGTATGACTGTGATGTACCACGTATCAGTGCTTACGGCAGTGAACTCAATCAGGTGTGGACAAATTTGATTGATAACGCTATTGATGCCATGAACAGACAAGGTGAAATCTGGATTCGTACTAGTTGCGAAAACGACTTTCTTCTAGTGGAAATTGCTGACAATGGGCCTGGAATTCCAAGAGAAGTTCAAGCTCACATTTTTGAGCCATTCTTCACTACTAAAGGTGTGGGTCAGGGCACCGGGTTAGGTTTGCACATTGTCTATCGCGTCGTTGTTGAACAGCATCAGGGCGATATTCGAGTTGTCTCTGAACCTGGAGACACAAGATTTCAAGTGCGGTTGCCGATGAATTTATGATAAATGAAGGGAGCAGGGAGCAGGGAGCAGGGAGCAGGGAAAGAAAAAACGCTCTTCGCGTTGTGGGATTCAAGCCCACTTCAAAAAAAAGATGCTGCTGCGAGAAATGCGACGTCATTCTTACAATCCCACGGCTGAAGGCGTGGGTAAAGTGTTCCCTGCTCCCTGCTCCCTGCTCCCTCTTCCCTCTTATGGGCTTAAGTCTGAAGATACATACCAAATCCGCCAAGAGTTGACTATGATTGAGTCCTTTGAACAATAAAAAATAATTTTCAAGGAGTTTCCAATGCGAGCAACCGTTTACCACGGCACCGGTGATGTGCGAGTCGAGAATGTTCCCGACCCGGTCATTAAACAGCCTACTGATGCAGTTGTACGGATTACCCATGCCTGTATCTGCGGTTCAGATTTATGGTTTTACCGTGGGTTAGATAACTGGAAATCTGGGTGGCGCACTGGTCACGAGTGGATGGGTATAGTCGAGGAAGTCGGTTCCGAAGTTCGCAATATTAAAAAAGGCGATCGCGTGCTTGCTCCCTTCGCCTTTTCTGACGGTAGCTGCGAATTCTGCGGGAAGGGTTTGCAGACTTCCTGTGTTCAGGGAGGTTTTTGGGGTGGAAAGTCCAATGATGGTGGACAAGCGGAGGCTGTGCGTGCGCCGTTCGCTGATGGTACTCTCGTCACCGTTCCCAAGGAAGTTGAGGGAGATGATGAGATGCTGACTAAGATTCTACCACTTACCGACGTCATGTCAACTGGTCATCATGCCGCAGTTTCGGCTGGAGTACGGCGAGGCGGTACGGTAGCAGTTATTGGCGATGGTGCTGTTGGGCTATGTGGCGTACTGGCGGCAAAGCGATTGGGAGCAGAACGCATTATCATTCTTGGTCGTCACGAGAACCGTTTGGAAATTGCGCGGCGGTTTGGGGCTACTGATGTGGTGACGAGCAAGGATCAGCAGGCGGTAGATGAAGTTTTGGAGATGACCAAGGGCGGTGCAGAGTCGGTGCTGGAATGTGTTGGGACTGAGTCGTCGATGGATTCGGCGATCTCAATTGCTCGTCCTGGTGGGGGGATTGGTTATGTAGGAGTACCTCACGGTAGTGAGACAATCAATCTGTCGCAGATGTTCTTGTCTAACATTGCGTTACGTGGCGGAGTTGCGCCAGCGCGTGCCTACATTCCTGAACTACTGACTGACGTAGTGGCGGGTAAAATTGACCCTTCCCCTGTCCTGGATCTCACGGTTGATCTCAATGGTGTTCCCTCTGGGTATGCAGCGATGGATAAAAGGGAAGCAATTAAGGTGATGGTGCGATTATAGTGGATTTTCAACCGCAGATGTATGCAGATGTACGCAGATGTACGCAGATAGAAAAGATTTTTATCTATGTGCATCTGCGGTTGTGATGGCGATCACTATGGAAATTGGTTGAAGATGACGACACGCTAGGATTAAAGGACACAGGTATAAGGTATGGCAGGTAAGTTAGAGGGAAAAGTCGCAGTTGTTACTGGTGCTTCGTCTGGTATTGGTGAAGCAACCGCATTGGCACTAGTTGTAGAAGGAGCAAAAGTTGCTGTGGCAGCAAGACGCGGCGACCGACTAGAAGAGCTAGTGAAACGCATTTCTGAGTCTGGCGGACAGGCGATCCCAATTATCGCAGATGTATCTGACGAAACCCAAGCGCGGGATATCGTGCTTAAAGCTAAAGATGAGTATGGTCGTGTAGATATCCTCGTCAATAACGCAGGTGTGATGCTGCTTGGTTCAATTGATGGTGCGAATACAGAAGACTGGCGGCGGATGGTGAATACAAATATTCTAGGTTTGATGTACGCTACCCATGCTGTTTTGCCCATACTGAAAGCACAGGGTGGGGGGCATATTGTCAATATTTCCTCGGTGGCTGGTCGCACAGCGCGTGCAGGAAGCGGAGTTTACAACGCGACTAAGTGGGGTGTGGGTGCGTTTTCAGAGTCCCTGCGTCAGGAGGTTTACAAAGACAAAATCCGTGTCACAATCATTGAACCGGGTGCGGTGGCAACGGAATTGAGCAATCACATCACCGATACTGAGGCAAAAGAACGCATTCAAGAATGGGTTAAATCAATGACGCCCCTGGAAAGCGAGGACATTGCAAGAGCCATTGTTTATGCTGTTAGCCAGCCTCCACATGTCAATGTCAATGAAATTTTAATCCGGCCTACAGAGCAGGAGCGGTAACTTTGTAACAAACCGCTAAAATGCGGTAGAGACAATGGTTGATCTCGTCTGCCAAAAAGGAAGAACAGAAGGGGTTATTTTTGGGTGAGCTAACAGAAGTTAAGCAAGCAACCTAGGAGAATTTTATGAGTCCAAACTGTACACATCTGAATCAAATTCAAGAAGTTATATCCAGTGCTAACGGCTGTGAAGAATGTCTCAAGACGGGTGATAGATGGGTGCATTTACGTGAATGCTTAATCTGCGGTTTCGTCGGCTGCTGCGACTCGTCAAAAAATAAACATGCAACGAAGCATTTCAACACCACTAATCATCCGATCGTGAAATCGATAGAACCAGGCGAGGACTGGCGATGGTGCTATATTGATCGGACTTTTGTATAAAAGCCCCACGGGCGGCGAACCACCCGCCCTGCGGGAAGTTAAAAGTCAAAAAAACAAAACTCCCCACCCCCCACTCCTAACTCTCGTGTTTCTTACCAAATCCTCCGCCTCCAGGGGTTTCAATTACGAACACATCACCCGGACGCATTTGAATTTCGGCTTTAGTGCCTAGAGGTTCAATTTTGCCATCGTTGCGTTCAACCCAATTACGCCCGATCGCACCCGGTTCACCGCCCGCTAACCCAAAGGGGGGAATCACCCGATTTCCTGACAAGATTGCTGCTGTCATTGCTTCCCGGAACTGAATGCGACGGATGACTCCATTTCCGCCTTGGTGATATCCTTTACCACCACTCTGCATCCGAATCGCAAAATTTTCGAGTAAAACAGGAAACCGCCACTCTAGCACTTCGGGATCTGTCAGGCGCGAGTTGGTCATATTGGTCTGAACTGCATCAGTGCCATCAAATTCGGCTCCAGCACCGGAACCGCCACAAATTGTTTCATAATATTGATAGTGTTCATTACCAAAGGTAAAGTTATTCATTGTCCCTTGGGAAGCAGCCATCACCCCTAGGGCACCATAAAGGGCATTCACGATCGCCTGCGAAGTCTCAACATTTCCTGCAACCACAGCACCCGGATAACGAGGATTCAGCATACAACCAGAAGGGATGATGATTTCTAGAGGTTTCAGACAGCCTGCATTCAAGGGAATATTGTCATCTACTAGAGTCCGAAAAACGTAAAGGACGGCAGCATAACACACTCCTTTCGGAGCATTAAAATTATTAGTTAATTGTTGGGAAGTCCCGGTAAAATCGATTTTGGCGCTACGGTTGGTGTGATCAATAGTAATTGCCACTTTGATTTGTCCTTCCCCATCCATTGGGTAGGTGAACTCGCCATTTTTCAATACACCAATAGCGCGACGAACTGCTTCTGTTGCATTATTCTGTACGTGACCCATATATGTTAAAACTGTTAATAGTCCATATTGGGCTACGATTTTGTGGAGTTCCTGCATTCCTTTGGCATTAGCAGCAATTTGGGCTTTGAAATCTTGGATATTCTGGTCAGGATTACGAACAGGATAAGAACCACTTAATAGAAGTTTCAGCAGTTCTTTTTCCCGGAAATTGTTCTGAGAAATCAGTTGGAAATTATTGATTAAAATACCTTCCTCTTCCAAGGTTGTACTATTAGGAGGCATAGAACCGGGCGCAATTCCTCCAATATCTGCTTGGTGTCCACGAGAAGCAACGTAGAAGATAATTTTTGTGCTGACTTCATCAAAAACTGGGGTAATAACTGTGACGTCGGGGAGATGTGTCCCTCCATTGTAGGGGTTATTCGATATATAGACATCTCCTAGTTGAATGGTATCACCAAGTTCGTTAATTAAACTGCGGACACTTTCACTCATGGAACCAAGATGAACGGGAATATGAGGCGCATTGGCAACTAGATTTCCTTCTTGATCAAAGATGGCACAACTGAAGTCAAGACGTTCTTTAATATTCACTGAAGTCGCTGTGTTTTGCAAAGCAATTCCCATCTCTTCTGCAATAAATTGGAAGAGATTTTTAAAGATTTCGAGGCGCACTGGATCTGGCTGAGAAGTTGCAGACAACGTCTCCATAACTTCTGATTTCTGACTGCTGTTGGCTGAATGCTGTAAGATGAGATGGTTACGGTTTGTTAATTCTGCTTGCCAATTCAATTCGATGACATTAGTACCAGTGGCTTCAATAATAAGTGCTGGCCCAGTAATGCAATCTCCTGGCTGTAGGTCATCCCGTTGGAAAACGGGGGTATGATGCCACCCATTAGCAGTGTAAAGTTGGATTGTAGCTTTAGGTGTAGGTGGTGCATCGTGATCACGGCTTCTCATCGGTTCTTCAGGCGCATACATTTCCTGTACGACTTCCACAATCATCGATTCAACAATTAATCCTTTGTTCTCCTGAGTAAAGCCATAGCGGGTAACGTGTTGTGCCAAAAATTCTCTCCTCATCAGATCAGAATCTTCAGCAAAGTTAACAGTCAGCGCCGAGTCAGTCCCCACATATTTCAAACTTACCTTGCACAACACTGTGTCACCTGTTCCACCCGAATGTCTCACACTCCCCACACTCATCTCAGCCCTCACCTCTATTTCTAAAGTCTTGATCAACTGCTGTAGGTCAGGCAATAACTCAGGCGTTAACTCTGCCTCAACTGACCTTTGCTTAATCACTCGCACATCTGCTAAACCTATCCCATAAGCAGATAAAACTCCTGCATAGGGATGAATAAATATCTGTTGAATTCCTAAGGAGTCTGCAATTAAGCAAGCGTGTTGACCTCCCGCACCGCCAAAACAGCAGAGGACGTAATTAGAGACATCGTAACCTCGCTGCAGAGATACTTTCTTAATCGCATTCGCCATGTTCTCAACGGCAATGTGGATAAATCCAGCAGCGACTTGTTCCGGTGTGCGATGATCCCCTGTCTGTGCTAATTCAGTAAACTTCTGCCTGACGATGTCTGCGTCAAGGGGTTGATCTCCATCTCTGCCAAACACACTGGGAAAGAATTGGGGCTGAATTTTTCCTAGCATCACGTTAGCATCAGTGATGGTTAAGGGGCCTCCGCGACGATAACAAGCCGGGCCAGGATTAGCACCAGCAGACTCAGGGCCTACCCGATACCGTGATCCGTCAAAATGGAGAATAGAACTACCTCCAGCGGCAACGGTATGTATTTTTAACATGGGCGATCGCATCCGTACTCCAGCAATTTCGGTTTCAAATTGCCGTTCATATTCCCCATTAAAATGGGCAACATCGGTGCTAGTTCCCCCCATATCAAAGCTGATTATATTGTGGAACCCAGCCATTTGACTAGTTTTCACTGCTCCTACAATACCCCCAGCCGGACCAGATAGGATGCTGTTTTGCCCATGAAACTTTTGGGCATCCACCAGCCCGCCACTGGATTGCATGAACATTAATCGTGCATTCCCCAACTGTGCTGCTACTTGTTCTACATACTGACGCAGGACTGGTGATAAATAGGCATCAACTACGGTCGTATCGCCACGACTAACGAGCTTAATTAAGGGGCTGATTTCATGAGATACTGAGACTTGGGTAAAACCAATTTGTCTTGCTAGGACAGCTACTTGTTTTTCATGTTCCAAATAGCGATAGCCATGCATCAAGACAATGGCACAACTGCGGATACCATCATCGTAGGCGGCTTGCAATTCTGGGCGAACAGCATCAAGATTGATCGGGGTTAATTCTTCTCCTTGGGCGCTGTAGCGTTCTTCTATTTCTACTACCCGTTCATAAAGCATTTCCGGTAGTACAATTTGACGGGCAAAAATATCTGGGCGGTTTTGATAACCAATGCGGAGTGCGTCCCGGAAGCCTTTTGTGATTGCTAGGAGAACGCGATCGCCTTTGCGTTCTAACAAGGCATTTGTTGCCACAGTTGTTCCCATCTTAACGGCTTCAATTTGTTCAGATGGGATGGAAGCGTTGCTGGCAATTCCCAAGATATCTCGAATTCCTTGCACTGCTGCATCATTATAGCGTTCCGGATTTTCTGAGAGCAGTTTGTGAATGACCAATTGTCCATCTGAACTCCGCCCAACTATGTCCGTGAATGTACCACCGCGATCAATCCAAAATTGCCAAACCATGATGATTTCTCCTGTTGATAAGATTTGGGTTTTTGATTACAGCAATTTTCACGTTTATAAGGGCGCAAGGCATTGCGTCCCTACGAATGCGGTCTAATTACCCGTAAGTCCAACTAAAATTCAACATTTTTTATACAAATTCTGAAATTGTCACAAGTTATTCTTTGTCCAGTCTTCCAACAATAAGTCAGGAACTTGGGAGAAGTCGCGCTGATTGCGAGTCACTAAGACGCTATTGACAGACAGGGCGATCGCTGCAATTCGTACATCTTTCTGAATCCTATTTTTGCGCAGCGGGGGATGCGCCTTAAGTAGCTGCCGATAGTGTGTGTCAGCGGCAGCATCAAAATTTAAGATCCTTACGCTTTGCAAAAACTCCACCGTTGCCCAGAACCTTGTGTAAAGCTCGACTAAGTTATTAGTAAAGGAGGGATTGTTGATATTAACAACCCATCCATTGTACAGTTCTTGAACTGTGACAATCGTCACTGCAATATCAGATGAAAATTGAGCCGATCTGGCACAAATTGAAGAATGCCCTCGGAGCCACAATGAAATGTGATCTGTGTCCAGAACAAATAGACTCATAACAAAAGGCTATTCAACTTATGTATAACGAGGGATCAACCTCTGAGTCATCGTTTGACTCCCGTTCACCTTGCATCGATAAAGCAATTTCTGCGAAATAAGGATCATCTTTGAAAAAGCCTGCAAACTTAATCCAAGGATTCTTCTGATCTGCTGCTTGAGACACTTTAATCTCTATAGGAATAATTTCTGCATCTTTTAGGTGAGTCGCTAAGAGTTGCTCAAGGGTTTTGAGTGCCAGTTCACGAGTAGCAGCTTCTACTCGGTAAGAGGGAAACTCTAGGGCAGAAGCAACTACCCCATCCTTTTTATTCTCTACTAATATATTAACCTTCAGGTTAGCCGTCTGTGGCATAGGTATAATGTAAAAATTGATAAAGTTTTAAAGTCGCGTAATACATCAATCTTAGCGGTTACTTGAGGAAAATATAAAGAAAGATTATTTAGTGCTACTGCTTTGCTCGCAATTTTTGTACTCTGGGATGAGAGGGGAGTTTTTGCGCGTCTGCAATCATACCAAAAAATTTTCTTTGTAAATTTGGTTTGATAATTGTATCTTACTAAAAAGTAATACTTATGCAATATGAGAGTCCGCAGCATAGTCACAAGTGGTGTACTTGCGCTCTTCATTATTGGAGGAGCATTTTCTCAAACCTTCACAACTTCTATGACCGCACAGGAAGCCAAAGACCAACCACTTACCCCTGAACTACATCATTCTCGGCTTTGGATTGTTACGGGTGGTCAAACAGGTGTGGATCGCGCCACCCTTGATACTGCCTTATCATTGTTCTTACCTGTTCGAGGATGGTGTCCAAAGGGGCGGATTGCTGAAGATGGAATTATCCCACCCGTATATCCGCTTCAGGAAACGACAAGCACAGACTATGCAGTTCGCACGGAGTGGAACGTTCGGGACTCAGACGGAACCCTCATTCTTGCCTATGGTCCACTCGAAGGTGGGACAAAACTCACTCTTGATCTTGCCAAGCGGTATCATCGTCCTTCCCTAGTCTTGAACGCACTATCATTTAGCAAGAATGACATGACTCACTTTTGGAGTTGGGTTCAGGAACACAATATTCGCATTCTGAATGTCGCTGGACCACGCGAGAGCGCAAAACCGGGAGTGATTTATAGTCGTGCTCTTAATGTTCTCAAGCAACTTCTAGGATCTTGAATTGTAGATGGGACACATATCAAGTCGTCCTCACTTTTTTATGATGACAGGGTTGATATTTTTATATTCAGATTATTTGGGTATTGTTCATCAGCATAAAGACGCGCCATGCGCTACAGAACCTCATGCATCACTTCATCGTTTTCTCGAATATCTGCCTCAATTTCGTCTGGAAAGGCTTCAGCGTATACCCAAGCATTTGCAATATCAGTAGCAGAAAGCGATGGATAGCTTGTAAGTAAGTCAGCTTCGCTGTATCCAATGCGACGAGCTTCGACAAGTCCCCAAACAGTGATGCGAGTTCCTGCAATGCAGGCACTGCCACCACAAACACCTGGTGTTTTTTCAATACCGCGCCCTAGAGTAATTTTGCCTTGAGATAAGAGTTGAATGACTTGAGCTTTTTCTTCGTCAGAGAGTGCCAGCAGTTGAGGCTCTAATTCTTTCAGCGTCATGTCAAGCTAAGAATTGAATTATCTACTATTATATTTTTCTCTCGCAGGTTTTGTCCATGTAGCTGCACCCTGAGGGTGTCAGCCATAAAGATAACTATATGAAAAACGAGAGTCGATGGAATGATTTATCTAAACGGGAAAAACGTCAATTTACGACGCAGGTTAGAATGAAACTGACTCAATAAATCTTCAATAACCTCTGCTTCTTCATCAGACAAATCAGAAAAACAAAGTATACTTTGCACGGTCATAAGCTGAGTGTTCACGTAAATGAACAACACCGTTTGTAAGGGTGCAAAGAATTGCGCCCCTACGTGGTTTCATTCATCGCAATTTGTGCCCGTGAAAGTATAGTTCAATTCGTAAACTCGGCGATATCACAACGTAATTATTTTTACGTAATTCTTTTTAAGAAAAGCATCCGAGAACAGTTCAGAAACAGTCTCATCTCCCACCAAATAGTAAATAAAAATATTCGTATCGTAAAGATAGTTTATTCCCATTCCTCACGCACCACATCTAGATGAGCCAACATTGCCTCTTTCTGATGCTTGAGAATACCCTTAGCCTTCTTCACCTTTCCATAATCCCGTTGCAGTGATACTAGAACAGAGTCCGGTAAATCGAGTACCATCGACTCCTCGTCTTGAGAAACAAGATAACGCTTAGGAATAGTTACTAATGGCATAACCACAACTCAGTCATATTTACTTCATAAACCCATTATTACTTGAATCGCAATAATTGGGAAAACTTGGAACTCAATGCCTGTAAGAGCGCGATCACCCCTAAAGCAGTAGTATTAACCATGCATCTGTTTTGTACTATAAGCGAGGTGGTTAAGATAGAGAGAGAAAATACAGAAGCACTAGTTCGCGTCTACCTAATTCTTCAGCAACTAATTGAAGACCTGTATACACAAGCAGACAATACAGCAGCAGCAAGAAATTATAATGATGCTAGCGTACTTACTGGTCAAGCAGAAGTACTTTACCGTGTAGCAGAGAACTTAGAGATCGTTATTTCAGAGCATGAGGAATAATTATGGACTTAGAATCCCAAATTAGACTAGAATCCAGCCAAGCAGCTAGGTTAAGCCAAGAGGCTAATCGCGCCTTTGCAGCAAAGAATTTTGCTCAAGGAAAGGTATTAATGAAGCAAGCGGTGGAAGCAGGACAAAGATGTCAAAGCTTAATCCAGCAGTACAACCAAGATAATACAACTGTTACTGGCTAGGGCAGAAAATATCGAGAAACTACACTGTGAAAGCGATCGCACCCAACGCCTGCAAGAACACGATCTGCTGGAGACAGCAGCGCTTCTCTACGAGGCGCACTCGCGATCACTTAATCGCTTGATTATAATCAGAGAGCGCTAAGCGATAATCTTTCAACTCTTGGTGGGCTGCACCCTGGCTAGAGTAGGCATCAGCGTTTTTAGGATCGATTGTAATCGCTTGATTGAAATCTACCAATGCCCCTTGATAGTCTTTCAACTGATAGCGGACAATACCTCGCAATACATAGACTGGTGCATTGTTAGGTTGAAATTGAAGTGGAAGTAACTTTGTTAATTAAAATCCCACTTCCGCCCTGATGAATACTTAAGACTTTAACGGTGATGGCTTGGGCTAATTGACGAATCTCTGCTCTTGTAGTGGTACTACTTATGAGTACTGGAGTAGGATGATGAGGTTGGTTGAATATTCCAGCATCGGCGGTTGGGAGGAACAAGAGACTACTGAAGCTGGCGATCGCCAGAAGATTGAAGCGATTCATTTTTTTAAGTAGATATAGTTTACAATTGGATAAGATTATGACCTTTTAACTTCTGTGAACGCTGCCATACTCAGAAATGCAAATTGACCACGACCAACTTTTTAAAGAACTTTTGTCCACGTTTTTCGTCGAATTCATCGAGTTATTCCTACCAGAAGTAGCTAGCTACATTGAGCGTGAAACAATCACCTTTTTGCAGCAAGAGTATTTTACCCCACATTCCGCACCCTTAACTGTCACAATCGGTTATTACGGAAGTTGATTCATAAAAAAGGAGTAAAAAAATACATTGATCTCAAAAAAAACAGATTTGGGATAGTAAAATTTATTAGATATATTCTCAATCAGGAGCAA
>CAIVAU010000140.1 GCA_903903925.1 uncultured cyanobacterium
CACTTACTCCCTATTAGGGATTGAAACGCGGGCTTTTTTGCATGGACTCAAATTGGAGAAGGTTGAAATTTCACTTACTCCCTATTAGGGATTGAAACACTGTCAAGGCTGATAATGCCCAGACTACTGCTAGTTGAAATTTCACTTACTCCCTATTAGGGATTGAAACGCTTCATCACCCCCGTTAAGGTAAATACAAGGAAGGTTGAAATTTCACTTACTCCCTATTAGGGATTGAAACACAATAACCCTCCCAGCAGGCACGTACACCGTAACTGGCGTTGAAATTTCACTTACTCCCTATTAGGGATTGAAACGTGATGTTTGTGGCGATGATCTGACTTGAAAAAGGTTGAAATTTCACTTACTCCCTATTAGGGATTGAAACTCCTTTGGTGTAGCTTTCTATTGGAGACTGTAACGTTGAAATTTCACTTACTCCCTATTAGGGATTGAAACTTGGTAGTGCCTTGCAGAATCAAGCTAACAATAGTTGAAATTTCACTTACTCCCTATTAGGGATTGAAACACATGGGTTGCGTTCTAACCACCAAGCCATAGACCGTTGAAATTTCACTTACTCCCTATTAGGGATTGAAACGCAGCATTATTTGCTGTTTGTGCTGCACCGCCAGCTATGTTGAAATTTCACTTACTCCCTATTAGGGATTGAAACCTCCATTACTTGTACTTGTCTGCATCCATATTAGGTTGAAATTTCACTTACTCCCTATTAGGGATTGAAACTGATGACCTTATGCTTTCTCGCTAAGTTTTCACGGGCGTTGAAATTTCACTTACTCCCTATTAGGGATTGAAACATTTACCGTGATGGTGCAGGTAGGAAACGCTTCAGTTGAAATTTCACTTACTCCCTATTAGGGATTGAAACTTAACGCTAGCTATCTTAAAATCTCTTAACTCAACGGTTGAAATTTCACTTACTCCCTATTAGGGATTGAAACTTAAGTATTGCAGATCTAAGCTCACGATAATAGACGTTGAAATTTCACTTACTCCCTATTAGGGATTGAAACATTTTTAGTAATTTGTCAAGTCTGTAATAATTTGGTTGAAATTTCACTTACTCCCTATTAGGGATTGAAACGTTTAACACCAACCGTTGCTTTAAGTTGCCCTTCTAGTTGAAATTTCACTTACTCCCTATTAGGGATTGAAACATCAAGGAACATAAATTTTCTCCTTAGCAATAAAGTTGAAATTTCACTTACTCCCTATTAGGGATTGAAACTTGGCGAAAGTATTACCGCAACTTGATTACAGCGTTGAAATTTCACTTACTCCCTATTAGGGATTGAAACTTGATTATTAGCGGCAGCAGGAGGAAGAGCAGGTGTTGAAATTTCACTTACTCCCTATTAGGGATTGAAACAGAGACATTTTATGAACTCCGTAAATTGTTTGCGTTGAAATTTCACTTACTCCCTATTAGGGATTGAAACTGTAGCGAAAGCAAGGACGGTATAGGTTCTGCACAAAGTTGAAATTTCACTTACTCCCTATTAGGGATTGAAACCAGCGCATGGATGACACCATTTAAGGGGTCTATGTTGAAATTTCACTTACTCCCTATTAGGGATTGAAACACTCCGATATAGTGTGGGATGACGCACTGTTTGAGTTGAAATTTCACTTACTCCCTATTAGGGATTGAAACACTATATCCATAATTGTAAGCGTGCTTCCGCCAGTGTTGTTGAAATTTCACTTACTCCCTATTAGGGATTGAAACTTGAGAGAGTTAAAGGATCATTAGCATAAATTGAGTTGAAATTTCACTTACTCCCTATTAGGGATTGAAACGCCTGGTTCGCGTGGAAGCTTAGGCTTCAATTCGTTGAAATTTCACTTACTCCCTATTAGGGATTGAAACTACTGTTGGGATAGCAGTAATTGCGGCTTGTAGGGTTGAAATTTCACTTACTCCCTATTAGGGATTGAAACCGATTGAATTTGTGCGATCACCTCGCTAGCGTAAGTTGAAATTTCACTTACTCCCTATTAGGGATTGAAACTTAATTCTTCTCTTGTTTCTGGTGTAATCATGGTGTTGAAATTTCACTTACTCCCTATTAGGGATTGAAACATCACGTGTACGCGCACACGCATTCTTCACGCGAGTTGAAATTTCACTTACTCCCTATTAGGGGTTGAAACAACAGTGGTCACTGTCAGCACCTTGGCTTTATGTCGTTGAAATTTCACTTACTCCCAACTTTGCAGGCGTCCGAAGTCACCATCCAAAAATTTCTTGCTGTTATACGATAAACAGATGGATTTGGTGTAGAATACTTGAAAAATCCTAAAACTCCATCTTCTCCCCTATATACTAACAGCCTTTAAGAGCAAATGTTGGAAACTTTTCGAGATGAAAATCAAACGAATTTCTTGGGCTAATCTGGCAGCAGTGTCGGCTGTTGTTCTTGCCAACGTCTTGGTCGTGGTCAAGAATGTGCAAGGCAATGCGTCAAACCAACTATTAAACGTATCCTATGACCCAACCCGAGAACTCTATCTTAGTCTGAACCAGCAATTTACTGCAAAATACGAAAAAGAAACTGGAAAGCATCTAAAAATCAAGCAGTCACATAATGGGTCTTCTTACCAAAGTCGTTCGGTGATCGACGGGAGTTCGCCAGCAGATGTCGTCACTCTGGGTCTTTATTCGGACGTTGACGCGCTACGGAAACAGAAGCTGATCCCAGAGGGTTGGTCCAAGCGGCTACCGAATAACTCACAACCGTATTCCTCTACCGTCATCTTTGTGGTGCGCAAAGGCAATCCGAAAAAGATTCGGGATTGGTCGGATTTGATCCATCCGGGGGTCGAAATTATTACACCAGAGCCAAAAAGCTCTGGCAATGGCAAGCTCAGCGCTTTGGCTGCTTGGGGTTCAGTCATCAAACGAGGTGGTACTGAAGCTGAAGCATTAGCCTTTCTTAAGTCATTCTATGAACACACTTTGGTACTCGATGCCGGCGCACGCGCTTCAGCAACGAATTTTGCTGTCGAAAAAATCGGTGATGTACACATAACTTGGGAAAACGAAGCCATTAGGGAAGTAGCCGAAGCAAAGGGCGAACTCGAAATTGTCTATCCCCCGGTTAGTATTTTGGCTCAACCTTATGTGGCTTGGGTTGATACTAATATCGCTCATCACAAAACTGAGGCTGCTGCTAAAGCTTATTTGCAATTCCTGTTTACCAATCAGGCACAGGAAACTATTGCAAAATTCGGCTATCGTCCAATTAACCCAGATATTTTACGTCAATCCAGTACTCACTTTTCTCAGATTCAACTGTTCCCAATTACACTCATAGCGAAGGACTGGGACGATGCCAACCAGAAATTTTTCGCTGACAACGGCATTATCGATTTAGTCTATAAACCAAAAGCAAAGTGAAGCTCTCCATGGGAGTATGACCGCATAATTCGTAGTTTATCATTCAGAATTAGCAATGTATTTTTTGAAAGATTATTTTCACTATAGCTGGGACAAAGGTCGCAGCGATTTGATCGCTGCCTTGACTGTAGCGGCGATCGCCTTGCCACAAAGTATGGCATATGCACTGATCGCTGGGGTAGATCCACGCTTTGGTCTGTATTCGGCGATTTTTGTGACAGCTATCGCTTCCATCTTCGGCTCGTCCTCCCATCTGGTGAATGGGCCAACTAGTGCTATATCGCTTGTTGTTTTTAGCACGTTGGCTTTCATTGAACCCGATGCCCGATCCGACGCTTATGAAGCCATGTTTTTGCTGGGTATCATGGTCGGCACAATCCAAATTGCGATCGCCGTTTTCAAGTTAGGAGACTTAACACGCTACATCTCCGAGTCAGTGATTCTCGGCTTTATGACTGGTGCAGCCATTCTGTTAGCGATAGGTCAAATTGGCAATTCACTCGGTATTCGCGACAAGGGAACAGGTCATCAACAGATATTCTATCGTCTGTGGTTGACGCTGACTGGAGCAACCCCCAACTATAAAGCACTTACCATTACAATTTTGACGGTTGTGCTTGCTTTAGCTTTCCGACAATTGGTGCGCAAGTACAGGCTACCACAAATGGACATGCTGGTTGTTCTAGTGTTCGTGTCTATCCTCGCTTATTTATTTGGGTGGTCTGTACCTGGCATCGGCGCTAAAACAGCAGTTGCGGTGGCTGGAACTGTGCCTGCAAGTTTACCTTTGCCCCATATCCCTGAAATTAAGTTTGCCTGGATACCAGCAATGTCAAGTGGCGCATTGGCTATTGCTTTCCTTGGTTTACTCGAAGCACTAGCAATTGCTAAATCTATTGCTAACCAAACAGGTCAATCCCTTGATTACAACCGTCAATGCATGGCTGAAGGGCTGGCGAATCTGGGTGGTGGTTTCTTGCAATGTTTGCCTGGATCTGGCTCTTTGACTCGCTCAGCGATCAATTACCAAGCTGGGGCAAAGACTCGGTTTTCAGGTATTTTGGCGGCACTAGTCGTTGCTGTGACGCTACTAGCGTTGGCTCCACTGACGAAATACATTCCAAAATCTGTACTTGCTGGTTTGCTGATCATTACTGCTGCCCGGTTGATTGACCTCAAGCGGTTGCGCTATACCTTTCGGGCTTCTAATTTTGATGCAATTCTGGTTACAATCACAACATTTACAGCACTTTTCATTGGCGTTGAATACTCGATTTTGACAGGTGTTGCCTTGTCAATTCTCCTGTTTGTGCCGCGTGCGGCTAAACTCAAAGGCGGCGAACTTGTTGTTAGCAACGAAGGAATCGTGCGTGAACGACTGATTTCTGATCCGCCTTGCACTTCTATCATCTTGTTTGACCTTGAAGGTGAAATATTTTTTGGTGCCGCACCAGAACTTGATCGTTATCTCGACAATCTGAAAAAACGTGCGATCGCATCAGAAATTCATTATATTGTCTTGCGCCTCAAGCGTGTACGCAACCCAGATATCGTTTGTATAGAGCGGCTAGAACACTTCCTGCACGAGACTAAAAAGCTTGGTATCGTGGTGCTGCTTGCTGGTGTCCGCCCCGACTTATTTCGAGCTTTAAGCAATGTTGATATTGAAAAGTGGTTTCCACGAGACCGTATTTTTCTAGAAAAAGAGGAGGATGATAGGGATTCAGCCACCCTTAAAGCTGTCCGCCACGCTTACGCTGTGTTGGGTGACAACGCCAATACGTGCGAACATTGCGCCGCTATCGAAGATAACGATCCGCGCAAGGCTTCGCTTTATTATTTGATTTGATGTTTTAACCAAGAAAGGCTTCGGTTCATCCCAGGTCAAAACTTTTAACGTAATTGTTGACGTAAAAATTTCATTAACTCAGAAACTTCGAGGGTTGCTGCCTTTTGAGCCATGTTTGAGTAATTTGACGCTAATAGTGGATTTTAAACTCATTAATTTTACCTTATCTGACAACAATTATAAATTTTTATTTCCCTTGAATTCTCTATTCTCAACACAGAACTATCGAACTGGATTTCCCCCGTCCGTTGTCAGCCAATTCCAATATGAGATTGAGTATTTATACTTAATCCATCAGGTCAATTGTTTTTTAGCGTTGGCGAAGCCCGCCGCTAGGCATCGCCTCTTCCTGAAAAAACAGTTCTTTTGTACTACATTTTGAATTTCAAAATGGGGGTTAATACTCTATTTATTTCAAAGTGAGAATTGCTGGATACATAACCAATCAGTTGGTGTAGAGATTCAGCGGCAGATTGAAACAGAGGGACTGACCGCGCAGGCGGTGGTGGAGAGGGCGATAGCATTCTCCAAAGTCCCCAAACTAATTTTTGAAACACTATTCACCATTAATCAGAAGTTGATAGCAGGACACAACTGGCTGATGCAGCCATTCCAACAAGGTGCCAAGGCACTCGCTCTGACCTCATAGGCTTAGTAGCTGGAGTTTCTGATTTGAATTTAAAGGGCTAGGAACTGTAACTAAACCCTTGGATATTCTTTAACAAGTCGCACGCGAAGTGCATCAGTTGACTTGACCGATATTTATATAAGAGCATAGCAAGAAGACCGATATCCCAATGAAACATTTAGCTTGATCACAAAGTTGGCATTAGTGATAGGTTAAGGTTATGGGCAATTTATCAATAAGTAATAGTGCTTAAAATTAAGCCGAAAATCCGGTTTGAAAACACAATGTTATCCTTGCTGTCCACAAAGCGTGAGTTCTGATGCCCCTTCAGGGCATCAGAACTCACGCATCCACAAATAAAGAACAAATCAGAGAACAGCCTCTCAATTGTGCCTGCTTTCACTAAGTAAAAAAATCACAACGATTCCGTAACATTACTCATATCACCACTCTTAAAATGGAGTTGATGTCCCATGATTTCAAGTCAATCATTATCAAATTTGCCAGATTATTCATTAACTCAGCCAGTTAATGGATTTGACTATGAGAAGCTAGACACTAATATCCGAATGCTTGTTCAACAACGCACAAGCGAAATTCAAAATTTGATGCGTCGTACAAACCAAGAAATTATTGAAATCGGACAGAAACTGACTGATGTCAAAGCTCAACTAGGACATGGGAATTTTGGAATGTGGTTAAAGGCAGAGTTTGACTGGAGTGCGAGAACTGCTAACAGATTTATGCAAGTAGCGGAAAGTTTCAAATTGGTCACAGTGACTAATTTGGACATCACCGCCTCAGCACTTTACTTTCTGGCTTCTCCCTCTACCCCCCAAGAAGCTAGGGCAGAAGCGTTCCTTCGTGCAACTAATGGCGAGAAGATAAACTATGCCTTGGCTAAGACAGTTGTTTCTGAGCATAAAAAAGCTACCAAGCCCAAATTGGAAAAGTTTGTCTCCTTTGATATTGATACACAAAGTGTGTTCAGCTATTCAGCCAAATCGATAGAGCAAGAGGAAAACGAAACTAATGGTGTTCGAGATATGCTTCGCGATCAGGTTAGAAAAGAAGTAAAAACAGAAGTACCTTTGCTATCAACTCAAGATTTGATGCCTGATTCTAGGGTTAAAGAACATCTAATTGTAGAGACACTAGAAACAAATGAAGAGCAAATTGAAGACATAGCACCGACGGCAGCTAACATCGTAAATTCTACTGTACTCGCTGAAGAAATACCTCAAACAATCGTCACTGAAATTAAGATGATAATTCAAGAACTGCCAGAAGAGGAGTTGGCGCAACTAACTTTGGCTATTATAACTTCTGCCAAAAATAGATTGAGTAAGAATCGTTTTTCAGCTATAATTACGTTGGCTCAACAAGCGATAAATTAGCTCATGTTTATCGCTAATACCCTTCGTTCTAAGCTGATAGATAAACAAACCCATTGCCTGCCGTAGAATTGTCTGGTGGTGAGGACTGGAAATAATCCTAGTGTTCAGTAAAAGATTGAGGTGCATCATCACAGGCGAGAGTCTGCACCACTGGCCAGTCAGTTTGCTGATGATAAAAAGCGATAGCGCAGCGTTAGCGAGTACTGGAGCGTCTCGCTGCTGCGCCCATTACACGAGTACGTTGTTGAGAGCCGCTCTTTGGGTAGATACGTATCAAGTAGGGTCTCGAACTGAGTAGAGCTAAATACAGTATCTTGGGGTAATAATTTGAGAGAATTTTTCCATTTAGTCGCCAGTTGGAAGTTAGAGAAGCAATTCATAGGTGAGTAGATTGAGAATAAACCTTCAGAAGGCTTGATCGTTGGCGAACCAAAGCCTTTAGTCATACTTGCTCCAGAAAACCTTTGCAACTTTAATTAGCATTTAGGATATCCCCTTTCAAGTCTGTTTCGTACTCTTGTTGGCAAACTACCTTTGCTGTTGTTTTACGCTTTTTTGTCAAATATGATTTATACAAAATTAGATGCATTTATTCTGTCTCAAATTTTGAATAAGAAAAATTAATGATCGGACTTGAATAAAGAATCGAATTAAATCATCCCTCTATCTTTAGATAGATAGTATAGATAGATTTTTCTGCTATATTTCAAATAGATTGATTGATAGATTGATTGATAGATTGATTTTTATCTCATGTCTTACAATCTAATGTATAGGTCAATATTACTGACATTCATACCGAGACTAAAGCAATAATCGGTGAGCATAAAAAAGTCTCTAAGCTCAAGAATGCTTTACAAGTAGACTCTAATCTGCATACATCAACTTATGAGTTGGGGTCAAACTAATTCATCAACCTAGAGTAGAATGAGAGCTTTGGAACACTCAACGTACTTCGTGAACCTCCAAAAAAAGGCTTCTGGGAGCATTTAGGCTGTTGCAACAATGGCAGTAGCATTAGATAAAATTCCACCAACAATTAATCTCAATTATCTTGATCCAGCCTGTGATCTAGACTATGTTCCATACATGTGTTTGCGTTGAACAGTTAGAGCGATTAGAACAGAACTCAAGCAAAGGCAAATTTTATGATTAGAACAACATATAAATCCTTAACAGAAATTCTCGACTATCGAAGGCAATATCAGCCTGATAAACAAGCCTATATCTTTCTTGGAAACGGAGAAACAGAATCAGCAAGCCTCACCTACAGGGAATTAGACAGACAAGCAAGAGCGATCGCAGCCCATCTCCAATCTTGGCAAGGAGAACGAGCATTACTACTATACCCTTCTGGATTAGAGTTTATTACGGCTTTGTTTGGCTGTTTATATGCTGGGGTAGTGGCGGTTCCCCTTTATCCTCCCAGACGTAATCAAAAACTTTCTCGGTTGCTCTCTATATTTCATGATGCCCAGGCTAAGGTAGCACTGACAACCACATCAGTATTGGCTGAGACTAAGAAAAGGTGGGAAGAGGAAACAGAGTTAGCCCAGTTGAAGCTGGTAGCTACGGATACCATTGAAGCTAATCCTCAAGAATTCGTGCCTAAATCATTGACACCAGAAAGTTTGGCGTTTTTGCAATATACTTCTGGTTCTACAGGAACACCCAAAGGGGTGATGCTGACTCATAGTAATCTGATGCACAACCAGGAGATGATTTACCAGGCTTTTGGTCATAGTGAGCAGACTATCTTTGTTGGTTGGTTGCCTTTGTTTCATGATATGGGATTAATTGGTAATGTTTTCCAACCAATGTATCTGGGAATTCCCTCCATTCTGATGTCTCCAGCAGCGTTTCTGATGAACCCGATTTGTTGGTTAAAAGCGATTTCTAAATATAGAGCGACTACTAGTGGTGGACCGAATTTTGCTTACGATCTCTGTGTAAAAAAAGTTAACCCAGAACAATTAGCTAATCTTGACTTGAACTGTTGGGACGTGGCCTTCAATGGAGCAGAACCAATACGGGCTGAAACTCTGCAGCAATTCAGTGAGAAATTTGCTCAGTGTGGTTTTAACTACAGTGCCTTTTATCCTTGCTATGGCATGGCGGAGACTACTCTGTTGGCTACAGGTGGGAACAAGAATCAAAAGCCAGTGATTCAGGGAGTATTGGCTGGGGAGCTAGAACGAAATTCGGTAGTCAAGAGTCTGATTTTGTCTAAAGAAACTCGAATGATTGTAGGATGTGGTCGTCCTCATCTAGACACAAAAGTCTATATTGTTAACCCTGAGTCGTTAACTCGCTGCAAAGAAGGACAAGTAGGAGAAATCTGGGTGTCTAGTGGTAGCGTTGCGTCCGGGTATTGGAATCGCTCCTCAACAACACAAGAAACCTTTCAAGCTTATCTGAAAGATACAGGGGATACGGGGGATTGGCCATTTCTTCGCACAGGGGATCTGGGATTTTTGCTAGATGGCGAGTTGTTCATTACGGGGCGACTCAAAGACGTGATTATCGTCAGGGGGCAAAACCATTATCCTCAAGACATCGAACTGACTGTTGAAAAAAGCCATATAGCACTGCGACCTACTTGTGGGGCTGCCTTTACGATAGAGGTCAAGGGCAAAGAGCTACTGGTGATTGTTCAGGAGGTGGAGCGGAGTTACCTGCGTAAACTGGATGTAGATGTTGTAATAGGGAATATCCTTCAGGCAGTGACAGCAGAGCATTCTCTATCGGTTTTTGCTGTAGTCTTAGTTAAGACTGGCAGTATTCCCAAGACTTCCAGCGGAAAGATTCAGCGTAATGCTTGTCGAACTAAATTTTTGGATGGAAGTTTAAATGTGGTCGGGGATTGGAGCGAAAATCCTGAATATAAATCGCGATTTATCTCTCTTCACACTGAAATTGACTCTATGTTGCAAAAAATATCAAGTGGTAAACAGGAATTCTCATAACGATTTTGTTTGCGCCATTTCAGCGATTCCCTGATTCGTTAAGAATTGTAAAATCGTTTGATTGTAAGAAATTGTTTGAAAAGTTGTTGTCGGTGACTTTAGGCACTGATTGATCCCCCCTAACCCCTTAAAAAGGGCGGAACTGGAATCAAAGTTCCCCTTAAAAAGGGAGACTTAGGGGGAGGAGGATATGAAAGTCTTTGATACATCACTCAGAACTTTTCAAGCATCCTGATAAGGGTTTCAATGTTGGGATAAAAAGGATAAAAAAATGAAAATCGAGAGTAAGCAAACTGATCCAATGTCGGCGGATGTAGAAAACGCTCACACCAGTGTCAAAAAACTGCCCACACAGATAGAAATTCAAGACTGGATAATTAACTACTTAGCGGAACTTCTAGGAATAAAACCAGACAGAATTGATGTCACGGTTCCCTTTGATCGCTATGGTATTGATTCCAGTGCTGCAATAGGTTTGATAGGAGATTTACAACGTTATTTAGAAATAGACTTAGATCCGACTGTAATCTACAATTATCCATCTGTTGAAGCTTTGGTTCAATACTTAACTGAATTTAATTGATTACTCTCAAGGAGAGGAAAGAAACTAATGACAAATACCAACCTTATTTAGAAATAGAGTTAGATCCGATTGCAATCTACAATTGTCGATCTGTTGAAGCTTTAGTTCAATACTTAACTGAGTACTTTCAAGCAGAGGAAAGAAACTAATGATAAATACAAATAGTGTAATCATCGATACCGGAGAGATACAGGAAAGCAAGCACTTAAAAGTGACTTCACTCACTTATCAGAACAACACCGAATCAAACTACACAGAAAAAATAGAGACACTGGAGAAGAACTTTAACTACAGTGACAATAGCAATTATTATTGGAGTGCATCTGAGCTTTCAATCCTCTACGGCACACCGCTTTACGCAGAAGCCTCACCCTCGCAAAAAATTGCTCTCAATCATCTTTATTGGGTTACGCAGTATAGTCAGATTGCTGCTAGTGAAGCAAATACCATACTTTGCAATGATGTTACGAATGGAGTTTTTTCGACTATTGGTGGTTATGAAACTCTCTGCAAAGAGTTGGAGCTTGAAAGTGACCAAGAAAAATCCCACATTCATGCTTTTCATAAAATTGGTTACGAAACCAAGAGATCTCTACTACAAAAAGCAGCATTTAATGCTCCTCTAGGGGAAAATCGAGGCAAATCGGTTGAAAATTATTTGAACGACACAACATCTAACCGAACTTTGCAAAAATTCTTGAGTTTCAATCCGCTAGCTTTAGAAGATTGTGCTCTTCGCTTACTAAAAAAGATAAGACTCGAAAGCAAAGCAAACTGTTACTCCCCCTATTTACATGAATTGGAGAAGAAAAATCTGTTTCTCCCTGGTCCAAGAACAGGGATATTGAAAGTCTTTCCACGATATTTGCTGAGGCTGTTTATCTTAAGCTGGGGAAGTTCGTATTTCTTGGCATCTCAGTACTACTGCCTTCGCTACATAGCTAACATGCTGCTCAAAACGGCTGAATATGAATATACAAGGTATTTTCGGGAGTTAGAGAAAAAAGGCGAATTTATCCCAGTTCCCACAGAAATTTCTCGTTACCATTTGTTGGATGAGTCTTTCCATACCACAATGTCTCGACTGATTGCTCAAGAAGTGTATAAGGATTTTGCGAAGCCAACAGTCTATGAGAGATTCATCGGCAATTTGTCAGTCGAGTTAATGCAAAAACAGCTTCTTGGTGGTCTTGCTGGCGGGATACCTGCTATATTCCAAGATGATTCCTGTTTCATGCTTGCATACTACAGGTTGCTACGGGGTCCTTTATTTGAGATGTCTAGCCAAGAAGCTCTTCAATGGTTGGAGAAATGCTTGTGTCACGAACACGAGGGTTTCCATGTAAATCTCAAATACCACCACCGCCTTCTATACGATCTGCGTAGCTTTTTTGGCGGGATCGATTACATGTCACCTGTCAACCGCGAAATGAGTTTCATGTCTTCAGGGGGATCGATTGACAAAGCTATCAAGGAAAATATTCACTCCTTTAGGCAGTTTTCTAAATCCATCGCTAATTAGAATATAGTGGTTATCGGTTGAATCCAATACACTGATAAGGGCAAGGCAGTGCCTTGCCTTTAGATACAAAGAGATAAATGTGGATTGCATCCAACTGAGAACAGCTATAGGCAAACTTTTTTAGCCTAAGAAGTTGTATAGTGCAGTTATATGGAAGCAATAGCTATTATTGGGTTAGGCGTTCGTTTACCAGGTGCTAAAAACCCCGAATGCTTCTGGCATCTCCTAAGTAAAGGTATAGATGCCATTACTGAAGTCCCCTCAGAACGGTGGAATGTTAATGAATTCTATGACGCGAGACCAGCTACACCAGGAAAAATGATTAGCCGCTATGGTGGCTTCCTAGATCAGGTAGATAAGTTCGAGCCTAGTTTTTTTGGAATTTCCCCCCGAGAAGCTCAAAGAATAGATCCTCAACAAAGATTGGTCTTAGAAGTAGCCTGGGAAGCCCTAGAAAACGCAGGCATAGCACCAGACAAGCTAAGTGGCAGCCAGACTGGGGTCTTTATTGGCATCGGGAACTACGATTATGGCAAGTTGCAAAGCAGGAATTTATCTGGCCTCGATGCCTACGATGGACCAGGTGCCACCCTTGGCATTGCCGCTAATCGTTTATCCTATGTACTGAACCTGCACGGACCAAGTTTAGTTGTTGAAACCTCTTGCTCCTCGTCCCTGGTCGCAATTCACTATGCCTGCCAAAGTTTACGCACCAAAGAATCCAATCTGTGCTTGGTTGGAGGTGTCAGTTTGATACTCTCTCCAGATTCAAATATTATTTTTTCCCAGGCTAAAATGATGGCGGCTGACGGTCGTTGTAAAACCTTTGACGCCAGTGCTGACGGTTATGTCCGGGGAGAAGGATGTGGCGTAATCGTTCTCAAATGTCTCTCAGAGGCGCTCAAAGATGGAGACAACATTCTGGCAACTATTAAAGGTTCAGCAATAAACCAAGATGGTCTAAGCAACGGACTCACCGCCCCCAATGGACCTTCTCAACAGGCAGTTATCCGTAAAGCCCTAGAAAATGCTGGAGTTGCTGCAGATCAGATTAGCTATGTAGAAGCTCACGGTACCGGAACTCCCCTGGGAGATCCGATAGAAGTTAACTCCTTAAAAGCTGTACTCATGCAGGGTCGCCACCCAAATCAACCCTGTTATATTGGCTCAGTTAAAACAAATATTGGTCATTTGGAACCCGCTGCTGGGATTGCCGGCATCATCAAGGTGGTATTATCGCTTCAAAATAAGGAGATCCCACCCCATTTGCATTTTAAGCGGTTAAACCCATATATCAAAATTGAAAATACTCCCTTTACGATTCCCACAGAATTAAAGAAATGGATCGTTGATCAAGTACCGCGTTTAGCTGGTGTTAGTTCCTTTGGTTTCGGTGGTACAAATGCTCATGTCATCTTGGAAGAGGCACTTGCACCAGTGCTGGCAGCAAAAAATACAAAGCTTTCTCAGCACTTACTCACCATATCTGCCAAAACTGAGAAGTCTCTGCAAGAGCTAGCAAAAAGTTATGAAGCTTATCTTGAGTCTCATCCTGGGGTATCGCTGGAAGATCTTTGTTACACCGCCAATACAGGGCGATCGCATTTCAACCATCGGCTAGCTATTATCATCTCTGACAAACAAGAATTAGCTGATAAATTAGCCAAAATCACTGCAGAAAAAGAAGCTAATAATGTATTTTCTGCTAAACATTCTAGTAATAGCAAATCACCTAAAATTGCATTCCTGTTCACCGGACAAGGTTCTCAGTATATCAACATGGGAAGACAACTTTATGAAACCAAACCCGTCTTCCGTCAAAGCTTAGACCAGTGCGAGCAAATTCTACAACCTTATTTAGAAAAATCTATTTTAGATGTTATTTATCCGCAAGATACTAAAGAATTAAATAGTCCTGTTATTGACCAAACAGCTTATACTCAACCAGCCCTATTTGCCATTGAATATGCTCTCTTTCAGTTATGGAAATCCTGGGGAATAAAACCAGATGTGGTGATGGGTCATAGTGTAGGAGAATATGTAGCTGCAACAGTAGCAGGAGTATTTAGTTTAGAAGATGGATTAAAACTGATTGCCCACCGGGGACGCTTAATGCAGGACTTACCTGATGGGGGTGAGATGTTAGCTGTAATGGCATCAGAGGAGAAAGTAAATCAACTGATTGCCCCATACACAGAAAAATTGGCAATAGCAGCCATCAATGGCCCTGTTAGCGTTGTAATTTCTGGTGAAGCAGAAGCCATTAGGACTGTGAGGGACAGCCTAAACGCAGAAGGAATTAAGACAAACCAGCTACAGGTATCCCATGCCTTCCATTCGCCCTTAATGGAGGCGATGATGCGGTCATTTGAGGAAGTCGCCAATAAAATAACCTACAATCAACCTCAGATTTCCCTGATATCAAATGTCACAGAAACTAGAACACACGAGAGTATTACCACAGCAAGCTACTGGGTAAATCATGTACGTCAACCCGTGAATTTTGCCCAAAGTATGGAGGTCTTGCACCAAGAAGGTTATGAAATCTTTCTAGAAATAGGACCCAAACCAATTTTGTTAGGGATGGGGCGCGAATGCCTCATAGGAACCAAAAAGCTCTGGTTGCCAAGTTTGCGCCCTGGTAAGCCAGACTGGCTACAAATGCTGCAAAGTTTAGGGCAGTTATATGTACAGGGAGTCAAGGTAGATTGGTTAGGATTTAACAAAGATTATTCCTGTCAGAAGGTAGTGTTACCAACATATCCTTGGCAACGAAGAAGTTATTGGATATCAGATATCCAAGACAAAAATAAACACAAAAGTAGCGTAAGACCTGAGGAAGAAAAAACAAGAACTGACGGAAATATGGAATCACGGCAAATACAAACCAATGAAAACCAAATATTACAGCAACCAAAGCAGAGATTATCCGACCCAGAGTTACTGTCTTTTCCAAAAGCTTTATTAAGAACAGAGGAAACACCCAAAGTGCAGCTAGATAAGTTGACAGTTCAATCAGTTCAGGTAGAACCTGCTAAATCTACTCAGCAACAAGTTGAATCTGGAAATATTGCCCAGACACGAAGCATATCACCATTAGATAACTTTGATGATGACATTGCTCAAATCAAACATACCCTCAAGGAAAGTTTAGCATCAGTGCTGTATACAGATATTAGTGAAATTGAAGATGAACAGAAGTTTATTGATTTAGGCTTAGACTCCATCGTCGGAGTCGAATGGATAACCGTCATCAATCAAACCTACAATTTAAATATCAAAGCAACTAAGTTATATGATCACCCAACCTTATCGGATTTAGCGAAATACATCATCCAGGAAATTTCCTCTAAGGGTGGAGGGAGATTACCCCAAAATAATCAAGATTATCCCAAAAAATCTCTGCAAAAGCAGGATTCACCTGGAGATTCACTACAGGATATGAGGCAGACATTACGCTTAATATTGAATAAGGTGGCAAATCATGAATTAACTCCCCATGAGGCGAATAAAATAATCCAACAAATAAAACAAAAACGTGAATCTAGCAATAAATGTGAGGATAATGGTACAAATAAGAATCCCATATTTCAACTCATCAAAAAAAACATTTATAAGGTAGAACCAGAATTAGAAACAGTGTCACTCAAAACCACTGATAGCCTAAAAAAATTAGGAATTGATTCAGTTAATCGAGCAGAAATTCTGATGATGGTTATGGAAGAGTTAGATTTTTATATCCCACTAATTGAATTAGCTGGAGCTCAGAATATCGGAGAATTAGCTGATGTAATTGCAGCTAAGTTGGAGGCGCATCGTGGGATATAGCTCTGCGCCAATAAGAATAGAGATAATTGGTATGGGAATTGTTACTCCTATTGGTCAAGGGGTAGCATCTTTTCAAGATGCTCTGTTTGCAGGGAGAACTCAGTTTGGTTATCTCAAGAGACCTGGACGTGAAGGATCTAGGTCATTTATTGGTGCGGAACTTCCAGAAATTACGGTTAAATCTTTGCTTCCCGAACATAGGGGACTGCTACGCACAGCTTCATGGAGTAGTCAGATAGCCACCGTAGCTGTTGCTGAAGCTTGGGAAGATGGACAATTATCTTCACGCAAAGTGAATCCTGAACGTATTGGGATTGTAGTAGGTGGTTCAAATTTCCAGGAACGTGATAAACAACAAATCTGGCAGCGTTACCAATCGCACCCTGAGTTTATACGACCAACTTATGGCGTTACCCTTTGGGACACCGATGTAATGAGTTTGCTCTCCCAATGTTTTCAGATTCAAGGCGAAGGCTACAGCGTAGGTGCGGCTTCTGCTAGTGGAGCAGTAGCCATAATTCATGCTGCCCGGCAAATTTTAATGGGGGTTACTGACGTGAGTATTGCTGTTGGGTCTTTGTTTGACATCTCCCAGTGGGAATGCCAGGGATTCACGAATTTAGGAGCTATGGGCAGTGTGCGTTTTGCTGATGCTCCTCATCTTGCTTGTCGGCCATTTGATCGAGATCATGATGGCTTTATTTATGGAGAAGGTTGTGGGGTTTTAGTCCTCGAAAGAACTGACCATGCTCAACAAAGAGGAGTAAGGTCTCATGGGGAACTCATTGGCTGGGGATTAGGTTTAGATGGAAAACGGACTCCTGAGCCATCTCAAAAAGGAGAAGAACAAGCTATGAATGCTGCTCTAGCGATGGCAAAACTGCAGCCACGGCAGATTCATTATGTGAATACTCATGGCACAAGCTCTCCTTTAGGTGACAAGACCGAAGTAGCTGCTTTGAAATCTGTAGGACTATCTCACTGCTTGCTTAATTCCACAAAGTCTTTAACAGGTCACTGTTTAACGGCAGCAGGAGTGGTGGAGGTCATTGCAACTTTATTGCAAATGAAGTTTGGTTTTTGTCATCCCACCAATAACCTAGTTAATCCCATTGATACTACCCTAAATTGGGTTAAAGAAACGTCCGTTAAAGCTGAAATTCAATATGCCATCAGTAACAGTTTCGGCTTTGGGGGAATTAATTCAGCTTTATTAATTGAAAAGGGGCAAAGTCATGCAACAAGTTGGAATTGAAGCTCTAAATGTATATGGAGGCGTAGCAAGGCTAGATGTACGAAAGTTAGCAGAAGCACGCCAATTAGATACGCACCGCTTCGACAATCTCATGATGAAAGAGAAGACGGTTGCTATGACCTATGAAGACCCCGTTTCTTATGCCGTTAATGCAGCCAAGCCAATCATAGATCGCTTGAGTGATTCTGACAAGCAACGGGTAGAAATGGTGATTACCTGTAGTGAGTCTGGCATTGACTTTGGCAAATCTATGAGTACTTATATCCAAGATTACTTGGGGCTGAGTCGTAACTGCCGGATGTTTGAAATCAAACAAGCTTGCTACTCAGGGACAGCCGGCTTGCAGATGGCAATCAACTTTATTTTGTCTCAAACATCTCCAGGAGCTAAAGCTTTAGTTATAGCCACTGATATATCTCGGTTTACTCTTGCAGAGGGAGGACAAGCACTTAGTGAAGATTGGTCTTTTGCGGAACCGAGTAGTGGTGCTGGGGCAGTCGCTCTTTTGGTGAGTGATGTTCCTTACATTTTTCAAGTTGATGTGGGATGCAACGGTTACTATGGGTATGAAGTAATGGATACCTGCCGACCCAAGCCAGATTTAGAAGCCGGAGATGCAGACTTATCATTGCTTTCTTACTTAGACTGTTCTGAAAACGCCTACCTGCATTATCAAAGCCGAGTAGATGGCGTGGACTACCAAAAATCTTTTGATTACTTGAGCTTTCATGCCCCCTTTGGAGGCATGGTCAAAGGGGCCCACAAAAATATGATGCGTAAGTTAAAAAAGTCTAAACCTGAAGAGATTGAAGCAGACTTTCAAAGAAGGGTGATGCTGGGATTAATCTATTGCCAACAAGTAGGCAACATTATGGGAGCGACAGTGTTTTTATCCCTAGCTAGCACGATTGATAATGGGGATTTCAGCCGACCTCGAAGAATAGGTATATTTTCTTACGGTTCTGGTTGTTCCTCAGAATTTTATAGTGGGGTTGTGACTCCAGAAGGAAAGGAAATTCAAGCTCAACAAAAGATTTCATCACAGTTAGCAACGCGCTACTCCTTAAACATCGAAGAATATGATCAGTTACTACATTACAGTCGTGCAGTTGCCTTTGGCACTAGAAATGTCACCTTAGATTATAAAATCTTTCCTGGTGTGTGGAAACAAATTGAAGGTAAGGGTCTATTAGTACTCAAAAAAATCAAGGAATTTCACCGAGAATATGAATGGGTATAAACATGGACTATCAAACCATAAAAATCAATCATCAAAGTGCTGTACAAAGGATTCAGATATATAGACCTGAAGCTAACAATAGCATCAACACTCAACTGATTCAAGAATTGTTGTCAGCCTTGCAAGCTGCTGAAGCAGAAGAAGAAGTGAAAGTGCTGATTTTAGAGGGACTACCTGATGCATTTTGTACGGGAATGGATTTTCAAGAAGTAGCAAACGAAAAACAAGTTGATCTAAAAATAAGTTTTCATGGTTACTACAACATCCTCAAACAAATGTCCCAATGTAGTAAAGTTGTTGTATCACTCGTGCGTGGCAAGGTACAAGCAGGGGGAGTGGGTTTGGTAGCAGCCAGCGATATAGTTATTGCAGATGAAACTGTCACATTTGTTTTATCAGAACTATTATTTGGTTTATTACCAGCTTGTGTCTTACCCTTTTTGATTCGTCGAATAGGATTTCAAAAAGCTTACCGTTTAGCATTAACAACTCAAGAAATATCGGTATCAGAGGCTTATCAATTGGGCTTGGTTGATGAATATGGCAGTAATACTAATAAGTTAATTAGTCAATACGTTAAACGTTTAAGATATTTACCATCATCTGGTGTAAGAAATTTAAAAACTTATATTAATCAGTTATGGATTATTCAAGCAGAAACTCAAGATTTAGCTGTTAATACAATTTCTAGTTTGTTAGCCGATCCTACCGTTCAAGAAAAAATTAAGCGTTTTAAAAGTGAGGGTGTATTTTCATGACAAGTCTGAATTTTCACTTGGACTCAGCAAAGACCAATTCCGAGGTAGTACAACTGGTAGAGTTGGATAATGGTGTTGTTCAAATCACGATGAGGGACGAGGAAGAATGTAATACTTTCTCCTCAAAAATAATTGATGGTTTATACAAATGTTTTGGCGCAGTTGCTCAAAACAAGAGATATAAAGTAGTGATTTTGACGGGCTATGGAAATTACTTTTGTTCGGGAGGGAGAAAGGAAGAGTTAATCAAGATTTATAAAAGAGAACTGCAATTTAATGAGTTAGATTTTTTTAGAATCTTACTAGATTGTGAAATACCAGTAATTGCAGCTATGCAAGGTCATGGTATTGGTGGTGGTTTTGTTTTCGGTTTATATGCAGATTTAGTTGTGTTAAGTCAAGAAAGTATTTACACAACTAATTTTATGAATTATGGTTTCACTCCTGGGTTAGGATGTACTACTATTGTACCTACAAAATTAGGCTTTGTATTAGGTCATGAAATGATCTACACAGCCCAAAACTATCGAGGGGAAGAATTAGCTAAAAGAGGTATTCCTTTTCCTGTTTTACCGAGAAAAGAGGTGCTAAATTATGCTCAAACTTTGGCGAATAAAATAGCCGAAAAACCGAGATTATCTTTAGTGACTTTAAAAGAACATTTAACTTCTGAAATCAGAAATAAATTACCAGAAGTGATTGAAAAAGAAGTAAAGATGCACGAAATCACTTTTCATCAACTAGAGGTAGAAAATCGGATTAAAACAATTTACGGCGAAACAAGTATTAGTAGTCAGCCGTATAATTTAAGCCAAGAATTGGTCAATGAATCAGCCGATATTCAAAATCAAGTGCCTCTGCTGCCTAGCCAGACGAATAGACAAGAAATTATAGAAGATTCAATTGCTCTTAAACAGGTTCAATTAAAGATATCTAATTATGGCTTATTAAATAATTTAACTTTAGCACCTTTGCAATGTAGGGTTCTCGGCTCTGCTGAAGTTGAGGTGCAAATCAAAGCTGTGGCAGTTAATTTTCGGGATGTAATTAACGCTCTTGGTATGCTCAAAGAGTACAATGAGCAAAAATTTGGCATTACTAGTGTTGAAAATCTCACCTTTGGTTTTGAAGGTGTAGGTACTATTGTGGCTGTAGGGGAAGAGGTGACTCAGTGGCAAGTCGGCGATGAGGTGATGGTAATCGGAGTTCATGATGCTTTCAGTAGCTTCATTGTCTGCTCACTAAATAACATAGTGGCTAAACCTTCTAACCTGAGCATGGTGAGTGCAGCTACTATTCCCATACCCTTTTTTACGGCAGCTCACGGTTTGTATAACTTAGCAAAAGTTCAGCCAGGAGAACGAGTATTAGTTCATGCTGCTGCCGGTGGGACTGGACAAGCAGCAGTTCAGTTAGCTCAATTTATGGGCGCAGAAGTATTTGCTACCGCTAGTCCAGGTAAGATGGCTTTTCTCCAGAGACAGGGAGTAAAGCATATTATGAATTCTCGGACTACTGAGTTTGCCGATGAGGTAATGGAACTAACTCAGGGTCGCGGAGTAGATATTATTTTCAATAGCCTAACTCATGGAGAGTACATCCAGAAAAATATAGATATCCTGGCCTTGGAAGGACGATATGTTGAAATTGGTAAGCTTAACATCTGGAGTCATGAGCAGGTTGCTCAGAAGCGTGCGGATGTCAAATATTTTCCTTTTGATTTAGGGGATGAATTTGCTAAGGATAATCAATTGTTTTCCCGGATATGGGGCAAGTTGGCACGAAATTTTGAGTGCGATTACCTGAAGCCATTATATTACAAAGAATTTCCGCTTGAAGATATTGTTGAATCTTTCCGTTACATACAGCATAGTAAGCATATCGGCAGGGTAGTAGTAACCATGCCAGAGTCCTCCTATTGGGTGGAAGAATCGAATGGCGATCGCCTATCTAATCAAAATAAGTTAACTAATCAGGAAGATGTACTGCATCAATTACAATCTGGTACAGTTTCTTTAGAGGAAGCGGAGAA